>CAWAJE010000008.1:0-243453 GCA_963782215.1 uncultured Actinomycetota bacterium | reverse complement strand
CGTCACCGTGCTCGGCACCGAGGAGTCGATCCGGGCCGCGGTGGCCCGCAAGGTGCAGCGCGCCTCCGGCCTGGCCACACGTCTGCAGGCCTGACCCTCGCTGAACCGGCATCGCGGTGACACACTCCGAACATGAGTGAAGCTTCTGATCCGGATCGTCCGAACGTCCTGGTCGTGATGTTCGACCAGCTGACCCCGAGCGCGCTCGGCTGCTACGGCAACCCGGTGGTCAAGGCGCCGACGATCGACCGGCTCGCCCGAGAGGGCGTGGTCTTCGACGCGGCGTACTCCAACAGCCCGCTGTGCACCCCGGCGCGCTACTGCATGATGACCGGCCAGCTGCCCTCGGCCACGCGCGGCTACGACAACGCGGCCTACCTCGCCAGCACGATCCCGACCTTCGCGCACCACGCCCGCTCGGCCGGCTACCGCACCGTGCTCGACGGCAAGATGCACTTCGTCGGCCCCGACCAGCTGCACGGCTTCGAGGAGCGCCGGACCACCGACATCTACCCCGCGGACTTCGGCTGGACCCCCAACTGGCTGCAGCCCGACGAGCGGATCGACTGGTGGTTCCACAACATGGACTCCGTGACCCAGGCCGGTGTCGCCGAGGTCACCAACCAGCTCTCCTTCGACGACGAGGTCGGCCACCAGGGGGTGCGCGCGCTGCACGACCTCGCGCGCGACCCCGACGGCCGGCCGTGGATGCTGGTGGTCTCCTTCACCCACCCGCACGACCCCTACGTCACCCGGTCGCGCTACTGGGACCTCTACGACGAGGCGTCGATCCCGCTGCCCGTGATCGGGGCCGGTGAGGTCCCCCTCGACCCGCACACCGCCCGGTTGCGCAAGGTCAGCGCGATGGACGAGGTGGAGATCACCGATGCCGACGTACGCCGGGCGCGGCGCGCCTACTACGGCAACATCTCCTACGTCGACGAGTGGACCGGCCGGCTGATGGCGACGCTGTCCGCGTTGGAGGTTGCCGACGACACGGTCGTGGTGGTCCTCGCCGACCACGGAGACATGCTCGGCGAGCGCGGGCTCTGGTACAAGATGAACTTCTTCGAAGGCTCCTCCCGGGTGCCGATGATCGTGCACCACCCGAAGCGGTTCGCGCCCAAGCGGGTGGCCGAGCCGGTCTCGCTGGTCGACATCCTGCCGACCCTGACCGAGCTGATCGGCGACGCGCCGCAGAGCGTGGACCCCCTCGCCGGGCGTTCCCTGCTCGACCTGTGTGACGGGGTCGTCGGGGAGCCGGTGGAACGCGAGGTGATCGGGGAGTACATGGGCGAGGGCGCCATCGCCCCGATCGTGATGATCCGACGCGGAGAGTGGAAGTTCGTGCACTCCCCGGTCGACCCCGACCAGCTCTACGACCTGGTCGCCGATCCCCACGAGCGGGTGAACCTGGCCGCCGACCCGGACTGGTCGGCCCGGGTCAAGGAGCTGCGTCTGGAGGTCGAGCGCCGCTGGGACCTCGACGCGGTGCACGCCGACGTGGTCCAGGACCAGGCGCGCCGTCGGCTGGTCGGGAACGCCCTGCGCACCGGGTCGGTGACGCCCTGGGAGTACACCCCGCCCAACGACGGGTCCCAGCAGTACATGCGCAACCACCTCGACCTGAACGCCCTCGAGCAGACCACCCGCTTCCCCCACCCCTAACCCGCCGAGACGTCGCAAACGAACGCCCCTACCCCGCCGAGACGTCGCAAACGAACGCTCCTACCCCGCCGAGACGTCGCAAACGGACGATTACACGGGCTCGCTAGGGTGCCGCCGCTAGCGTGTCCTCCGTGCGTGCACCCATCTCCCCGCGGACCTGCTCGTGAGTGAGCCCTCCGGCGGTTCCGAAGACGTCACCGCCCCGAGCGGCTCCCGCGACGAGGACGAGATTGAGGAGACCTACGACCGCCTCGTCGAGGAGGGTCACGAGCGCCTCGACCGTCCGCTGCTCCCGTTGCTCGCCACCGGTTTCCTCGGCGGGATCGACGTCGGGGTCGGCGTACTGATGTTCCTCGTGGTCAAGGCCGAGACCGACAATCAGCTGTTGGCGGCGCTGGCCTTCACCGTCGGCTTCGTGGCGCTGCTCCTGGCCAACAGCGAGCTGTTCACGGAGAACTTCCTGGTGCCCGTGATCTCCGTGGTGGCGAAGGTCGGCACGATCGGGCAGCTGCTGCGGCTCTGGGGAGTCACGCTGGTGGCGAACCTGCTCGGTGGGTTCGCGATGGCCGCGATGATCGTGGTCGCGCTGCCGTCCGTGCACGAGGTGGCCGTGACCGCGGGCACCCACTACGCCGAGCTCGGCGTCTCGTGGCGCTCCTTCTTCCTCGCGGTCCTGGCCGGCGCGGTGATCACCCTGCTCACCCGGATGCAGCACGCGACCGAGAGCCTGGGGGTCAAGCTGGTGCCGGCGATCTTCATGTCGTTCGTGCTGATCGGCGCCGAGCTGTTCCACTCGATCCTGGACTCGATCCTGATGTTCGCCGGGTTGCTGACCGGCAAGGCGGACTACACCTACCTCGACTGGCTGGGAGCGCTCGGCTGGTCGTCCTTCGGCAACCTGGTCGGCGGCCTGGTGCTGGTCACCTCGATCCGCCTGCTGCGCGTGCCGCACCGGGTGGAGGAGAGCCGGGCGGAGGGTCAAACCGGCTGAGCGCGACGGTTCGTCAGCGACCGTTGGCGCTGAAGTGCTGCAGGTCCTTCAGCGAGTTCCAGGTGCCGCCCCAGGTCCAGCCGATGTCCGCGAACGCCCGCACGACCGGCCCGTCGGGCAGGATCATCCCCGGACGGACCCAGCCCCGGTCGAGGTAGGAGGACGCCAGCTCCGGCAGCACCACGTCCCCCTTGCGGTAGGGGTTCTGGAACGGGTTGACATCAACGGCCAGCCCGTACGCGTGCTGGGAGTACGTCGTCGTGTCGACGGCGGCCCGACAGGCGTAGGAGCCGGTGTCGTTGCCGTCGCCGGTCGGCGGGGCGTCCTGCTCGGGACGGGTGGTGATCCGCATCTCCTCGATCGGGAACCGCGCGGCGTAGAGCCGCTCGAAGACTGAGACCATCTGGTCAGCGACACCGCGGTTCACCAGGAGCTCACCGGTGTGGCGCCGTTGGTCGAATCCCCAGAAGCTCAACCGGATCCACGACAGGTCCTCGGCCCGCACGGGGCAGCCGGGCACCCAGGTGGAGCGGGCGATCACCGCGGCGGGAGCGGGGGTGGTCACGCGCGAGGCGAACCCGGTGCCGGGGAGCTGCCCGAGCCGGTCGGGCAGGGTGAAGCGCCGCTGCTCGAGCTCGAACGGCGTGCGCCGGATCTCGCCGAAGCCGTCGGCCCGGCGCGGGAGGACGCGGGTGCCCAGCCAGGTGGGCGGCACGATCCCGGGCATTGGGCGGCCGCTGAGCCGCGGCGTCGCGGGTGTGGTTGCCCGGGACGGCTGCGGCGAGGTCGGCGGCACGGAGGTCGTCGTACTGCTGGCTGCTGCGTCGCCGGTCGGCGATCCGCCAGCCTGCTGCCCCGGGTCACCGCAGGCGAGGAGGGCGAGCATCAGCACCAGCGCGCCGGAGCCACCTCTGAACCATTGCGCCCGCATGGGTCATCCCCTCGAGAGCCACCCCCGGGACCCTGGCTCGAGCCGGTGGATGGGATCTCAAGGATCGCACTCAGAGGGGGAGCCGGGGACACCTCCTGCGGACCCGCCCCAGGCTCAGCCCTGCCAGGCCCAGACCTTCAAGCTGGCCACCGACATTCGCGAGCCCTTGGTCGGCATCTGGCCCGAGGAGTTGCGGTGCACCTGCATCTGGAAGGCCGGGAACATCGGCTGGTCGGGGATCTTGGACGCGTCACGCTCGCGCTTGACCAGCTTGCCGTCGAGGAAGTAGTCGAGCCGCGACGGAGTCCACTCCACCGTGACGGTGTGGTAGCGCTTGAAGTTGCCCCGGATGAAGGTCTGCGACATGCGGCTGCCGGCGTCGTAGTGGTGGGTCAGCATCAGCCTGCGGCGGGCAGCGTCCCGGTAGTCGAACTCGTAGTAGTCGATCTCGGGCGGCCAGCCGTACGTCGGCCACAGCAGTGCGGCCCCGGAGCTGCCGGCGCCACCACTGATCGCGACCCGTGCCTGGAAGCGGCCGTAGGTCCGCACGAAGGGGCCGGTCTGCGCGGAGACGCCGCCGCTGATCATCTCGCCACGGGAGTTGCGCCCGTTCCAGACGCGGAGCGCCCCCTTGCGCACCTTGACCCGGCTCGGGTCCCACCAGGTGTCGGGGCAGCACCCGGGCCGGCCGTTGTAGGTGTGCCAACGGTTGCGGTTCAACCGCTTGAAGTGCTCGGTGCCGACCAGGCGGAACTCGCTGCTGCGAGCGGAGGCGGCGGCCACCGGAGTGAGCTGGGGCTCGGCAGCTGCCGGGGCGGAGCCGCCGGAGATCAGCGCGGAGAGTGCCAGACCCGAAAGGGCCGCGGTGGCGGCGAGACGCAGGCGGGCGGGAAATGTGGGGACGGAGCGTGGCAAAACGCTTCTCCTTGGGGGGTTTGTGGCTTTAGGACCTATATGTCCATTACGGTACCCCCCGAGGCAGACTGCCTCAGCCTTTCCTCGATATCTGAGTCGAACCCTCTCGTAAAAGATTTTCGTGGATGCGCTGGGCCGAATCCGGGTCCCGACGGTGCCACAAGCCGCCACCGGACCGGTAATCCGCGACGCTGAGACGCCAGGTCCCGGGCGTTCGTTTGCGACGTCTCGGCGGGTTCCGGGCGTTCGTTTGCGACGTCTCGGCGGGTTCCGGACGTTCGTTTGCGACGTCTCGGCGGGGGGAGGGGGGTCAGGCGAGCAGGGCGCCGGCGTGCGGCGGCAGCTGCAGCAGGCCCCCGGTCAGGCTGGGCCGGCTCGGCGTACGGAAGACCAGCTCCAGGTCGTCGTCCACCGCGACCTCGGCCGCGGAGTCGCCGAAGTTCACGGCGAGCAGCACCTCGCCACGACGCATCGTGAAGACCCGTGCGGACTCATCGACCGTGCACGAGACCGAGCCGAACTCCGGGTCGGTCAGCGACGGCAGGGTACGCCGCAGCTCACCGAGGCGCTGGTAGGCCGCGAGCACGGTGGCGTGCCGACCGCTCTCGAGCTCCGACCAGTCCAGGCGCGAGCGCTCGAAGGTCGCGAGCTCCTGCGGGTCGGGCACCACGTCGGGGTCCCAGCCCATCGCCGCGAACTCGCGGACCCGGCCCTCGGCGGTCGCCCTGCCCAGCTCGGGCTCGGGGTGGGAGGTGAAGAACTGGAACGGCGTGGAGGCCGCCCACTCCTCGCCCTGGAAGAGCATCGGCGTGAACGGCCCGCACAGGTTGAGCAGTGCGGCGCAGACCAGCTGGTCGTCGTCGAGGTGCCCGGGTGCCGGGTCGGAGAACCGGTCGCCGCAGGCGCGGTTGCCGATCTGGTCGTGGTTCTGCGTGCAGACCACCAGGCGCCAGGTCGGCATGGTGGCGGTGTCGACGGGCACGCCGTGGTCGCGGTCGCGGAACGACGACCAGGTGCCGTCGTGGAAGAACCCGCGCTCGCACACCTTGGCCAGCGCCGAGAGCGGCTCGAAGTCGGCGTAGTAGCCGCTGGTCTCGCCGGTCAGCGCCACGTGTACGGCGTGGTGGAAGTCGTCGCTCCACTGCGCATCGAGCCCGGTCCCGCCGGCGGCACGAGGCGTGACCATCCGGGCGTCGTTGAGGTCGCTCTCGGCGATCAGGCTCAGCGGCCGGCGGAGATGGGCGGAGAGTGCCGCGACCTCGAGGCCCAGCTCCTCGAGCAGGTGCACGGGCGAGTCGTCGGAGAGCGCGTGCACGGCGTCCAGGCGGAGCCCGTCGACGTGGAAGTCGCGCAGCCACATCAACGCGTTGTCGAGGATGTAGCGGCGGACCTCGGCCGAGCCCTCTGCGTCGAGGTTCAGCGAGGAGCCCCACGGGTTCGATCCCTCGGCGTGCAGGTAGGGCCCGAACAGCGGCAGGTAGTTGCCCGACGGCCCGAGGTGGTTGTAGACCACGTCCTGGATCACGCCGAGACCGGCTGCGTGGCAGGCGTCGACGAAGCGCTGGTAGGCCGCCGGCCCGCCGTACCCCTCGTGCACCGCTGACCACAGCACGCCGTCATAACCCCAGTTGTGGGTGCCGTTGAACGCGTTCACCGGCATCACCTCGACCAGGTCGACGCCGAGGGCGACCAGGTGGTCGAGCCGCTCGACGGCCGCGTCCAGGGTGCCCTCGGGAGTGAAGGTGCCGACGTGCAGCTCGTAGACCACCGATCCGGCGAGCTGCCGACCGGTCCAGGACTGGTCGCTCCAGATGAAGGCCTCCGCGTCGAACACCCGTGACCGAGCATGTACGCCGTTCGGCTGACGCCGCGACCGGGGATCGGGCCGGGCTGTCTCGTCCTCGTCGAGGAGGTAGCCGTAGTCGACCTCGCCCGACTCCGGCCCCTCGGTGAGCGCGGGGAACGGCTCGGCGGGGGTCCACCAGCCGTCGGTGTCGCGGGTCATCTCGACCACGTCGTCGGCGACGCTGAGCCGGACCCGCTGCGGGACCGGGGCCCAGACGTCGAAGGGTCCGCGCTGCGAGCGGTGCATCAGTCCTCCTTGACGAGCAGGGCGACGGGCAGGTCGGCGAGCAGGTCGGCCACGCGGACCCGACCGGAGCCGAAGCGGCCGGCGCTGGCGCTGGTCGCCAGCGCCCAGCGCGTTGCTCCAGCTGCCCTCGGGGAGCACCAGCGTGGTCTCACCCCAGCCGCCGCGCCCGGCCAGGCCGACCGGCAGGCGGGTGACGACGGTGATCGCACCGCCGCGGGCGAAACCGAGCACGTGGTCGGCTGCCTCACCGTCGGCCGTGAGCGGGGTGTAACCGGTGAAGAGCTCGGGGTGGTCGCGGCGCAGTCGCAGTGCCGTGCTGGTCACCCAGAGCTTGGCCCGGCCGTCGTCGTCCAGCGCCGTCGGCCAGGCGGGCGCGCTCTCGCGCACCTCGGCGAGCAGCTGCGCCCGCCGGCCGAAGTCGACCGGGCGACGGTTGTCGGGGTCGACCAGGCTCTGCTCCCACAGCTCACTGCCCTGGTAGACGTCGCACACGCCGGGGGCCGTGATCGCGACCAGCTTGGCCGCGAGCGCGTTGCTCCACCCGGGAGCGGCGACCCGCTGGGCCAGGGTGTTGAGCACACCGCGGACCTGGTCGTCGTCGATCGCGGCGTCGACCGCCGCGTGGACGGCGTCCTCGTAGGCCGTGTCGGGATCGGTCCAGGTGGTCCGGTCGCCGGCCTCGCGCATCGCCTTCTCGGCGTACCCGTGCAGGCGCTCGCGCAGGTCTCCCGGCAACCCGGCAGCTCCGTCCACCGGCCAGACCCCGAGGACCGCCTGCCACAGCAGCGACCCGAAGCCCGGGTCGGGCAGCGGCACCAGGCCGAGCAGCTCCTCGAGCGTGTGCTGCCACGTGGCGGGGTCCTCGGCGAGAGCGGTGATCCGCGCGCGGACGTCCTCGCCGCGCTTGGTGTCGTGCGTGGAGAGAGTGGTCATCGCCTCGGGCCACTCGCGCTGCCGCTCGAGCATCGCGCCGTGGAAGTCGTCGGGGCTGATCGCGAACACACCGGGGTCGGCGCCGACCTCGTTCAGAGAGGTCAGCCGCGAGTAGCGGTAGAACGCGCAGTCCTCCACACCCTTGGCCATCACCATGCCGCTGGTCTGCTGGAACCGCCGTGCCGCCGGCGCCTCGGGATCACCCAGCACCGGGGCGAGCAGGTCCAGGGTGGTTCCCAGGTCGGGACGACGGGTGCGTGCGGCAGCGAGGGCGGCGTCGAGGTGGGACCGGCCGACCGGGAGGTAGGAGCGGTAGACCCCGAAGCAGGCGAGCAGCTCCGCCACGGCGTCCTGCACGTCAGTCCCCCCGTCGACGGCGCCGCCTCGACGGTCGGCGTCGAGCGACGGCAGCTCCCGCACGATCCGCCGGGTCTCGGCGAGCAGGGTGTGGTCGGCCACGTCGCGCTTGCGGTCGTGCACCAGCTCCTCCCACTCCACGTGGCCGCCGCGCAGCCGTGCCTCGAGCGCATCGAGTGGCTCCTGCCCGGCGGGGTCGGTGAGCACTCGGTCGAGCAGCGCGAGCACGTCGTACCCGGTGGTGCCCGCGGTCGCCCACGACGTGGGCAGCTTCTCGCCCGGCTCGAGGATCTTCTCGACGAGCACGTAGGCACCGCCGGTCAGTCGCGCGAGGTCGTCGAGGTAGCCGGCCGGGTCACGGAGACCGTCGGGGTGGTCCACGCGCAGGCCGTCGACGAGCCCCTCGGTGAACCAGCGACCGATCTCGGTGTGCGTGGCCGCGAACACCTCCGGTTCCTCGACGCGTACGCCGGCCAGGGTGTTCACCGAGAAGAAGCGGCGGTAGTTGAGCTCGCCGTCGGCGCGACGCCAGCCGATCAGCTCGTAGTGCTGGCGGGCGTGCACCTCGGTGGCGTCCTCGCCCTCCGTCCCGGGAGCGATCGGGAAGCGCTGGTCGTGGTAGCGCAGCTCGTCGTCCACGACCTCGAGATGGCCGATCGGGCCACCGTCGTCGGGCAGGTCGTCGTCGCCGAGGACGGGGATCCGCAACCGGCCGCCGCCGTACTCCCAGTCGACGTCGAAGGAGGCCGCGTGCGCGGAGTCCTGACCGTGCTTCAGGACGTCCCACCACCACGGGTTCACCCGCGGGGTCGCGACGCCGACGTGGTTGGGCACGATGTCGACCAGCACCCCCAGGCCTAGGCGGCGCGCCTCGGCCGAGAGAGCGGCCAGCCCCTCCGCGCCGCCGCGGGAGGGGTCGACCCGGCTGGTGTCCACGACGTCGTAGCCGTGGCTGCTGCCCGGCTCCGCTTCGAGCAGCGGCGAGAGGTAGACCCAGTCGACACCGAGCTCGTGCAGGTAGGACAGCTGCCGGGTGGCCTCGAAGAGGTCGAAGTCGGCGGTGATCTGCAGTCGATAGGTGTTGCGTGGGGCCGCTGCCTTCACGGCATCCGTCACTGGACCGCCCCGCCGTACGAGGCGAGCGAAGCGGCGACCGAGTGGTCCGGTTCCACCACCGGCTCACGGTGCTCGCGCAGTACCACGGTCGAGCGGTGCTGGACCTTGAAGGTCTCGCCGGCCGAGTAGATGCGGGACTCGTCGGCGACGCCGCCGGTGTCGACGATGACGTCCCACGTGGCGGAGTACTCCTCGGGAGGCAGGGTCACCTCGAGGTCCCCACCCACGTTGAAGAAGAGCAGGAAGTGGTCGTCGATGATCCGGTTGCCCCGGGGGTCCATGCCGGCGATGCCGTGCCCGTTGAGGTACATGCCGAGGGCCTTGCCGTCACCCTCCCAGTCGCCGTTCTCCATCACGCGGCCCTCGGGGTGCAGCCAGACGATGTCGTCCAGCTTCTCCCCGCTGCGCACCGCGGTGCCGGTGAAGAACGCCTTGCGGCGGAAGGTCGGGTGGTCGCGTCGCAGCCGCATCAGCGCGGCGGTGAACTCGATCAGCGGCTTGTCGGCCTGGTCCCAGTGCATCCAGGCGATCTCGGAGTCCTGGGCGTAGGTGTTGTTGTTGCCGTCCTGGGTGCGTCCCATCTCGTCACCGTGGAGCAGCATCGGCACGCCCTGGCTGAGCAGCAACGTGGCGAGCAGGTTGCGCTGCTCGCGCGCCCTGAGGGAGCGGATCTCGGGGTCGTCGGTCGGCCCTTCGGCGCCGTGGTTCCACGAGCGGTTGTGGCTCTCGCCGTCGTTGTTGTCCTCGCCGTTGGCCTCGTTGTGCTTCTCGTTGTAGGAGACCAGGTCACGCAGCGTGAAGCCGTCGTGGGCGGTGACGAAGTTGATGCTCGCGAAGGGGCGGCGTCCGGAGTTCTCGTAGAGGTCCGAGGAGCCGGCGAGCCGCGAGGCGAACTCACCCAGCGAGGGCTCGCCGCGCCAGAAGTCGCGCACGATGTCGCGGTAGGCGCCGTTCCACTCCGTCCACTGCGGCGGGAAGTTGCCGACCTGGTAGCCGCCGGGGCCGACGTCCCAGGGCTCGGCGATCAGCTTGACCTGGCTGACCACCGGGTCCTGCTGCACGAGCTCGAAGAAGGTGGCGAGTCGGTCGACCTCGTAGAACTCGCGCGCCAGCGTCGAGGCGAGGTCGAAGCGGAAGCCGTCGACGTGCATCTCGGTCACCCAGTAGCGCAGCGAGTCCATGATCAGCTGCAGGGAGTGTGGGTGCCGGACGTTGAGGGAGTTCCCGGTGCCGGTGTAGTCCATGTAGTACTTCGGCTCGTCCTCCATCAGACGGTAGTAGGCCTGGTTGTCGATGCCCTTGAAGCTGAGCGTCGGACCGAGGTGGTTGCCCTCCGCGGTGTGGTTGTAGACCACGTCGAGGATTACCTCGATGCCGGCGGCGTGCATCGCCTTGACCATCGACTTGAACTCCTGCACCTGGTTGCCCAGCGTGCCCGAGTCACCGCCGGTGGCGGCGTAGTCGGCGTGCGGGGCCAGGAACGCGAGGGTGTTGTAGCCCCAGTAGTTGCGCAGGCCCTGATCGAGCAGGGTGCTGTCCTGGATGAACTGGTGCACCGGCATCAGCTCGATCGCGGTCACCCCGAGCCGGGTCAGGTGCGAGGTGATCGCCGGGTGACCCAGGCCGGCGTACGTCCCGCGCAGTTCCTTGGGTACCTCGGGGTGCAGCTGGGTCAGGCCCTTGACGTGGGCCTCGTAGATGATCGACTCGTTGTAGGGGATCGACGGGGCGCGGTCGCCCTCCCAGTCGAAGAACGGGTTGATCACGACGCCGTGGGTCATGTGGGACACGGAGTCGTCGTCGTTGCGCGAGTCCGGGTCGCCGAAGTTGTAGCCGAACAGGGACTGGTCCCAGTCGATCTCGCCGGCAGTGGCCTTGGCGTAGGGGTCGAGCAGCAGCTTGTTGGGGTTGCAGCGCTGCCCCGCCTCGGGGTCCCAGGGGCCGTGCACGCGGTAGCCGTAGCGCTGGCCCGGCTGCACCGAGGGCAGGTAGCAGTGCCAGACGTAGGCGTCGACCTCGGTGAGCTCGATCCGGGTCTCCTTGAGCTTGCCGCGCGCGCCGACCTCGAGCAGGCACAGCTCGACGCGGTCGGCGACCTCGCTGAAGAGCGCGAAGTTGGTGCCGGTGCCGTCGAACGTGGCGCCGAGCGGGTAAGCCTTGCCGGGCCAGATCTCCACAGTGTCTCCTCGTGATGCATGGTTTTTGTAACGATCAAACTACCGAGCCGCTGGGTGCGACCCAAACGGTGTACCCCGCCCAGTCGGGGTTATGTGTGTTTTCTCGCTACCGACCAGTAGCAACTGGTCACTACGATGGACCTCATGAAGCGCACCCTCTTCGACGACGACCACGACGCCTTCCGCGCCTCCGTCCGCGGCTTCCTCGAGCGTGAAGTGACCCCGAACTGGGAGAAGTACATCGAGGCCAAGCAGTTCCCCCGCGAGCTGTGGAAGGCCTTCGGCGAGCAGGGTCTGCTCGGGCTGGAGATCCCCGAGCAGTACGGCGGCTCCGAGGCAGGTGACTTCCGTTACAACGCGGTCCTCGGCGAGGAGCTGGGCCGGGTCTCGATGGCGCTGGGCTCCTGCCACGGCATCCACGCCGACATCGTGGCGCCGTACCTCGTGGAGCTGACCACCGAGGAGCAGCGCGAGCGTTGGCTGCCCGGCTTCGTCAGCGGCGACATCCTCTGCGCGATCGGGATGACCGAACCCTCCGGTGGATCCGACCTGGCGGCGCTGAAGTCGACCGCGGTGCGTGACGGTGAGGACTGGATCCTCAACGGCTCCAAGACGTTCATCACCAACGGCTACTCCGCCGACCTCGTCGTCGTCGCCGCGCGCACCTCGCCGGAGAAGAGGGCCAAGGGGATCTCGCTGTTCGCCGTCGAGGCAGGGATGGAGGGCTTCTCCCGCGGCCGCAAGCTCGACAAGGTCGGCCAGGACGAGTCCGACACCGCCGAGCTCTTCTTCGAGAACGTCCGGATCCCTGGCAACAACCTGATCGGCGAGCTCGACATGGGCTTCATCCACATGATGAATTGGCTGCCGCAGGAGCGGTTGTCCAACGCCGTGGGCAACCTCGCCCAGGCTGCGCAGATCCTCGACGAGACGCTGGTCTACATCAAGGAGCGCAAGGCCTTCGGCCAGGCGATCGGCTCGTTCCAGTACAACAAGTTCATCGCCGCCGAGCTGGTCACCAAGATCGAGGTCACCCAGGCCTTCATCGACCAGGCTGTGATGGCCCACACCGAGGGCAAGCTCACCCCGATCGACGCGGCCAAGGTGAAGTGGTGGGCCGCCGACATCCAGAACGAGGTCCTCGACGCCTGCGTGCAGCTCTACGGCGGCTACGGCTACATGAACGAGTACCGCGTGGCCCGCGCCTGGCGCGACGCCCGCGTCTCGAAGATCTGGGCCGGCTCCAACGAGATCATGAAGGAGCTCATCGGCCGCGACCTCGGCCTCTAGCCCGCGACCGGGCAGTCACGTCCGCCCGTAGCATCGCGAGCGGGCAGTTACGTCCGCCCGTAGCCTCGCGAGCGGGCAGTTACGTCCGCCCGTAGCCTCGCGAGCGGGCAGTTGTGCAGGATGCGTACCGGCGCAACTGCCCGTTCGGCGTACTCCAGGCAGACGCAACTGCCCGCTCGGCGTACTCCAGGCAGACGCAACTGCCCGCTCGGCACACTGGGGGGCATGCGGATGTTCGTCGCGGTGCTGCCGCCGGAGCCGGTCCTCGAGCACCTCGAGGAGTTCCTGGCGCCGCGACGGGCGGCGGCGGCGTTCCGGTGGGTGCCACCGGAGCAGTGGCACCTCACGCTGGCCTTCTCCGCGAACGTCCCCGACCGGGCGTACGACGACCTGGTGGACCGGCTCGAGCGCGCCGCACGCAAGCGATCCCCCATGACGGCGCGCGTCCTCGGCGGCGGCGCGTTCCCCCACCCGGCCAGCGCGAAGGTGCTCTTCGCCGGCATCGAGACCGAGGCCGAGGAGCTGCATCGAGCTGCCACCGGCGCCCGCGCGGCCCTGGCCAAGGCGGGGGCCGAGGTCGGCGGCCAGCGGTTCCGGCCCCACCTCACCCTGGCGCGGATCGGCCGCCCGGTCGAGGCCAGCGCGTGGGTGCGCCTGCTCGAGGGCTACGCCGGACCGAGCTGGCACATCGAGGGCTACGCGCTGGTCGCCTCCCACCTCGGGGAAGGCCCCCGCGGGCGCCCGCGTCACGAGGTGGTGGAGACCTTCAGTCTCGGCCGCGCTGGTAACGGTCCAGCGCCACCTGCCGCTCGGCCGCGTGGTCGATGATCCGCCGGGGATAACCCTTGTCGTAGCCGTTCTCGGCGTCCCACGGCTCGTGCACCGCCTTGCCGCTGAGATGCGCGAGCTCGGGGACCCAGCGGCGGACGTAGTCACCTGCGGGGTCGAACTTCAGGCCCTGGGTGATCGGGTTGAAGACGCGGAAGTACGGCGAGGCGTCGGTCCCGGTGCCGGCCACCCACTGCCAGCCGTGGTTGTTCGAGGCGAGGTCGCCGTCGACGAGGTGGTCGAGGAAGTGCCGCGCGCCGACCGGCCACCACACGTGCAGGTCCTTGGTGAGGAAGCTGGCGGTGATCATCCGGACCCGGTTGTGCATCCAGCCCTCCGCGAGCAGCTGCCGCATGCCCGCATCGACGATCGGGAACCCGGTGGTGCCCGACCGCCACGCCTCGAGCGCGTCCTCGTGCTCGTCGTAGGTCAGCCCCGGCACCGGCCGCAGGTCCGCCCACGCCGACTCAGGGTTGTGGTGCAGCACGTCGGCGTAGAAGTCGCGCCAGGCCAGCTCGGACTCGAAGGTCCGGGCTCCCTGGCTGCGGCGCTCCCCGGTCTCGGCGAGGAGCTGGCGAGGGTGCACGACGCCGAGCTTCAGGTAGGCCGAGAGTCGCGAGGTGCGGTCGGCACCGGGGTCGTTGCGCGCGGTGGCGTAGTCGTCGACGTCCCGCTCGAGGAACGACCTGAACCGCCGTCGGGCGGCGTCCTCGCCGGCGGTGGGCATCCCCTCCGGCGCCGCGGTCAGGGCCTCGTCGAGCATCGCGGCGGCGCGCTCGTCGTCGTCGGCCTGCACCCACTCCACTCCGCGGGGCGCCGGCTCCGGGGGCTCCCAGCCGTGGGCGCGCCAGGCCTTGCTGAACGGCGTGAACACCTTGTACGGCGAACCGGAGCCGTTGCGGATCTCCCCCGGCGCGACGGCGTACGGCGTACCGGTGGCGACACCCTCCACCCCCTCGGGAAGTGCCCCGACGACCGCGCGGTCACGTGACCGGCCGTGCGGGGCGAAGTCGTTGCTGACGTGCACGCTGCCGGCCTCGACCTCACGCACCACGGCAGGGACCACCGTCGCGGGACGGCCGACGCGGAGGCACAGCCGCCCGTCCATCGATTCGTCGAGCGCGCGCAGCGAGGCGGCCAGCCAGGCACGGCGGGCAGGCCCGGCCGAACGCCACAGCCCCGGCTCCAGGCAGAACAGGCCGAGCACCGGCCCCTGCTCGACAGCGGCTCGCAGGGCCGGGTTGTCGCGCAGGCGCAGGTCGCGCCGGAACCACATGATCGCCGTCATGCCCCGACCCTACGAGGGCGCACACAGCCGGGGGCAGCCTTCGTTGTGACCCCTCCCACTCGGGGCCTCCGCGCCTTCGGTCGCGCTCATCTGGCCGCTACTGTCGAGCCCATGCGTCGCCTCGGACTCCATCTCCGCACCAGCCTGTGGGAGATGACGCCGCGCGATCACCACCAAAGTGATCGGGAGTTCCGGCGGCGGCAGGTGGTCAGTGCCTTCGTGGTGGTGCTCGGTGCCGTGGTCCTCGGTTTCTCGCTGCGGATCGAGCCCGGCAGCCAGCTGTTCTACTACGCGACCGTCGTGCTCGCGGCGGTGTGGGCGGCCGGGGCGTTCGCCTCGGGTCCGCTGCACCTCGGCCGCATCGGGCACCCCGCCGAGCCAGACCTCGCGGCACCGCGGCCGGTGCTCCAGCCCCTGCTGCTCGGTGCCGCTCTCGCTGTCGTGTTCGTGCTCGGCTCTCTGGTGGTCCGGGAGATCCCGTGGCTGGCCGACCAGGTCCGGACCGTCCTGCGGCACGCCCAGCAGGGCAACGGCACCCTCCTGCTGCTCGTCACGATGGTCAACGGCGTCGCGGAGGAGCTGTTCTTCCGCGGAGCGATGTACGCCGCCATCCGCAAGCACCAGGTGCTGGTCACCACGATCGCCTACACCGTGGCCACGCTCGCGACGGGCAACGTGATGCTCGGCTTCGCGGCCATCGTGCTCGGCGTGATCACCGGTCTGCAACGCCGCGCCAGCGGGGGCATTCTCGCCCCGATCCTGACCCACCTGGTCTGGTCGGTGACCATGCTCTACGTGCTGCCGGCGATCCTGCTCTGAGCTGCCTCAGGTCCGGTCGCGTTCCTCCATGGCCCGGCGCACCGACTCGGCGTACGTCAACGGCTCGCCCGGCACGATCTCGCGGATGGACTGCTCGCTGACCACGACCTCGGTGCCCATCGAGTCGATCAGGTTGCGCCCGGTGGTGACGTCGACGTCGGTGACCAGCGCCAGCCAGCGAGAGGAGAGCCCTGGGGTGAGCACCGGCACCTGGATGATCGGGACCCGCCGGCCCCGCCCCTCCTCGGAGGCCAGCTGGAGCATCTCGATGTAGCTGAGCCGGTCCGGCCCACCGATCTCGAAGATCCGGTCGTAGGCCGCCTGCTGACCGCCCACCCCGACGAGGTAGCGGATCACGTCGTCGAGCGCGACCGGCTGGGTCAGCGTGGCGGCCCACTTGGGCACCACCATGGCCGGGAGGTTCTTGACCAGCTGCCGGGTGATCTCCCAGGAGATGCCGCCGTGACCGACCACGATGGCGGCACGCAGCACGGTGACCGGGACGCCGTCGGTCGCGAGCAGGCCCTCGACCTCACGGCGCGAGCGCAGGTGTGCCGAGAGGTCCTCGTCGGCACCGAGGCCGCCGAGGTAGACGATCTGCTGTACGCCGTTCGCCGCGGCCGCCTTGCTGAAGGCGCGTGCCGCCTCGGCGTCCTTGCGCTCGAAGTCCTTGTCGTCCAGGGAGTGCACCAGGTAGTAGGCGATGTCGATGTTCTCGAGGACCGTCATCAGCGAGTCGGCGTCGTGCACGTCACCCCCCACTCCGGTGCCCGGGCCGGTGTAGCTCTCCGGGCGCCGGGTCATCGCCAGCACCTCGTGGTCGTGCTCGAGCAGGGCGGGGACGAGGCGTCGGCCGATGAAGCCAGTGGCGCCGGTGACGAGGATGCGGCTCATGTCGACACCCTAGAGTGCGCCCGGTTCCGGGATTAGTCTCCGAGGATGCGGATCACAGTTATCGGGACCGGCGTCGTCGGCCGCACCCTGGCTCACGCGCTGGCCGGCAAGGGTCACGCCGTCGTCGTCGGCACCCGTGACCCGGACGCGACGGGTGCACGCGAGGAGTGGGCAGGGCTGGATCTCTCGCTGACCGCGCTCGACGCGGCCGCCCGGAGCGCCGATCTCGTCGTGAACGCCACCAACGGCGAGCACAGCCTGGCGGCGCTGGGAGGGGTGGGTGCGGGGAATCTCGCCGGCAAGGTGCTCCTGGACGTCGCGAACCCGCTCGACTTCTCCCGGGGCTTCCCGCCCACGCTGAGCGTCAAGGACACCGACTCCCTGGCCGAGCAGATCCAGCGCGCCTTCCCCGCGGCGCGGGTGGTCAAGTCGCTGAACACGGTGGCCGCCTCGGTGATGGTCGCTCCAGGGACGGTCGGCGATGGGGACACGACCATGTTCGTGGCGGGCGACGACGCGGCAGCGCGGGTGGAGGTGGCCGGCCTGCTGTCCGAGCTGGGGTGGCGTGACGTGATCGACCTCGACGGGCTGCACCACGCCCGTGGCATGGAGATGTACCTGCCGCTGTGGGTGCGGCTGATGGGAGCACTCGGAACCGCGGACTTCAACCTCAAGGTCGTTCGCTGAGAACGAAACCGAGGAGAAACATCGAAAGACTAGGGTCAGGAGCATGTCCTACCTGTTGCGGGTCGCACTGCCCGATGTGCCCGGTTCGCTGGGGCGACTGGCCTCGGCCATCGGTTCTGCGGGCGGCAACATCGACGCCATCGAGATCGTCGAGCGGACCCCGGAGGGCAAGGCGATCGACGACGTCTTCCTCAACGCCGACTCCGGGATCATGCCGGACAGCATCATCTCGGCCTGTACGTCGCTGCCGGACGTCGAGGTGCTCTGGATCTCCCGCTACGGCGCCGGCGCCAACATCACCCGCGACCTCGAGGTGGTCGAGGCGATGACGGCCGCCCCGGGCCTCGCGTGGAACACGCTCGTCGACCTGGTCCCAGCGACCTTCATCGTCGACTGGGCCGCCCGCGTGCGTCGCGACGGTCAGCACGCCAAGGTGCTGCACGGCTCGTCCGCGGCGCCCGAGGAGATCCCCGACGACATCACCTGGCCCGCCGACGTGGCCCGCGGGCGGCGGCTGGAGATGCCCGAACGGCTCTCCGAGCTCCTGGTCGCGGGCTGTGCGCTCGGCGAGGACGACATGGTGGTGATCGGGCGCAGGGGTGGGCCGGAGATCCTCGACTCCGAGCTGGCCAGGCTCTCCCACCTGGCCGCCCTCGCGGTCTCGATCGCGCGTTGAGCCGCCCTCAGTCGATCGGGGTGAGCTTGAAGACCGGGATCTCGCGCTCGGTCTTCTTCTGGTACGACGCGTAGGTGGCCCAGGTGTCGACCGCGAGCTGCCACAGGTCGGCGCGCTCCTCACCGTGCACGACCTCGGCGCGGTAGGACTTCAGCACCGCCCCGTCCTGCAGATCGACCTCCGGATGGGCCACGAAGTTGTAGTACCACTCCGGGTTCTCGTCCGAGCCCCCCATCGACGCGATCGCCACGTAGATCCCGTCGCGCTCCACGCGCATCACCGGGTTCTTGCGCAGGTGGCCCGACTTGGCGCCGCGTGAGGTGATCACCACGATCGGGTCGTCGCTCTCGCGCAGGGTGTTGGCCTCGGCGCCGTCGGTGGCCTCGAAGGTGGCGACCTGGTCGCGCACCCACTTCGCCTTGCTGGGGACGTACTCACCTTGAAGAGTCATGCCGACACAACATCACCACCGCCCGCTGGATTCCACGACCGCGGCGCCCGGATAGATTCCACGACCATGAGTGCGATCAACGGCGTCAGCGAGATCTTCGACCCCTCCGACTGGGACGCGGTGCCGGGTTTCGAGGACCTCACCGACCTCACCTACCACCGGGCGCGAAAGTCGACGGGGGCGCACGGCACCGTGCGGATCGCCTTCGACCGCCCCGACGTGCTCAACGCGTTCCGCCCGCACACGGTCGACGAGCTGCTGCGGGTCCTGGAGCACGCGCGGACGACGAGCGACGTCGGTTGTGTCCTGCTCACCGGCAACGGACCCAGCGAGAAGAACGGCAAGCGGGCGTTCTGCACCGGCGGCGACCAGCGGATCCGGGGTCGTGCGGGCTACCAGTACGAGGATGGGACCGGTGGCGAACGGCGCGACAGCCGTTCCCCGGGTGAGCAGGCACGCTTGGGCCGGTTGCACATCCTGGAGTGCCAGCGGCTGATCCGGTTCATGCCGAAGGTCGTGATCTGCCTGGTCAACGGGTGGGCGGCCGGCGGTGGTCACTCGCTGCACGTGGTGTGCGACCTGACCCTGGCCAGCGCGGAGCACGGCAGGTTCAAGCAGACCGACGCCGACGTCGGCAGCTTCGACGGCGGTTTCGGCTCGGCGTACCTCGCCCGCCAGGTGGGCCAGAAGTTCGCCCGCGAGATCTTCTTCCTGGGCGACGAGTACTCCGCGGAGGACGCCCAGCGGATGGGTGCGGTCAACAAGGTGGTGCCGCACGCCGAGCTGGAGAAGGTCGCCCTGGAGTGGGGGGCGAAGATCAACGCCAAGAGCCCCACGGCGCAGCGGATGCTGAAGTACTCCTTCAACCTGATCGACGACGGCCTGGTCGGCCAGCAGCTCTTCGCCGGCGAGACCACCCGGCTGGCCTACATGACCGACGAGGCCCAGGAGGGCCGCGACCAGTTCCTGGAGAAGCGGGAGCCGGACTGGTCGCCGTACCCCTGGTACTACTGAATCAGCCTAAAACCGCAGGTCAGAGGCCTGATGACCCCTGGCATGCGTGGCAGGAAGCGCGATTGAGTCGCGCGGGCAGGGCGCTGGGATCTCTCCTCGGCGCTGTCGTCGCAGGCACGTAGACTGCCGTCATGACGCTGAGCGCATCGGAGCTCTACGAGGCAGGGCTGGCCCTGCCCCCTTCGGTGCGCAAGGACGTGGCCCTGCGATTGCTGGAATCGATCGAGGTCGACGATCTGGAGTCAGTCGACCAGGAGTGGTCGACGGAGATCGGTTCGCGCGTTGACGACATCCTCAGCGGCAAGGTCGAGATGATTCCGGGTGAGCAGGTCTTCGCGGAGTTGGCGGACCGACGAGCCGCCCGACGGGCTGCGCGTAACGCATGACCCTTGGTTTCGACCTCCACCCGGAAGCTCGGGCGGAGTTTTTCGCCGATGTCGACTGGTACGACGCGCGTGAGTTCGGGCTCGGGGAGCGCTTGGAAATTGCGGTGCGCGCGGCGATCGACGCCGCGGTGGACTCCCCGGAGTCATGGGCTGTCTGGCCCGGCTGACAACGTGAACCGGTCGTGCGATCCAAGCGTGTCGACAACTTCCCGTACCGCGTCGTCTACTTCCTCCACGACGATCTCCTGATGGTCGTCGCAGTGGCTCACGCGAAGCGTCGCCCGGGCTATTGGCGCGAGCGAGTTGCCTCGACCTGAGCGGGAGGTTGCGTGGCAAGAACTGCCGCCGCCATCTCTGAAGCGGCCGCCCGCGTCTTGTCCTTGGCCGTCGGCCAGAGGTGGGCGCACGTGCTGAGCGTGGTCGTGGCGGAGGCGTGGCCCATGGCGCGTTGCACGGTGACCACGTCGCACCCGGCGGCGATCAGGCCGCTGGCGAAGTAGTGCCGGAGCTCGTGCAGCTTGCAGGACACCGCGGCGGCGGTGCGGGTCGCCCTCCATCGGTAGTCGACGAGATTGTCGTGCCACGGCTTGCCGCCCTCATCGAACAGCCAGCGCGTCGGCTCGCCCTTCGGAGTGTGCCGACGCACGTGCTCGGCGAGGATCGTGACGAGTTCATCGGGCAGATAGAGCGTCCGCTCGGACTCGTACTTCGGTGGCCGGACGACGACGGTGATCCCGCCTGTAGCCTCGACAAGGTTCTTGCCCGCCTCGATGTCGGCAGGCTTGGCTCGTTGGAGTTGCCGGTTGACCCGCAGAGTGCGTCCGAGGAAGTCGATGTCACCGATCTGCACGCCGAGGGCTTCACCTCGTCGCAGCCCGGCGAAGGCGCAGAGTGCCACGTACGCGGTGAAACCGGGCCTCGACTTCGCCCACTCCCTGACCAGCTCCCCGAATGTGACGTCACCAACGACGCCCTCAAAATACTCACCGAACATCCCTAACGAATGACTGACGTTGACAGTCGACGGCACCAAGAATCTCGCCGAGAAACCTCGACCACCGCTCTTATCCCACTGCCAAATACGTCGGCACGCATGCTACGAAAGTAGGTGAGTCGGGCCGCCTTCGGGCGGCCCGATGAGTCATTTATCGGGCTGTTGTTGGAAACCGTTGGCGGTGATCGTGGTGCACGGTGGGATGAAGTTCTACCGCGGATCACCCGGCGCTGCCCGTACCTACGTCGAGCAGGACCGATCGCGTGCTGATGACTACTACCTGGCGGAGGGCAGCGGCGTCGCCACCCGCTACACCGCCTCAGCACTGACCAGCGTGACGCAAGCAGGGAGCCTCACTGGTGAGGACTACGAGAAGTGGGTCGCCGGCTATGACGTCGAGACCGGCGCCGCAAAGGGCCGGCTACGCAACGACGCGAAGGAACTGGACCATCACCGGCATCGACCACGACGGCAGCCTCACGATCTACAACCGGGAGGCCCAGGGCGGGTCCCGGTCGCTACCCGCGGCCTACGCCCTCGAGCACGTGGAGCTCGCCTATGCCATCACCGTCCACGGCGCCCAGGGCGAGACCACCCACACCGGCCACCTCCTGCTGGGCGAGCACACCAGTGCCGCCGCGGCGTACGTCGCAATGACACGCGATCGGCGTAGTGCTGCCTCGCAGGCGCAAAGCCGAGGCAGCCATGTCGCTGCCCACCAACGTCGACGTCGCAAAGGCGCTTTCCAGTGCCGAGCCGGAACAGCGACCCTCGACCGACGCCGGGGTTGGTACGGGCTCGGTACGGTCTCCTGAGGGGCTACACACCGAGCGCTCGCGGTCGCTACGCGACCCCGAGCGCTCGCGATCGCTACGCGACCGCGTGCAGTGGCTGGGACGCGAGTTGCAAACGCCCGGACATGGCTCCCCTCTGTGTCAAGACGCGGCAGGCAATGTGGTTCTAGGCTTGGTGGTGACGGGTCCGGGAAGTGGCTGATCCGAAGAGCCGGTGTGGGGATGAGAGCCGGTCGCGCTGGAGTCAGAGTCGTTGCCCCGTTGCCCTCCCGGGCTCGTCGCCGAGTGCGTGATGGCGTCGTCGACGAGGTGGCGATAGACGATGTCGGAGAGTCGTCGTTTCAAGGCGCGCATGGCTTCCATCGAGGTCTTGCCCTCGGCTTTGCGTCGGTCGTAGTAGGTGCGGCCTGGTCCTGGGTTGCGGAGCTGGACGGTGGCCATGATGTGCAGCGCCCGGTTGATCTGACGGTTGCCAGCCCGCGATAGCCGGTGTCGGACCTGGTCTCCGGAGGAGGCGTCGATGGGTGCGGTGCCGTTCCAGGACGCGAAGTGGTCGCGGTTGGGGAACCGGGTGATGTCGCCGATCTCGACCAGCAGCCGTGCTGCGCCGGAGGGGCCGATGCCTGGCAGGTCCATCAGACTGGTGCCGGTCTCGGCCAACAGTGCCGTGAGTTCCTTGTTGGCAGCCTTCTTGCGGGCATAGATCCGTTCCAGGTCGCTGATCAGCTCCGCGGCCACCCGGCGGCGGGTCTTCCCGACGACGTCACGTGGGCGGACCTTCGCGAGCAGCGCCTTGGCCTGGGCTGCGGAGAGATCCTTCTTCGCACCGCCTGGAATCAGCTCGAGCAGCAGCTGGTGCAGCTGGGCGACCATTCGGGTGTGGTCCTCACCCAGGGATCGGCGGCGGTCGACCAGGACACGCAGCACCGCGAGCTGCTCGTCGTTGACCACCGGTCGCAGCCCGGCCATCCGGGTGCCGACTAAGGCAACCGAGTGGGCATCGGTGGCGTCGGTCTTGCGGCCCTGCCCCGTGGCGAACACCCTGGTGCGTGCTGAGAGCTTGGGTGGAACGTCCACGACCTCTTCACCATCAGCGAGCAGACGCATTGCGACGTGGTGCCCGATCCCGCTGCACCCCTCGATGGCCCAGACCCGGTCGCGCCACTTGTGGGCATAGCGCATCAGCGCCTGGTAGCCGGCGCGGTCGGTCGCGAACCTGCCGCCGCCGCGCACGGTCTCGTCGCCGGCCATCACCTCGATGGTGACCGACCTCTTGTGCGGGTCCATCCCGATGACCACGCGATCTACAGAGCTCATCTGTTGTCCTCCGGTTCTCGATCCATCACTGGTTGTCGAGCCGGGAGGGCAACGCTACTTCGAGCTGAGCAAACCCCTCTTGAGCCTCTCCCCGCCCTGGAAGCACCCGGGCTGCGCAGGCCAAATGAGAGCCACACGACGGGTCGTGGGCAGCCGATGTGAGAGCGACAGCCCGGGCGCCTAGACCGAGCCTCGCCAGACAACGGTCATGGAGCAATAGAACAAGTAGCCGATGAGCGGACGTCCTGCCTGCCTGATCAGCTCCGGGCGGTCACTGGGACGTGGGCGCGCAGGAACGCCAGTTGGTCGCTCACGACTTGGTCGAAGTGTGGTTCCACGTAGGGCTCGAAGTGGCCGCAGTCGTAGACGTGCACGGTGGACTGCCGCATCTTGGCGGCGGCTCGTCTCGGCGACTCGGCGTGGGGTGACGCCGTCGTGGGCAGCGATCTGGACCAGCGCCGGACAGTTCACGCGAGCTGCGTGCTTGGGTGGTGAGTAGAAACCGATCTTGAGAGTGATCCGGGCTGCGACGTAGTACGGGTAGTCGTCCTCGGCTAGCGACCGGATTCGTCGGCCTGCCGGGCCAGGCCCGGCACGGCGTCGGGTGTGGTCATGACTGCGGTCGTGCCGGGCTCACCGACGGCGTCGACGTAGACCGGAGGTCGCCGGCGCAGCGCCGCGACCTGGTCGAGGACCGCTGGTCGCGATGAGACGCAGGGCTGGGACGCAGGCCCGTGGCGCGCACCGCAGCGGGCCCGCTGACGTGCGGGACCTGGGCGATGATCGCGGCGAGCTTCTCGTCCTGCCCGGCCAGGGTGATGACGTGGCCGCCGCCGAACGAGGTGCCCCAGGCGATGACCCGCTCCGGGTCGGCGCCCGGGCAGGTGCGGGCGAAGCTCAGTGCAGAACGCCAGTCCTGCAGTTGCATGCCGACGTCGAGCAGCTGCGGGGGCTGCCTTCGCTCTCCCCGAACCCGCGGTAGTCGAACACCACGACGAGGTAGCCGGCGGCGACGAAGCGTTCGGCGTAGGCGTAGAGCCGCAGCGCCCGGACACCGCCGAAACCGTGACCCATCACGATGACCGGCCGCGGGTCGTCCGCGGCCGAGGGTCGTGCGGCGGGGCGATAGACCCGCGCCGCGCACGCCGTCCCCTCGGAAAGGAACGTCTGCTCCGAGGTGGTGAACGGCAGGTCGAGACGAGTCGGGCACTGGTCCTCCTGAGGTGGCTCTTGAACGGCGTACAAGAAAGGCTCGCCTGCTCTTGAGCCCCAGTCAAGATAAGGTGACCCATGCCTCGAAACCGCCGACCACAGGACCGCGAGGAGAAACGCGGCGAGATCATCGCCGCAGCCGCCGGACTGTTCACCGAGGCTGGCTACGACAACACCTCCATGGCCAAGGTCGCCGCGAGCACCGGGGTCACGACGAACACGATCTACTGGTACTTCGAGGACAAGGACGCGCTTCTCGTCGGCGTGCTCGACCACATCCTCAGCGAGGCGCTAGCAGCCGCCGTCCCACCAGGCCGACGAGCCCTGGGTCGACCAGGTGCTGTGGGCCGTCGAGCAGCTCGACCAGTACAACCGGCTTGTCACCGACGTCCATGCCCGGGCGTCAACCTCGCCCTCCATCGAGTCCTGGCACAAGAACTTCCACGACCTCATGGACTCCCTGATGGCCGAAGGGTTCCGCGGAGTCGGCGTGGCCGAAGCTGACCTGGCCGCGATGAACCGGATCGGCGCCTTCGTCATCGAAGGCCTCCTCATGCACCCCCACACGGGGCCCAGCCGACGCGAGATCGTCGAGCAACTCGCCCGACCCCGCCAAGGTCAGAGCGCGTAGCTCCTCTTCGCTCGGGGGTATCAACGTCCGCATCTGCCGCAAGTCGGATGCTGGAGGACGGTCATCTGTCAGCCGTAGACTCGTGACATGACGCTGAGCCCAGCGGAGTTCTACGAGGCAGGGATGAACCTGCCTCCTGCGGTGCGCAAGGACGTGGCAGAGCGGCTTCTCGAGTCGGTCGAGCCAGATGAGAGCTTGGACGGGGCGGCTGAGGAATGGCTGCACGGTGAGGCCGCCGCTGCTTTTGACGCGTTGAGGGCCGATCCGTCGCGAGCTGTTCCGGCTGAGGATGTCCGGGTTCGGTTCGAGGCTAAGTGGGCCGCCCGTTCATGACGGGCCGGGTCAACTACACCCCCGAAGCCGAACAGCAGCTCAACGAGCTTGACAACTGGATCACCAGGGCGGCGTCGGGCGAGATCGCTCGGCGCTTCGTGTTGGCGATTCTCGATCACATCGACGGCATCTTGGTGGTCCCGCTTGCCGGCAAAACGCGGGATGACGTCCGACCGGGCATGCGGAACAGTGCTCACCAGAGGCGGACGCTCGTTGCTTATGAGGTGGATGAGTCGTCGGGTGAGCTCGTGGTCAACGTCCTGGGCATCTTCCATGGCGGCCAGAACTGGGAGGCCATGCTCGGCGGCTCAGAGGACCCTCCGGAGGCGACCGGATGATGGTTTCGTGCGTGGCAAATGCGTGGCAGGAGAGTCGGCTGCGACCGGTCGCGACCAACGTCAACAATCGCGTTTGCGCAGGTCAGCCGCATGATGCCAACGATGATCACCCACAGCCGCTGAGCGTGCCGCCCTACCCCTGGTACTACTGATCCAGCGCGTGAAGGCAGCTGAGCGACCCCGGGTTCCGCCCACTGCGGACGCTGCTCCCCGAATCGCCAGCGTTCGGTCTCGCGACTGATCTTCGGGGGGCGAGTCTGGCGCTCCGATGGCGTCCGGGCACCCGCACTTCGTCACGGCGCCTGTTCTCAAGGAGTGGGCGAGGCCCCCGTCGTGGGCACCACGGTCGGCTCGGCCGTCAGCGACTCGCTCGGGACCGGATCGGTGAGGTCGTCGGTCGGCGTCGCCGTGGGGTCGACGGTCGGCTCGACCTGGTCCGACGCGCCCTCGGACGGGCTCACGTCCTCGGTGGGCGTCTGGGTCTGCTCCGTCGGTGCCGGTGTGCTGTCGCCCTCGCCGCTGAACCCCGGGATCGACGTACGGCGGTCGGGGTCGCTGCCACCGGTGTAGGAGGAGACGGCCCGACCCGTGATCAGCTCGAAGACCAGGATCACCAGCATGGCCGCGACGAAGAGCGCCGTCGCGATCACCGCGATGCGCTTCCAGGGCAACCCTCGCAGCAGCTGTCGCCAGGTGAGCCGCACGCTGTCCTCCGCTTCGTCCTCGAGCACGGCCTGGGCTCGGTCGAGGTCACCCTCGGCCTCCGCGAGGTTCTCCGCGGCGTCGGCTGCGCGCCGAGGACGCTTGGCCACCTCTTCGGAGGCCCGCCGTACCCGGGCCTGCGCGAGCCCGATCCGGGCGGCGGCGAGGGTCTGCGCGGTGGCGACCCGCTGCCTCGTCGTCCGGATCGAGTACGAGTAGATCGCGCCACCCACGGTAATCACGAGCGAGCCGATCGCGGCGCCGATCAGCGTGCCGGCGACACCGAAGGTGGACAGGAGGACCGCTGAGGAGACCGCAGCCAGGGCTCCGCCTGCGGACTGGGCCCAGTTGATCTCGAGGCGGGGCCGCTCGTCGCTGTCAGTCATCACCGCCAGTATTGCGGTCCCGGCCGGCCGCCGCGAACGACCGGGGCCGAACGCTCGGCCCCTGCGGCATTCCTCGGTAGCGTGCCCCCATGCCCATTCGGATGGAGAACGTCGGCATCGCGGTGCGCGACCTTGAGGAGACGATCGCCTTCTTCACCGACCTCGGGCTGACTGTCCTCGGCCGCGACACCGTCAGCGGGGAGTGGACCGACACCGCCGTCGGCCTGGACGGCAACCACGCCAAGATCGCCATGCTCCAGACGCCGGACGGCACCGGTCGCCTCGAGCTCTTCCAGTATCTCCACCCCGAAGCGATCGAGACCGAGCCCACGAGGCCCAACGACATCGGCATGCACCGCGTCGCCTTCTCGGTCGACGACATCGACGAGGCCCTCGAGATCGCGGCGAGACACGGCTGCCATCCGTTGCGCGGCGTGGCGACCTACCAGGACGTCTACAAGCTCACCTATGTCCGTGGTCCCAGCGGCATCTTGGTGATGCTCGCCCAGGAGCTGCGTACCGGCTGACCGCCCCACCGGTGAGGTGAAGAGCAGGCGGAGACACGTCGCTCCTTGTCGGCTCACCACCAGTAGGGGAGGGTCGAGGGTATGGATGCCCCTGACTACACCGGCCTGCGAGCGATGTTCATCAACTGCACGTTGAAGAAGTCCCCGGACACGAGCAACACCGAGGGCCTGGTCGAGGCCAGCGCCGCGGTGATGCGCAAGGCCGGCGTCGAGGTCGAGATGCTCCGCGCGATCGACCACGACATCGCCACCGGCGTCTACCCCGACATGACCGAGCACGGCTGGTCGAGCGACGCGTGGCCGGAGATCTACGAGCGGGTGATGGCCAGCGACATCCTGGTCCTGGCCGGACCGATCTGGCTCGGCGACAACTCCAGCGTGATGAAGCAGGTCATCGAGCGGTTGTACGCCGGCTCGGGGGAGCTCAACGACGCCGGCCAGTCGCGCTACTACGGCCGGGTGGGCGGCTGCCTGATCACCGGCAACGAGGACGGCATCAAGCACTGCGCGATGAACGTCCTCTACTCGCTGCAGCACGTCGGCTACGCCATCCCGCCGCAGGCCGACGCGGGTTGGATCGGTGAGGCGGGTCCCGGTCCGTCGTACCTCGACGAGGGCAGCGGCGGCCCGGAGAACGACTTCACCAACCGCAACACCACGTTCATGACCTGGAACCTGATGCACCTGGCGAAGCTGCTCAAGGACGCCGGCGGCGTGCCGGCGTACGGCAACCTGCGCCCGGAGTGGAGCGACGGGGCGCGCTTCGGCTACGAGAACCCCGAGTACCGCTGAGCCGGTCCCACCTCAGAGCGGACGATTCTTCTCGAAGTCGAAGCCGCCGACGACCGGTGTCCCAGGGCGGCCGTCCGGGCGCTGGGGGGTCCAGGACATCAGCAGACTGCCGTAGACCATTTCGAAGACATCTGTCGGCGTGGCGTCGGTGTCGTCGGGGGCGGTTGCGAAGGAAGTCACGATCACGTTCTTCAGGGTGATCACAAGGTAGTCGCGGGCCCGTTCGCTGGCGCCGTCGCCGGTGGCACCGTAGAACTTCACCACCGGGAACGACCTCCCGGTGGCCGTGCCCACGAGCAGCTTCGGCGAAGCGATCCCCGAGCGGGCGACCGCTGTGAAGGGGCGTGGCGCCGGCTTGCCCGCCGCCCCGCCGCCCTTGCTCGCGTTCGCGGCCATATCCAACCCGATGGACCAGTCCAGAATCTCGATCGCGTTCTCGTGAAACTCGTTCGTGGAGCCGCCCGGGATCCCCTGCGGATCGGGGATCTCGAGGAAGAAGTTGCTGCCGGGCGCGCTCGGCACACTGACAGCGGACGCGCTCTGGCCACTGGCGGCAGCCAGAGCGCCCCCCAGCGCGGTGGCACCGAACACCCCACCGAGCAGGGTGCGACGCGAAGCGATTGGTGAGTTGGACATGACGGGAACTCCCTCCGCCTGCCGTGGGCTCGACAGGTCCTGCTTCGCAAACTAGACCCGCTGCGAGGCCTTGCCCAGAGGTGGCGCGTAGCCTGCCGATCCATGCGGGTAGTGGTATTGACCGGGGCCGGGATCTCGGCCGAGAGCGGCCTGCCGACGTTCCGCGACGCGGACGGTCTCTGGGAGGGCCACGACCCGATGACGGTCGCCACCCCGGAGGCGTTCGACGCCGATCCCGATCTCGTGCACCGCTTCTACGACGCACGTCGAGCGGTCCTGTCGCGGGTGCAGCCGAACGCCGCCCACGTCGCGTTGGCGCGCCTGGAGGAGCACCTCGGCGAGGACCTCTTCCTGGTCACCCAGAACATCGACGACCTGCACGAGCGCGGCGGATCGCGCCGTGTGCACCACATGCACGGCCTGCTGCGCAGCGCCTGGTGCGTGCTGTGTGACGCCCGCCACCCGTGGACCGACCCGCTGGTGGACCGACCCGCCTGCCCGGGGTGCGGCCGCCCCGGTCTGCGACCCGACGTGGTCTGGTTCGGCGAGGTGCCCCACGGCATGGAGGAGGTGCAGCAGGCGCTCTTCGAGTGCGACCTCTTCGTGGCGATCGGCACCTCCGGCCTGGTCTACCCGGCGGCCGCCTTCGTGCACTTCGCGATCGGCAACGGTGCCGACACCCTGGAGCTCAACCTGGACCCGGACCCCGTCAGTGACTTCACGCAGTCGCGACGGGGTCCGGCCTCCGAGAACGTCCCGGCCTGGGTGGACGAGCTGGTCGCGGACAACGTGGACTAGTCCGGCAATCCTCGCAACTGGGAGGATTCCGTCATGACATTTCTCGCCAGTGCCTCGCCCGGGCGCTCCCTGCGCCTCACTGCCGGTGCTGCCCTGCTCGTCGTACTCACCGGCTGCAGCGTCTCCACCGGGACGGACTCGTTGTCCGGGCCCGAGATCGCGAAGAAGGCCAACGTCGAGCTGACCAGGAGCAACCCCGACATGGTCGAGGGGGACCTGACCTGCAAGGAGGTGGACTACGAGGTCGACGCCACCTCGCGCTGCCTGCGCACGGTGGACGTGGGCAACGGCCAGATCGTGCAGATCGGCGCCACGGTGACGATCACCAGCGTCAAGGACGGTGGGCAGTTCAACATCGTGGTCGATGACGAGCCGCAGGAGTTCGGCCTCAGCGGCGAGAGCATCGCGGCGGACCTGAGCAAGCAGTACGCCGAGCAGCAGGGTGTCGAGCCTGACGCGGTCGACTGCCCCTACCTGCTCGGCGAGGTGGGCGCCACGGTGGTCTGCACGCTGACCCTGCCCGACGAGGAGCTCGAGGTCGAGGTCGAGGCCACCTCGGTCGACCAGACGGAGTTCAACACCGACTACGACTTCCGGGTCCTGACCGACTGAGCCCAGCCTTCCCTTCGTTGCCGGGCGAGGGGTCGCCGGGAATCATGGACCCCATGACCTCCCCGACCCCCACCCCGGCGGCCGAAGACCTTCCCCTGGAAGGTCAGCACCCCCACGAGCCCCACGCCGAGGCTTCCGCGAGCAGGATGAACGCACTGCGCGCGGCCGTGCTCGGCGCCAACGACGGCATCGTGTCGGTCGCCGGCCTGGTGATGGGCGTGGCCGGTGCGACGACCGACCGGAACACCATCTTCGTGGCGGGCGTGGCCGGTCTGGTCGCAGGGGCGCTCAGCATGGGCGCCGGTGAGTACGTCTCGGTGAGCACCCAGCGCGACACCGAGCGCGCGCTGATCGAGAAGGAGACCCGCGAGCTCGAGGAGGAGCCCGAGGAGGAGCTCGCCGAGCTGGCCGGGATCTACCGGCAGAAGGGACTCTCCAGGGAGTTGGCCCGCCAGGTCGCCGAGGAGCTGACCGCGCACGACGCCCTCGGGGCGCACCTCGAGGTGGAGCTCGGCATCGACCGGGACGACCTGACCAACCCCTGGCACGCGGCCTTCGCCTCGATGATCGCCTTCACCGTGGGTGCGCTGCTGCCGGTGCTCACGATCCTGCTGTTCGCGCCGAGCCTGCGCGCGATCGTCACGCTGGGCGCGGTCGCGCTGGCCCTCGCCGGGACGGGTCTGGTCAGCGCGAAGATCGGCGGCGCCGCCGTACGCCCCGCGGTCCTGCGCAACATGGCGGGCGGCACGTTGGCGATGGCAGTGACCTATGCGATCGGCTCGTTGGTGGGCACCGGACTCGCCTGAGTGCCACGAATTGGTGCCATTAGTCGGTGAGACGGTGATCTCATTCACCGGATGTGGCCGCGATTTCCCATAGGTTCGCCTCGTGAAGATCGCAGTGGCAAAGGAAAGTCGGACCGGTGAGACCCGGGTCGCGATGGTGCCCGAGCTCGTCGGCAAGTTGGTCGAGCTCGGCTACGAGGTGGTGATCGAACCCGACGCCGGTGCCGGCGCGGAGTACGACGACCAGCTCTACGTCGAGGCCGGGGCGAGCGTCTCCGACCAGGCACTGGCGGACGCGGAGGTCGTGGTCGGCGTCAATGCGCTGACCACCCAGCGTGCGCGACAGCTGCGGGCGGGCACGACCACGATCTCGTTCCTCCCGGTGAACTCCTCGCACGACCTGGTGGCCGACCTGCGCGACCTGAACGTGTCGTCCTTCGCGATGGAGCTGGTGCCGCGGATCTCCCGCGCGCAGTCGATGGACGCGCTGTCCTCGCAGGCGCTGGTCTCCGGCTACCGCTGCGCCATCGTCGCCGCCGGGCTCCTGCGACGCTTCTTCCCGCTGAACATGACCGCCGCCGGCACCGTGCAGCCCGCGCAGGTCGTCGTCCTGGGAGCCGGTGTGGCGGGCCTCCAGGCGATCGCGACCGCGAAGCGGCTCGGTGCGGTGGTCCAGGCCTACGACGTACGCGCCGCCGCCGCCGAGGAGATCCGCTCCATGGGCGCGAAGGCGATCGAGCTCGACCTCGAGACCCTGGAGGGCTCCGGCGGCTACGCCCGCGAGATGACCGAGGACCGCGCCGCCCGGCAGCGCGACCTGCTGGCGCCGTACATCGCCAACGCCGACGCGCTGATCACCACCGCCGCCGTGCCCGGGCGGCAGGCGCCGATGCTGGTCACCGCCGAGATGGTCGAGCAGATGAAGCCCGGCTCGGTCGTGGTCGACCTGGCCGCGGAGAGCGGCGGCAACGTGCAGGGGTCCGTGGCCGGCAAGGTCGTCCGGATCGGGCACGCGCAGGTCTGGGGCGGAGAGAACGTGCCGGCGCAGATGCCCGGGCCTGCCTCGAAGCTCTACGCGCAGAACATCCTCAACCTGCTCACGCTGATGACCCACGAGGGCGAGTTCCGGCCGGACTACGACGACGAGGTGGTCGCGGGTGCCGCGGTCACTCACGAGGGGCGGATCGTGCACGAGCCCACCCGCGAGGCGATCGAGGGGACTGACCCCGAACCGACCGCCGAGCCGGAGCCGGCGCCCGACGCCGCTCCTGGCGCCGCTCCTGGCGCCGCTCCTGACCCCGGTCCCGATTCTGGTCCCGACCCGATGGCCACCCAGCAGCTCGATCTGCCCTTCGACCAGGAGGAGGACAAGTGAACGACGCAGTTGTCTGGCTGACGATCTTCATCCTCAGCGTCTTCGTCGGGGTCGAGGTGATCTCCAAGGTCTCCTCGACCCTGCACACCCCGTTGATGTCGGGCGCCAACGCGATCCACGGCATCATCCTGCTCGGCGCGATCCTGGTGACCGGCACCACCGAGAACGGCTTCGCGGTCGCGGTCGGGCTGGTCGCGATCGTGCTCGCCGCGGTCAACATGATCGGCGGTTTCGTGGTCACCGACCGGATGCTGCAGATGTTCACCCGCAAGAAGAAGAAGCCGGCGACCGAGGGAGCAGCCAAGTGACTCCGACCTGGGTGCAGCTGGTCTACCTGGCCTGCGCGGTCTGCTTCATCCTCGCCCTGAAGGGCCTCTCCGGCCCGAAGACGGCGCGGACCGGCAACCTGATCGGTGCCACGGCCGCCGTGGTCGCCTGCGTGGTGCCGTTCCTCTACCTCGACCTCAAGCACGTTCCGCTGATCCTGGTCGCGATCGCGATCGGCACCGCCGGCGGCGTCTTCGGCGCCCAGCGCGTGCAGATGACGCAGATGCCGCAGATGGTGGCGCTGTTCAACGGTGTCGGTGGTGGCGCCGCGGCCCTGGTCGCGCTCCTCGAGCTCGAGGAGATGATCGGCCTGGGCCACGACGTGAACTGGTTCGTGCTCGCTGCGACCGCGTTCACCGTCTTCGTCGGGTCGGTGTCCTTCTCCGGATCGGTGGTGACGTTCGCCAAGCTGCAGGAGCTGATGTCCTCGGCTCCGCTGGTCTTCCCCGGCCTGGCGATCGCCTTCGGTGGCGGCATCGTGGCCGCCGTCGGGCTCTCCACCCAGCTGGTGCTCAGCCCTGCGCTGTGGGTCGGCGTGGTGCTCGGCCTGGTCGGGCTGATCTTCGGCCTGCTGCTGGTGCTCCCGGTCGGCGGGGCCGACGTACCGATCGTGATCTCGCTGCTGAACGCGTTCACCGGCCTGACCGTCGCCGCCGGTGGCTACGTGCTGCAGAACGTCGTACTCCTGGTCGCGGGCACGCTGGTCGGTGCCTCCGGCACCTTCCTGACCCTGCTGATGGCGCGCGCCATGGGGCGCTCCGTGGCCAACATCCTCTTCGGCGCGCTCAAGGGCGGTTCGACGCTGGGTGCCGGTGTCGCCTCGGACCGTCCGGTGAAGTCGGCGGGGCCTGAGGACGTCGCGATCATGCTGGCCTACGCCGAGCGCGTGATCATCGTCCCCGGCTACGGCCTCGCGGTCGCCCAGGCTCAGCACACCCTGCGTGAGCTGGTCGACGTGCTCAGCGAGCGCGGCATCGAGGTCGACTACGCGATCCACCCCGTCGCCGGCCGGATGCCCGGTCACATGAACGTGCTGCTCGCCGAGGCCCAGGTGCCCTACGAGCAGCTCAAGGAGATGGACGAGATCAACGGCGACTTCAAGGACGCCGACGTCGTCCTCGTGGTCGGCGCCAACGACGTGGTCAACCCCGCGGCCAAGACCACGCCCGGAGCCCCGATCTACGGCATGCCGATCCTGAACGCGGACGAGGCCAAGGCCGTGGTGTTCATGAAGCGCTCCATGCGGCCCGGCTTCGCGGGCATCGAGAACGAGCTGCTCTTCGAGGAGAACACCACGCTGCTCTTCGGGGACGCGAAGGACTCGATGGGCAAGCTGCTGAACGCGGTCAAGGCGCTCTAGGTCTCCGGCGGCTCGTCGGTGGGCCGTCCGGGCGTGCCAGTGCGCTTGTAACGCGGTGTTCGTGCTGCTTCATGCCGTGCCGGCGGGGTGCGCAGCAGCACGAACACCGCGTTACAACGGCGGTGCCACGCACTCGACCGGCTACTGGGCCAGGCCGTAGAGGCGGTCGCCGGCGTCGCCGAGGCCCGGGACGATGTAGCCCTTCTCGTCGAGGCGCTCGTCGAGGGCCGCGGTGACGACCGTGACGGGTACGTCGACGCCCTCCAACCCGGCCTCGAGGTTGGCCACGCCCTCGGGGGCGACCAGCAGGCAGATGCAGGTGATGTGGTCGGCGCCGCGGTCGGTGAGGAAGCGGATCGCAGCGGCCAGGGTGCCGCCGGTGGCCAGCATCGGGTCCAGGACGTAGCACTGTCGGCCCGAGAGGTCAGCCGGCAGGCGTTCGGCGTACGTCGAGGCCTCCAGGGTCTCCTCGTTGCGGACCATGCCCAGGAACCCGACCTCGGCGGTGGGGATCAGCCGCATCATTCCCTCGAGCATGCCCAGCCCGGCGCGCAGGATCGGCACGACCAGCGGACGCGGGCGGCTCAGGTTGACGCCTTCGGTGGGGCCGACCGGGGTGGTGATGCTCACCGGCTCGACGCGCACGTCGCGGGTGGCCTCGTAGGCGAGCAGCGTGACCAGCTCCTCGGTGAGCCTGCGGAACTCCGGGGAGGCGGTGTCCCGGTCACGCAGAGCGGTGAGCTTGTGCGAGACGAGAGGGTGGTCGACCACGTGCAGGCGCATGCAGGTGAGCCTAGTGGTGCAGATGTCCACCTCCCGTTGGTGGTCCTGACCGCCGGGGTCTGCCACCATCAGGCACGAGAGGCGGTGCACGATGGCGCAGATGAGTGATGCCGAGGTCGGCGAGGTCGACCTGGCGGTGGTCGCCTACCGCGACGACGGCGCCTGGCACCTGGCCGAGCTCGCCCAGCGCTCGCTGGACTCGGTGGACGACATCGCCCGCGAGCTGCGCCGCTATCCGGGTGAGTCCGGGGCGCTCGCCCTGATCGGCGTGGCCGAGGACTTCGTGCTGCTGGTCCGCGCACAGGGGTCGCTGGTCCGGGTGCTGCTCTCCGACGCCTCCGCCGCCACCGACTGGACGCTCGCGTTCTCCGCGGTGGAGCACCTCGGGGTCTTCATCGACGACGAGGACGAGCAGGTGCCCGCGGGTGACCTCGGGATCGTCGCTGACATCGGGATGACGGCGAGCGCGATGGGGGAGCTGCTCGACGACTACGACCTCTTCCCCGAGGAGATCCTCAGCGACATCGCCGCGACGGTCGGCTTCGGGGAGAAGTTCGACGACCTCGTCGGCATCTCGGAGTGACCGCTCGCTGGCAGCCCGCGATGGAGTCGGCCCTCGCGCTCGCCCGTGAGGCGACCGCCACCGGCGACGTACCGATCGGCGCGCTGGTGCTCTCGCCCGCCGGTGAGGTGATCGGCACCGGCCAGAACGTGCGGGAGCGTGACGGTGACCCGACCGGGCACGCCGAGGTGGTGGCGCTGCGGGCGGCCGCCGCGGTGGTGGGGGAGTGGCGGCTGAGCGGCTGCACACTGGTGGTGACCCTCGAGCCGTGCACCATGTGCGCAGGCGCAGCGGTCCTGTCCCGGGTCGAGCGGATCGTCTTCGGGGCGTACGACGAGAAGGCCGGTGCGGTCGGGTCGCTGTGGGACGTCGTCCGCGACCGGAGGCTGAACCACCGGCCCGAGGTGATCGCCGGTCTGCTCGCCGCCGAGAGCGCCGCGCTGCTCGAGGAGTTCTTCGCCGGGCACCGCGATTTCGGCCGTGCCGACGACGTCCGGTAGCCTTCCCGGCGGTGGCGTGTCCGAGCGGCCTAAGGAGAACGCCTCGAAAGCGTTTGTTGGTGCAAGCCAACCGAGGGTTCAAATCCCTCCGCCACCGCCGACTGGTGTCTTGCGACACCGGAGACTCCCGAACCCCACGCTGGGTTCGGGAGTCTGGTCGTTTCAGGGCCAGGAGACCGCTGAGCGCATCCCCTTGAGGCACATACCCTAGGGGGGTATGGTGTGTGAGACGTCAGCAGGAGGCCGCGATGACCGAGATCCCCGCCCACCCGGGCTACATGCAGCGCAAGGACGACTACACCAAGCGGATGCGGCGCATCGAGGGTCAGGTGCGCGGGATCGGCCGGATGGTCGAGGAGGAGAAGTACTGCATCGACATCCTCACCCAGGTCTCCGCGGTCACCAAGGCGCTTCAGGCCGTGGCGCTGGGGCTGCTCGACGAGCACCTGGCCCACTGCGTCCTCGACGCCGCCCAGGCCGGCGGCCCCGAGGCTGAGGCCAAGCTGCGCGAGGCCTCCGAGGCCGTGGCCCGGCTCGTCCGGTCCTGAGAACACCACCACCAGCACATCCACCGAAGAAGGAAGTCACGCCATGAGCACCGAGAACACCGCCACCTACACCGTCACCGGGATGACCTGCGGCCACTGCGTCGCCTCGGTCACCGAGGAGGTCAAGGAGATCGACGGCGTCACCGACGTGGCGGTCGACCTGTCCACCGGCGCGGTCAGCGTCACCAGTGACCAGCCCGTCTCCGAGGCCGACGTCAAGGCGGCCGTCGAAGAGGCCGGCTACCAGCTGGCATGAACGCCCCCACCAGGATCGGCGCCTTCCTCGTCGGTCTGGCCGCCGTCTTCGCTCTGGCGCTCGGGCTCGGGTCCCTCGTGGGTCCCGTGGGCGAGCCGGCCGCGGCGTCCCCAGACACCGGCCACGACGCCAGCCACGACACCGGCCACGAGCACGACGCCGCACCCGACCCCGGTCACGGGGAGGGTCAAGTGGACGCTCCCGGTGCCGTCGGTCTCCCAGGTGGGCTGACGGTCTCAGAGGGCGGGTACACCCTGCGCCTCGCCCGCGGCCGCCTCCCCGCTGGGACCAGCACCGGCGTGGACTTCACGATCGAGGGGCCGGACGGTGAGCCGGTCACGGCGTACGACGAGATCCACACCAAGCAGCTGCACCTGGTCGCCGTACGCCGCGACTTCGGCGGCTTCCAGCACGTGCACCCGGCGCTCTACCCCGACGGCGCCTGGAGCGTGCCGGTCGACCTGACCCCCGGGTCGTGGCGGATCTTCGCCGACTTCAAGCCCGCCGGCGCCGAGGCGGTCACCCTGGGGGCCGACCTCTCGGTGACGGGCGAGGCGACGCGGGCGACCCGGTCGGCCATCGAGCAGCCGGTGACGAGGACCGCGAAGGCGGGGCCGTACGCCGTTACGCTGACCGGCGACCTGACCGCGGGCGCGCACTCCGGGATCGAGTTCGAGCTCACTCGGCGGGGCAAGCCGGTGACCGACCTGCAGCCCTATCTCGGTGCCTACGGGCACCTGGTCGCGCTGCGCGAGGGCGACCTGGCCTACCTGCACGTGCACCCCGACGGCGAGCCCGGTGACGGGGAGACCAGTCCCGGACCGGCGATCGGCTTCAGCGCCGAGGTGCCCAGTGCCGGGCGCTACCACCTCTACCTCGACTTCCGGCACCGCGGAGTCGTCCGCACCGCCCGGTTCGTGCTCGACGCCGCCCCCGACGAAGCGACCTCGAGCAGCGACTAGCACCAGGAGACCAGCGATGAGCCCACTCACGGAACCAGTCAGCACCGACCCGACCGCCCCAACCTCGACTGCGACCCCGACTGCGACCCCGGCCCCCACCTCGAGCGTCGAGCTCGCGATCAGCGGTATGACGTGCGCGTCCTGCGCCAACCGGATCGAGCGCAAGCTCAACAAGGTCCCCGGGGTCACCGCGACCGTGAACTACTCCACGGAGAAGGCCAAGGTCACCTACGGCGAGGCGGTCAGCACCGACGAGCTGGTCGCGGTGGTGCAGTCGGCCGGCTACTCAGCCACCCTGCCCGCCCCGGTCCGTGTGTCCGGGACGGGTGAGGCCGGCGGCGAACCGGCGCCGACCGAGGACCCCACCCGCGCCCTGCGCACCCGACTCCTGGTCTCGACGCTGCTCAGCGTCCCGGTGATCGCGATGTCGATGGTCCCGGCGCTGCAGTTCACCAACTGGCAGTGGCTCTCGCTCACCCTGGCCGCCCCGGTCGTGGTCTGGGGAGCGCTGCCGTTCCACCGTGCGGCGTGGACCAACCTGCGGCACGGCAGCTCCACGATGGACACGCTGATCTCGATGGGCACCATCGCGGCGCTGGGCTGGTCGCTGTATGCGCTGTTCTTCGGTACGGCGGGCGAGCCCGGCATGACCCACCCGTTCGAGCTGACGGTCTCGCGCACCGACGGCGCCGGCAACATCTACCTCGAGGCCGCGGCCGGGGTGACCACGTTCATCCTCGCCGGGCGCTACTTCGAGGCCCGCTCCAAGCGCCAGGCCGGCTCGGCGCTGCGGGCGCTGCTGGAGATGGGCGCCCGCGACGTCGCCGTGCTCCGCGACGGGGTGGAGACCCGGATCCCGACCGAGGACCTCGTCGTGGGGATGCGGTTCGTGGTCCGCCCCGGGGAGAAGATCGCCACCGACGGTGTGATCGAGGAGGGCTCGTCCGCGGTCGACGCCTCCATGCTGACCGGTGAGTCGGTGCCGGTCGAGGTCGGTGTCGACGACGCCGTCGTCGGCGCCACGGTCAACGCCGGCGGCCGCATCGTGGTGCGCGCCACCCGCGTCGGCTCCGACACCCAGCTCGCCCAGATGGCCCGGCTGGTCGAGGACGCCCAGAACGGCAAGGCCGCGGTGCAACGGCTGGCGGACCGGATCTCGGGGATCTTCGTGCCGATCGTGATCACGCTCTCGGTCGCCACGCTCGGCTTCTGGGTCGGGACCGGTGGGGGGATCGCCGCCGCCTTCACGGCCGCGGTCGCGGTGCTGATCATCGCCTGCCCGTGCGCCCTCGGTCTGGCCACGCCGACCGCGCTGATGGTCGGCACCGGCCGCGGCGCCCAGCTCGGCATCCTGATCAAGGGGCCCGAGGTGCTCGAGCAGACCCACGACGTCGACACGATCGTGCTGGACAAGACCGGCACCGTCACCACCGGGCAGATGACCCTCCTCGACGTGATCGTCGCCGACGGCGAGGACGCCGCGCAGGTGCTGGCGCTCGCCGGCGGCCTGGAGGACGCCTCCGAGCACCCCGTCGCGCAGGCCATCGCCCGCGGTGCCCGCGAGCGGCTGGAGACCGACACCCTCGGCGCGGTCGAGGACTTCGTCAACGTCGAAGGCCTCGGGGTCCAGGGCGTGGTGCACCACGACGGCGGGACCCACGCCGTACTCGTCGGTCGTCCGCAGCTGCTCGCCGAGTGGTCCCAGCACCTGCCCGAGGACCTCGCCGGTGCGCTGGAGACGGCGCAGGCCGAGGGCGGTACGGCGGTCGCGGTGGGCTGGGACGGTCGCGCCCGGGGCGTGCTCGTGGTCGCCGACGCGATCAAGGAGACCTCCGCCCAGGCCATCGCCCAGCTGCGCGAGCTGGGCCTGCGCCCGGTGCTGCTGACCGGGGACAACCGGGCGGTCGCGCTGGCCGTCGCCGCCCAGGTCGGGATCGCGGCCGAGGACGTCTTCGCCGAGGTGCTCCCGGCCGACAAGGTCGCAGCAGTCAAGCGGCTCCAGTCCGAGGGGCGGGTCGTGGCGATGGTGGGTGACGGGGTCAACGACGCCGCCGCGCTCGCCCAGGCCGACCTGGGCCTGGCCATGGGCACCGGCACCGACGTGGCCATCGAGGCCAGCGACCTGACCCTGGTGCGCGGTGACCTTCGGGTGGCCGCCGACGCGATCAGGCTCTCCCGCCGGACCCTCGGCACGATCAAGGGCAACCTGTTCTGGGCGTTCGGCTACAACGTTGCGGCGATCCCGCTCGCGGCCGCCGGACTGCTCAACCCGATGCTGGCCGGGGCCGCGATGGCCTTCAGCTCGGTCTTCGTGGTCGGCAACAGCCTGCGGCTGCGTGGGTTCCAACCGTTGGCGGACAACCGCGAGTGAGCAGGAGTCAGCGGACGGGCTGGGGCCGCTTGCCGCCCGGATAGACCATCCGGGTGCCGATGGCCACCGCCACCACGGCGATCGCCAGACCGGCCACGTCGTCGAGGACGAAGTGCCAGCCCAGGTAGATCGTGGCGACCATCGTGACGACCAGGTAGACGATCAGGGCGCGGCCGATCCGCCGCAGCCCGAACCAGTAGGCCATCAGCAGCAGCAGGGTGGTCACCCCGGTGTGCAGGCTGGCGAACGCGGAGACCTGGGCGAAGGAGTCGCTCCACTCAGGGTGGGCGAGCAGCTGCGCGCGCTGGTCCATGTAGCGCGCCTGGGTGTCCTGGATCATCAGGTGCGGCAGCCCACGGAACAGCTCGGGGGCGGAGTCGAAGGGACCCAGGGACGGGATCGCGTAGTAGGACGCGGTGCCCAGGATCCAGACCCAGATCGCCGAGGCGATGAACGCGTAGGCGTCGCGCATCCGACGCGGCAGCACCACGGCCGCCACCACGGAGAAGGTCACCAGGGTGGAGAACGACTCGTAGACCACCATCAGCACGTAGGCGGCGTAGTGCTCACCGAGCACGCCGTGCAGCAGCGTGGCCGGGTCGTGGCCCAGGAACAGGAACCGGTCCCAGCGCAGGAGCATGTCGTCGCGCGGGTCGTTCAGCACGTCCCAGCTCTTCAGGTTGTGATAGCTGAGGTAGACGGTCTGGTAGGCCACGAGCGCGCTGGCGGCGAGGAGGAGCCGGCGTCGGGTCCAGCGTCGGCGCACCTGCGCCCAGGTGCGGGCGGTGGAGTAGTTGCGCAGCCCGAGCCGCCAGGCCGCGTCCGCGAAGGCGATGATCGCGAACAGCACGACGTTGATGGCGAGCCGGGACCAGAAGAACGCGCCGTCGGGGTCGCGCACCGGGATGCCGACCTGCGAGGAGCGGATCAGGGCCAGCGCCCCGAAGGCGATCACCACGACCCAGGTCCACACCACCCAGCGGTAGCCGTCCCCCGCCTCCGCCTGGGCCTCTGCGACGGTCGAGGCGTCGGCCTCGGCCACGGCGTCGCGCACGCGGTCGTCAGTCTCGGCGGAGCGAGGCAAAGATGTCTCCTTCGGCAGTCCCAGGGCGTCGTCCACGCTCGACGAACCACTCGCGCCCGAAGGCCAGGCCGAACACCGGACGAGGCAATCTCACCATGAAGTCGAGCACGCGGGTCGGCCCGCCCCGCTGCTGAGAGGCGTGAGCGGCCATGGCGGCCCGCTTTGCGGCGAGATGCCCTGTCACATGCACCCGGTGGGTGATCGTGCCCGGATCGCTGAACACCTGTTGCGTGCCCAGCGGAGCCGAGCCGCCCACCGGGCTGCGCAGCACCCGCAGGACGGCCAGCACTCCCCGGAAAAGGCGCGCGGGCACGGTCGCCTCGAGCACCACCGCGGTGCCGGCGAGCTCGGCCGCCCGGCTCCCGACCCGGTGCACCTGGACGTGGTCGGGGTGGCCGTAGCCGCCGTGTGCGTCGTACGTCGTCAGCACGTCGGCGTGCTCCTCGCGCAGGACGGCGGCGAGCCGCTCGGCAGCCTCCTCGACGTCGCTGCTGGCGAACGCCGCAGGGTCCTGCGCGTCGGGGTGGAGCCCGGAGTCGGCGTAGCCCAGCCAGACCACGCGCGCACATCCCAGGGCCGCCGCGGCCCGGTCGAGCTCCGCCAGCCGGGTCCTGGCCAGCTCCGCGCCGGTGCCGTCGGCGTCGCCGGCGAGACCCCGCGCGCCGTCCGTGGCGGTGACCAGGACGACGCGGTGACCCTCCGCCGCCGCCCGGGCCAGCGTGCCGCCGGTCAGCAGCGACTCGTCGTCGGGATGGGCGTGGAACGCGACCAGGGTGAACCGCTGCGGCAGGGCGTCGCTCATCCTCCGGTCACGGTCTGCAGGCGACCCGGGACGGGTGCGCCGGCACGGCCGACCGTCCAGGCGTAGACCGCCTCGTGGCTGGCCATCGCGTTCGCCCATGTCATCGGGGACGGGGTGGTCCGGTTGTGCTCCGAGAGCTGAGTACGCAGCTTTGGGTCCACCAGCAGGTCGCGCAGCGCGCCCACCATGCCCTCGTCGCTGGCGCACAGGAAGCCACTGGTGCCCGGGTCGATGAAGTCCGCGAGCCCCGTGCCCTGACGTCCGACGACCGGCAGGCCGACACAGCGTGCCTCGAGCGCGGCCAGCCCGAAGGACTCCAGGATCGCGGGGGCGACGTAGATGTCGGAGCCGGCCAGCACGTCGAGCACGGTGGCCGGAGCGACCCGGCCGGTCACGGTGACGAGGTCGCGCAGTCCGAGCGTGGCGATCCGGCGGTCGACCGCCCTGCGGAGCGGCCCGTCGCCGACGAGGGTCAGGTGCACCGGGACGTCGCAGTGGTCGAGCAGCGCGGCGTACGTCTCGAGCAGCTGGAGCGGGCGCTTGCGCCCGGCCAGTCGCATGGTGCTGACCAGCTGGACCGGGCGGTCCAGTCGCGGCGACCCCGGGGCGGGACGGGGGGCCACCTCCACCGCGTTGGGGAGCACGTGGGCATGCGCACCCCGAGGGAGTCGGCGCAGCACCTGGGCAGCCGCGACCTTGCTGACGGCCGTCCAGGTGACCGGGGCCCTGCGCAGGGTGGACAGAGACGCGGCCGCGGCCGGGATCGGGCCCAGGCCGTCCCACAGCGAGTGCACAGTGACCACGGTCGGTACGCCGCGCCGGGCAGCGATCGCGGCCAAGGGAGCGGCGAACAGCGAGACCACCGAGACGTGGGCGTGCACGAGGTCGAAGGCCTCCAGGTCCACCCCGAAGCCCTCGCCGGCCCAGCGCATCCGCCGGACCGTGACCGGGCCGTCGTCGACGAGGTCCTGCCCCTCGGCGGTGGCCGGTGTGGCGGTGACCACGGTGACCTCGTCGCCCGCGGCAGCCTGCTGGCGCGAGAGGGCGTCCACGTGGGTCTCGATGCCGCCCAGCACGGGCAGGAACGAGTCGGTGAGGTGCAGGATCCTCATGCCGCCACCTTCAGGTCGGTCGGACCGGGATCGGCCTCGTCGGGCACGACCGAGCCTCGGTGCATCCAGGCCCACCCGGTGAGCAAGAGACCGCCGACGGGGACCTCCACGACCACCATGAACAGCCGGTAGAGCAGCACGCCGGCGACCACGCCCACCGGGTCGAGGCCGTTGGCCACCAGCCAGGCGATGGTCCCCAGCTCGGCGACCCCGGTGCCGGCCGGGGTCAGCGGGACCATCGAAGCGGTCCGCTCGATCGCCGCCGCCATCAGCACGATCGCCACCGGCGCGGCCACCCCGACCGCGTTCAGGCTCACCGAGAGCAGGAGCACCTGCGCCGCGATGTAGGCCATGCTCGCCGGCAACAGCCGCATCCAGTGCCGGCCGAGCTGGCTGCGGACGCGTCCGACCACGTCTTCGGCCTGGGTGGTGAACGCGGTCCACCAGCGCGGACGGGGACGGCTGGGGTGTCGGCGACCGCCCCGCGCCCGGCTCCACAGGTGCACGAGCACGGCGAGCAGGAGAGCCAGCACGCAGACCCCGACCAGGACCCACACCGTTCTCGGAACGTAGATCGAGAGCGCGACCAGAGCGGCCAGCGCCACCGGTGGCAGCAGCAGCTTGGTGAGCACGTCGAGCGCGTTGGTCAGCACGAAGTAGGAGGCGAACGCCTTGGAGGAGTGGCCCCAGCTGCGCGCCATCCGCCAGTTCAGCGCCGTACCGGCTGCCCCGCCCAGCGGCATCACGTTGGAGACCGCACTGCCGGTGAGGTTGAGCAGCAGTCCGCGCCGCATCCCGAGTCCGGGCATCGAGCCGGCGAGCACGGTGGAGTAGATCACCAGGCCGCCCGCCCAGATCGCAGCGAGCAGGGCCAGGCGCGCCAGGGTGACTCCGGCGATGACGGCGACGACCTCGGACCAGGCGACGCCGGCGACCCCGTGCGTGGCCACCCAGACCCCACCCACACTGATCGCGAGCACGATCGCGGCCTTCCAGGTCCAGGTCCCGACGCGGGCCGCTTTCATCGTGTCCCTCCATCAGGTGCGATGTCCTGGCCGATCCAGGACGACAACGGCCGGGTGCAGTCGCTGCCAGGGTTCGGCGTCGGCCGAGGGGCGCCATCGTGAAGATAGATCCCACGGCCACACACCTCGCCAAGGCGACGGTAGTGCAGGTCCAGTGCGGTTCCGACATTGTGCTGCTGGAGAGTCGCGACGGTGCCGGTGCTGCGGGTGACGAACCAGGTGGGCGCGTTGGATCCGGAGAGCAGCTTCGCGAGGTGCCGGAAGCTCGGGTCCAGCGTCCTGGTGGGCAGGCTCCACAGGTACGGGTAGGGCGACTGCAGGCCCGCGGTGCGCACGACCTCGGGCTCCCCGAACAGGCTGACGATCGTGTCGCCGGGCTGGGCCACCTCCGCGATCGCCGCCCCGGCGTCCGATCCGCCGGTGTCGACCCACCTCATCAGGCCGCCGGTCCAGGCGATCGCTGAGGAGACGATCAGCAGGGCGACGACGAACCTGCCGCGGGTGAACGCGGCCTCGACCAGGAGCCCGCCCGCCAGCGCCGTGGGCACCGCGAGCTCGACCAGGTAGTGGCTCCAGTAGCTGCCACCGGCAGAGACCGAGAGCACCGCGTAGGCCGCCATTGCCAGGGTGGCGACGACGCCTGCCAGCTCCAGGGAACGCTCGCGACGCCGGTGGACCGCGACCAGCACGAGTCCGACCAGCACAACCGGGGCCATCATGACCAGCTCGCGCCCGAACAGCTGCACCAGCCGGGACACCCGTTCCGGCAGGGATGCCTGCTGTACGGCGGCCAGCGCGTCCCAGCGGAAGGGGTACATCGCGTAGAGCACGCCACGGGGGCTGCTTCCGCGCAGTGCCGCGGCCCCCAGGACGAGCAACGAGGTGAGCGCGGCGCCTGCTGCGTACGCCGCGCCGAGGCGGCCCAGGCGGGGCAGTGAGACCTGGCGCACCCGCCAGGCGGCCAGACCGATCACGACGGCGAAGACCGCCGGGTCCAGCATGTTCTGCTTCACCAGCACCGCACCGGCGGTGGTGGCCCCGGCGGACACCGCCCAGGCGAGAGCGGTCCCGGCGGGACGTGCCCGCAGGGCCTCGACGGCAGACCATGCGCCGAGCGCCACCAGCGGCGCGGCGAGCAGCTCGCCGTTGACCGCGATCGCTCCACCCATCGGTGAGACGAGCAGGGCCGCTGTGACGGCGGCCCCCCAGGTGGCGGCGCGCGAGCCGCCGAGCCCGCGCAACGTCATCCCGACCGCGACCACGGTGGCCGCGACCGCCAGGCAACCGATCAGCCGGAGCGCGAAGAGCCCACCGAGGTGGTCCGCGACCCGGAAGATCTCGATCAGCAACGGTGGCCGGTCGACCCAGTAGTGCCCGTAGAGCGAGGGTCCCGGCGTCCACTGGCCACCCACGACCAGGAACCCACCCTCGTCGGGTGACATCGGGGCGCCGGCGTACGGCAGTCGGAGCAGAGCGGCGAGCAGGGCGAGCATCACGACCGGCCGGGGGACGGTGGCGCCGAGTCCACCCAGACGGCCACGGACGGACCGACCAGGTGCAGCCGGCAGCGGGCTGACGCGGAGGTCGGTGGTGGTCACGATGACCACTTTCCTCACCGAACATGACCCTCACCTGACGATCGGCACTGGTCTGGACGGGCTCGCCCTCGGTCGCTCAGCCGGCGGTGGTCGCCAGTGGGAGGTGGACGACGAAGGCCGCTCCTCCGGTCGGGGAGTCCGCGACCTGCACGTTCCCGCCCAGGTCGTTCACGATCTTGTGCACGATGGCCAGGCCCAGCCCCGAGCCACCGGCCTCGCGGGTCCGGGACTCATCGAGCCGGACGAAGCGCTCGAAGATCCGCTCCCGCTGCTCGGGAGGTACGCCGTTCCCGTCGTCGCTCACGCTCAGCACGGCGCGATCCTGCTCCTCCCGGAGGGAGACCTGCACCTCCGAGCAGGCGTGTCGGGCGGCGTTGGACACCAGGTTGCGAACGACCTGTCCCAGCAGGACCGGGTCACCCCCGACCTGCGCTGCACCCACCTGCGAGGCGTCGAGGCGGACCGGGTCCCCGGTGTCCCCCGAGCGGGCACGGCAGCGTCGTACCTCCTCGAGGACGACGTCGTCGAGGTCCACCGGCTCCGTGCGCTGCTCGATCTCGTCGTCAAGCCGGGCGAGCAACAGCAGGCTGGTGACCAGCTCCTCCATCCGCTGCTCCTCGGCGAGGACGTCGCGGGCGAGCTCATGGGTCTTCTGGCTTTCGGGATAGTCGCGGGAGATCTCGGCCAGCTGGCGGATCGCCGCGAGCGGGGAGCGCAGCTCGTGGGAAGCGTCGGAGACGAACTGCCGCTGCAGTCGGTGGGTGGCGTCGATCCGGTCGAGCATCTCGTTCAGGGTGTGCGCCAGGCGCGGGATCTCGTCGGACCCACCGGGCACCTCGAGTCGGGTGTGCAGCTGTGCGGAGGTGATCGCGGCAGCCTGTCGGCGCATGTGCTCCACCGGGCGGAGCGCCCGGCCGATGGAGAGCCACACCACGACGGCCAGCACGGCCAGGCCGATCGGCACCGAGAGCGCCAGGAGCACGCCGGCGGCCTCGGTCGCCTGGGTCACGCCCTCGTAGGAGCGGCCGACCGCGACGATGCGCTGACCTCCGAGCTCGCGCAGGGCCACCACGACGTAGCTGTCGGAGAGGCCTGCGACGCGGACCCGCTGGGAGGTCCCAGGGGTGGTGCGCAGCGGGACGGTGACGCGGGGGTGGTCGGTCGCGACCACAGAGCCGTCCGCGCCGATCACCTGCACGAGGACGTCGTTCTTGCCCGAGGCCACGGCGCGCTCGGGCACCTCGCCCTCGGCCAGCTGGGCGCGCACCGCCTGCGCCTGCTGCTGGCTGGCGCTGACCAGCCCGCTGGTGAGGTCGCCGCGCAGGGAGTTCACGAACAGGATCGAGCCGATCACCCCTACGACCAGGGCGGCGAGGAGGGCGGCGGCCGTCACCCGGATGCGGACGTAGCTCAGGCTCCGTGGCAGCTTGGCCGGTCGCCTCATCGGCTGTCCCGAAGGCGGTAGCCGCTTCCCCTCAGCGTCTCGATGTCGGTGCGCCCGAACGGCTTGTCGACCTTGCGGCGCAGCCGCGCGACGTACACCTCGACGATGTTGGGGTCGCCCTCGAAGTCGAAGTCCCAGACGTTGCCGAGGATCTGCTGCTTGGTGACCACGTCGCCGGCGCGACGCATCAAGAAGTCGAGCAGCGAGAGCTCACGCGCGGTCAGCCGGATCGCCTCGCCGCCGCGGGCGACCTGCTTGCTGGCGGGGTCGAGGACCAGGTCGCCGACGACGAGGTTCACGGGGCGGTCCGCACCGCCGCGCCTCAGCAGGGAGCGGACGCGGGCCAGCAGGACGTCGAAGGAGAACGGCTTGGTGATGTAGTCGTCCGCGCCGGTGTCGAGTGCCTCCACCTGGTCCCACTCGCCGTCCTTCGCGGTGAGCATGATGATCGGGGTCCAGATGCCGTCGGCGCGCAGCTGCTCACACACCTTGTAGCCGTTGAGCACCGGCAACATGATGTCGAGCAGGATCACGTCGTAGGTCTGCTCGCGGGCGTACCAGAGCCCCTCACCGCCGTCCGGGGCCACGTCGACCGCGAAGCCCTCGGCCTCCAGCCCGCGCTTGAGCGACGACGCCAACCGCGTCTCGTCCTCGACCACCAGCACCCGCATGTGTTCCTCCTGCGCACATCATGTCGCGCCGGTGACTGGCACGGGAAAGCCGTTCAGGCTCGCGTCAGGTGGGGTGCGGAGAGTCGAGGCATGGTCGGGGTGATGTCGGCGGCGTGGGCCGTGCTGGTGCGGCGGGTGCCGCTGGAGGTGCTCACGTTCCTGGCCGTCGGCGGGACGGGGTACGTCGTCGACGTCGTCGCTTTCAACGTGCTGCTCTCGGTGCGTCCGTTCGTCGGCCACGACCCGGCCCTGGCGAGGACAGTGGCGGTCGCAGTGGCCATGTGTGTCACCTACTTCGGCAACCGGCTGGTCACCTGGCGTGGCGCCGGTCAGTCCGACCGACGCCGCGAGGTCGTGCTCTTCGTGGTCTTCAACGTGGTCGGGCTGAGCTTCTCGGTGCTCACGCTGTGGCTCTCCCACGACGTGCTCGGGCTGACCAGCCGGTTGGCCGACAACATCTCGGCCAACGTCGTGGGGCTGGCGCTCGGCACCGCCTTCCGGTTCTGGTCCTACCGTCGGTTCGTGTTCGTCGTGGAGCAGGAGGTGGGTGCTTCCGGGCCGGGAACATGGCCGGGGACAGGGTCGGGGACAGGGCCGGCCGCCGGTGCGGTTCAGGCCAGGGTCAGGTCGGGTGCGAGACCCTACGTGGACTGACCCGCCCCGCCCTAGCCCCAGGAGCCCTCGTGTTCGACCTCGTCAACGGCCTTCCGCTCCATCCCCTCGTGGTGCACGGGGTCGTGGTGCTGCTCCCGCTGGCTGTGCTGGGCACGATCGCGATCGTGGTGCGACCGCGCTGGCGGCGCAGCTTCGGGCCACTGGTCGTGGGGTGTGCCGCGGTGGCCACGGCGCTGCTCCCGGTGGCGACGTCCAGCGGCGAGGCGCTGGAGAAGCGGGTGGGCGATCCCGGCGCGCACGCGGCGCTGGGCGACCAGCTGATCTGGTTCGCGATCCCGCTGCTGGTGCTGTCCCTGGCGCTGGTCGTGCTGGACCGACGTACGGCGCAGGTCGGTGGGTCGACGGGTGCTGCCTCGCGCTCCCGGACGGTCACGGCTGTCGCGGTCCTCGCCGTGGTGGCCTCGCTGGCCTGCGCCGTGCAGGTCTACCGGGTCGGTGACTCCGGGGCCCGGGCCGCCTGGGGCGACCAGGTCGCGTCGCCCTGACCCCACTCCCCGCCGAGACGTCGCAAATGAACGTTCCGATCCCGCCGAGACGTCGCGAACGAACGTCCCGATCCCGCCGAGACGTCGCGAACGAACGTCCCGATCCCGCCGAGACGTCGCAAACGAACGTTCCGGCTGCTGATTTCAGCCGAGGTCGGGGTCGACAGACACGTTGAGCCGGTCGCCGACCTCGACCGACTCCGAGCGGCGGACCGCCTTCTTGACCGGCAGCACGTAGCAACCCGACGCCTTGTCCGGAAACAGCGAGGTCAGCCACGTGGTGGCGCCGGCGCGCGCCCGGACCCGCACCGCACCGAAGCCGGCGGGTGGTCCAGCCAGGTCGCGGATGTCCTCGCTGATGGCGCTGGGCACCGTGACGAAGTGCCACCCGCCAGGACCGTCGTACGCCCAGAGCTCCGCGGTGAACTCGTACCTCTGCATCGCGCTCCAGCTCCGCAACCGCTGCCTCAGCGCGACTCGAGCAGAGCCTTGAGCGCCGCGAGGTCCTTGGTGTTCGCTCGACGCATCGCCAGGGACAGGGCGGGCGCGGCGAGGCCGGCGAAACCGGAAGGCTCACCGCGGTTGCGCAGGGTCATCCGGGTGGCGTCCTCGCCGGCCGCCCGCCAGGTGTAGGTCGTCTCCATCGGAAAGGGCCCCTCGGCGGTGCGCATCACCAGGCGCTCGTGCGGCTCGAGGGTCACGATCTCGTAGGTGTAGCCGAGCGTCCGCCCGAGGAAGCGCGCCACGAAGGCCAGGCGCGATCCCACGGCCAACGGCGGCGGGGTCTCCCAGTCGACCCGGGTGATGTTGGCGTACCACTGCGGTGCGTTGCCGGGGTCGGCGGCGTACTCCGCCACGACCGCGAGCGGCCGGTTGATCACGGCCTCAGTCAGCACGTCGACGCTCATCGGGTCACCTCACGGTCAGGCTATCCCTGCAGCCGGACGTTTGTTTGCGACGTCTCGGCGGGGTTGGGGCGTTTGTTTGCGACGTCTCGGCGGGGTTGGGGCGTTTGTTTGCGACGTCTCGGCGGGGTGGGCGGCGCGCTAGCGTGCGCGGGTGACGCAATTCGAGGAGCCGCCGGTGCAGCCGTTCGGGGAGTGCGCGGCCGGGGCGGTACGCCGGCTGCGGATCGGCGCCGAGCCGGGGCCGGTGCTGGAGGTGCTCGACCTCGGGGCGACAGTGCACCGGCTCTGGGTCACTGGCGGCGACGAGGTACGACGCAACGTGGTGCTCGGGCATGCCACGCCGCAGGAGTACCTCGACTCCAAGGACTACCTCGGGGGCACGATCGGGCGCTTCGCGAACCGGATCAGCGCGGGCCGGTTCGCGCTCGACGGCGAGATCGTCCAACTCGCCACCAACGAGCACGGCAACACGCTGCACGGTGGGCCGGTCGGCTTCGACAAGCAGGTGTGGCACGTGCTCGAGCACGACGAGGACCACGTCACGCTGCAGCTGGTGAGTCCCGACGGCGACCAGGGCTTCCCCGGGCAGCTCGTGGCCACCGCGCACTTCGAGGTGCTCCCCGACGGCATCGGGATCACCCTGACCGCCACCACGGATGCGCCGACGGTGGTGAGCCTGACCTCGCACACCTACGTCAACCTCGACGGCGACGGCACCGGGTCGATCGCCGACCAGGTCCTGCGGGTCGACGCGCACGAGTACCTCCCCACCGACGACCATGGGCTGCCCCTCGACGTCGCCCCGGTGGGCGGGACGGCGTACGACCTGCGGACCGGGAGTCACCTCGCGGAGCTGTTGGAGGCCACCGGGGGGATCGACCACAACTACGTCCTGCACGGGGAGGGACTGCGCGCGGTGGCCACGGTGGACTCGGAGCGCACCGCCACCCGGATGGTGCTGCTGACCGACCAGGTGGGTCTGCAGGTCTACACCGGCGCGGGACTCGACGGCTCGACCAGGTCCACCGAGGGAGTCGCCTATGGGCCAGCGGCAGGTGTGGCTCTGGAGCCGCAGCTGTTCCCCGACACACCCAACCGGCCCGAGTTCGGGTCGGCGGTGCTGCGGCCCGGCGAGACCACGAACGCGCGGATCGAGTTGCGGTTCGGGCCCTCGAACTGATCATCTACGCGGTGACGCGGAGTCGAGGACGGTGGGGTCACACAATGGAGCAGCGGACACTGGGCAGGACCGGCCGAGAGGTCTCGGTCGTCGGACTGGGCACCTGGCAGCTGGGCGCCGACTGGGGCGAGGTCACCGAGAGCGACGCGCGGGCGGTCCTGGAGACCTCGGCCGAGGCCGGGGTGACCTTCTTCGACACAGCAGACGTCTACGGCGACGGGCGCAGCGAGCAGATCCTCGGCCGCTTCCTCGCTGACAATGAGGACGCCGGCATCACGGTGGCGACCAAGATGGGCCGCCGTGAGGAGCAGGTCGCCGACAACTACTCGCCCGCCAACTTCCGGGCCTGGGTCGACCGCTCCCGTCGCAACCTGGGTGTCGACCGGCTCGACCTGGTGCAGCTGCACTGCCCGCCCTCGGCGGTGATCGACGCCGACGAGACCTACGACGCCCTGGACGCGCTCGTCGCGGACGGTTCCATCGCGGCGTACGGCGTCAGCGTCGAGACCGCCGCCCAGGCGATGAGCGCGATCGCGCGACCGCACGTCGCGAGCGTGCAGATCATCCTGAACGCGCTCCGGCTCAAGCCGCTGGAGCGGGTGCTGCCCGCCGCTCTCGAGGCCGAGGTGGGGATCATCGCGCGGGTGCCGCTGGCCTCGGGGCTGCTCTCGGGGAAGTACGACGAGAGCACCGCCTTCGCCGAGGACGACCACCGCAACTACAACCGTGACGGCAGCGCCTTCGACGTGGGCGAGACCTTCTCCGGGGTGCCCTACGAGGACGGTCTGGCCGCGGCGCGCGACTTCACCGCCCTGGTGCGTACGGCGGCCCCGGACGGCCTGACCGCCGCACAGGCAGCGATCGCGTGGGCGTGGCAGCAGCCCGGCGTGAGCACCGTGATCCCGGGGGCCCGCACCCCCGCGCAGGCCCGCGCGAACGCCGCGGCCGGCCGGGCGAAGCGGCTCGGCGAGGAGTTCCTGGAGGGCGTGCAGCAGATCTATGACGACCGCATCCGCGCGCTCGTGCACGACCGCTGGTGAGCTCACGGGGCCGCCGTACGCGCTTGTAGTGCGGCTTGCATTCGGCTTGTAACGCGGTGTTCGTGCTGCTGAATACCCCGCCGGCCGGGTGCAGAGCAGCATGAACACCGCGTTACAAGCAGTACGAGCAGCAAGAGCATTCCCGCCTCCCTCCCCATGACCGGGGAGCCATGATGGCGGGGTGAGCACCCGGCGCCCGTGGCTGACGCGCAACCTCAAGGTCGTCTCGCTGGTCTCGTTGCTCCAGGACGCGGCCTCCGAGCTGCTCTACCCGTTGCTCCCGATCCTGCTCACCACCGTCCTCGGGGCTCCGGCGGCGGTGGTGGGCGCGGTCGAGGGGGTCGCTGAGGGGGTGGCCGCGCTGACCAAGGTCGTGGCCGGCCGGTTCTCCGACCGGTGGCGCAAGGTGCCGCTCGTCGGTCTGGGCTACGGGCTGGCCGCCGTCGGGAAGGTGCTCGTCGCCGCAGCCACCGTCTGGCCCGTGGTGCTGCTCGGACGCAGCGTGGACCGGCTGGGCAAGGGGATCCGCGGAGCCCCCCGCGACGCCCTGCTGGTCGTGGACATCGCGCCCGGCGACCGGGGGCGCGCGTTCGGCTTCCACCGCGCGGCCGACACGGCCGGAGCGGTGATCGGCCCGTTGATCGCGCTGCTCGGCTACGAGCTGCTGAACCGAAGGCTGGAGCCGCTGCTCTGGTTCGCCGTCGTGCCCGCCGTGCTCAGCGCTGGCCTGGTCTACCTGCTCCGCGAGCCCCCGCGCCCGGTCCGGGCGCCCCCGAGCAAGATGGCGCCCCGGCAGCGGGTCACGGAGAAGAGACCCACCCAGCCCCTGGGCCGCGGCTTCTGGCAGGTCGTCGGCGTTCTGGCGATCTTCAGCCTGGTCAACTTCCCCGACGCCCTGCTGCTGCTCCGGCTCAGCGAGATCGGCTTCTCCGTGGAGGGCGTGATCCTGGCCTATGTCGGCTACAACCTCGTCTACACCGTGCTCAGCTACCCCGCCGGCGTCGTCGCCGACCGGCTCGGCCGGCAACGGGTGGTCGCGGTTGGGCTGGTGGTCTTCGCCGGCGTCTACACCGGCCTCGGCTCGACCGAGAGTCACCTCGCGGCCTGGCTGCTGCTCGCGGGGTACGGCGCCTACGCGGCTCTGACCGACGGGGTGGGCAAGGCCTGGGTCTCCGGATTGCTGCCGAGCGAGGTCCAGGGCACCGGCCAGGGGATCTTCCAGGGGGTCCTCGGCGGCGGGATCCTGGTCGCCGGGCTCTGGGCGGGTCTGCTCTGGGGCGGCGACGGACAGGTCCCGCTCGTGGTGGCCGGTGCCGTGGCCGCCGTCGTGGCGATCGCCCTGCTCGTCGTACGTCTGCCGGAGGCGGGCACAATGCAACGGTGACCCCCAAGCCCAGCTGGTTCGAGTCCCCCGCGGATGCCGAGAAGCGCCTGGGTGAGGTCGGCTACCTCGCCGACACCGCCACGGCGACCACCACCTTCCTCGCCGGAGCACTGGAGAAGCCGCTGCTGGTCGAGGGCCCCGCCGGCGTCGGCAAGACCGAGCTCGCCAAGGCCGTCGCGCGGGCGACGGGGGCCGAGCTGATCCGGCTGCAGTGCTACGAGGGCCTCGACGAGGCGCGCGCGCTCTACGAGTGGAACTACAAGAAGCAGCTGCTGCGCATCCAAGCCGCCGGTGACCAGTCCTGGGACGAGACCCATGACGATATTTTCACCGACGAGTTCCTGCTGACCCGCCCGTTGCTGACCGCGATCCGCCGCGAGGGTCCGACCGTGCTGCTCATCGACGAGGTCGACAAGACCGACGTCGAGGTCGAGGGCCTGCTCCTGGAGATCCTCAGCGACTTCCAGGTCACCATCCCCGAGATGGGCACCATCGCCGCCGTACGCCGCCCGCTGGTCGTGCTCACCTCCAACGCCACCCGCGAGCTCTCCGAGGCGATCAAGCGCCGCTGCCTGTTCCTGCACATCGACTACCCCGACTCCGAGCGCGAGCGGGAGATCGTGGTCTCCCAGGTGCCCGAGGTCGAGGAGGCGCTGGCCGGCCAGATCGTCGAGGTCGTGGCCAAGCTCCGCGGCCTCGAGCTGCGCAAGGCGCCCTCGATCGCCGAGACCATCGACTGGGCCCGCACGCTGGTCGCGCTCGGCACCGACACCCTCGACCCGGCCGCAATCGACCGGACCCTCGGCGTGGTGCTCAAGCACGCCAGCGACCACGACCGGGCCGTGCGCGAGCTGAGGCTGCGGGCGTGAGCCTGCTCGACCGGCACATCGCGTTCGTGGAGGCCCTGCGCAGCGCCGGTCTGCCGGTCTCGCTGTCCGAGGGTCTCGACGCCGTGCGTGCGATCGAGGCGCTCGGGATCGACCAGCGCGAGACCCTGCGGGCGGCGTACGCCGCGACGCTGCTCAAGCGACAGACCCACCGCACCGGCTTCGACCAGGTCTTCGACCTCTACTTTCCCGCGATGGTCGGCGAGGGAGCCACGCGCCCGACGGACGAGGACGATGCCGACGCCGACCCCGATGCGGACCCGACCGGTGCCGCCTCGAACGACCCGCTCGACGACGGACCCCGGGCGCTGGCCGACTTCCGGGACCAGCTGGCCACCGCGATGGCGATGGGCGACCCCGACGCGTTGGCGATGCTGGCGCGCGAGGGGGTGCAGCGGTTCGGGATGATCCGCGGCCGCGGACCCGGGGAGCAGCGGTGGTCCTCCTACAACGTGCTCAACCGGGTCTCGCCCGACGAGCTGGTCCAGCGCGCCCTGCAGGGGATGGGAGCGGACCTGGACGGCGACCCCTCCTCACGGAGGCTGGTGGAGGCCCAGGCTCGCGCCTTCGAGCGGCTCGTCGAGTCCGAGGTGCGTCGCCGGGCCGCCGAGGTCCGGGGACCCCAGCACGTCGCGCGGCACACAGTGCGCCCGGCCATCGAGCAGATCGACTTCACCTCCGCGCGCAGGGCTGACCTGGAGCTGATGCGGCGCGAGATCCAGCCGCTGGCCCGGCGGCTGGCGACCCGGCTCAGCCGCGAGCAGCACGCCCGCAACCGGGGTCCGCTGGACTTCCGGCGCACCGTGCGGGCCTCGATGTCCAGCGGAGGAGTGCCGCTGGAGACCCGGCACCGGCCCAAGCGCCCAGGACGCACCGACCTCGTGGTGCTCTGCGACGTCAGTGGCTCGGTGTCCAACTTCGCCAGCTTCACCTTGATGCTGGTCTTCGCGCTGCGCGAGCAGTTCAACCGGGTGCGGGCGTTCACCTTCGTCGACGAGATCCACGAGGTCACCGACCGCTTCGAGCGGGGAGCCGACCCGGCCCGGACGATGGCCGAGCTGGCTGCGAGCGCCCGGCACGCCAGCCTGTGGGGCCGCACCAACTACGGCCGGGCGTTCACCCGCTTCGCCGACCTGCACGCCGACGCGCTCGGCCCCAAGACCAACCTGCTCGTGCTCGGCGACGCACGCAGCAACCACACCGACCTGGCGCTGCCCGTGGTGGCCGACCTGGTGCACGCGGCCCGGCACTCGTGGTGGCTCAACCCCGAGCACTCCCGCAACTGGAACACCGGCGACTCCGCGGCCCGCGAGTACGGCCGGCTGATGGCCATGGTCGAGTGTCGCAATCTGACCCAGCTGGGGGAGTTCGTCCACGACCTGGCCTGACCGGACCACGTCAGGCCCACAGGTTGGTCTCGTACGGTGGTCGGCATGACTTCGACCAGACACCCGCGTGGACTCCTGGTCGCCGTCGTGGGTGGGATCTGCTCGGCGCTGGTCCTCGCCGCGTGCGGCGGCAGTCCCGATGAGAAGGACAGCTCCTCGGCGTACGCCGTTCCCGGCTCCTCCAGCGTCCGCGTGGTGGCGGTCGGTGACATCGCCTGCCCGCCCGGCCGCGAGGTCACCGACACCAGGTGCCAGCAGGACCGGGTCGGTGAGCTGGCGAAGTCGCTGAAGCCTGATCTCGTGCTGACGCTGGGTGACCAGCAGTACGACACCGGGACCAAGGACGACTACATGGCCTCCTACGACAAGGTCTGGGGCTCGCTGTGGGACATCACCCGGCCCGCGCCGGGCAACCACGAGTACTACGACGAGGACGCCGCCGGGTACTACGACTACTTCGAGGGCCGCCAGCCCGGTCCGCCCGGCTACTACCGGGTCACCGCGAACAGCTGGAACATCTACGTGCTGAACAGCAACTGCAGCAAGATCGACTGCGCCGCCGAGGAGGACTGGCTGGATCGGGAGATGGCGGCACACCCCTCCCGGTGCTCGCTGATCACGATGCACCACCCCCGGTTCAGCTCCGGCAAGGAGCACGGCAACACCGCCGGCGTGAAGGGTCTGTGGCGCAAGGCCTTCGAGCACCGCACCGACATCGCGTTGGCGGGTCACGACCACGACTACGAGCGCTTCGCCCGCCTGGGGGTGGCCGGCAAGCTGCGCCCTCGCCGTGGCCTCAACTCCTTCGTGGTCGGGACCGGTGGCAAGGACCTCTACACCATGGGCACCCTCAAGCGTGGGTCGTTGTTCTACCAGTCCGACACCGTCGGTGTGCTCCTGCTGGAGCTGAAGAAGCGCTCCTGGTCGTGGAGCTTCCAGGCGGTCGACGGTCAGGTCCTCGACAGCGGGACGCGCCGCTGCCTGTGAGCGCGGGGGGCGGACGGTCGCGAGAGGACCCGGCCTGGTCCCGCCGCAGACGGTCCCGGGTAGAGTTGCGGATTCCCCAACTGACTTCTGGCACGGAGGACCCGCGTTGAGCAAGGACGTGGTCGCACGCGAGGTGGCGTGTGAGCAGGAGTACGTCGACACGGTGTACGCCCAGATGGAGCAGGCCGCACTCTCGGCCAGCGCGCTCGCCAAGGAAGGCCTCGAGCGGGGCCGGATCGGCAACGAGGGCGGCCTGGTGGAGCGCGACGCCATGGTCTTCCAGGCTGCCCGCAGGATGGCCACCCTGGACGCCGCCCACGAGGGGCTGGTCTTCGGCCGCCTCGACATGGGCGCCCAGGTCAGCGACGTGCCGCGCTACGTCGGCCGGATCGGCCTGCGCGACAAGAACTACGACGTGATGCTGATCGACTGGAGGGCGCCGGCCGCTGCGGTGTTCTACCAGGCCACGCAGGCCGACCCCCTCGGTGTGGTCCGGCGGCGGATCCTGCGCAGCCGTGGTGAGCGCGTGCTCGGCGTCGAGGACGACCTGCTCGACCCCGACGACCCGGCGGCCGCGAGCCTGCCGATCGTCGGCGAGGGTGCGCTGCTGGCCCAGCTCTCCCGCGCCCGTGACCGCTCGATGCACTCGATCGTGGCCACGATCCAGGCCGAGCAGGACCGCGCCATCCGGGCCCCCAACAAGGGCGTGGTGCTGATCACCGGCGGTCCCGGCACCGGCAAGACCGTGGTCGCGCTGCACCGCGTGGCCTACCTCCTCTACGGAGACCGCCGCCGCTACGAGACCGGCGGCGTCCTCGTCGTCGGTCCGTCCGGGGTCTTCATGCGCTACATCGAGCGGGTGCTCCCGTCCCTGGGCGAGACCGCGATGGCGCTGCGCTCGCTCGGCGAGGTGGTCGACGGGGTGCGGGCGACCCGGCGCGACGACCCGGCCGTCGCCGAGGTCAAGGGCTCGGCCGCGATGGCCGAGCTGCTCCGGCGTACCTCCCGCCAGGCCGTGCCCGGAGCCCCACGCGAGTTCCGGATGTTCTACCGCGACGACGTGCTCCTGCTCGGCACCCGCGAGCTCAGCGCCCTGCGCCGTCAGCTGCTCTCGATGGGTCACCGCAACCAGACCACCACCCGGGTCGCCTCGACGCTGGTCGACGCCCTGTGGCGCCAGGTCCGCAGCGAGCGCGGACGGGAGCGCGGCAAGGAGGAGTTCGCCGCCGACCTGCGCAGCGACGACGCCTTCCTCGGCTTCGCCGCCGCCTGGTGGCCGTTGCTGGACGCCGCCTCCGTGCTCGGCTGGCTGCGCGACCCCGAGCTGCTCGGCCGGGTGGCCGAGGGCCTCCTCGACGACGAGGCAGTCCGGCTGCTGACCAAGTCGTGGTCCGACAGCCTCTCGGTCGACGACGTGGCGCTGCTGGACGAGCTGCGCTACCTGCTGGGTGACCCGCCGGTGGTCAACACCGGATCGGTCGATGACGAGTACCTCGGTCTCGCCGACGCCTCCCTGCACGAGGTCTTCACCGCCGCCGACCGGGAGTACGCCGGCCCGCGCGGCTGGAGTCCGCCCACCAACCGGGTCGAGGACGACGGCTTCGCGCACGTGCTCGTCGACGAGGCGCAGGACCTGACCCCGATGCAGTGGCGGATGGTCGGCCGCCGTGGACGCGGGGCGACCTGGACCATCGTCGGCGACCCGGCGCAGTCCTCGTGGCCGGTGCCGGCGGAGGCGGACGCCGCGCGCTCGGAGGCGTTGCGCGACAAGGCCCGCCACGAGTTCCACCTCTCCACCAACTACCGCAACTCCGCAGAGATCTACGCCTTCGCCGCCGAGTACGCCGAGCGGGTCGGCCTGCGCGCCGACCTGCCCAACGCGGTCCGCTCGACCGGGAGGTCGCCCGCCCAGCTCGTGGTGGACGACCTCGAGACCGCCGTCCGTGAGCAGGTGCTCGCGCTGGCCGGTTCGCTGGAGGGCACGATCGGGATCGTGGTGCCGGTGGCCCGTCGCAGCGAGGTGGAGAGCTGGGTGTCGTCGTGGCCCGAGCTCGCCGACCAGACCGGGACGCCCGACTCGCGGATCGTGGTGCTCACCGGGCTCGACACCAAGGGCCTGGAGTTCGACGGCATCGTCGTGGTGGAGCCGCAGGAGATCGAGGACGAGTCCCCGACCGGACGCGCCACGCTCTATGTCGTCTACACCCGGGCCACCCAGCAGATGGTCACGCTCTCGCGTCGCTGAGCCGGAGCCGGTGGCCGAGGCGCGCGCCGTGCGGGCCGGAGGCTGCCGGGTCTGGGGGAGTTTCGTGGCTGGTGAGGTCCGGAGGTCGGGGATCGGTTACGGTTTCGGAGATTCTCGGGAGCTTACGTGCTGACACATTTCGGGCTGGACGACAAGACGCTGGCGGTCTACGAGGACCTGCTGGCCGGTACGCGCACCTCCGAGGTGCCCGACGAGCGGCTGCGGGTGCTGGTCGAGCTGGGCCTGGTGCGCCCACCGGAGCGTTCCTGCGACCCGCCGGTGATGGTCGACCCTCAGGTAGCGCTGACCAACCTGCTGGCCACCGACCGGGCGACGGTGTCCTCGCTGCACGCGCGCCTGGCCCGCGACGAGGCCGATGTCGAGCGCTGGCTCGGGGAGCACGCCGCGGAGGCGTCGCGGCTGCGACTGCCCGCCGAGCAGCTGATCGGGGTCAGCGAGGTCCGCGACAAGCTGCTCGAGCTGCAGGCCGGTTGCCGTTCCGCCGTGTGGTCGCTGAACCCCGGAGGGGCGCAGACCCCGAGCAACCTGGCGCAGTCGCTGCCGTTGTGCGAGGCCTCGTTGGGCCGCGGGGTGGAGATGCGCGCGATCTTCCTCGACAGCATCCGCAACGACGAGGCGACCCTGGGCTACGCCCGCAAGCTGGTCGACCTCGGAGCGGAGGTGCGCACGCTCCCGGTGCTGCCGACGCGGCTGGTGATGGTCGACGGTGAGACCGCCGTGCTGCCGGCCGATGCGGCCGACTCGGCGATGGGTGCGCTCGTCGTACGCACCCCGGGCATCCTGACCGCGCTCGAGTCGTTGTTCCGCGAGCTGTGGCGGCAGGCGCGACCCGTCGGGTCCACCCGGCGGGTGGACGCCGGGGCGCCGAAGGCCAACGAGCTGGTCGCGCTGAACCTGTGGCGGCGCGGCGGCACCGACGCCCTGGTCGCCACCCGGCTCGGGGTCTCGGAGCGGACCGTGCGCCGGATGAGCGACCACCTGTGCGAGCGCCTCGGGGCGCGCAGCCGGTTCGACATGGGGGTGCGCGCCCTTCTGGCGGGATGGATCGGGGCCGACGACCTCGACTGACCCGAGGACCGACCCAGGGACTGCCCCGGGGACCGGTCCGGGATTACTCCCAGCCCCAGGTGTCGCGCGGGACGCCGATCGAGGGGCCGCCGTCGGCGCTGGGGCCGGCAGTCTCGACGATGCCGGTGGTGCCTAGCGCGACGAAGGTGGCAACGAGTGCGGCGCAGGTCAGACGCAGTGCGGTGCTCATGGAGTTTCCCCTTGCGGTGGTGTGGGTGGACGGGCGGAGGACATCGTGCGGTGCCGGCGAGCACCGCTGCCAGTGGGCACTAGCGGCCGTGGCCGAGTCCGGCCGTCACCGGTGGTCCTGTCCGGGGCGGGCCATGACCCGAAGGACCCACTTGTCCGGCGTACGTCGTGCTGCCGAGTCTGTGACCTGGGGCGATCGGCGCCCCCGACGACACAGGAGAACGTGAATGAACAAGTTGATGCTCGGGCTCAGCGCGCTGGCCCTGCTGGCCGGCACGGCCACCACTGCGACGGCCGACAGCGGGGACGGGTCGCTGGCGTGCAACAACTACGAGATCTGCTTCTCGCGGGACACCGGCAACACCACCAACCAGAAGCACTTCTACTACTCCGCCAAGCACGACGCCTACAAGTTCACCAACGTCAACACCGGTGCCTCGGCGGGTCTCCTCGAGGACAACGCGGCCCAGGTCCGCAACCGGGACGGCTCGTGCGACGTCAAGGTGATCGACTGGAACGGGGCGTTTCCCGACGTGACCCAGACGGTGGCGAACAACGGCGTCTGGACCATGCTCAAGGACGGCGTCCGCGACCAGAACAACGAGCACAGCCGCGTCAACTGCTGATCGTGGGCTGACCGACGGCCGTCGGCCGACACCTGACGTGGCGCGATGCGGCCACGTCCGGTGTCGGCCAGCCCAGTTGTCACCCGCTTGCCACGCTCGCGGCCCCGTGTGACCACACAATGAGAACTCCCCGGCCGCCTTCCCCCTCCCCAGGAGCCTTGCGATGCTGACGTGCTCGGACGTCCACTACGCCTATGCGGGCACCCCGGTGCTGCGCGGGGTCGATCTCACCGTCGCGGGGGGCGAGGTGGTCGCTCTGCTCGGGCCCAGCGGTTCGGGCAAGTCGACGCTGCTCTACTGCCTCTCCGGCGTGCTGGTCCCGACGCAGGGCAGCATCGAGCTGGCGGGGGAGCGCCTCGAGGAGCTCGATGACGACGCCCGCACCCGGTTGCGCGGTCGGTCCTGCGGGTTCGTGCTGCAGTTCGGGCGTCTCGTCGGTGAGCTGACCGCCGTGGAGAACGCCGCCTTCCCGTTGCGGCTGCTCGGGTCCTCGCGCCGGACGGCGGAGGCCCAGGCGCGCGCGGCCCTCGCCGACGTCGGGGTCGACCACCTCGCCGACCGGGCCACCGCCTCCCTCTCCGGGGGCGAGCAGCAGCGGGTGGCCGTCGCCCGTGCTCTGGTGCACCGCCCGGCCGTGGTCTTCGCCGACGAGCCGACCGGCGCCCTGGACACCGAGAACGGCGAACGCGTGCTCGAGCGCCTGACCGGCATGGCCCGCGACCGTGGGTCGGCCGTGGTGCTGGTGACCCACGACGAGGGACTGGCCCTGCGGGCGGACCGAGTGGTGCGGATGCGGGACGGCCTGGTCGAGTCCGAGACCCGGGTCGAGACCGGGAACCAGCCCAGGCCCGCCGGTGTCCAGCGCTAGCAGGCTGGCGCTGCCGGCCTGGCTCGCCTGGCGGGGGTTGCGCGCGCACCCCCGGGAGACCGCGCTCCGCGTGGGGGTCTCGGTCGTGGCCGTGGTCCTGCTCGTCGTGGGTTGCGCCCTGGGTCCCACGGCACTGGTGCGCAGCGCTCGTTCGGCCGACGCGATCGTCCCCCTGAGCCAGCAGCCTGCCGCCGGTGAGGTCGTGCGTGCCACGGTCGAGGAGGACTACGCCGCCGGCACCCCGATCACGCTGGTCTCGGTCGCCGTCCCCGCGACCGCTGAGGCCACCTGGCGCGACCTGAGGCTGCCACGACCCGGTGAGCTCGTGGTCTCACCCGCGCTGCGAGCCGTGCTCGCGGACCCCACCGTTGACGATGCGGCTGCGCTCGGGGCGGTCCTGCGCGGCCGCTACCCCGGACGGGTGGTGGGCGAGGTCCCCGAGGCGCGGTTGCTCGGACCGCATGCGCTGGTGGTCTGGCGCGGCGTCGACGTCGCGGACCTGCCTGCCGACGCCGGTTGGCTCACCGACACCGCGAAGCACGCCGACGACGTGGCCTCGGCCCTGCCGGACGAGCTCAGCTACGGCTACCCGCTGCTGGTGCTCGGATTCCTGCTGCCGTTGTTCGCGCTGATCGCGCTGCTGGCCTCGCTCGGTGGCGTTCGGCGCGAGCAGCGTCTGGCCGCGCTGCGCCTGGTCGGGCTCACCGACCGGTCCGCCAAGTTGGCTGCGGCTCTCGAGGACGGGCTGCTCTCCGCCGGGAGCGCGCTGATCGGGGTGGCGCTGGCGTTGCTGGTCGTGCCGCGGCTGGCTCCCTTCGCCCCGGTGCGGGCGGGGGTCTGGCCCGCCGACGTGACGGTCGACTGGAGGGTCGGCGTACCGCTGCTGGTGTTGTTCCCGGTCGTCTCCCTGCTGGCGAGCCTCGCGGGGCTGCGGCTGTTGGCCACCTCGCCGCTGGGGGTGGAGCGGCGCTCGGTCGCGCGGCCCGTACGCCGGTGGCGGCTGGTCCCGCTCACGCTGGGCGCGATCCTGCTCGCCGGGGTCCTGGCCGGTCTGGCCGGACCGGCGGAGGTGCGGGCGCCGGTGCTGATCGGCACCACGGCGCTGCTCATGGCCGGTCTGGCGACCTCCTTGCCGTTCGTCGTCCGGGCCGTCGCGACGCGCGGCGTGGTCACCTCCCGCTCCCTGCCCGGCCTGCTCGCCGCTCGTCGGACCCTCGGCGACCCCGGGCGGGCCTCCCGGGTGGCGGTGTCGCTGACCCTGATGGTGGCGGTCTCGGGTCCGCTGCTGGTGTTCTTCCCGCTGATCGCGGACCTGGCCACGCCCGACCTCGACCGGATGGCTTCCCGGGTCGGTGCCACCACCTTGACCGTCACCCGGGGACCGGGGGTCCCGGGCGCGGGGGCCCGGGGGGCCTCCTGGGACCGGGTCGGCTCCGCTCCCGAGGTGGCCGCGGCGGTGCAGCTGCACGTGCTCACCCTGGGGGTCGTAGGGTCGCCCGACTCGCAACCGCGGGTGCTGGTCGCCGACTGCGACCGGTTGGCCGCCGTGACCGACGTCCCCGCGTCGCAGTGCGAGCGCGGGCTCGCCTCTCCGACCCTGGGCAGCGGGGTCGCCGGCGCGACGGCGCGGGTTGCCGAGGAGGTGGTCCGCCCGGACGGGACCCAGACGATCAGGCTCTCGGGAGTGCCGTTCGCCCTGCCGTCCCGACCCCTGCACTCGGCCACCCTGGAGGCGCTCGATGCCGCCGGCAGCACCGGCGCGGTGCTGCTCGTCTCCGCACGGGCCGTGCCCCGTGGTGCGGTCTCCGAGGCGCTGCCGGTCACTGCCCTGGTCGCTCCACGCTCCGGTCAGATCGAGCAGGCGCGCACCCGGATCCTGCGCGAGACCGGGAGCACGGCGCTGACCGTGGGGGAGCGGCACCAGATCGCGGGTCGCTCCACCCACGACTTCCAGGTGCTCGCGCTCCTGGCCGCCACGCTGATCGTGCTGATCTGCGGTTTCGCGACCACCGTGACGGCGTACGAACAGGTGCGTTCGACGCTGCCCGAGCGTCGGCTCCTCGCCGTCGGCGGCACCCCTCGCCGCGTGCTCGACGCAGCACTGGTCCTGCAGGTCGCCTTCCCCGCCGTGGTCGGGGTGGCGGCCGGCGCGGTGGTCAGCCTGCTGCTCGCACTCGGCTACGTGGGCCTGATCCCCTACACCGAGATCGCGGTCCCGGTCGGCGGCGTGCTCGCCGTCGCCCTCGTCGGACTGCTCGCGCCGCTCACGGCCACCGCCGCAGTGGCCCGTCTGACCCCGTCCGCCACCGTGGCGGGCGAACAACCATGAGGAGCTGTTCCATGCGTGCCCAGATCTCGGGTCCCCTGCTGGTCGCCGTCGTGTGCCTGGGGCTGCTCGCCGGTTGCGGCGGGGGCAACGGTGACGTCGGCTCCGCCGAGGGCGAGGACGGTGCCCGGGAAGTGGTGCAGACCCTCGCGGCCGCACTGCCTGACGGGAACGGCGCCCGGGTCTGCTCCCTGCTGGCACCCGGAGCCCAGCGCCAGCTCGAACGCGCCGTGTCAGGCAGCTCCTGCCCAGCGGCCGTGGCCAGTGCCGCCCGGTCGCTTCGGGCCGCCGACCGCAAGGCCCTGGGCCGCGACACCGAGGTCGAGCTCGAGGTCGACGGCGCTCGCGCTGCGGCGAAAGGTGACGCGGCCCAGACGCTGGCTCGGCTGCTGGGGCGGGACCGCCTCACGCTGCGCCGGGTGGAAGCGCACTGGGTCGTCTCGTGAGGTCACACCGGACGCGCGAGTCGCGCGGATGGCGCGGCTGGGCCCCGGGGGCGGCGCTGCTGTGCCTCAGCCTGGGCATCGTGGGGTGGCTGCACCTGGCGCCGCACGCAGCGACGTTCTCCGAGCCGGAGGTCGGGCCGATCGCCTCTGCGCCCGCCGGACCGGTGGAGTCCTCACCGACGCGCGCCGTGCAGCAGTGGGCCGACGTACTCACCCGGGAGGTGGGTCGGCTCCGGGCCCGGTGCCTGACTCGGCAGGGGTACGACGAGCCGGAGCGTGCGCTGGCCATGCGCCGTGAGGCGATCGGCAGCGTGCGCCGGGCGCCCCTCCAGGTCGCTCTGGAGGACTACGGTCCGGCGACACGGCCACAGGCCCGGCGCTTCGGGTTCGTGGGCATCGACCTGGTCTGGGACGAGGGCGCTTCGGGAGTGGTGGCGAGCAACAGCGTCGCCTTCGAGACGGCGGCCCGCGCCTGCTCCGCCTGGGTGGCCGAGCGTGCGCCCGAGCTCTCGGGCACCCAGACCAGCGCGGCCCGTCTGCGTGACCGGATCGAGTCGGAGTTCGTCGGTGACGTCACGCGTGCGACCACCCCGGCGCTGCTGCAGCGTGCCCGTTGCGTCACCGCCCACCACCCGGGGCTGCGGCCGCGGTGGTTCCTGGAGGCCGAGTCCATGACCGAGCTGCTGGACCGCGCCGGGATCGCTCCCGGCAGGATCACCGCGCCGGCCACCTCCTCGCCCGAGCAGACCTCGATCCCTCGTGGCGTCGTACGCGTGCTGCCACCGCCGGTGCCACGCAGCTACGTCCCCTCCGCCGGCGAGGTGGAGCTGGCCCTGGACTACGTCGCCTGCGCGGAGAGCACCGGGTTCGCGCGCACGGTCGAGACCGAGGTCGACCGGGCCTTGGCTCGCGCCGACATTCGGTACGGCGCGTCGGCCGCCCGGCTCAGCGACCGGTTGCGCGACCAGCTGCGGCTGCTCTCCCGCCCCGCGGGACAGGGGAGCTGACCACCGCTCAGAACGGGGGCGGACCCACGATCGTCATGCTCCCGGTCGCGGCAGCCGCCTGCCGGATCCGGTCGAAGTCGACCGCCGGCGCCTGCTCGCCCGGGACGGCGGGCTCGCTGGCCGTGCGGTAGAACTCCTCCCCGCCGCCGGGGGTGTGCAGGCAGAGCAGTCGGGCGCCGCCGGGCAGTGCCTTGAAGGCGTGCGGCACGCCGCGGGGGATCACCGCGACCCCTCCCGCGCGCAGCTCGTGCTCGCTGTCGGCGACATGCAGCAGGATCGCCCCGGCCAGCACGTAGAAGGTCTCCTCGGCCTCCGGGTGGGTGTGCATCGGCGTCTGCTTGCCGTCCTCCACGGTGTCCTCGAACAGCAGGAAGCCGTCGCCGGCCTCGCCGTCGCGGACCAGCCAGCTGTGCACGCCACCGCCGTAGAACCAGCGGCGCTCGGTGTCCTCGGCATTGCGAACCAGGGCGGTGGTGACGGTCATGGGAGATCCTTCCGAACGTTTGTGGGACTTGAGTCCCATAACGAAACTACGATACCGTGTTGAGGATGTCAACGCCCTACGAGCAGACCGGCCGCGCCCGGCAGAAGTCCCGCACCCGGGCGGCCCTGGTCGCAGCGACCCGGGAGCTGGTCGCCCGGGACGGGGGCACGCCGACGGTCGCCGAGGCGGCCGAGGCTGCTTCGGTCTCTCGGACCACGGCCTACCGCTACTTCCCGACCCAGAAGTCGCTGCTGCTGGCCGCCCACCCCGAGGTCGTGGCGACCTCGATGCTCCCCGCGGACGTGGGCGAGGACCCCGAGGAGCGCCTGACCGCCGCAGCTCGTCGCTTCCTGGCGATGGTGGTCGACACCGAGGCCCAGCAGCGCACGATGCTCCGGCTCTCGCTGGAGGCCGATGCGGCCGAGCACGAGCTGCCGCTGCGCCAGGGGCGCGCCGTCGGGTGGTTCAGCGAGGCCCTGGCGCCGCTGAACGACCAGCTCGGGCAGGACGGCGTACGACGCCTCGCGGTCGCGATCCGCGCCGTCTGCGGCATCGAGGCGCTGATCTGGCTCACCGACGTCGCCGGGCTGACCCGGGAGCAGGCCGTCGACCAGATGGTGTGGTCCGCGGTCGCCCTGCTCCGCCGTGAGCGCCAGGATGCCTGAGCCGGGGGTCTAGTAGCGTTCCGGGCATGCCCGAGGACCTCACCGCCACTGCCGCGCTCGAGGACCTGACGGGGCACCAGGCGTGGGCGGTGATCCGGCTCCGGGAGAGCCCGACGGTGACCCTCGTCGGCGGCACGATGGACCATCTCGAGCGGCTCGCGGACATCCCGCTCGAGCAGGGTGCGCCGACCGACGGACGCAGGTTCGACCGGCTGGTCGCCGTACCGTTCCGCCAGGTGCGCGAGCGCGGGTTCGTCGCCCACGACGACGGCGCGCCACTCGCGGTGATGAGCATCGCCAGCGAGCACGAGGTGCCGTTCGAGGAGCTGGTCGAGGCGCTGCCGCAGGAGACGATCGAGTTCGTCGACGAGGGTGGCTTCGAGACCAGCGACGACGACTACGCCAGCGTGGTGCAGCGGATCATCCGCGACGAGATCGGCAACGGCGAGGGCGCCAACCTGGTGGTCGGGCGGCACTACCGCGCCCAGCTGCGGGACTGGTCGCCCGCGCGGGCGCTGAGCGTCCTGCGCCGCCTGCTGGAGAACGAGCGCGGCGCCTACTGGACCTACTGCTTCTGGACCGGGGACCGGTTCCTGATCGGCGCCTCACCCGAACGGCACGTCAGCGTGCACGGCGGCGACGTGCGGATGAACCCGATCTCGGGCACCTTCCGGCTGCGCGGGCTGGTGCCGGAGGAGCGCAAGGCCCGGCTGCTGGAGTTCCTCGCCGACGAGAAGGAGATCTACGAGCTCTTCATGGTCGTCGACGAGGAGCTGAAGATGATGTGCGAGATCTGTCACGAGGGTGGCCAGGTGCTCGGACCCTTCCTGAAGCCGATGACCCACCTGATGCACACCGAGTACCTCCTCGCCGGGCGCACCCGCTCCGACGTGCGCGACGTCCTGCGCGACACGATGTTCGCCGCCACCGTGACCGGTGCCCCGGTGGAGAACGCGTGCCGGCTGATCCACCAGTACGAGTCCGAGGGCCGCGGCTACTACGCCGGCGCGCTGGCGCTGATCGGTCGCGACGACACCGGGGCGCCGACCGCCGACTCCCCGATCGTGATCCGCACGGCCGACGTCAGTCCCGACGGGGCGATGAAGGTGACCGCCGGCGCCACTCTGGTCCGTGACTCCGACCCGCACTACGAGGTCGCCGAGACCCTCGCCAAGGCGGGCGGGATCCTGTCCGCGTTCGGGCTCGCGCCTGCCGCCTCGGGTGAGCCCTCGACGGTGGCCGACCTGGCGCGCGACGAGGACGTGCTGATCGCGCTCAACTCCCGCAACCAGCGGCTGGCGAAGTTCTGGCTCACCGACCAGTCCGGCGCCCCGCCGGCGCCCTCACTGGCGGGCCGGACCGTGGCGATCCTGCACGGCGAGGACGACTTCGTGAACATGCTGGCGCACGCGTTCAGCGTGCTCGGGATGTCCTCACGCGTCGTCCGGCACGAGGCCTACACCCCCGGCGCCTTCGACGACGTCGACCTGGTCGTGGTCGGGCCGGGTCCAGGCGACCCCCGCGACGGTGAGCACCCCAAGATCGCCGCCTACCGGCGCGCGGTCGACGAGCTGCTGGAGACCGGGAAGCCTTTCCTCGCGGTCTGCCTGGGCCACCAGGTGCTCTGCGACCGGCTCGGGATCCCGCTCGCCTACAAGGACATCGTCTTCCAGGGCACGCAGTCACCGGTCACGATCGACGGCCGGGAGGAGCGGGTGGGCTTCTACAACACCTTCGTGGCCCGGCTCGGCGAGGACGACGTGCCCGACGGCGTACGCGTGGAGTCCGACCTCGCCACCGGCGACATCCACCTCGTGGCGGGACCGAACTTCCGCGGAATGCAGTTCCACGCCGAGTCGATCCTCAGCGAGAACGGCTTCGCGCTGCTGCGCCAGCTCCTCCTCGAGCTGCTGGGGTGAGCTTCCGGGTGCACCCCCGGGTCCTGGTCGTGGACCACTACGACTCCTACACCTGGAACCTGGTGCACCTGGTCGCCTCGGTCACCGGCGACCTCCCCGAGGTGGTGGAGCACGACACCCCCGGCGTGCTCGGCCGGATCGCCGACTTCACCCACGTGGTGCTCTCACCCGGACCGGGCCATCCGGCCCGTGCCGCGGACTTCGCCCTGGGTCGCGAGGTCTTCGAGTGCGGTCGGCCGGTGCTCGGGGTGTGCCTGGGGATGCAGGCGCTGGTCACGGCGTACGGCGGGACGGTGGACCGGGTCGAGCCCGCCCACGGCGAGATCGCGCTGGTGAGCCACGACCGGGTCGGACTGTTCGCGGGTGTGCCGGATCCGTTCGAGGCGGTGCGCTACCACTCGCTCGCGGCGGTCGAGCTGCCCGCGGTGCTGCGGCAGACGGCCGTCGACGAGGTCAGCGCGGTGACGATGGCCGTCGAGCACCGCGAGCTCCCGCTGGTCGGGGTGCAGTTCCACCCGGAGTCGATCCTGTCCTCCCACGGGCGCGAGCTGGTGGCGAACTTCCTGGGAGGTGCGCATGGCTGAGCCCACCGAGCCGGTGATCGAGGCGGTGCGCGCCGGTTTCGCCCGCAGCGACCGGGTGTTCTGGCTCGACGGCGGGGGCGCCCGGGACTGGTCGGGACGGCGGTCGCTGGTCGGCGTGCTCGACCCCGACGACGTCTCGCTCACCTTCGACGCCGCGACCCGCGAGGTGACCCGGCACGTCTCCGGACACTCGGAGGTGGCCGGGGACGACATCTTCGAGGTGCTCGAGGAGGCGGTCGCGCAGGAGGAGGGCGACCCGGACGTGCACTGGGTGGGCTGCTTCGGCTACGCCTCCCGCACCGACCTCCCCGCCCGCCCGTGGGGCGCCGGCCCGGACGCGATCTGGATGCGTACCCGCGGGCTGCAGCAGTTCGCGCACGACCCGGGTCGGGTGCCCACGTGGTCGTCCCGGCGACCGGCTCAGCACCCGACCGCGCCGCGGGAGTACGCCGTGGCCTTCGACCGGGTCCAGGAGCAGCTGCGGGCCGGCAACTCCTACGAGGTCAACCTCACCTACCGCGAGGACGCGGGCTCGGACGGCGGGCCGGTGGACCCTCTCGGCACCTACCTGCGGCTGCGCGCCAGCAACCCCGCGCCGTACGCCGGACTGCTGAGCCACCGCGGCACACATTTGCTGAGCAGCTCCCCGGAGCGCTACGCCGCGATCGACCGGCAGCGGTGGCTGGAGACCAAGCCGATCAAGGGCACCACCGCTCGCGGCTCGACGCCGGCGGACGACGAGGCCAGCCGGCGTGCCCTCGCCGAGGACTCGAAGTTCCGTGCCGAGAACCTGATGATCGTCGACCTGCTGCGCAACGACGTCTCGATGGTCTGCGAGCCGGGCAGCGTCACCGTGCCGAGCCTGATGGCGGTCGAGTCCTACCCGAGCGTGCACCAGCTGGTCTCGACCGTGCGCGGGAAGCTGCGGACGGACGTCAGCACGGTGGGGGCGTTGCGGGCGCTGTTCCCCGCGGGATCGATGACCGGTGCTCCCAAGCTGCGCACGATGCAGGTGATCGACGAGGTCGAGGCCAGCCCGCGCGGACCCTACGCCGGGGCCTTCGGCTGGATCTGCGCCGACGGCCGGGCCGACCTCGGGGTGGTGATCCGGTCGCTGTTCGCCGGCCCCGGGCAGGACTGGCAGCTCGGCACCGGCGGCGGGATCACCGTGCGCTCGGACGTGGACGAGGAGTGGGCCGAGACCCGCTGGAAGGCCGAGCGGCTCCGCGGGGCCACCCACGAGGAGTGACCCCGTCGTCGCCGGGAGAGCTCAGTGGCTGGAGAACCAGGGGTGGTGCAGGTCGAGGTAGCGCACGTCTTGCATCACCGCCATCTCCTCCTCCATCTGCTCACGCATCTCCGCGGGCATCTCCTTGTGCTCTCCCTCGCGGGCCTCGGCCTCGGTGCGGAACGCGACGGTCTGGGTGAACCAGCCGTCCGGCTCCATGGCGATGGTCCCGCCGATGATCTCGGGTCGGGCGTCGCGGAGCGCGTCCATGGGCTGTGACATGAACCGCCGGAACCGCTCCGGGTCGGTCACCCGGCCCTGGAGGATCTGCACGAACCCGGCGTCGTCCGAGCCGCCGCCGAGGAACTGCATCGCGTTGTCGCAGTCGTGGAAGGAGACCTCGCCGTCGAAGCAGTCCGAGGTGCGGCCCCACCACTCGCCCTGCTCGGGACGCATGGAGTTCTCCTCGGCCGCTTCCCGCGACTCGAAGCGGACGATCCCCACGAACTCGTTGTCGTCGGTGATGCCGTAGGTGCCACCGAGCCACCCGGGGGCGCTCTGGCCCAGGGTGTCGCGCCACTCGTCGATGAGCTGGTGCATCCGGTCCGCGTCGTTGCACTTGCCTTGGATGATCTGGATGAACATGACGACCTCTCTCCCGAGAGACCGCCCCGCCATGGGGCGGTACCCCGACGCTACGCCCGCGATGCGCCCGTGTCAGGAGGGCTCTTGCGGTGCTTCGGCGCCACCACTATGGTCAACCGTATGGTTGACCATTCAGGACCGCAGGAGGTCTTCGCTGCGCTCGGTGACCCACGGCGTACGACGATCGTGGACCTGCTCTCCCAGCGGGACCGAACCGTCTCGGAGCTGGCCCGGATGCTGCCGATCACGCTGCAGGGAACGCTGAAGCACCTCGGCGTGCTCGAGTCGGCCGGCGTGGTCAGCCGCTCCAAGCAGGGGCGCACCGTCACGATGCACCTCGAGCAGCAGCACCTGGCCGAGGCCGAGGCCTGGCTGCATCGCACCCGCACCTTCTGGGCCGGTCGCCTGGCCGGTCTGGCCGAGAGCTTCGAGGAGACGTGATGAGCCCCGCCCCCACCGAGATCACCATGACCCAGGCCGTGCCTGCGTCACCCGAGGAGGTGTACGCCGCCTGGACCGAGCCCGCCCGGCTGGCCACGTGGTGGTGGCCGCAGCTGCCCGACACGACGTACCACGTCGAGGCCGTCGTGGGGGGCAGCTACCGGTTCAGGTCGGAGACCGCAGGCATCGGCGTGCACGGCCGGTTCGTCGCCCTCGACCCACCGCATCGGCTCGAGCTGTCCTGGACGTGGGAGGACGGGGCGCGGGAGAGCGCGGAGGACGAGCCGGAGGAGCTGGTCGTGGTCGCCCTCGCGGCCACCGAGACCGGCACCCTGGTCACGGTCACCCACGCGGTGGTCGACCCGGCGGGGGTCGACGACTTCCGCCAGGGGTGGACCGACTGCCTGACGAGGCTGGGCGCGGCACGGGGCTGGACCGCACCCAGCGGTCTCGGGTCAGGAAGCTGAGTTGTTGGCGTCCGAGCCCAGGTCGGCGGTGACCGTGTCGGTGTTGCCCCCACGGACGTAGGTCACCTCGACCTTGTCGCCGGGGCGGTGTCCGCGGATGGTGGCCACCAGCGACTCGGAGCCGTCGATCGGCTGGTCGCCGACCTTGGTGATCACGTCGCCGACCTTGAGCCCTGCCGCGGCCGCTGCGCCGCCGGCCTCGACGCTCTTCAGCTCGGCACCCTGGGTGAGGGCATCGCCGCTGACGTCGGAGACCGAGACCCCGAGTCGTGCGTGCGTCGGCTGCTCGCCGCCGGTGATCTGGTTGACGATCGGCAGCACCTCGTCGATCGGGATCGCGAAGCCGAGACCGATCGAGCCGCCCGCTCCGCCGCTGCTGCTGGAGGTGCGGATCGAGGAGTTGATGCCCACCACCCGGCCGGACAGGTCCACCAGCGGACCACCGGAGTTGCCGGGGTTGATGGCGGCGTCGGTCTGGATCGCGGGGTAGGTCGTGCTCAGGTTCTGCTGGGGGTCGGCGCCCTGACCGCCGAAGGGGGCCTGCGGCGCCTGAGGGGCCTGCTCGGTGGAGACCGAGACCGGGCGGTTCAAGGCGCTGACGATGCCGGAGGTGACGGTGGCGTTCAGGCCGTACGGCGAGCCGACGGCGACCACGGCCTGACCGACCTTGAGCTCGCCGGACTTGCCGAGCGCGGCCGGGGTGAGCCCGCTGGCGCCCTCGGCCTTGATCACGGCGATGTCGGTGAGCGGGTCGGTGCCGACGACTGCGGCCTTGAGGGTGTTGCCGTCCTGGAAGCTCACCGTGATCGAGCCGTTCTGGTCGGCGCCGGCGACGACGTGGTTGTTGGTCAGGATCTCGCCGTCCTCCGAGAGCACGATGCCCGAACCCGACCCCGCGCCCGACTGGTTGGTGACGTTGACCTTGACCACGGAGGGGAGCACCGCCGAGGCCACCTTCTCCACGGTGCCGTCGGCGACCAGGGCGGTCTTGGTGGCCTGGAACGGCTCGGCGGTCTTCGTGGTGCCGGCCGGGGTGTCCTCGACGAATAGGTGGTAGGCGGCTGCGCCACCGACACCGGCGCCACCGCCGAGGACGAGGGCGCCCACCAGCACGGCGGCGCTGAGGCGCTTGCGGCCCCCGGAGCGGGGCTCCGTGGTGGGAGGCGTGGACCAGGCGGGGTCGTAGGGCGGCGGCGCCTGGAAGCGGGTGGTGTGCTCGGGGCCGTCGATCCGGGCGGTCTCTTCGGTGCCGTGGCCGGTCTCGTCGCTGGGGCGGGCGGGGTCCTGGGGTGCGGGGCTCTGCGGGTCCATGCCCCCAGTGTGCGAAGTGTTCCTGAGAGCGGCCTTGGAACTACCTACGACCGCGCCAAGACCTCGGGCGGGGCCGGTGTGCCCGGCACGTGGAACCAGAAGCCGGCGCCGCCGTCGGGACCGGTGCCGGCGCGGACGACGCCCCCGTGCCGCTCGGCGACAGCACGCACGATCGAGAGCCCGAGACCCGAGCCGGGCATCCCGCGCGAGTCCGTGGAGCGGTAGAACCGGTCGAAGACGCGCGGCAGGTCGCTCGGGGAGATGCCGCGACCCTGGTCGGCGACCATCACGGTGCCCTGCGTGAGCTCGACCCGCACCCGGCCACCCTCGGGACTCCACTTCACCGCGTTGTCGAGCAGGTTGGTGATCGCACGCTCCAGGGCGGCCGGGTCACCGGTGACCCACCACGGTTCGGTGCGTACGTCGAAGTCCACGGTCGTGGTGCGGCGGCGTACCCGGGTGACGGCCTGGCTGACCACGGCGGCCAGCTCGACCGGCTCCACGGGGGCGATCGCCGGGTCCTCGCGGGCGAGTTCGACGAGGTCGCCGATCAGCGTGGTCATCTCGCCGATCTGGGCGCGGACGTCGGCCATCAGCTCGGCCCGCGACTCCGCGGAGAGCCCGGTGGTGGTGTCGGCCTGGGCGAGGAGGTCGAGGTTGGTGCGCAGCGAGGTCAGCGGCGTCCGCAGCTCGTGCCCTGCGTCGGCGACCAGCTGGCGCTGACGCGACTGGGACGCGGAGAGCGACGCGAGCATCGAGTTGAAGGCCATCGCCAGCCGGCCGACCTCGTCGGTGCCCTCGATCGGGATCGGGTCCAGCCGTTCGGTGCGGGCGATCTGCTCGACCGCCGAGGTCAGCCGGCGCACCGGGCGCAGGCCGCTGCGGGCCACCGCCCACCCGGCGAGCGCGGCGCTGATCATGCCCGCGCTGCCGAACAGCAGCATCACCAGGCCGAGCCGGTCGAGCATCTGGTCGGTCGGCGCCAGCGACTGCGCCAGGATCAGCGCCTCGCCGCGGCCGGCCTTCACCGCCACCATCCGGTAGCGCTCGTTGTCGATCACCACGGTCCGCGCCGACCAGGTCCGCTCTCCGAGGGCGACCTCGAACTCGGGGCCGGCGATCTGGTCCGCGGAGGTCTGGGTGCCGCCGCGCAGCGTCTGCCCCATCGCGTCGAGGAACATGATCCTGACGTCGGCGGCACCGAGCATCCACGGCGGGATCTTCTGCTGCGACAGCGCGTCGAGGGTGTCGGCCTGGGTCGCCCGGGCGGCGCGGGTGTGCAACGACTGGTCGAGGCTCTCCATGCTCTGCATCCGCACGGTGGCGTACGCCGCGAAGGCGACCGCCGTGACCGCGAAGCCCACGGCCATCGTGGTGAGCAGGGTGACCCTGCTGGCCAGGGAGCGGCGGTAGCGCAGTGGCCCACCGAGCCGGGGGAGCCTCATGGGTTCTCGCGGAGCACGTACCCGACGCCACGCACGGTGTGGATCAGGCGGGGCTCCTCGCCCGCCTCGGTCTTGCGGCGCAGGTAGCCGACGTACACCTCGAGGCTGTTGGCCGTGGTGGGGAAGTCGAAGCCCCACACCTCCTCGAGGATGAAGGAGCGCTCGAGCACGCGGCGGGGCCGGCGCAGGAACAGCTCGAGCAGGTTGAACTCGGTGCGGGTGAGCTCGATCGGCCGGTTGCCCCGGGAGACCACCCGGGAGGCGATGTCCATCGTCAGGTCGGCGAAGGCGAGCTGCTCGTCGGGGTCCGAGGCGTCCGGGGCGACCCGGCGCAGCAGCGCGCGCAACCGGGCGAGGAGCTCTTCGAGGGCGAACGGCTTGGTGAGGTAGTCGTCGGCGCCGGCGTCGAGGCCCTCGACCCGGTCACCGACCGCGTCGCGGGCGGTGAGCACCAGGATCGGCACGCTGTTGCCGACCTTGCGCAACGCCTTGGTGGTCTCCAGCCCGTCGAGGCGCGGCATCATCACGTCCATCACCACCGCGTCGGGGTCGATGCCGCTGATGCCGGCGAGCGCCTCGGCGCCGTCGGAGGCGGTCGAGACCTGGTAGCCGTTGAACTCCAGCGACCGTCGCAGCGACTCCCGCACGGCTCGGTCGTCCTCGACGACGAGGACGTGCGGTCGGGGAGTGGGCTGACCGTCGGCGTTCACGGCTCAAGGGTGCCAGTTCCCCCTGAGCAACCCCTGAGACTGCCGGGACGTCGCGGCGGGGGGTGCGCGTTGGGTCAGGACTGCAGGAGGCGGCGGGCCGCGTTCCCGGCGCGGGAGCCGTAGTGGCCACCGAAGAGCGCGGCGTGCACCAGCAGCGGGAAGAGGTGGTGCAGCGGCTGCCGATCCTCCCACCCGGGGGCGAGCGGGTGCTCCTCGTCGTAGGCGTCCAGCAGCCGTTGCAGGTGCGGCAGGCCGAAGAGGGTCAGCATCGCGAGGTCGGTCTCCCGGTGGCCACCGTGCGCGGCTGGGTCGATCAGCGTGCCCCGGTCGAGGGACCACACCACGTTGCCCGACCACAGGTCCCCGTGCAGCCGGGCCGGAGGCTCCTCGGGACCGACGAGCTCCTCGAGCCGCGACAGCACCGTCTCGACGGCCGTGACGTCCCCGGCGTCGACGTGGTCACGGTCCGAGGCAAGCTTCAGGTAGGGCAGCACCCGCCGGGTGGCGTAGAACGCCGGCCAGGACGGCGCGGGCTTGTTGGGCAGCGGCAGGGTTGCGATGAAGCCGTCCTGCTGCCCGCCGAACCCCGGGGCCCCGCTGGCGTGCAGGCGGGCGAGGGAGCGACCCAGCGCGGCGGCGCTCTCCGCCGTCGGCCGCCCGGGTTCGATCCATCCCAGCACCAGGCAGTCGTCCTGCACGGCACGGACCTCGGCCACGTCGACCACTCCCGGCTCGGCGAGCCAGCGCAGCCCGCGGGCCTCGGCCTCGAAGAACCCCGGTGGGCTGCCGGCACGGGTCTTGACCAGCACCGAGGAGCCGTCACTGAGCCGCACCCGGGTGGCGGTGCAGATGTCCCCGCCCGCCACCGGCGTCGTCGCGATCACGGCGACGTCGAGCAGGTGCTCGACCCGCTCGACGATGCCAGGCATCCGCGTCATCGCTCCACTCTGACCCCGATCGAGTGGAACCACCAGCAGGGATCAGAGCTCGAGCGACTCCAGCTCCACCACGATCCGGCGGCAGGTTCGCTCGACCATGTCCAGCACCTCACGGAATCCCTCGTCGCCCCCGAACCACGGATCGGGTACGTCGAGGTCGGCCGGTCCGGCTCCCGGCGAGACCCGCGGATCGAAGCTGCGGAACAACCGCACCCGCTCCTCGTCGCCAGGACCGCCGGTGGTGGTGCCCACGATGTCGGCGAGGTTGCTCGCGTCCATCGCGAGGACGAGGTCACGCTCGAGCCAGCTCGGATCGAACTGCTGCGCCCGGTGACCGGAGGCGTCGTACCCCGACGCGACCAGCTCGCGCGCGGCCCGCGGGTCCATCGGCTCGCCGACGTGCCAGCCGCCGGTGCCGCAGCTGGTGACCTGCACCTCCTGCGACAGCCCGGCCTGCTCGAGCATCCGGGTCAGCACCACCTCGGCCATCGGGGAGCGGCAGATGTTGCCCAGGCACACGAACGCGATCCGGTACGGCGAGCCGCTCGGTCGGGGAAGCGTCATCTGGTCGCCGCCGGTCAGCGTCGCCGGTCGTGGTCGGGCAGGACCGCCTCGAGCACCATCGAGGCCAGCGAGATCACGATCGATCCGAGCAGCGCGACCCAGAAGCCGTCCACGCGCAGCCCGAGCCCGAACGCCTCGGAGATCCGGCTGGTCAGCAGCAGCATCAGCGCGTTGATCACCAGCAGCATCAGCCCCAGCGTCAGCACGACCAGGGGCAGTGAGACGAAGGCCACCACCGGGCGCACCACGGCGGTGACCAGACCGAACACCGCACCGACGACGAGCAGCTTGACGAAGCGGTCGGTGTCGTCGCTGCCGCTGAGGGTGATGCCGTCGAAGAGCCACACGGCAGCGCCGAGAGCGAGGGAGTTGACCGCGAGCCAGCTCAGGAGCCTCATGGCACAGCAGCGTAGTGGGGGCTGGTGCTCAGGGTTGACGGGCGCGATCCCGGGAGCGGGTCCTAGGGTGCTCGGGTGAGCACCCAGAACCCTCCCCGCCCGCGCGAGACCGTCGCGAACATCCCCGTCTACGTCGCCGGGCGTCCGCCCGCTCCACGACCGGGGCAGCAGGTCTACAAGCTGTCGTCGAACGAGAACCCGTACCCGCCCCTGCCCGGGGTCGTGGAGGCAGCCCAGGCGGCGGTGGAGCAGATGAACCGCTACCCCGACATGGGCAACACCGCGCTGTACGACGCGTTGGCCGAGCGGCTCGACGTACCCCCGCAGCGGCTGGCGGCGGGTACCGGATCGGTCGCCGTGCTCTACCACCTGCTGCAGGCGTTCTGCGATCCCGGCGACGAGGTCGTCTACGCGTGGCGCTCCTTCGAGGCCTACCCGATCGCCGTCTCCGCGGCCGGGGCGGTCTCGGTGCAGGTGCCGGTCACGGGCGAGGGCCGCCACGACCTCGCCGCGATGGCGGCGGCCGTGACGGACCGGACCAAGGTCGTCGTGGTCTGTACGCCGAACAACCCCACCGGCCCGTCGGTCACCGGCACCGAGCTCCGTGAGCTGGTCGCGGCGGTGCCCGACCACGTGCTGGTCGTGGTCGACGAGGCCTACCGCGAGTTCGTGCGCGCCGAGGACCCCGTGGAGGCGCTCGCCCTGCAGGCCGGGCACGCCAACGTCGCGGTGATGCGCACCTTCGCCAAGGCCTACGGGCTCGCCGGCCTCCGGGTGGGCTATCTCGTGGCCCACGAGGAGGTCGCGGGCGCGGTGCGCGCGTGCGCCCTGCCCTTCGGCGTCTCGACAGTCGCCCAGGCGGCAGCGGTCGCCAGCCTCGCTGCCGAACCGGCCCTGCTGGAGCGGGTCGAGGCGATCGTGGCCGAGCGCGAGCGGGTGCTCGTCGGCCTGCGCGAGCAGGGGTGGACGGTGCCAGATGCGCAGGGGAACTTCGTCTGGCTGGCGATCGAGGACACCGCCGGGTTCGTCGCGGCGGCCGAGGCGGCGGGGGTGACGGTGCGTCCGTTCGCGGGCGAGGGCGTGCGGGTGAGCATCGGTGAGCCGGCCGCCAACGACCTGCTGCTCGACACGGCGCGGGACTGGGTGTCTCGAAAGACCGGCAATTCGGGCGATTGACATTTGCTTTCCGGCGGGAATGCAGGCTGGGTGCAGATCAGGCATGGCGGCGCGGTGGCACCCGACCCTAGGCTGACCCCGACCGGTCGGGGGGTGACACAGATGTCTGAGCAACACGGTCTTGTCGACGCGTCCGGTCGGCTCGCGGAGCAGCTGGGGATGGCGCCGCTGCAGTTCGTGGACATCTTCGGCGCCGGGTGGCGGCCCGTGGACAGTGTCGTCCGGCGAGGCGACGGGGCCGACGGTGGCTCGGAGTGGTTCGCCTCCGGCGACCCGGTGCAGCTGATGCTCCGCGTCTACCCGCACGGGGTCTTCCTGGCGCGGCCCGAGGGCGTCTGGCACCACGAGGCGGGCGGGCTGGCCTACCGCCAGCGGGACCAGATCTTCGTCGAGGTGGGTGGGATCGTCGACGTCGGGCGGCTGCGGGAGCTGATCGACCGCCTGGTCCGGGTCCGGCGTACGACGTTCGGCTACTGCCGCTGCTGCCGCAAGATCGTCGGGCCGGAGATGTTGAGCGACGCCCGCACCTGCCAGGACTGCTCCCGCGCGTGGGTCGAGTCGCCGCAGGCACCCCAGCTCCTGGAGCCTCTGGCCTGAGACCGAAGCCCGGCGCAGATCTCCGACGACGACACCGGGGCGCCAGCCAACCGGTCTCTAGGGTGAGGAGGTGTTCAAGCAGCGTTCCGCCCCCGAGGTCGTCCGGACCAGCTCCGAGTGGCGTGCGCTGCTCAGTCCCGAGGCCTACCGGGTGCTGCGTCGCTCGGGCACCGAGGCCGCGGGGAGCAGTGTCTACGAGCACCCGCCCGCCGAGCCCGTCGGGATCTACCGTTGCGCCGGCTGTGACGCGGCGCTGTTCCGCCCCGAGCAGCAGTTCGACTCCGGCACCGGGTGGCCCAGCTTCTCCGCGCCCGCCAGCCTCGAGGCCGTGAGCGTGCGCACCGACTTCAAGATGCTGTTTCCGCGGCGCGAGGCCTCGTGCACCAGCTGCGGCGGGCACCTGGGTCACGTCTTCGGCGACGGCCCGGCCCCGAGCGGTCAGCGCTGGTGCATCAACGGAGCCGCGCTGACCCTGGACGAGTCCGCCGGCTGACCGCGCCAGCTGATCCGCCAGCTGATCCGTCGGCTCAGTGCCAGCACAGGCAGAACGGATGGCCGGCCGGGTCGGCGTACACCTGCCAGCCGTCCTCCGCGTCCAGATCCTCAGCGGCCTGGAGCAGGCGCGCGCCGAGCGCGAGCACTTCCTCGTGAGCGGTGGCGAGGTCCTCGACCCAGAGGTCGAGGTGGATCTGCTGCGGCGAGCCGTCGGGCCAGTCCGGGGGCTGGTGGTCGGGCGCGAGCTGTACGGCGAGCCGCCACTGCCCGTCGACCTGGATGCTGTGCCAGTCGGCCTCCGCCTCGACCGTGCCGCCCAGCAGCGCCGCCCAGAACGAGCTCTCCGCGTCCAGGTCGGCCGCATCGAGCACCACGACGGTCCGCGAGATCTTCATGCGGCCCATGCTCACGCGACGCAGGCGCGAGGGGAAGAGCCGCGACCCGTTCAGGTCCGGATCAGGCCCGGATCAGGCCCGGTCGACCTCGCTGCTCAGCTTCAGCACCGTGGTGCCGTCCTCCTGCTCGATCACGTAGGCCGGATCGTCGTCGCTGCCGTTGCGGGTGATCTCACTGCCCTTGGAGGTGCGGGTCACCTTCGACCGGTGGATCTCGGTGACCTTGCCCGTCGCGGTGGAGCTGCCCCACTGCCAGCTCACCTCGGTGCCCTCCCGGATGCTCACGCGGCACCCCGGACGTCGGCCTCAGCAGCGGCCTTGAGCTTGACCAGCGTGGCGGCGATGCCCTCACGGTTGCGCTTGGGGAAGCCGGCCGCCTCGAGCGCCAGGCGGGCCACGGCGCCGTAGCGGCTGTAGTCGAACGACTCGGTCACCCGGGTCCCGGACCCGGCCGGCTCGAGCACGTAGCGCCAGCGGTGGGCGCCGAAGTGCCGCCACGCGATCCGGGCGTCCTCGTCGTACTCCACCACCTTGTTGCGGATCTTGTACGGCGCCCCGAACAGCTTCATGTCCATCCCGAACGTCGCGCCCTTGCTGAGCCGGTCCGGGCCCCTGAGCAGCTCCTTGACCGAACCCGACCCATCGATGCGGACGTGCTGGCGGGGATCGGCGAGGATCGCGAACACCGCTGCAGCGGGGGCGTCGATCTCGATGCTTTCGGAGATGACCTTCGAACCGGAGTCGCTCATGGGCCTGAGTCTCCCAGAGGGGTGGTCGTCGGCTAGCGTCACAGGGCGCGTCTCGGGACGACCCGGGCGACGGTCGGAGGAGCCAGAAGTGAGCCCAGATGAGAGCCCAGAAGTGGGCCCAGAAGTGGGCCCAGCAGCAGGTCGGGCGTGAGCACCGCTCCCGGGAGGCACCTGCCGCTGGTCCCCGCGGCGGCATTCGTGCTGGTCTGGTCCTCGGGCTACATCGCGGGGCCCTACGGCGTCGAGGCCGTCTCCCCGCTCGCGCTGGTCGCCACCCGCTTCGTGCTGGCGGCGCTGCTTGCGGGGATCCTGGCGCGCGTGCTTCGGGGCCCGTTGCGGGTCTCGCGCCAGGACGCGATCCGGATCGGGCTCTCCGGGTTCGTGCTCAACGGCGTGCAGTTCGCCGCGATCTACCTCGCCTTCGACGCCGGCCTCGGCGCGACCCTGGCCTCCCTGATGCACTCGTTGAGCCCCGTGCTGACCGCCCTGCTCGCGGCAATGTTCCTGCACGAACGGCTCTCCCAGGTGCAGCTGATCGGCTTCGTGGTCGGTGTCGCCGGCGTGCTGCTCGTGCTCGGTCCCGACGTCGACGAGGCGGGCGGCACCTTCGGGGTGGTGCTGGGAGTGATCAGCGTGCTCGGCCTCAGCCTGGGCACCCTGGGCCAGCGGTGGATCGGCCACGCCCCGGACCCGCTCTGGTCGGCGACGATCCAGTTCGGGGTCTCCGCGCCGCCGCTGGTGGTGCTGGCCCTCCTCGTCGAGGGCACCGACGTGGTGCGCGACCCCGTGGCCGGCGGCATCGCGCTGGTCTACCTCGCGGTGGTGAACTCCATCCTGGGGCTCGGGCTGCTCGGGATCCTGGTGCGAGCGCGAGGGGCCGGCGCCGCCGCCAGCGTGTTCTTCCTGATGCCGCCCGTGACCGCGGTGCTCGCCTGGGTGCTGCTGGGCGAGACGCTGAACGCCCGGGAGATCGCCGGCCTGGTGATCACCGTGGTCGGCGTGGCCGCGGCGACCCGGGCCACGCCGCGTGCGGTCTTCGACCCGGTGGCTCCCGAGCCGACCCAGCCCGACCCGACCCGCTGACTGACGGGTCCCCTCTTGGCGGCTCCGGCGAGCGGCAGCACAATGAAGTCGGATCGGAGATGTCATGACGCTGCCCCAGCTCGACGCTGACCTGTTCCTCACCGATGGCGGACTCGAGACGACGCTGATCTTCGGCGCCGGGATCGATCTGCCGGACTTCGCGGCCTTCCCGCTGCTCGACACCGCGGCGGGTCGCGCCGCGCTCGAGTCGTACTACGCGCCCTACCTCGACCTCGCCGAACGCCTCGGTCGGGGGATCGTGCTGGACACCCCCACCTGGCGGGCCAGCCCGGACTGGGGCGGCCGGCTCGGCTACGACCCCGACGGGCTGGACGAGATCAACCGCCGGTCGGTCGGCTTCGTGCGCGAGCTCGCCGGTGCCCGCCCGGGTGTGACCGCCGTGCTGGACGGCGTGGTCGGGCCCCGTGGTGACGGTTACGTGGTCGGGGAGGTGATGTCCGTGGACGAGGCCGAGGAGTACCACTCGCTGCAGCTCAAGGCCTTTGCCGCGGCCAGTGCCGACATGACCACCGCAGTGACCTTGACGTACGCCGCCGAGGCGATCGGCTTCGTCCGGGCGGCGAGGGGTGTCGCGCTGCCTGCGGTCGTCTCGTTCACCACCGGCACCGACGGCCGGCTGCCCTCGGGGAGTCCGCTGGGGGAGGCGATCGCCGAGGTCGACGACGCCACGGGCGGGGCTGCGGCGTACTTCATGGTCAACTGCGCCCATCCCACCCACTTCCTCGACGCGCTCGACCCGGCGGCGCCGTGGGCTTCGCGGATCAAGGGAGTGCGTGCGAACGCCTCGGAGCTGAGCCACGAGGAGCTCGACGCGGCAACCGAGCTCGATCGTGGTGACGTCCCCGCCCTGGCCCGGCACTACGGGGAGCTGCGTGACCTGCTGCCCGACCTGCGCGTGGTCGGCGGCTGCTGCGGCACCGATTCGCTCCATGTCACGGCGATCGCGACCCACCTGCTCGCCCGGGGCTGACGGCGCTGAACATCCGTCCGTGCGCTCAGGTCACGGCCCGGTCACGACGTGGCCGGGCGCGGTGTCCCGATTGGTCGCAAGTGGGCCGCGTCCGCTAGTTTTGCCGCAGGGAACTGTGGCGCCGGTCACAGCCTCCTCAGCCGGTCGCCCCGGTCGCGCCACCCTTGCGACCAGGTGCGCCACTGCAGGCCCCAAGCGTCGCGGAGACCCCGCTGCCGCCCGGACACAGGGAGTGTTGAATGCCGGAGTACGGACCCGATCTGATGGGGGTCTACGGCCCCTCTACCGCGGACGGTGGCCCCGACCTCGTCCAGCTGCTCACCCCCGAGGGCGAGCGCGTCCACCACGACGAGTTCGACCGGGACTTCAGCGCCGAGGAGCTGCGCGGCTTCTACCGAGACATGGTGCTCGTGCGCCGGATCGACACCGAGGCCACCGCGCTGCAGCGCCACGGCGAGCTCGGCATCTGGGCCCAGCTGCTCGGCCAGGAGGCCGCCCAGATCGGCGCAGGTCGCGCCCTGCGGCCGCAGGACTACGTCTTCCCGACCTACCGGGAGCACGGCGTCGCCTGGTGCCGCGGTGTCGACCCGCTGAACCTCCTCGGACTCTTCCGCGGTGTCGACCACGGTGCCTGGAACCCGAACGACAACAACTTCGGGCTCTACACGATCGTGATCGGCGCCCAGGTGCTGCACGCCACCGGCTACGCGATGGGGATCCAGCGCGACCACGCCGTCGGCACCGGCGACCCCGACCGCGACGCCGCGGTGATCGCGCACTTCGGCGACGGTGCGAGCAGCCAGGGCGACGTCAACGAGGCGTTCATCTTCGCCGCCTCCTACAACGCGCCGGTGGTGTTCTTCTGCCAGAACAACCAGTGGGCCATCTCCGAGCCGATCGAGCGCCAGAGCCGGATCCCGCTCTACCAGCGTGCCAACGGCTTCGGCTTCCCCGGCGTCCGCGTCGACGGCAACGACGTCCTCGCGACGTACGCCGTCACCCAGGCCGCCCTGCAGCGGGCACGGGACGGCAGCGGACCCACGCTGGTGGAGGCCTACACCTACCGGATGGGCGCGCACACCACCACCGACGACCCCACCCGCTACCGGCTCTCCGACGACGTCGAGCACTGGAAGCTCAAGGACCCGATCGAGCGGGTCAAGGTCTACCTGCGCCGCAACGGCCTGGTCGACGACGGCTTCCTGGAGACCGTCCAGGAGGAGGCCAACGAGCTCGGCCACCACCTGCGTGAGGGCTGCAAGGCCCTGCCCGACCCCAAGCCGATGGACATGTTCGACCACGTCTACGCCGAGGAGACCGAGGAGCTTCGCCAGCAGCGCGAGGGCTTCGCGGCCTACCTGGCCACGTTCGAGGGGGCGCACTGATGGGCACGCAGAAGATCACTCTCGCCAAGGGCCTCAACATGGGCCTGCGCAAGGCGATGGAGGACGACCCCAAGGTCCTGATCATGGGTGAGGACGTCGGCAAGCTCGGTGGCGTCTTCCGGATCACCGACGGCCTGCAGAAGGACTTCGGCGAGGACCGCGTCATCGACTCGCCGCTGGCCGAGTCCGGCATCGTCGGCACCGCGGTCGGGATGGCGCTGCGCGGCTACCGGCCCGTGGTGGAGATCCAGTTCGACGGCTTCGTCTACCCGGCCTACGACCAGATCGTGTGTCAGGTCGCGAAGATGCACTACCGCTCCAAGGGCCGCTCCCCGATGCCGATGGTGATCCGGATCCCGTTCGGTGGCGGCATCGGCGCGGTCGAGCACCACTCCGAGAGCCCCGAGGCGCAGTTCGCGCACACCCCCGGGCTCAAGGTGGTCGCGTGCTCCAACCCGGTGGACGGCTACTGGATGATCCAGCAGGCGATCGCCTCCGACGACCCGGTGATCTTCCTGGAGCCCAAGCGGCAGTACCACGCCGACAAGGCCGAGCTCGACGACACCGCCACGCCCGACCCGCTGTTCAGCAGCCGGGTGGTGCGCCGCGGCACCGATGCGACCGTGCTGGCCTACGGCCCGATGGTGAAGACCGCGCTGAAGGCTGCCGAGGCCGCCGCGGCCGACGGCCACTCGCTCGAGGTGATCGACCTGCGCACGCTGAGCCCGCTGGACATGGGGCCGGTCTTCGAGTCCGTACGCCGTACCGGCCACGCCATCGTCACCCACGAGGCCCACGTCAACCTCGGCATGGGCTCGGAGGTCGCCGCGCGGATCCAGGAGGAGTGCTTCTACTCCTTGGAGTCGCCGGTGCTGCGCGTCGGTGGCTTCGACATCCCCTATCCCGCGTCCCGGATCGAGGAGGACTTCCTGCCCGACCTCGACCGGCTGCTGGATGCCGTCGACCGATCCCTCGCCTACTGAACCGGAGGTTCTGACATGGCTGACTACCTGCTCCCCGACGTCGGTGAAGGACTCACCGAGGCCGAGATCGTCTCCTGGCGGGTCAAGGAGGGAGATGTCATCGAGATCAACGACATCGTGGTCGAGATCGAGACCGCGAAGTCGCTGGTCGAGCTGCCTTCGCCCTATGCCGGCACCGTCACCGGCCTGCTCGTCAAGGAGGGCGAGACCGTGGAGGTCGGCACGGCGATCATCTCGATCGGCGCCGCCGGCGAGGTCCCCACGCCGAGCGCCACCCCTGCCGCCCCGGTCGACGCTGCCGACCTGAGCGCGATGGACCTCTCCAACCCCGCAGCCAGCGGTGGTGGCGAGGGCGAGAGCCTGGTCGGTCGCAACAAGGCCGACCGCGGCCCCGTGCGCCGTCCCCGCAAGGGCTCGGCGTCGCCGTCGACCGAAGCCGGTGCGGCCACGCAGATGCAGGTGCAGGGCGCCTTCGCCCCCGGGGGCGCGCAGTCGCAGCCGGTCGTCGAGGTCGACGAGCCGGCGGTGCCCGCGACCCCCGCGCCGGAGCCCGAGACCGCGCGGGCGGAGTTCGTGCCCGCCGAGGCACTCAGCGGCTCGCAGGTCCGGGTGCTCGCCAAGCCGCCGGTGCGCAAGCTGGCCAAGGACCTCGGGGTCGACCTGGCCCAGGTGCGCCCGTCCGGTCCGGAGGGCACGATCACCCGCGCAGACGTCGAGTCCGCTGCCGGATCCTCCGCGACGTCGACGGAGGAGGCCGCTCCGGCGACCAGCACCCGTGCCGTCGCGCAGGGTGAGCGGGAGCGGCGTGAGCCGATCAAGGGCGTGCGCAAGATGATGGGGCAGGCGATGGTCGACTCGGCCTTCACCGCCCCGCACGTCACCGAGTGGGTGACCGTCGACGTGACCCGCACGATGGAGTTCGTCGCGCGGCTCAAGAGCCGTCGCGAGTTCAAGGACGTCAAGGTCTCGCCGCTGCTGGTGCTGGCCCGCGCGGCCATGCTCGCGATGCGGCGGACGCCGGAGATCAACTCGTACTGGGACGACAAGGCCCAGGAGATCGTCTTCAAGAGCTACGTCAACCTCGGCATCGCCGCGGCCACACCGCGCGGCCTCGTCGTACCCAACGTCAAGGACGCCGAGCAGCTGTCCCTGCTCGACCTGGCGGGCGAGCTGAACCAGCTCGCCGCCACGGCACGTGAGGGGCGCACCCAGCCGGCCGACATGTCCGGTGGCACCTTCACCATCACCAACGTCGGTGTCTTCGGCGTCGACTCGGGCACGCCGATCATCAACCCCGGCGAGTCCGCGATCCTGTGCTTCGGTGCGGTCCGCAAGCAGCCGTGGGTGGTCTCCACCGACCAGGGCGACGAGATCGCCGTGCGCCAGGTGACGCAGCTCGCGCTGAGCTTCGACCACCGTCACGTCGACGGTGAGAAGGGCTCGCGCTTCCTCGCCGACGTCGCGGCGATCATGGAGGACCCGGCGAGCGCGCTGCTGTTCTAGGAGCCGCCCGCCTAGCGGCCGGCGAAGCGGTCCGGCCGCACCTGCAGCAGCGCCCGGGGATCCTGGCCGCGCAGCCGGGACAGCTCGAAGTGCAGCACCGCGCCGACCCGGTGGCAGAACTCCTCGGGCTCGTCCGCCGCGTCGGGGCGCTCCGCGACGATCCGGTCGACCACCCCGCGCCGCATCAGCTCGACCGCCGAGACCTTCTGGGAGCGGGCCATCTCCGCGGCGTGCTCGGTGTCGCGGTGCACGATGGCGCTGGCACCCTCCGGTGGGAGCGGCGAGAGCCAGGCGTGCTGTGCGGCGACCACCCGGTCGGCGGGCAGGAAGGCGAGTGCTCCGCCACCGTTGCCCTCGCCGAGCATCAGGCACAGCGTGGGTGCCCCGAGGGTGGCGAGGTCGGCCAGGCAGCGGGCGATCTCTCCCGCGAGCCCGCCCTCCTCGGCCTCGGCGGACAGCGCGGCCCCGGGGGTGTCGATCACGGTCACCAGCGGGAGCCCGAGCTCGACTGCCAGCCGCATCCCGCGCCGCGCCTCGCGCAGCGCCCCGGGGCCGAGCGGGTGGTCCTGGGTCTGGCCGCGCCGGTCCTGGCCGAGGAAGACGCAGCCGGTGCTGCCGAAGCGCGCCAGCGCGATCAGCAGGCCCGGGTCCGACTCGCCCTGACCGGTGCCGTTGAGCGGGATCACGTCGGTGGCGGCGTACTTCAGCAGGCGACGCACGCCGGGGCGGTCGGTACGCCGGGACCGGGTGATCGCCTCCCACGCGTCGACGTCGCCGATCTCCTCGGAGGCGGGGTCGGCGAGAGTCTCCGCCGGTGCGGGGCTGAGGATCTTCAGGGCCCGGTCGAGCACGTCGCCGATCTCCTCGGGAGGCACCACGGCGTCCACGATCCCGTGGGCGAAGAGGTTCTCCGAGGTCTGCACGCCTGCGGGGAACGCCTCGCCGTAGAGGGCCTCGTAGACGCGCGGGCCGAGGAAGCCGACCAGCGCGCCGGGCTCGGCGACGGTGATGTGGCCGAGCGAGCCCCACGAGGCCATCACGCCGCCGGTGGTGGGGTGGCGCACGTAGACGAGGTAGGGCAGCCCGGCCGACTTGTGCCGCGCGACGGCAGCGGCGATCCGCACCATCTGCACGAAGGCGCCGGTGCCCTCCTGCATCCGGGTGCCTCCGCTGGCGGGTGCGGCCAGCAGGGGGATGCCCTCGGCGGTGGCACGCTCGATCGCGCTGACCAGCCGGTCCGCGGCCGCCCGGCCGATGCTGCCGGCGAGGAACGCGAACTCGCTGGCGACGACCGCGACCCGGCGCCCGCGCAGCATGCCCTGGCCGGTGAGCACCGACTCGTCGACGCCCGACCTCTCGGCCGCCCTGATGAGCGCGGCGGCGTAGTCGGCACCGGCGCCGGAGTGGTCGGGAGCGGTGTCCCAGCTGGTCCAGGACCCCTCGTCGAGGACGAGGGTGATCAGCTCGCGGGCTCCAAGTCGGGTCACGCGCGGAGCGTATGCCAGTCGTCGAGCAGCGCCTGCTCCTCGGCCCGGCTCAGCCCGGTCCGAGGGGCGTGCTCGTTCCCGCGCACCCAGGCGAGCGTGTCCGTGGCGGTCTCGCCGACCGGGCGGGTGGTGAGACCGGCGGCGAAGACCGCATCGACGTTGTGCGCGGTCATCCCGCGGGCCGCCTCGGGCAGCCACAGCGGCAGCGAGCGCGGCCCGGCCCAGTAGCTCACGTCGCGCTCGAGCAGGAAGTCGGCGTCAGCCCAGATCACGGTGGCATTGCCCCCGACGGTGGCGACGACCTCGGAGACCAGGTCGCCCAGGCGGCTGACCCGACCGGTGGCGTCGTAGACACCGGTACGGCGCTCCTCGGCGCACTCGACCAGCCACTCCGCGAGGTCGCGCACGTCGATGAACTGGGTGCCGCGATCGGGAGACTCCGGGGCGAGCACGTCGCCGCCCTCGGCCAGGCGCTCGACCCAGTAGGTGAACCGGCCGCTCGGGTCGCCGGGCCCGATGATCAGGCCAGGCCGCACCACCAGGCACTCGCGCACCGCCGCCTGGATCGCCTGCTCGCAGGCAACCTTCTGCGCGCCGTAGGTCTCCGGGGTGTCCTGCTCGACGTCGTCGGTGATCGGCGGCAGCAGGGGCAGCGTGTCCGGCGTACCTCCCGCGACGGAGTGGTCCGCGTAGACGCTGATCGTGGACACGAAGGTCCAGTGCGGCGCGCGTGCGGCGAGATGTTCCAGCGCCTCGGCCACCCAGACGGGCGACCGGGCGACGTCGACGACCGCGTCCCACTCACCCTCCAGCACCGACCAGTCGGGCTGCTCACGGTCCAGGAAGACGTGCCGGGCGCCGTCCGGCACGTCGCCGGACTTGCCGCGGGCAGCGCAGGTCACCTCGTGCCCGCGGGCGACGGCCGCGCTCGCGACGGCGTGGGACAAGAACACGGTGCCTCCGAGGACCAACAGCTTCATCGGTCCAACCTGAGTGCTCGGGCACGGTCTGCGCAACCACTGTTCGCCACGGGCGTAGTCGGCGGGGCCCGTTCAGCTACCCGTCCAGGTGTTTGACCAGCATCGCCACGAGGTGGCCGCCCGACATCCGCCGCCCAACCTCGACGTAGCCGCGGGCGCGGTGGAAGGCCAGCGACGGCTCGTTGGGCGGATCGACGTTGACTTCGAGGGTGAACACCGGCCGGCCGCAGCTGGCCTCGAGCGCGTCGTAGACAGCGCTCGCGAGCCCACGGCGGAGGAAGTCCTCGTGCACGACCACCCGGTCGAGGTAGCCGAAGTCGGGGTAGCGCTCGGCGAACCAGGCGAAGTTCTCCCCGTCGTAGGACGACCCGGAGGCGAAGGTGATCACGAAGCCGGCGAACCGGCCCTCGTGCTCGAGCACGCTCGCCCGGTCGGCGGCAGCCTGCAGCTCGAGCAGCCGGGCCCGGTCGAGCGGGGAGAGCAGCTCGACGTGACGCTCGTTGAGCGCGAGCACCTCCGCGTGGTCGGAGGCGACGATCGGACGCAGCAGTGGCAGCGACGCAGGGTGGCGGCTCACCGGCCCAGGTACCTGACCCCGGTGGCGTCCTGGCTCAGCCGCCACAGCTGCCGCTGCGTGTCCTCGTCCCGGGCCAGCCGCCGCGGCGAGACCACCCGGGGGTGGCCCCGCATCTGGAGCGGCCCACCGGGGCCGACGTAGCTCGCACCGGGCAGGTCGGCGGTCGCCGCCATCAAGGTCGGCAGCGCACCCAGGCTGGAGGGCTGGCCGAGCACCTCGAACGCGGCGGGCAGGATCGTGGCGCTCAGCCGCAGCCGCCGCCGGGAGCCCGGGTCGCGCGAGGCCATCAGGCCGGTGGCGGAGAGGCCGGGGTGGGCCACCATGCCCTTGACCGGCACTCCCTGCGCGCGGGCGCGGCGGTCCAGCTCGAAGGCGAACATCACGTTGGCCAGCTTGGACTTGGAGTAGGCATCCCAGCGCCGGTAGCGGCCGCCCAGTGCCCGGGGGTCGTCCAGCGGTGGGTTCCGGGTCAGCCGGCTGGCCTGGGAGCTGACCCCCACCACCCGGGCGTCGCCCGACTCGACGAGCTGCGGCAGCAGCAGCCCGGTCAGCGCGAAGGGACCGAAGTGGTTGGTCGCCATCTGCAGCTCGAACCCGTCCGGGGTGCGCTGGTAGGGCGTCGCCATCACCCCGGCGTTGTTCACCAGCAGGTGCAGCGGGCCGTGCTCAGCGGCCCTGGCTGCGGCACGGCGTACGGACTCGAGGTCGGAGACGTCGATCTGGAGCGGGTGCAGCACCGCGTCGGGCACCTCGCGGGTGATCCGGGCGATGCTCGCGGACAGCTTCTCGGCATCGCGGGCACCGAGGATCACCTCCGAGCCGTGCCGGGCCAGCTCCATCGCGGTCTGCTCGCCGATGCCGCTGGTGACCCCGGTGACGAGCGCTCGCCGGCCGGTGAGGTCGGGGATGTCGGCGGGCGTCCACGGCAGGTTGTGATCGCCGGTCATGGAGTGATGGCCATCGCGCCGAGGAGCCGGTGGCCGAGCTCCTCGTCGCCGGTGACGTGCGCGCTGGTCTGCTCGGGGGTGCGGCGGCCCGCCGCCAGGACCACGAAGTCCTCGGGGGAGAGCACCACCGTGGCGTTCGCCTCGGCGTCCGGCATCGCGAGCTGGGCACGGCCGTCGGGCCCGACCTGCACCGTCCACTCCTCGGAGGCGTCGGGCACCTGCACCCGGACGACGGACCCCGGAGGTGGGGCGAGCCGCTTGCCCACCACCATCGGGAGCCCGCGGCCGAGGGTCGAGATCACGTGGGCGGCAGCGGGGGAGTCGTAGCCGCCGGGTCGATCCGTGGCCCGGCGGATGTCCTGCTCGTGGACCCAGATGTCGAAGGGGCGGTTGGCCAACAGCTTGCCCGTGCTCCAGCCGACGCCGCCCGGCGTCCTGGGAGCCGGGGCATCGCCGTCGGTGGGCGGGTCGGCCTGCAGCTCACGCAGCCGCGTGGCGACCGACCGTGCGATCTCGGTGGCCAGCGCCTCCATGTCGCGATCGCGGCGGGCGAGGACCCCCTGCTCGGTGTAGTAGTTCATCAGTCCGCGCAGGTGCGGCGCCTTGGCCACCTCGAGGGTCTCCTCGGGAGCGCCGGCCAGCACCGCCTCGAGGTGCGCGGTGTGGGCCACGTGGTCCTTGACCGACCAGCCCGGGCAGTCGGTGGGCAGGTCCCACTCGTCCACCGGCAGGCTGCGGGCGAGGGCCAGGAGGTCGGTGATCGCGCGCTGCCACAGCTCGACGAGGCGGGCGAGGTCGTCGGTCTCGGGGTCGCTCATGGCGCACAGCGTACGGCGACCCGCCACGCTCCCGGCGAGGGGAACGGGCGGGCCGCCGGCGTTGCTGTGGTGATCGTGTTACGGGCGCTCGTCGACCCGACGCTCCTCGACCACGCGGGTGCTGCGAGTGCGCTGGTTGTTCATCACCAGGGCCAGCACGATGGCCAGCACCCCCGCGATGATCAGGATCCAGCCCAGCGTGTTGGTGGCGACGACGTCGTCCACGCTGGCAGGCAGGTCGATCACGTTCAGGGCAAAGATCAGCCCCAGGACCAGCAGAACCACTCCGAGTCCGATACCCATGACATTCCCCTTTCGATTGGCACCAGTGTGCCCCTGTTGGTGCCGGTTCAGGCGTAGCGTGAGTCGCAACACGCCACGGCCGGTCTACCCACTAACGATCAGAACGAACCCTCGTCGAGGTCCATCAGCGAGAGGTCGGTGGCCTCGGCGATGGCGAGCTCGGCGCTCAGCTTGGGCAGGTTGTAGGCCGCGAAGAACTGCGCGGCGGCGATCTTGCCCTCGTAGAAGAGCCGGTCGCTCTCCGTGACGTCGCTGGCCAGCTTCTCCAGCGCCACCTCGGCACCCTTGAGCAGCAACCAGGCGCAGACCACGTCGCCCAGGACCATCAGCAGGCGGCTGGTGTTCAGCCCGACCTTGTAGATGTTGCGGATGTCGCCGCCCTCGGCCGACTCATCGGCGCTCATCAAGGTGTTGATCATCAGGCCGACCAGGGCCTGGGCGTCTTCGAGCGCCTTGGCCAGGAGCTCGCGCTCGACCTTGAGGCGGCCCCCCGAGCCGGCGGAGTCGGCCTCGTCCTTGACGAAGCTCTCGATCTCGCCGGCGAGGTGGCCCAGGGCCTTGGCCTGGTCCTTGACGATCTTGCGGAAGAAGAAGTCCTGGCCCTGGATCGCCGTGGTGCCCTCGTAGAGGGTGTCGATCTTGGCGTCGCGGACGTACTGCTCCAGGGGGTACTCCTGCAGGAAGCCCGAGCCGCCGAAGGTCTGCAGCGACTCGGTGCCGAGCAGCACCCACGAACGCTCGGAGCCGTAGCCCTTGACGATCGGCAGCAGCAGGTCGTTGACCCGCATCGCCAGCTCGTCGGTCTCGCCCCGGTGCTCGGCGAGCTGGATCCGGTCCTGCCAGGACGCGGTGTAGAGCACCAGCGAGCGCATCGCCTCGGAGAACGACTTCTGCACCATCAGCGAGCGGCGTACGTCGGGGTGGTGGGTGATCGTGACGCGCGGGGCGGTCTTGTCGGCCGCCTGGGTCAGGTCGGAGCCCTGCACGCGGGTCTTGGCGAAGTCCAGGGCGTTGAGGTAGCCGGTGGAGAGGGTGGCGATCGCCTTGCTGCCGACCATCATCCGGGCGTTCTCGATGACCTGGAACATCTGCGCGATGCCGTCGTGGACCTCGCCGAGCAGCCAGCCCACGGCCGGCTCGCCGCCGCCGACACCGGTGTCGCCGAAGGTGAGCTCGCAGGTGTTGGAGACCTTGATGCCCATCTTGTGCTCGACGTTGGTGACGTAGGCGCCGTTGCGCTCACCGGTGAGCTCGCCGGTCTCGTGGTCGAAGTGGATCTTGGGCACGATGAACAGGCTCAGGCCCTTGGTGCCGGGTCCGCCGACGCCCTCGACACCCTGCGGGCGGGCGAGCACGAGGTGGATGATGTTCTCCGACAGGTCGCTCTCGGCCGAGGTGATGAACCGCTTGACGCCGGTGATGTTCCAGGTGCCGTCGTCGTTGGGGGTGGCCTTGGTGCGACCGGCGCCGACGTCGGAGCCGGCATCGGGCTCGGTGAGCACCATGGAGGTGTTCCAGCCGCGGTCGATGATGTGCTGGGCGATCTGCTTGTCGCGGTCGTTGCCGTTGCGGTGCACGATGGCCGCGAAGGCCGGTCCGGCGCCGTACATCCAGATCGGCGCGTTGGCGCCGAGCACCATCTCGCCCAGCGCCCAGACCAGGCTGGAGGGGGCGGGGGTGCCGCCGAGCTCCTCGGGCAGCTGCAGGCGCCAGTACTCCGCGTCCTGCCAGGCCTGGTAGCTCTTCTTGAACGACTCCCCGACGGGTGCGGTGTTGGTCTTGGGGTCGAAGACGGGCGGGTTGCGGTCGCTGTCCTCGTAGGAGGCGGCGAGCTCCTCGCGGGAGAGCCGCTCCACCTCGGTGAGGATCGAGCGAGCGGTGTCGCTGTCGATGGCCTCGAACGGGCCTTGACCCAGGACCTCGTCGCGGCCGAGCACCTCGAAGAGGTTGAACTCGATGTCACGCATGTTGGACTTGTAGTGGCTCACGGATCCACCTTTTCAGGGCTGGGACGTGCGGCGGTGCGGTTGCTACCGGCCAGTAACAACAGTATCTGCCCCGTTTTCGGCCCACGCAAGGGCGGGTGGGCAATGTGTGACGAAAGACAACTTCCGTCCTGCTGTCACGTGCTGTTCACCTGTTGGTGGGAAACCGCGGTCACGATCGGGACATGTCGCAGCGAAGGCTCATCTGGCACCTCGGTCTGGCCCGCTCGCCCCGCCCGGTGGTCGCAGCGAGCCTGGCGGCGCACGCGCAGGCACTGCGCGACCACGGCGCCCACGTCGTCGCGACCCCGGAGGAGGCACGTCGGGCCACCCACGACCTGCTGCGCACCCACCGGTCGGAGGGCCTCGGCCGTGCGGAGGTCGAGGGGCGCTGGGCCCAGGTGTGCGATCGCGTCTGGAGGCACAGGGGCGTCTCGCTGCTGTCCACGCCGGACCTCTGCGTCGCCGACAAGGACCAGATCAGGCTCGCCCTGGACCAGCTGATCGGCATCGAGGTGCACCTGGTGGTCACGGTCGACAGCTTCTCCCAGCAGCTCTACGGCGGCTGGCTGGCCGAGCTGCGTGCGGGCCGGAGCACCGGTTGGGACAAGTACGTCGGCCGGGTCCTGGCCGAGCCGCGGGAGCACCGTCAGGCCGAGGAGTTCTGGGCCGGTCACGAGCTCGAGCAGGTCCTGGCCCGGTGGGGCTGGACCTTCCGGCCCGAACGCCTGCACGTGGTCGCGCACGAGTCGCTCGCGGCCCAGTGGTCGGCATTCCTGGCGATCGCGGGGCTGGAGAGTGCGGGGCTGGCGATCGCGGGGCTGGAGGCCGGTGGACTGGCTCCGGTGGTGCCGGCGTACCCCGACCCCGCAGGGGTGGCAGTGCTGCGGCGGGTCAACCGTCAGCTCGAGGCGCCGGTGGCGGGCTCGGCCCACCTGCTCTCCCACGCCGAGGACGAGCGAGCGGCGCTGCCGGTAGCGGACACGTCCTCGCTCGCGCCCACGGTGGCGCGGTGGGAGGAGGCGCTGCGCGCGGCCGGGCACGACCTGCGGGGCAGCCTCGGCTGGCTCTGCGAGACCGGCGAGGGGACCGGGCTCCCGGGGGCTCGCGATCAGCTCGACCTCGCAGTCGACCGGCTGGCGGAGGTGCTGGTCGAGAACGCCAGGCTGCGCGCCGAGACCAGTGAGCTCCTCGCCGACCGCGCACGACTCAAGCGCAAGCGGCGCAAGCTCAGGGCGCAGCTCGCCGCGGCGGTCAGCGGCGCGAGGGACTCCAGCAGCTGACCGGACTGTCGGAGCTGCGCCGTACGGTGGGCCAATGCCTGCCGACCCCTCCACCCTCGCCTCCGTGCACGACGCCGTGTCGGTGCCGACGACCGATCTCGCCGGTGAGGCGACCGCTGCCCTGCGACGGCTGGTCGGCCGCGACGACGTCCAGTTCCGCGACGGGCAGCTCGAGGCGATCGAGGCGCTCGTCGGCGGCCGGCAGCGGGTGCTGGTGGTGCAGCGCACCGGTTGGGGCAAGTCGGCCGTCTACTTCGTCTCCACCGCCCTGCGCCGGGCTGCCGGCGCCGGACCGACCTTCTTGATCTCGCCCCTGCTGGCGCTGATGCGCGACCAGATCGCTGCGGCCGAACGGGCCGGCATCCGGGCGATGTCGATGAACTCCGCCAACGCCGAGGAGTGGGGCGCGGTGAGTGCTGCGCTGGCTGCCGACGAGGTCGACGTGCTGCTGGTCAGCCCCGAGCGCCTGAACAACCCGCGCTTCCGCGAGCAGCAGCTGCCCGGTCTCGCCGAGCGCTGCGGCCTGCTGGTGGTCGACGAGGCGCACTGCGTCAGCGACTGGGGGCACGACTTCCGTCCCGACTACCGGCGCATCCGGGATCTCCTCGACGAGCTCCCCGACGAGACGCCGGTGCTGGCGACCACGGCCACCGCCAACGCCCGGGTGGTCACCGACGTCGCCGAGCAGCTGGCCTCGGGTGGTCGGGAGGTGCTCACCCTGCGCGGTGGCCTCGCTCGCGAGTCGCTGCGGCTCGGCGTGCTGCCGCTGGCCTCCCCGGAGCAGCGGGTCGCCTGGCTGGTCGCGCACCTCGCGGACCTCCCCGGCAGCGGCATCATCTACTCCCTGACCGTTGCCGGTGCCGAGGACGTCGCGGCCACGCTGCGCGAGGCGGGCCACGAGGTCCGCAGCTACACCGGCCGCACCGACCCGGCCGACCGGGAGCGGCTCGAGGCGGCGCTGCGCGACAACCAGGTCAAGGCGCTGGTCGCCACCAGCGCACTCGGCATGGGCTTCGACAAGCCCGATCTCGGTTTCGTGCTGCACCTCGGCGCCCCGTCCTCGCCGGTGGCCTACTACCAGCAGGTGGGCCGTGCGGGACGTGCGACGGCCAACGCCGACGTACTCCTGCTGCCGGGGCCGGAGGACAAGGACATCTGGCGCTACTTCGCCTCCGCCTCGATGCCGCGGCAGGAGCAGGCCGACGCGGTGATCAAGGCGCTGACCGAGTCCGGGAAGGCCTTGTCGACGCCGGCCCTGGAGACGATCGTCGACATCCGCCGCACCCGGCTCGAGCTGCTGCTGAAGGTGCTCGACGTCGACGGCGCCGTCAACCGGGTCCAGGGTGGGTGGGCGGCCACCGGTGCGCCGTGGGTCTACGACACCGAGCGCTACGAGCGGGTGACCCTGGCCCGCGAGCGCGAGCAGCAGCTGATGCTGGACTACGAGGCGGGTGGCACCTGCCGGATGGAGTTCCTGCAGCGCGCCCTCGACGACGACACCGCCGCCCCGTGCGGTCGCTGCGACGTCTGCGCCGGCACCTGGTTCGCCGACGGCATCCCCGAGGCCGCGCTGCAGACCGCGCGGGCCCGCCTGCAGCGGGTGGGAGTGGAGATCGAGAGCCGCAACCAGTGGCCGACCGGGATGGGGCGGCTGGGCGTCGAGGTCTCCGGCCGGATCCCCGTGGGCGAGGCGATGGCGCAGGGGCGGGCGTTGGCCCGGCTCACCGACCTGGGCTGGGGCCAGCGGTTGCGCGAGATCCTCGCCACCGACGCCGAGGCCTCGCCCGACCTGCTGCGCTCGTGCGTGCCGGTGCTCCGCGACTGGGACTGGTCGGTGCGGCCCGCGGGCGTGGTGGCGATCCCCTCGCGGAGCCGACCCCTGCTGGTGGACTCGCTCGCGCGCGGGCTCGCCGAGATCGGCCGGCTGCCGTACGTCGGAGCGCTGGATCTCGTGCACGGCGGTCCGACCGGTGAGGCCGGCGGCAACAGCGCGTTCCGGCTCGCCGGGGTCTGGGACCGGCTGGGCGTCTCGGCCGAGCTCGCGGCTGGGCTCGTAGACGTCCGAGGGCCGGTGCTGCTCGTGGACGACCTGGTCGACTCGCGCTGGACGATGACGGTGGCCGCCCGAGCCCTGCGCCAGGCCGGCGTGGAGGAGGTGCTGCCGTTCGCCCTGGCGGCGGTCGGCTGACCGGGCGGAGCCGTCCGGCGACGAGCTCGGGGGGTCTTCAGCCGATGACGTCGGTGCGCGCGGAGATCCACTCCACGAGGGGACGCAGCGCGCGCCAGTCGGTGCGCACCAGGTCGAGCAGCTCAGGGGTGTGGATCACCTTCTCGAAGCCGTAGGACTTCCCCGCGGCCAGCGACTTGTGGCGCAGCAGCCCGATCCGCGGGTGGTCTCCCCCATAGCCCCGGGGGGTGGTCTTGAGCCGCTCCCCGTCGATGCTGAAGCCGTCGGCCTCGAGGGTCGCGAGGATGCGCTCGAGCTCCTGACCGGAGTGCTCGGTGTCGATCGCCGTGCGGATGCGGGCGAGGTCGGGCGCCTCGGCCCGGTAGAAGCCGGCGCCCACCCGGATCCCCGGGGCGCCGACCTGGACGTACCAACCGGTGGCGGGGCCCTTCGCCACGAAGGCCCCCTGATGGTTCTTGAACGGCGTCTTGTCCTTGGCGAAGCGGACGTCGCGGTAGGGACGGAAGATCTTCGCGGGGCCGAACTCCTCGCTCAGCGCGGCGGTGAGCGCCTCCATCGGGGCGCGCACCGACTCGGCGTACACGTGCTTGTGCGCTTCCCAGAAGGAGCGCGTGTTGTCCAGCTCGAGATCGTCGTAGAAGTCGAGCGCTGCCTCGGGGAAACCGGTGAACTGCTCCATGGAGCGGATGACGAGATTCGAACTCGCGACATCGACCTTGGGAAGGTCGCGCTCTACCAGCTGAGCTACATCCGCATGTCGGCCAACCGACGACGGCCAACGAACGGGGAGCCTACCTGACGCCCAGGGCCGAGGCCGACCCCGGTGGCCGGGGAATTCCGGTCCGCGCCGACTGCGATCAGGTGCGACGCCGAAGGCCGAAGCTGACGATCACGGCGCCGGCGATGAAGGTGACCAGGCCGGCGAGGAGGATCGGGCCGCGGTCGGGGCCGGCCTGCGAGGCGGTGTTCTGCACCGCTTCTCCGGAGGTCTTGTCCGGGTTGGGGGTCGAGCCGCCGGTGCTCTTGGTGGGGCTGGGGCTCTTGCTGGCCTTGCCCTTCTGGTTGGGGGCGCCTCGGTCGTCGGGACCGGGGACCAGGCCGCTGCCACCCACGCCGGTGTCGAAGCGGTTGGCGGCGGCGACCACATTGCCCTTGTAACGGGACTGCACGACCTGCCCGAAGGTCTTGTAGCGCTCCAAGGAGGCGTCGGTGACCGCGGAGTTGGCGGAGACGACGAGGTACTGACCCGCCGCGGTGCTCTGCGCCGAGGCGCTGATGAAGGTGCCGCCCTTGTTGAAGCGTGCGGGGTCGGCACGGCACTTCACCGACCGTGCGGGCACGGTGGCGGTCCACACCAACTGACCCCACTCCCCGACACGGGCGGTGTGGGCGGTGATCGACCTGCAGCGGACCTTCTGGCCGGGAGCGACGTGGCCGGTGAAGCGCACCGTCTCCCGGGCCGCACGGGTGGGGGCCGACTCCAGCGCGAAGTAGATCGTGGGTCCCTCCAGCGTCGACCACGCGTGGGCGCCGGTGCGGGGCCGGTCGCAGTTGTCGCAGCTGTTGGCCCGCAGCGGCGTACGCAGCTTCTTGGTGCCGACGTCCCAGACCAGGTCGTAGGAGGCGCCGGGGCGGGCAGCCGGGGACAGGCTGGTGCTGAGGTGGGCGAAGAACCGGACCCCGTCGTGGTCGGCGAGGTAGTCGTTGAAGGTGATCGTCGCGGTGTACTTCTCGGCGTCGACGACCATCTTGCCCAGCGGCACGTTCTCGGGGTCGCCGACGGTGTAGGTGTCGGAGTGGAGCCGGAGCAGCTTGGGGATCTGCACCTTGACCGTGTCACCCGGGCATGCCCCGGACGGCAGCTGGCCGGAGAAGTAGACCTGGATCTCCTGGTAGGCGCTGACCTTGGTCTCGTCGAGGCGCAGGGACGAGACCGCCCCCGGACGTTCCTTGGGTGAGCAGGCCGGGGCGGTGCGCGCGCCACCCGCTGCACCGGCGGCTACGGGCCACAGGGTCATCACGGCCAGCAGCGCAGAGACCGCGATGGTCCCGATGCGGACGGTCGTGCTCTTCATCAGTGGCTCCAAGCGCTAGCGGGTAGGTTGTGCGGGTGCTGCTATCCGACCGCGACATTCTTGCCGAGATCGAGGCGAGGCGGATCTGCGTCGAACCTTACGACGAAGCGATGATTCAGCCCTCCAGCATCGATTTCAGACTAGACCGATACTTTCGGGTCTTTGAGAACCACCGCTACCCGCACATCGACCCGGCGGCCGACCAGTCCGACCTGACCCGTGAGGTGGAGCCCGTCGGGGACGAGCCTTTCATCCTGCACCCGGGTGAGTTCGTGCTGGGTTCGACCTACGAGGTCGTCTCCCTGCCCGACGACATCGCGGCCCGGGTGGAGGGCAAGTCCTCGCTGGGTCGGCTCGGACTGCTCACCCACGCCACGGCCGGGTTCGTCGACCCGGGATTCAGCGGTCACGTGACCCTGGAGCTGGCCAACGTCGCCACGTTGCCGATCAAGCTCTACCCGGGGATGAAGATCGGTCAGCTGTGCTTCTTCCGGCTCAGCTCGCCCGCCGAGCACCCCTACGGGTCGGCGAAGTACGGCTCGCGCTACCAGGGTCAGCGGGGCCCGACACCGTCCCGCTCGTTCGCCAACTTCCACCGGACGCAGATCTAGCGTTCCGGCGTGCGTCGTCCTCAACGGCGTACCCGCCAGGTGATCGCCCGGGACCTGCTCGGGCTGAAGCCGTCGTTGCCGCGGTAGCGCGCCACGATCCGGTACGTGCCGGGACGGCGCTTGGCCAGGCGCACCCGGGCCACGCCGTGGTGCAGCCGTACGACGCGCTGGCGCGAGCCGTTCACGTAGACGGCGACGACGCCCGTGGGCTTCCGGCTCGACCGCACCCGCACCTTCACGACGTTGGCGGTGCGCCGGGTCTTGCGGTGCGCGAGCGTGGCGGTGGTGCGGGTGCTGCGCGCCGTCTGCGGGGTGCCGGGGTCGGTCGGGGTCGGTGGCGGGTTGGTCGGCGGGGGCCCCGGGGTGGCCCGGATCCGGGGGATGGTGAGCTCGGAGGGGTGCTCCGCGGAGTTGTGCACGGTGATCACGGTGACGCTGCCGGGGAGCTGGGGCACGGTCGGGGAGAGGTGGGGTACGTCGAAGGCCTGCACCGCGAGCCGGAGCCGGTGACCCTGCTCGATCGAGGCGCCGGTGGGGAAGATCTCGACGTCGACCGGCTCCACGGCGCCGGAGTCCAACGGCTTCTCGGCCGACTGCGTGTGCGGGTGGAACGCCTGGATCAAGGTGCCGTCGAGGTAGCGCGACCGGGTCCGGTCCAGGGCGCGGTGGGAGATCACCTGCCAGCCGCCGGTGATCCGGCTGACCGTCCCGTCGGGTGCCACGTCCTCGACGGCCACCGACAGCATCCCGTTGCCGCTGGGCGAGGAGACGTAGAGCCGGGCGTTGAGCGGGCCCTGGAACTGCACCGGTGCGCTGACCGGCTCGGTCTCGAAGGTGACCCCGGCGCGGTCGTTGTACTGGTTGTCCTCCAAGCAGGGGTTGGGGATCGGCGACTGGTTCATCACGCCGGCGGTCCACTGGTTGGCCGAGCGGGTGCAGAGCCCGGCGACGGGGATCGGGTAGACGTCCGCCTCACCGTCCTCGGGGCTGCCGGTCGTCAGCGCGCCGGGCGTCTGGTTGTCGGCGCTGCCAGAGAGCCGGTAGGAGGTGGCCGCGCGGTCGCTCCCGACCCAGTCGCCGCCCTTGCGCCAGGCCCCGGTGCCCTGCTCGTACCAGGTCATCGGGGCGATGTCGGTGTCCAGGGTCGGGTCCGCGATGCCCATGACGTAGTGGTCGAACCAGCGCAGCTGCAGCTCGTTGAGCGGACCGTAACCGGCGTCGACGACCTTGGCCCCGGAGGACCCCTCGAGGTGGTCCCACGGGCCGATGATCATCTTGGTGGGTACGCCGCGCTGGCGCAGGCGCTCGTAGAGCAGCGGCGTCCCGCGCTGGAAGAGGTCGAACTCCCCACCGACGAGGAAGGTCGGCACGTCGACCTGGTCGATCACGTTGATCGGTGACCGCTCGGCGTAGAACGGGCCGTCGTACGCCGTCTCCTGGCCGGCCATCGCCCCGACCAGGGTGGGGCCGGTGAAGGTGCCGGCGGTGCCGATCCGGGAGGCGAGCGCGCCCAGCGCGGACTGCGGGTCGCTGAACGTGACGGCCGGGGGGATCAGTCCGGTCGCGGTGACCAGGCCGAGCCACAGGGGCATGAAGCCGGAGTCGACCTGCCCACCGCTGGCGACCACGTCGCGGTAGACGTCGGCGCCCGGCACCTGAGGGAAGATCGCCTTCAGGCCGCTCGGCTTGCCCGCCGCGGCGAAGATCTGGGTGATCCCCATGTAGGACGCGCCGGTCATCGCGGTGCTGCCGTTGCTCCACGGCTGGCTGTGCGCCCAGGTCATCACCTCGGAGGCGTCGAGGTCCTCGCGGGCGTCGAAGGCGTTCCACTGGCCCTCGCTGGAGCCGGTGCCGCGGGCGTCCACGGTGAGCTGGGCGTAGCCACGCTTGACGAGGTACGCCGGGTCGGCACCGGACAGGCCGCCACCGCCGCCGGCGATGACGGTCTTGTTGTACGCCGTGATCGTCACGACCACCGGAACCGGCGTGCTGATCGCCTGGCCGTCGGCGCCGGCCGGCAGGGTCAGGTCGGCGCGCAGCTTGACCCCGTCGGACATCGGGACGGCGAGGTCCTTGGTGGTGACGGTGCCGGGGTACTGCTCGTGGCGGGGCGCCCAGGTGCTCGACGCTGCCACGGTGGTCGACGACGGGGTGACCGCTTCGGCCGGAGTCGCCACGAGCACGCTGGTGGCGATCAGGCCCGCGACCACGGGCATCGTGATCAGGCGGACCGGTGAGCGTCGCGACATCTGGGTTCCTCCCCCGTGGATGAGTCTCTGGGGAGCACAACGATCCGGCGGCGCCTCGGTTACCGGCCGCACCGTGCCGGCCCACATGTTCCGGCCGGTCGTGTCGCCGGTCGAGTCGATAGGGGTGGTCGCCGGCCGTGTCGCTCGAGTCGCCTCCGACACTGGAAGATCCCCGGCACCAGGTGCCGGGGATCTTCCAGTGTCCTGCGTCAACCGGTGACCTCAGAGGTCGAAGAGCGAGCCACCCTCGCCGATCTCGGCGTCGGTGCGGGGCTGGTGCTGCTCACCCGAGGACGGGGCGGCCGGCTTCGGCTGCTCGCCGCTGCTGCTCGTCCTGCTGCTCGTCCTGCGCCTCGGTGTCTGGGGCGGCGGGCTCCGCTTCGGCCTCGGCGTTGGCGTCGGCGTCCGGGGCCGGGGCGGGGGCGGTGTCGGCGTACTTCGCCTTGATGTCGCGCAGCGACCGCAGCGGCGCAGCGGCAGCTTCCGGTTCGGCGCTGTCCGCCTCGGGCTCTGCGTCGGGCTCGGGCTCGGGGGCGACGTCGGTGTCGGCGTCGTCCTGGCTGCGGTCGATGTCGCCGTCGGTGGTGGAGTCGGCGGCGGCGTCCTCGGTGCCGGTCGGCTCGGGCTCGGGTTCCGGCTGGGGCTCGGCCTTCTCTGCCTGGGCGGCGACGGGCTCCTCGGCGGGGGCCTCGATGTCGAAGAGGGAACCGCCTTCGGGGATCTCGGTGGCCGGGGTGGCGGCGGTGCCCGAGGAGGTGCCCGAGGAGGTGCCCGCGGAGGTGCCTGAGGAGGGGGCCGCGGCGGGCTTGGCCTCGGCTGCCTTGTTGGCCGGTTCCGCAGGCTCGGGCTCGGCTTCGGGCTCGGGCTCGGGGGCGACGTCGGTGTCGGCGTCGTCCTGGCTGCGGTCGATGTCGCCGTCGGTGGTGGAGTCGGCGGCGGCGTCCTCGGTGCCGGTCGGCTCAGGCTCGGGTTCCGGCTGGGGCTCGGCCTGCTCTGCCTGGGCGGCGACGGGCTCCTCGGCGGGGGCCTCGATGTCGAAGAGCGAACCGCCTTCGGGGATCTCGGTGGCCGGGGTGGCAGCAGTGCCCGAGGAGGTGCCCGAGGAGGTGCCCGAGGAGGGGGCCGCGGCGGGCTTGGCCTCGGCTGCCTGTGGCTCAGCAGCCTCGGCTTCGGGCTCGGCTTCGGGCTCGGGGGCGACGTCGGTGTCGGCGTCGTCCTGGCTGCGGTCGATGTCGCCGTCGGTGGTGGAGTCGGCGGCGGCGTCCTCGGTGCCGGTCGGCTCGGGCTCGGGTTCCGGCTGGGGCTCGGCCTTCTCTGCCTGGGCGGCGACGGGCTCCTCGGCGGGGGCCTCGATGTCGAAGAGGGAACCGCCTTCGGGGATCTCGGTGGCCGGGGTGGCAGCAGTGCCCGAGGAGGTGCCCGAGGAGGTGCCCGAGGAGGGGGCCGCGGTGGGCTTGGCCTCGGCTGCCTGTGGCTCAGCAGCCTCGGCTTCGGGCTCGGCTTCGGGCTCGGGGGCGACGTCGGTGTCGGCGTCGTCCTGGCTGCGGTCGATGTCGCCGTCGGTGGTGGAGTCGGCGGCGGCGTCCTCGGTGCCGGTCGGCTCGGGGGCCTTGGCCGCGGCCGGCTCTTCAGCGGGGGCCTCGAGGTCGAAGAGCGAGCCACCCTCGGGGACCTTGCTGGCGGCGGAGGCAGCTGACTGCTCGGGCGCGGCGGCCGGCTCCGCGGCTGGCTCGGCGGGCGCAGCGGGCTCGTGGGAGGAGTCGTCGCTGCCCAGGTCGAACAGCGAGCCACCGCCGCTGGCCTTGGCAGCCGGCCCGACGTCCTCGGTGTCGGTGACGGTCTCCGCGGTCTGGGTGGTGTCGCCGGGCTCCGGCTCGGCCTTGGTGTCCTCAGCGGTGGCCGTGGCCGTGGCAGTGGCAGTGGCAGGGGCAGTGGCAGTCGCGGCGGCAGTGGCTGCAGCGGCGGGAGCCTTCGTCTCGGCCTTCTTCGGCGCCTTGGTGTCGCCCTTGATCGAGGCGAGCAGCATCTGCGCGACGTCGAGGACCTCAACCTCCTCGCGGGCCTCGCCCTTGGCCTGCTGGGCGGTGAGGCCGTCGGAGAGCATCACCCGGCAGAAGGGGCAGCCGACGGCGATCTGGTCGGCGCCGGTCTCGACGGCCTCCTTGGTGCGGTTGACGTTGATCCGCTCGCCGATGTTCTCCTCCATCCACATCCGGGCGCCGCCGGCGCCGCAGCAGAAGGAGCGCTCGGAGTTGCGGGGCATCTCCACGAGGTCGGCGTCGGGGATCACGGCCAGCAGCTCGCGGGGCGGGGAGTAGACCTGGTTGTGCCGGCCGATGTAGCACGGGTCGTGGTAGGTCACCGAGCGCTTCGGGGCGTTCTTCTCGGCGGCGACGGGCACCAGCTTCTTCTCCCGCACCAGGCGGTTCAGCAGCTGGGTGTGGTGCACGACCTCGAGCTCGACACCGAAGGCGGCGTACTCGTTCTTGAGGGTGTTGAAGCAGTGGGCGCAGGTGGAGACGACCTTCTTCGCCTTCGACTCCTTGAGCACCTCGGCGTTCTGGGTGGCCAGGCCCTGGAAGACGAACTCGTTGCCGGCGCGACGGGCGGGGTCACCGGTGCAGGTCTCGCCGTTGCCCAGGACGGCGAAGTCGACGCCGGCGAGGTCGAGCAGCTCGGCCACGGCTCGGGTGGTCTTCTTCGCGCGGTCCTCGTAGGCGCCGGCGCAGCCGACCCAGAACAGCCACTCGACCTCATCGAGCGACTCGACATCCTCACCCACGACCTTGACCTCGAAGGGGAGGTCCTTGGCCCAGTCGAGGCGGGCGGTGGGGGACATGTTCCAGGGGTTGCCCTTGTTCTCCAGGCCCTTGAACAGCCCGTTGAGCTCGGTCGGGAAGTTGGACTCGACCAGCACCTGGTAGCGGCGCATGTCGACGATGTGGTCGACGTGCTCGATGTCGACCGGGCACTGCTGCACACAGGCGCCGCAGGAGGTGCAGCTCCACAGCACGTCGGTGTCGATCACGGCGCCACTGGTGGGGTTCCAGGCCCAGTCGCCCTCGGTCGCGCCGACCAGGGGTCGCTCGGCCTCGGCCAGCACGCTGGCGGGCAGCTCGGCGCGGGCCTCCTCGGACTCGGCGAGGAGGTACGGCGCCTTCGCGTGCGCGTGGTCGCGCAGCTGGAGGATCAGCATCTTCGGGGACAGCGGCTTCTCGGTGTTCCAGGCGGGGCACTGGCTCTGGCAGCGACCGCACTCGGTGCAGGTGCTGAAGTCGAGCAGGCCCTTCCAGGTGAAGTCCTCGACGGCGCCGACACCGAGCTTGGTGTCCTCGTCCATGTCCTCGAGGTCCTCGAAGTTGATCGCCTTGCCGCCGGAGGTCATCGGCGCCAGCCCGCCGAGCGCCGTACGCCCGTCGGCGTTGCGCTTGAAGAAGATGTTGAAGAACGCCAGGAACCGGTGCCAGGCCACACCCATCGTGGGCACCAGCGAGATCGTGATCATCCAGGCGAAGGAGATCAGGATCTTCAGCATCGCGATCAGGTAGATCAGGTTCTCGATGGTGCCGGTCGAGAGCCCCTCGAACGCCCTGCCCAGCGGGAAGGACAGCGGGAAGTGCAGCGCGGAGGCGTTGTCGGCGTGCTCGCCGCCCTTGGTGAGCAGGGCGTACTCCAGGCCGCGCAGCGCCACGATGCACAGGCCGACGCCGAGGATCACCATCTCCACGAAGTAGCCCTGCCACATCGTGGAGCCGAAGAAGCGGCCCTTGGGCCCACGCTCACGCTCAGAGGGGCGGGTCGCGCGGTAGACGATGAAGGCGACGATCGCGATCAGCATCACGAAGGTGAACAGCTCGCTGATCCACTCCCAGAGGAAGAAGTGACCGATCAGCGGCAGCGCGAAGTGGGCGTCGAAGAGCTGGCCGAAGGCGGTGACCAGGGTGAAGAACAGCAGCCCGAAACCGACCATGATGAACCAGTGGCCGGCGCCGACCCAGGTCCACTGCAGCATCCGGGTGTGCCCGAGCGTCTCCTTGACCAGCGTGACCGAGCGACCGGGCAGGTTGTCGGTGCGCATGGCGGGCTGACCCGTCCTGAGCACCCCGACGATCTGGCGGATCGCCTTGACGAACAAGGCGATCCCGATCACGGCGATGGTGATCGAGACGACCTGGGCGAGGATCTGCATGGATGCTCCCAACAGCTTCGGGGGTCACGCGAGCGGCTGGCGTGAGCCTAGTGGTAGAGGCTCATAGCGTCAGCCGAAGGCCGTGCCAGAAGGCTACCTGCGAGTAACCAACGCTGCTGCGGCACCTCGATCGCGGACTCGACAGGCATGACCTCAGCGAATAGGGGAACTCACGGGGTATGCGTCCCTCGGTGATCTTGTTCGACGTCAACGAGACCCTCTCCGACCTGTCCCCGCTGGGGGCCCGGTTCGTCGCCGTCGGTGCCTCGGCCAGCGCCGCCTCGGCGTGGTTCGCCGGCGTGCTGCGGGACGGTTTCGCCTTGACCGTGGCCGGCGCCCGGCCCGCCTTCGCCGAGGTGGCCCGCGAGGGGTTGGCGGTCACGCTGTCGCAGGTCCACCTGAACCGTCCGCTCGACGACGCGGTCGACCACGTGCTCGCCGGGCTGAGCGAGCTGCCGGTGCATCCCGACGTGGTCAGCGGCGTGAACGCGCTCGTGGAGCACGGTCACCGGCTGGTCACGCTGAGCAACGGGGCCACGTCGGTGGCCGAGGACCTGCTCGAGCGGGCCGGGATCCGTGACCGTTTCGACAGTCTGCTCTCGGTGCAGGACGCGCGGGCCTGGAAGCCGTCGCCTCGGGCCTACGAGTACGCCATGGCCGCTCTCGGCGTACCGCACCGTGAGATGGCGCTGGTGGCCGTGCACCCGTGGGACATCGACGGAGCCACCCGGGCAGGGCTGCCCGCGGTGTGGGTGAACCGCACCGGGGGCTACTACCCCGGTTGCTTCGAGAAGCCCTCCGCCACCGTCACCGGCATCGACGAGCTTCCCGACCTGTGGCCTAGCGCCTGACCACCTTGGTGACCCGGCCCGCCCGGGAGAACTCCACCTTCACGGTGCCGTTCTTCGAGCAGTAGCTGAACGTGCTGCCCAGCCGTCGGTTCGGCTGCCCCACCGCGCGCAGGGTCGCCCACGAGGTCATCCCGCGACGGATCTTGCGGGTCAGCTGCTTGGCGGAGTAGCGCTGCGAGGGGTAGCTGCAGGCGTTGCCGCGGATGCCGTAGGCCCGCTCCCACATCTGCAGGTAGGCCTCCGAGCCGCGGGCCAGGTCCTTGACGATCGCCGGACCGGCCTGCTTGCGCAGGTCCTCGACCCAGTCGGGGTAGAGGCCGTAGTGCGAGACCCCGTCCTTGTTGATGTCGTAGACGCGCTGCCCGCTGACCTGCTTGTTCACCGTGACCCCGCCCAGACCCCTGAAGGGGTAGGTGACCGGGTTCTTCGCGGCGTCCGGGCGCGGGTCGCCCTGGGCGCCGAGGCCGTTGATGTCCGCGCCGAACCCGATGCCCCAGTAGGTGTCGGGGTTGGCCCAGGTCAGGTGGCGCTTCCACTTCTCCACGAACCCCGCGCTGTCACCGGCGTACGGCGCGATGAAGCCGCGGTCCTGGTAGATCCGGGCGTAGGCGTCGGGAGTGGACCAGGAGTGGCTGGAGAGCACGCCGGAGTAGCCGAGCTTCTCGATCAGGTCCAGCGAGGTCTGGCGTCCCTTCACGCTCATGTGGTCGGGGTCGAAGAGCATGTGGCGCTTGACCAGGCCTCGGATGGTCTGCTCGCCGAGGTCGGTCAGGCCGAGCTCGTTGCAGTGGTGCTTCGCGCCGTAGAGCGGTACGGCGGGCAGCCGGATGCCGGAGACCTTCGCAACCGCCCCGAACAGGGCGTCCTGGGCCGGGATCGAGCCCGAGTCGATCGGGACCGAGTTGTCCTGGTCCCGGTCGTGGACCTCCGGGTCGTTGGGGTCACAGGTCTTCATCCGCCACGGCGACCCGGTCTCCAGGAGGTTGGCGCTGTTGACGAGGTAGCCCGTGGACCCGGTGTCACCCGCGACACCGGACAGGGCGTTGTCGAACTTGTTGACCAGCTCCATCTGCGAGACGCCCATCTTGCGAACCTCGTCGAGCTGGCGGTCGATCTCGGCCGCCGAGCACGCGGGGATGCCGAGCTTCTGCGTGCAACCGAAGGGGACCGAGGTCTCGATGCCCATCACCACGGCCATCTTGCCGGCGTTGATGGCGCGCCGTGCCTGGTCGGGGCTGGTGACGATCTTGTACCAACCACGACCGGGACCGCCGTGCTGGGCGTCGACGTAGCGCTCGAACTCACGCATGTCCTTGGCCTGCAGGCGCACGGAGTCCATGTCGTCACACGAGTTGTGCTTGAGCGGGTAGAGCTGGCAGAGCTGGTTGTTCTCCACGAGCAGGTTGACCAGGATCCGCTGGCCACCGCGCCAGGAGCGCTCCATCCACTTGTAGTAGGTGCCCTCGTGGGTCAGCGAGTCCGGGGCCGGCCAGTCCTTGAAGGTCGGCCAACCGACCGGGTCGTGGGAGTTGCGGCCCGAGAGGAAGGCCTCCATGATCGCGCCCTTGCCGTCGCTGGCCTCGTGGTCGGCACAGTCGCGCAGGGCCACGGTCACGCCGTACGGCGACCACGGCTTGCCGCAGTGCACGTCGCCGCCGAGGAACTCGAAGGCCATCCCGTGGGTGTGCGCGTCGATGTAGCCGCGAACCTCCTGGGTGCTGGTGACTCCCGCGAACGGATTGCCGCTGATGTTGGTCTCGACCTCGGGGAACGCCGCGCAGCCGCTGCGCATCCGCAGCCGCAGCGGGGTGCCCGCACCGGTCATCGTGGCCCGGCCGGCTGCGCCCTCGGTGAGCGCGCCCTTGCCCGGGATAGCGAAACGGAACTGACCCTTCTCGGGGCCCTTCTGCTTCATGGTCACGACCCAGTCGTCGGACGGGCCAGGGGTCGCGGCGTACGACGTGGTCGGCTGGCCGCCGTCGAGGTAGGTGCGCTGGGGGCTGTGCAGCAGGTAGCGGCCCAGCGTCGTGGGCTTGAAGTAGAGCGGGCTCCCGGCGGAGAGCTTGCGGGCGGTGAACGCGGGGGCCGACAGGTTGGTCAGCCAACGACCGGTGCGGGCAGACTGCACGCCGTAGCAGGCGTTGAACATGTTGTAGCGGTTCGTGGGCACGCGGGTGTGCTGGGCGCTCACCGGGACCTTGGTCAACCGGGGCTCGCTCTGCGCGCGCTGGGACGCGGCGGAAGCGGTGGCACGACGGGCCTGCGCCGGGGTGGTCCGGTCGGCGGCGGCGGGGTCGCTGGTCTCCTCGCTGCGGGAGACCGAGTTCTTGGTCGCCGGGTCGTTGTGGTTGTGGTCGTGCCCGTCGGTGGTGCCGGTCAGCGACGCCGGGTGGGTGTGAGGCCCCGCAGGTTCAGCAGCGGCACCCGCGGGTGACCCCTCGTTCACGGCCTGCGCTGCCGCGGCGGTGTAGGCGTCCTTGTAGCTGGCCGGTGCGGCGTCGGACGCACTCAGCAGCCCGGAGGGGGCAGCGACGGCGACGACGACGGTCAGGGTGGACAGCGCAGCAGCGGCAGCCAGGCGGCGGCCGGCTCCCGCGGCGGTGGGTGAGCTCACAAGGGTGCCTCTCGATCGGATCTTCTCGCCCAACGAGACATCAGGTGCGTGAGTCACGCGCCCGTCCCGAAACGACCTACCTGCCTGGAGGCATCGTGCACCCCTCAGTGCGACTCGGTCTGGTCTTTGCGAGGAATCAGGGCGAGCGCCGCGAGCGGGCCGAGGCCGGCCAGGGCGAAGGTGGCGGCGTAGCCCCACGCGGTGATCGCCAGTCCGGCGAGGGGAGCCACGGCGGCGGCGGTGAGGTACTGCGCGGTGTTCTGGGCCCCCAGGGCTCGTCCGGACCAGTAGGCGCCGGCGCGCTCGGCGACGCTGGTGAAGGCGAGCCCGTTGTCGGCGACCGTGACCGTGGAGGCCGCGACCATCAGCACCACGGCGATGCCGTAGGGCTCGGTCGCGGCCAGCAGAGCCATCGTCAGCCCGGCAGCGGCCGCGACCCAGCGCAGCGGACGCACGCGCGAGCCGACCAGGTCGGAGAGGTGGCCGACGGCGATCCTGCCCAGCGCCCCCAGCACGTGGGTGGCCGCCACCAGGGCGCCCGCTGCTGCGGGAGACCACTGGTGCTCCTGGACCAGCCAGACCAGCGAGTAGGTCCACACCAGGAACTGCGGGACCACGAGCAGCACCGAGACCCCGTGGATCCGCACCAGGAAGCTGTCCGCGCGGTAGGGGTTGGCGGTCAGGGCGGTGGTCGCTGCCGGTCGCGGGGGATCGATCACGATCAGGGCCACCGCGACCAGGGCGAGGGCGGTGGCGGCCACCGGGATCAGCAGGGCGGCCCGCAGTCCCGCCTCGGAGGCGGTGACCGCGATCGTCGCCGCCGCGATCGCGACACCCAGCGGCTGGGCCATCTGCCGGATCCCCATCGCCAGCCCGCGCCGCTGGGGAGGGAACCAGCCCACGACGATGCGACCGCTGGCCGAGCTGGTGCTGGCGGCGAAGACTCCGACGACGAAGAGCGCCGAGCCCAGGCCCACGACGCTGCGAGTCTGGCTCGCGACCACCCCAAGCACGATGGTGCCGCCGAGGCCGGCGAGCAGGACGGCCCGCTCCCCGATCCGGTCCACCACGATGCCCCAGGCGTAGAGCGCGACCATCACGCCGGCGATCGGGGCCGCGGCCACCGTGCCGGCCTGGGCCAGGTTCAGCCCGTAGTGGTCCTGCAGGCTCGGGATCAAGAACGCGGGACCGTTGATCGCCACCGAGGCACCTGCCTGCGCGGCCACCCCCGCCGCGAGCATCGACCGTCGGCGCGCCCTGCTGGCGGTCCTGGTCGGGGCGGAGCGGTCGGTCACCCCACGACGCTAGTGCCCGCCGATCCGGCGGCTGATCGCGGCCGCGGTCGTGGACACCTCGGCGACCAGGGCCTTTAGGTCGATCTCGTCGCTGACCCGGAACGTGCTCGCGATGCCGGCCAGCGGCGCGCCGTTGGGGTCCAGCACCGCCACCGCCACCGAGGCGAACCCGGGGGTGACCTCGCCGTCCTCCCACGCGTGCCCGCGGCGCCGGGTCTCACTGAGCACGCCCCGCAGCGCACGCGGTGTGGTGGGCCCACGGCCGTGCCGGTCCACGAAGCTGTCGCGGTCGGGATAGAGGGCGCGCACCTGGCTCTCCGGCATGGCGGCCAGGATCGCGCGGCCGCTGGCGGTGAGCGAGGCGGGCAGGCGTACGCCGACGTCGGTGACCAGCGGCGGCCGTCCGGGTGCGCGCTCCTCCAGGACGTAGAGCACGTCGCGGCCGTGCGGCACCGCGAGGTGGGCCGACTGGCCGATCCGGTCCACGAGCCGAGCCAGCGGCTGCCGGGCGATCCGCTGCAGCGGCGCCTGCCGGGCATAGCCGGTCGCCACCTCGAACGCGGCCACACCGAGGCAGTAGCGCTGGTCCTCGGCGAGATGGGTGACGAATCCCTGCTCGATCATCGCGTTGACCAGGTGGTAGGCGGTGGAGCGCGGAAGGTCGAGCGCGGAGGCGATCCGCTCGAGCGGCACCGGGTCGGGCTGGGCGGCCAGGAACCGCAGTACCTTGAGGGCACGGGTGGCTGCCGGAACCTGGCTCATCTGCCGAAACCTAGTCGCCCCGAGCCGGATGGCCCCACCCACGGCACCGAGTCGGACGACGTACCCCCACCGCGACCACCGACGAGAGGCCTTCTCCGTGTCCCGACGAATCCTGCCCCGAAGAATCCTGCCCCGAAGAATCCTGCCCCGACGCCTGCCTGCCCTGCTGCTGGCTCTCCTGCTCGGCGGGACCCTGCTGGCGCCGCCGAGCCAGGCGGCGCCGATGCCGAGCGAGCGGCAGTGGCTGCGCGACACGGTCAGCGCGCTGGCCGGCTCCCGGGCCTACGTCCGCGACCGGGCCGCCCGCGGCGGTGGCCAGCTGGCGCTCAACCTGGACATCGACAACACCTCGTTGCGGTCCCACTACGACCCCGGGAGGTCGGTGCCGGCGACGCTGAGGCTGGTGCGCTACGCCAAGAGCAAGGGCGTCTACATCCTGTTCAACACCGGGCGCAACGTCCGGCAGCGCAGCGCGACGATCGCCGAGCTCAAGCGGGCCGGATATCCCGTGGACGGCCTGTGCGCCCACTACAAGCACGAGCCGCTGGCCCACAGCAAGCAGCGCTGCCGGGCAGCGTTCGTGAACAACGGCTTCACCCTGATCGCCAACATCGGCAACCGCAGCACCGACTTCGTGGGCGGCGACTACGAGCGTGCCTTCCGGCTCCCGAACTACCGTCACCGGCTGGGCTGACGACCTCTGGGCCTGACTCAGTACTGGTGGAACCAGCGCAGCATCTGCGCCGAGGTGCCCGGGCAGGTGATGTTGCGGTCCCGGCCGAGCTCCACCCACTGGGAGAGCACCGGCTCCCCGCCCTGGAACATCCGGTCCGGCCCGCACCGGCGCAGCGCCTCGGCGCGGGAGGTCTGGCCGGCCGCGCGCCACTCGGGCAGCCCGAGCCGCAGGTCTCCCACGACCTCCGCCCAGAGCAGCTGGGTGGAGTAGACGCCGATCCGGAAGCCCTTGTCGGTGTAGCCGCGCGCGGCTCCCCGAACCACGGCGGCGTTGGCGGCCGTGTCGGCACTCCACGCGAACCCGGGCACCGGCTCGACGTCGAGCCAGATCACCGGGGACTCCAGGCCAGCGCTCCTCATCGTGGCCAGGTTGAACAACGCCTGCTGGTAGCCGACGTTGCCGAGCGCACCGGCACGTGAGCTGCCGTCGTAGGGGCCCTGGTCGCGGTAGCGCTCCAGGGTGCCGGAGTCGGGGTAGCTGTTCACGGCGTACGCCGCGGCGAGCAGCCCGCGGCTGCGGATCCACTCGACCTGGTCGGCGAGGCACGGGTTGGGGGTGAAGCCGGGGCCGTTGGTCAGTCCCAGGATCACGAACCGTGCGGTGGGCAGCGGCATCGGAGAGCCCTGCGTGGGCTTCTGCGGGATGCCCATCCCCTTGGGGCACTGCGGCCAGCTCGCGTCGGCACCCTCGACCAGCCCCAGGGCGCGCGGGGGGATGGACAGGGAGGGGACCGTGATCGAGGGCACTGCGGGCTGCGCGGAACTGTTCCCGTTCCTGCGCGCCCGCGGACTCCTCCCGGCGCTCGGGGTGGCCTCGGGAGTGGTGCTGGTGGTGACGCTCGGGGTGGGGCCGCTTCGTCGGGACTCGGGCTTCAGCGGCGCGTCGCAGGCGCTGGTGAGGAGGGCGAGGCCCAGCAGCAAGGGAAGCAGTGCCGGCTGCGCGCGCATGATCCTCCTCCCGGTGCTCGAGCGCGCCCATGCTGTCACGAGGGCCGCCCACGGGTCCTCGGTCTCGGATCCGAGACGGCGCCTGGTCGCAGTCACTGGTGGCGGGCCGTGCGTGGGGGTTCGATGAAGCCATGCCAGAGACCCCGAACGCCGCGCCTGCCCCCGTCGACGTCGGCACGGGTCCGTTGAGCTTCGCCGACGTCGTTGCCGTGGCCCGGGGCGGTGCCGCGGTCCGACTGACCGAGGAGTCCCGCTCCGCCATCGTGAGGTCCCGGGCCGTCGTGGAGGAGCTCGCCGCTGCACCGACCCCGGCGTACGGCGTCTCGACCGGGTTCGGTGCGCTGGCCACCCGGCACATCCCGGCCGAGATGCGCACCCAGCTGCAGCGCTCGCTGGTGCGGTCGCACGCCGCCGGGTCCGGCCCGGCGGTCGAGCGGGAGGTGGTGCGCGGGCTGATGCTGCTGCGGCTGTCCACCCTGGCGACCGGCCGGACCGGCGTACGTCCTGAGTTGGCGGAGCTGATCGTCGGCGTGCTGAACGCCGGGATCACACCGGTGGTGCACGAGTACGGCTCGCTCGGCTGCTCCGGTGACCTCGCGCCCCTCTCGCACTGCGCGCTGGCCTACATGGGGGAGGGCGAGGTGCACGACGGCGCCGGCGCGCTGATGCCGGCCGCGGAGGCGCTCGCCGCGGCGGGGCTGGTGCCGGTCGAGCTCGCGGCCAAGGAGGGGCTCGCGCTGATCAACGGCACCGACGGGATGCTGGGGATGCTGGTGCTCGCGCTCACCGACCTCGCGGTCCTGATGCGTACGGCGGACGTGGCCGCCGCCATGTCGGTCGAGGGCCAGCTCGGCACCGACCGGGTCTTCGCCCCCGAGCTGCAGGCGATCCGGCCGCACCCCGGCCAGGCCGCCTCCGCCGCCAACCTGGTCGCGATCCTCGCGGGGTCCGGCGTGGTGGCCTCGCACCGGGGTCCGGACTGCAACCGGGTCCAGGACGCCTACTCGCTGCGCTGCTCGCCGCAGGTGCACGGCGCCGCCCGCGACACCCTGGAGCACTGCGGCATCGTCGCCGGCCGCGAGCTGGCCAGCGCCGTGGACAACCCGGTGGTGCTCGACGACCGCGTGGAGTCCAACGGCAACTTCCACGGTGCGCCGGTCGCCTACGTCCTCGACTTCGCGGCCATCGTCGCCGCCGACGTGGCCTCGATCAGCGAGCGGCGTACCGACCGCTTCCTGGACCGGACCCGCAACCACGGGCTGCCGCCCTTCCTGGCGCACGACCCGGGGGTGGACAGCGGCCTGATGATCGCGCAGTACACCCAGGCCGCGATCGTCTCGGAGCTCAAGCGGCTGGCCAACCCGGCCAGCGTCGACTCGATCCCCTCCAGCGCGATGCAGGAGGACCACGTCTCGATGGGGTGGTCGGCCGCACGCAAGCTGCGCCGCTCGGTCGACGGGCTCACCCGGGTGCTGGCGGTCGAGGTGCTCGCCGCCGCCCGCGCCCTGGACCTGCGCCGCCCGCTCCAGCCCTCGCCGGCCACCGCCGCGGTGATCGAGGTCCTGCGCGGCAACGGCGTCCAGGGGCCCGGCCCCGACCGGCACCTCTCCCCGGAGATCGAGACCACCGTCCAGCTCGTCCGTGACGGCCGCATCCTGGCCGCCGTCGAAACCGTGATCGGAGAACTGCAATGACCGAGAACCCCACGCCGTCCGACCCCGCGTCCAGCCCCACACCGAACCCCCGGCTGCCCATCCGCGCGGCGCACGGCACCGAGCTGACCGCGCGCTCGTGGCAGACCGAGGCTCCGCTGCGGATGCTGATGAACAACCTCGACCCGGAGAACGCCGAGAACCCCGCCGAACTGGTGGTCTACGGCGGCACCGGCAAGGCCGCGCGCAACTGGGAGTCCTACGACGCGCTGGTCCGGACCCTGACCACACTCGGCGACGACGAGACCATGCTCGTGCAGAGCGGCAAGCCGGTCGGGGTGATGCGCACCCACGAGTGGGCCCCGCGCGTGCTGATCGCCAACTCCAACCTGGTGGGCGACTGGGCCAACTGGGAGGAGTTCCGCCGGCTGGAGGAGCTCGGTCTGACGATGTACGGCCAGATGACCGCAGGCTCGTGGATCTACATCGGCACCCAGGGGATCCTGCAGGGCACCTTCGAGACGTTCGCGGCCGTGGCCGACAAGCGCTTCCAGGGCACCCTCGCCGGCACGATCACCCTCACCGCCGGACTCGGCGGCATGGGCGGTGCGCAACCGCTGGCCGTCACGATGAACGACGGGGTGGCAATCTGCGTCGAGTGCGACCAGTCGCGGATCACCCGACGGATCGAGCACCGCTACCTCGACGTCCAGGCCGACGACCTCGAGCACGCCGTGGCCTTGGCCGTCGAGGCGCGAGACGCGCGCAGGCCACTGTCCATCGGCGTGCTCGGCAACGCGGCCGAGGTGTTCCCAACCCTGCTCGAGCAGCATGCGCCGATCGACATCGTCACCGACCAGACCTCCGCGCACGACCCGCTGTCCTACCTGCCGGCCGGGGTCCGGTTCGAGGACTGGCACGAGGCCGCGCGCCGCGACCCCGGTGGCTTCACCAAGGACGCGCAGGCCTCGATGGCCGCTCACGTCCGGGCGATGGTGGAGTTCCAGGACGCCGGCGCCGAGGTCTTCGACTACGGCAACTCGATCCGCGACGAGGCCCGCAAGGGCGGTTACGACCGCGCCTTCGAGTTCCCGGGATTCGTCCCGGCCTACATCCGGCCGCTGTTCTGCGAGGGCAAGGGCCCGTTCCGCTGGGCGGCGCTCTCTGGCGACCCGGCCGACATCGCCGCCACCGACCGCGCGATCCTCGAGCTCTTCCCCCGAGAGGACAGTGCGGCGAACGAGCGTCTTCACCGCTGGATCACCATGGCCCAGGAGCGGGTCTCCTTCCAGGGCCTGCCGGCGCGGATCTGCTGGCTGGGGTACGGCGAACGCCATCTCGCGGGCCTGAGGTTCAACGAGATGGTGGCCTCCGGCGAGCTCAAGGCCCCGGTCGTGATCGGCCGTGACCACCTCGACGCGGGATCGGTCGCCTCGCCCTACCGCGAGACCGAGGCGATGCTCGACGGCTCCGACGCGATCGCCGACTGGGCGCTGCTCAACGCGCTGGTCAACACCGCCTCGGGAGCCAGCTGGGTCTCGATCCACCACGGCGGCGGTGTCGGGATGGGCCGCTCGATCCACGCCGGCCAGGTCTGCGTCGCCGACGGCACCGATCTCGCCGCCCAGAAGATCGAGCGCGTGCTCACCAACGACCCGGGCATGGGCGTGATCCGCCACGTGGACGCGGGTTACGACCGCGCCGTCGAGGTGGCCGACCAGCGCGGCGTACGCGTGCCGATGCAGGAGGGCTGACGCGGGGTTGTTTCGCAGGTGGCTCGTGGGGAACCATGGCGCCATGCTGGAAGCCGACTACTCCGCCATCGGCTCCGCCGCGACGGGGTTCGGCGCGACCGCAGGCCGGTTGCGGGACGCCGATGTGGCGGGGCCGCTCAGCTCGGTCCAGGACGCCCTGGTCGGCTCGCAGACCAGCCAGGCGTGTCTGTGGATCGCCACCCGGCTCGGAGCGGCGGTGCAGGTCTTCGCCGACGACGTCGAGGTGATGTCGCACTCAGCGACGGCAACCGTGGACAGCTACGAGCACACCGACTCCGTGCGCGCGTCGACGTTCGGCCAAGCCGTCCGATGACTGCTCTCAGCATCGAGCAGGTCCGTGCCTGGCACCCGGGTGCCCTCGACACCGCGGCCACCGGCCTCGGCAAGGCGCACAAGACGATCGAGACCGAGACCCGGAGCATCACCTCCACGATGGACGAGGCGCTGGGCGGCTGGAGCGGTGCCGCGTCCGACGCAGCAGCCGAGCGGGCGGCCGACGCGGCGCGGACCGGCTACAAGCTGGCCGATGCCCTGGACACGGCCCGCACCGCCCTGGAGACCGGCGCCGCCGAGATCGGCAGGTCGCGCACCCACCTCCTGCAGGTGATCTCCGCTGCCAGGGCGAGCGGCTTCCTGGTCGGTTCCGACGGTACGGTGACGGCGCCGACGCTGCCGCCGGTGATGACCCGGCCGGGGGAGGCCTCCGATGCGCTGAGCGGGCGCAACGAGCAGCAGGAGGACCTCAACGAGGAAGCCGGGCAGATCGCGGGTGACATCACCCGTGCCCTGCAGCAGGTCGCCGACGCCGACGTCCGCACGGCCGGCAAGCTCACCGGTATCGACATCCCCCAGACCCTGGAGTCGGCCGTCGACGCCTACCTCGAGCGCGCCTGGGCCTCGAAGGACCTGATCAGCGCCCTGGGTGCGACCGCGGCCGGCGGGCTCGCGCTGGCGCAGACCTTGAAGAGCTCGTTCAAGCTGTTCGGCAAGTCCCAGGCGCTGCTGAACTTCTTGAGGAGCTCCAGCGCGCCGATCTCCGACTATGCGACCTTCCTGCGCAACATGGGGGCGGCCGACGACGCCATCGCCGAGTTCATGAAGGGCAAGTCCAACGGTGGCTTCGCTCGCTTCCTCGTGGGGGCGAAGCAGGCCAGGTTCCTGGGCAAGGTCTTCTTGCCCGTCACGGTGCTGACCGGCGCGATGGACGCCGTCACCGGTGGGGGGTACGACGGTGGGCGCGGCTGGGCCACCCGAGGGTTCGGGGCCGCGGGTGCTGTGGGCGCCGGGGCGCTGCTGGCGTCCAGTGCGGGATTGATCGCCCTGGGCCCCGTCGGGCTGGGCATCGCCGGTGGTGCGGTCCTGGCCTACGGCGCGTGGAGCGCGGGCAACTACCTCTGGGACCACCGCGAGCAGATCGCCGACTTCACCCAGGGTGCCGTGAACTGGGTCGGAGACACCACCAGCGACGCCTACCACGCGACCACCGAAGCGCTCGGCGACGCCAAGGACTGGGCCGGTGACCAGCTCTCGGGTGCGACGGACACGGCCAAGGACATCGGCAAGTCCGCACTCAGCACAGTCAGCTTCGGGCTGCTGTGACGGCGCCCATGGAGGAGACCGTGGGCTCCGCGGTCCCGGTCGAGGTGCTCACCGACGAGGAGCTCTCCGTGCTGGCCTCACCGGAGAGCCTCGTCGTCCTGCCGTTCCTGGACCAGGTCACAGACGATGCCGAGCGGGAGGTGGCTCGTCGTACGGCGTACCGCAGCCTGCTGGCCCGCGGCATCGTCGACCCGCCGTCCCCGGAGGCGACCTCAGCCGCCATCGCTCGCGGGGACGGTCACGTGGAGCTGATGGTGCGCGACGACGTGCGCAGCGTCGTGGCGCTGCGCGAGGGTGCCCGTCTGGTGCTGGCGGTGGCTCGCACCACCGTGGCCGCGCAGGACTTCTGGTACGCCCATGTGGTCGACGACGTCGTCCTCCTGGAGGAGGTCAGCAGCGACGGGCTGCACCGATTCGCACTGGCCGACGCTGCCGACCTGCCCGAGCTCGCCGCCGACGCCAGCGTGCACCCCGACGCCGGGGACGCGCAGGGCGACCCGGTGCCGCTCGACACCGAGCCCGGTGACCCCACGCCGCCCGACGCGCTGCTCGAGCGCCTGGGCTCCGCGATCCTGCGCAGCGACGTGCTGGTGCGCTACGTCGGCGACACCGAGCCGGTGCTGCTGGGCCTGTTCACCGGCCCCGCGGGGTCGTGGGTGACCCGCGCCCAGCGAGGTACCCCTCCGGTGACCGTCCCGTCCGCTGCAGAAGCGGCCCGGGCCGCCGTCCGGGACCTGGTCGACGACGCCTTCGCGCAGGTGACGATCCGTGGCCTCTGAACGTTTGGTGATCCCTCGGCTGACCACCCGCTCGAGCCTGCTCTGGTCCCTCGCGACCCTGCTGGCCGTCCTCGCCGGCGCTGGGTTCGTGTTCGCGACCCAGCCGCAGAACCGGTGGGCGGTGCTGGCCCTCCTCCCGGTGGTGGCCCTGCTGGCCGCGTTCGTCGCCATCCGCAGCGCCTGGGTGGAGACCGGGCCCGGCCGGGTGGTGACGCGCACGCTGCTCGGCTCCCGCACCGTTTCGCTGGCCGAGGCCGACCAGTTGCAGCTGATCACCAACCGAGGTGGGGGACTGCACCTCCAGGTCCGCGAGCGGGGCAGCCGACGGGCGACCTACCTGCCCGTCCTGGCCCTGACCGACTACGTCCAGCGTTCGCAGGACCCAGCCGTCCTGCGCGCGCTCGCCGAGCAGATCGACACGTGGGCGCCGCAGCGCAAGTCGGTCGCCAAGCAGCTGCTCCGGCAGGCCGAGCACCTCGAGAAGGGTGGCTCGGCTCAGGACTCGCCGCTGGCAGCCCTGGTGACGCACGGCGTGACCAGGGCCGCGAAGGCCGGCGGCGCTGCCGGCGGCACCAGCCTGCTCGACTGAGCCGGGTCAGCTGCGACGCAACCAGCCGCGTCGGCGTCGCTGCTGGCGTTCCTGCTCGGTCCGTTCGGCGCTCTGACGACGCCGACGGGCCTGCAGGCGCTCACGCCAGCGGCCCACCTCGGTCTCGACATCCCGGGTCGGGGTGACGACCGGGGGCCCGCCCTGCAGCTGACGGCGCGCGTCGACGATCCGCCGGTTGAAGTCCTCCAGGATCGTGCGCACCACCTTCTCGGCGCTCTCCCGGTCGAGCAGGTCGTCGAGCTCGGCGTCCTCCTTGCGCAGCTGCAGGGCCGCGGGCAGGATCCCGGTGATCTGCTCCCGTTCGATCAGCTTGCGCAGCCACCAGTCGCGGTCATCGGGCGAACCGAGGTCGCGCAGCGGCTTGCCCTGGCCGGGCAGGTTGTCGAACTCCCCGCGCGCCATCGCACGCTCGATCTGCAGGTCGACCCACCGTGCCTGGTGGCGGATCCGGGTCTCGGCCGCGCTGCCGCCGGTGCGGGCGTCGCGCTCGCTGGGTGGAGGCTGTGCTCCCGTGCTCTCCGGGCGACCGCGACCGGCCGGGGCGCCTGCGCTGTCGGGACTCTCGGGCATCACCATCACCTCGGCTCCCAGAATACGAACACCCACAACCCCGTCGCGAGTGCGATCTCAGCCCCAGAGCCCGGCGACGTCACCGCCGATCCGGATCGTGAACGCGGTGACCACCACGATGAAGAACAGCCGCACGAAGGCCGACCCGCGGGCGACCGCGATCCTGGCGCCGAGGTAGCCGCCGGCCAGGTTGCACGCCCCCATCACCAGCCCGATCTTCCACAGCACGAACCCCTGCGGGGCGAAGATCACCAGGGCCGCGAGGTTCGTCGCCCAGTTGGCCATCCGGGCCTTCGCGGAGGCCTCGAGGAAGTTGTAGCCGAGCAGCCCGACCAGGCTGATCACGAAGAAGCTGCCGGTGCCCGGGCCCAGGGCGCCGTCGTAGAAGCCGACCAGGAGGCCGGTGCCCATCGCCGCGGCGGTGTGCCGGTGGCCGGTGAACCGCAGCAGGCTGCTGCTGCCGAGGCTCGGCTTCCAGATCACCCACGCGCCGACGAGGACCAGTGCGGCCAGCACGATCGGCTCGAAGGCCGACTTCGGGATCCGGGTGGCCACCGCCGCGCCGCCCAGTGAGCCGGTGAAGGCGAGCAGCATCAGGGGAAGGAACGTCTTGGGGTCTGGGCGCACCCGCCGGTAGTAGGTCGCGCTGCTGACCGTCGTACCGCAGATCGAGGCGAGCTTGTTGGTGGCCAGCACCTGCGCCGGCGACGCACCGGGCAGGCCCAGCAGCAGCGCCGGCAGCTGGACCAGGCCCCCGCCCCCGACCACTGCGTCCACGAACCCGGCCGAGAGCGCGGCGGCGGCGAGCAGGAGCAGCACCTGCCAGGTCGGGTCGGGGATCACTGCTGGTCCGCGAACGCACCCTTGGGTACGACGAACAGGCTGGCCGCCGCGACCAGGGCGGTGACCGAGCAGACCGCCCAGACGGTGAGGTAGCCCGAGAGCGGCGCATGCCCGGCCTCGAGGTCGGCGATCGACCCGGTGGAGGCGAGCGCGATCGCGAACACGCTGGAGGCGATCGCACCACCGATCGTCTTGGTGGTGTTGGTCATGCCGGTGACGAACCCGGTGCGGTCCGGCGGCGCGGCGGCGGCTGCCGCCGCAGGGAGCGCGGCGACCAGGGCGCCGGACCCGATCCCGGCGATCGCCATGTTGACCAACGTCTGGCCGGTGGAGTCGTGGAACGGCAGGAACAGGCCGTAGCCGAGCGCGACCAGGAGGCAGGCCAGCAGCATGGCGCCGCGTGTCCCGAGCAGCCGGCCGGCCAGGGGGAGCAGCAGTGCGCCGGCCACGAGCGCCAGCACGTAGACCGCGATCAGCGTGGAGACGAAACCGGCCGACGCACCCAGCCCGTACCCGGTCTCCGCAGGGTCGGTGCGGGCGAAGGTCGAGAGCGGGATCTGCGCGCCCAGCACCGACATCCCGAACAGGAAGGCGGTCAGCTGCACCGGCCACTGGGCGGGGCTGGCCATCAGCCGCACGTCGATCAGCGGCTCCTCGAGCCCGAGCTCGACCCGCGCGAAGGGCCACAACGAGGCGACGCCGAGCCCGAGCAGCAGCCACGGCGCGAACGCGCCAGGTCCCTGCAGCCGGACCAGGATCAACCCGCCCATTACCAGGCCGATCGAGACCGTGATCATCGCGAAGCCCTTGAGGTCCAGGAGACCCGTGGCCACCGGAGGCGTGGACGCGACGCCGAACCAGACCACCCCGAAGCAGATGCTGACCGCGACCGCCGGCAGCATCAGCAAGGTGGTCATCGAGGTCGCCTCGACGAGCGCGCCGCTGGTGACGGCCCCGACGATCACACCGAGCTCGAGCGCCGCGACCAGGAAGGCCGCAGAGCGTCGGGTGAGCCGGGTCTGGGCCCCGGTGCCGGCCGTGCGCCGGTGGATGATGCTCACCTCGAGCGGCAGCCAGACCACGTAGAAGCCCTGGATCGCCCATGCCACCAGGAAGGTGGTGAACGTCGGCGCGAACGCCACCGCCCACGAGGCCAGGGCGGTCACGGCGGTGGAGATGAGCAGCACCTGCCGGTGCCCGATCAGGTCCCCCAGCCGGGCGAGCACCGGCACCACCAGGGCGGAGACCACCAGCTGGGCGGCCTCGAACCAGTTGACGTCGGCGTCCTGGATGGACAGGTGGTCGGCGATGTCGCTGAAGATCGGGGTGTAGTACCCCTGCAGGATGCCGCTGGCGATCTCGACGGCCACCAGGAAGCCGACGATCGTGCCGAGGCCCGGCACCGTGGTCGAGGCGGTCGAGCGGGTGGTGGTCATGGCACGTCCTCGGCGTCGGGAAGCGTCTCCAGCAATCGGGCGTACCACTCGACGCCGGCCAGGAAGTCCGCGACGCCGATGTGCTCGTCGTAGCTGTGGATGCTCTCGCGCTGCGCCTTGGTCATCCGGAACGGCGTGAATCGGTAGACCCGTGGGCAGATCGCGGTGAAGAAGCGGGAGTCGGTCGCGGCCATCATCACGTAGGGCGTCGGCACGGCGTCCGCGAAGCACGCGCGGATCGTCGTCGCCAGCAGCTCGAAGGCGGGGTCGTCGTGGGGTGAGACCGGGCTGGGCTCGTTGGCCTCGAGCACCCGCATCTCGATCGAGTCGTCGGCCACGGCCCGGCGGACGTGCTCGGTGGCCGAGGCCACGGTGTCGCCGACCAGGATCCGCAGGTTCACCGCCGCGGTCGCGCTCGAGGCGATCACGTTGTGGGCGGGGGACCCGGAGAGCGTGGTCACCGACATCGTCGTACGCACCAGGGCCGCAGGCTCGGCACCCGCCGCCAGCAGGGCTCGCCTCAGCACCGGCCCCCAGGTGCGCGCCCGCGCGAGCACCTGCCGCAGCGGCGGCGCGGCGTGCGGCGCCATCCGGGTGAACAGCTCGAGGGTGGGTTCGGGCAGCGAGGCCGCGAACTGCCGCTTCTCCAGGCGTACGACGGCCCGGGCGATCCGGCTCGTCGGTCCACGCGGCGCGGGCGTCGAGGAGTGGCCACCCCGGCCGCGCGCTGTCAGCTCGAGCGTCGTGCTGCCCTTCTCGGAGACACCGATCACGCCCAGCGGAGGGCGGACCCCGGGGAACGCCTCGTGCGCGATCGCCCCGCCCTCGTCGAGCACGAACCACGGCACCACGCCGCGGGAGCGCAGCAGCTCCACGGCGCTGCGCGCATCGGGGCCGGAGACCTCCTCGCGGGCGCCGAAGGAGAGCCAGACGTCACGGGCGGGGGTGACCTCGCGTGCGAGCAGTCGTTCGACCGCGGCGCAGATGGCGACCAGCGAGCCCTTGTCGTCGAGCGTGCCGCGCCCCCAGATCGCCTCGTCGTGCACCTCGGCGCCGAAGGGCGGGTGCCGCCATGGCGCCGACTCGTCGACCGGCACCACGTCGAGGTGGGCCATCAGCACCACCGGCCCCCCGGCCGACCGTCCGGGCCAGTGGAAGAGCAGCGAGTGCTCACGGACGCGGTGCAGCTCCAGGTGCCGGTGCAGCAGGGGGAACTGCTCGGCGAGGAGGGCGATCAGCTCTGCGAAGACATCGGCGTCGATGGCCGACTCGTCGGTGCGCGAGACCGTGGGCAGCCGTACCAGCGCACGCAGCTTCGCGATCTCCTCGGCTCCGCCCACGGGAGAAACCTAGCCGGAGCTCGCGAGCTTCCGCCGGTTGGTCCGGACACGCAGCAGGGGCCCCGAACCGCGTAGGTCGGGGCCCCTGGGGCTGTTGCGAGGTGTCAGTACACCCTTCGGCGGGTGCCGCCGATGGGGACCAGGTTCAGCACCAGGCCCACGATGAGCAGGATGGCGCCGATGGTGGTGAGGATCGGGATGCTGGCCACCAGGCCGATGATCAGCAGGATCAGTCCCAGGACGATCATGTTCGACTCCCTCTTTCGTTTGGTTGTCCCCGTCAGGACAGTTAGTACCCCTACCCCGCACCCCCAAACCTGAGGAACATTCTCGGATCCGAGACACCCGAGGGAGCCCCCCGGTGGCGTCGCTCCCGGGCATCCGATGGAGTGGGGCCATGTCAGCGCGACCGGCTCCACACTCCGCGGTGCACCACCTCGTCGGTGGGTCTGCGCGGCCGCCGCGCGGGCGAGCCGGCCGCCCCGGCACCCTCGGCGGGATGCCCGATGGTGATCGCTCCCACCGGGTCGAACGCCTCAGGGATCGAGAAGGTCTCGCGCACCGCGACGACGCGCTCCGGCGGGATCCCGAAGAAGCACGCTCCGAGGCCTTCGTCGACCGCGGTCTGCAGGATCAGCAACGCCGCCATCGCCGCGTCCATGTGCCAGAACGGCACCGGCCAACGGGCCTCGTCGCGGTCGGTCCAGCCCTTGTCGGGCTCGGCGTAGCGATCGAGGTAGGCCGTCTTGCTCGAGCACGGCAGCACGATCACGGGTGCCCGCATCATGCCGCGCAGCCAGCTGTCGGGCTGCGCCAGGTCCTCGGGGTCGGCGGTCGCATTCCAGTAGCGGCGTACGTCCTCGGGCCGGTCGAGCACCAGGAACCCCCAGCCCTGGGCGAAGCCCGCGTTCGGAGCGCGGACCGCGTGGGCCAGGGCGCGGTCGACCACCTCGGGATCGACCGGCTCGTCGGCGTAGCTGCGGACCATCCTGCGGCGGCGAACGACGTCCCGGAACTCCATGCACACCATTATCGGGAGCACCATGGCTGAGGACTTCGAACGGATGTGGCGCGACCTGGCGCCACTGGGACGCGACGCCGGCAGCGGCGGCTACTTCCGGCAACCGTTCACGAGCGTCGAGGCGGAGCTGCGCTCTTGGTTCACCGGGCAGTGCGAGGCGCGCGAGCTGGACGTGGCACCTGACGGCAACGGCAACCTGCTCGCGAGCTGGGGCAGCGGCGACGACGCGGTCCTGATCGGGTCGCACCTCGACTCGGTCCTCGACGGCGGGGCCTATGACGGCCCGCTCGGCGTGGTCTCCGCGCTCGCCGCGATCGACGTGCTGCGCGAGCGCGGCGTGACGCCCACCCGCCCGGTGCTCGTCGGCGCCTTCGCCGAGGAGGAGGGCTCCCGCTTCGGGCTGGCCTGCCTGGGCTCGCGGCTGGCCACCGGGGCCACGAGCGCGGAGCAGGCGAGCCGGCTCCGCGACCGCGACGGGGTGGCGCTGCTCGACGCGATGGGGGACGCGGGCCTGGAGCCGTCGCTCGGGCGGGCCGACTGGGTCGACCGGGTCGGCTGCTTCGTGGAGCTGCACGTCGAGCAGGGTCGCGACCTCGTCCACCGCGACGTGGGTGTCGGGCTGGCTACCTCGATCTGGCCGCACGGTCGCTACCGCTTCGACTTCACGGGGGTCGCGGACCACGCCGGCACCACGCGCATGGAGGACCGGCACGACCCGATGCTCACCTTCTCGATGACGGCGCTCGCGGCGGCCAAGCAGGCCCGGCTCGCCGGTCAGCGCGCGACCTTCGGGCGGATCGAGGTCGCTCCGAACGGCACCAACGCGATCCCCTCGCGGGTCACGGCGTGGCTCGACGCGCGCTGCGGCTCCGAGGAGGCGCTGCAGGAGCTGGTCTCCGCGATCAGCCGGCAGGGCACGGACCGGGCGGGACGCGACGGCACCACGCTCGAGGTGACCGCGGAGTCGGTCTCGGGGGCGGTCGCGTTCGACGTGGCCCTGACCCGCCGCTTGCGCGACGGGCTGGCGGGTCGCTGGGGCGAGGTGCCGATGATTGCGACGATGGCCGGCCACGACGCGGGGATCCTCGCTGCGGCCGGTGTGCCCACCGCGATGATGTTCGTGCGCAACCCCACCGGGGTCTCCCACTCGCCGGCCGAGCACGCCGAGACCGCCGACTGCCTGGCCGGGGTCGAGGCGCTCGCCGACGCGCTCGAGGTGCTGGTCGGATGAGCGCGCACTCGTGGTCCCTGCAGCACGCGCTGGTCGGGGACGTGGTGCGGGCCGACGTCACGGTCGCGGTGGTGGACGGGCGGATCACGGCGGTCGGTGGACCGGCGGGGGCGGAGGCGACTGCGGTCCCGGGCCTGACCCTGCCCGGCCTCGCGAACTGCCACTCGCACGCCTTCCACCGGGCGCTGCGCGGGCACACCCAGACCGAGGGCGGGTCGTTCTGGACCTGGCGCGAGCAGATGTACGCGCTCGCGGCCACGCTCACCCCGGACGGCTACTTCGAGCTCGCGCGTGAGGTGTACGCCGAGATGCGCGCCACCGGGATCACGGCGGTTGGGGAGTTCCACTACCTGCACCACCAGCCGGACGGCACGCCGTACGACGACCCCAACGAGATGGGCCGCGCGCTCCTCGCGGCGGCGGACGACGCGGGGATCCGGATCCGGCTGCTCGACACCTGCTACCTCTCGGCCGGTTTCGGGCGCCCTCCCGAAGGCGTGCAGGTGCGCTACAGCGACGGCGACGCGCACGCCTGGGCCGAGCGGGTCGCGGACTTCGGGGACCCACGGGTCGGAGCAGCCGTCCACTCGGTCCGGGCGGTGCCTCGCGACCAGCTGGGCGTGGTGGTCGAGGCGTCGGCCGGGCTGCCGCTGCACGTGCACGTCTCCGAGCAGGTCGCGGAGAACGAGGAGTGCGTCGCGGCGTACGGCCTCACCCCGACGCAGGTGCTCGCCGAGGCCGGGGCGCTCGGGCCGCTGACCACCGCCGTGCACGCGACCCACCTGACCGACGAGGACGTCCGGCTGCTGGGGGACTCGCGCACCAACGTCTGCTTCTGCCCCACCACCGAGCGCGACCTCGCCGACGGGATCGGGCCGGCGCGGCGGTTGCACGAGGCCGGCGCCACCCTCACGCTGGGCTCGGACAGTCACGCAGTGATCGACCTGTTCGAGGAGATGCGCGCGGTGGAGATGCACGAACGACTGGCCTCGCAGCGGCGCGGGCACTGGCGGGCGAGCGAGCTGCTCGTGGCGGCGACCCGCGACGGGCACCGCTCGCTGGGGTACGCCGACGCCGGCACCCTCGCGGTCGGTCAGGTCGCCGACCTGGTGACGGTGGATCTCGACTCGGTCCGCACCCGGGGGACCGGGGCGACCCCGGAGATGCTGGTGTTCGCGGCGACCAGCGCCGACGTCGCCCCGGTCGAGCGGTGGAGTGCTCGCCCGGGCCAGCAGGACGGTCGACCATGAGCTCCCTGCTGCTGACCGGCATCGGCGAGCTGGTCACCAATGACCCGGTCCACGACGGCACCCCGCTCGGACTGCTGCGTGACGCCGCCGTGGTGCTCGAGGGGCGCCGGGTCGCCTGGGTCGGGTCGCGGACCTCGGCCCCCGAAGCCGACGCGGCCCGCGACCTCGGGGGGCGCGCGGTGCTCCCCGGCTTCGTGGACTCGCACTCCCACCTGGTCTTCGCCGGGGACCGCTCCGCGGAGTTCGCTGCGCGGATGGCGGGGGAGGCCTACGCCGCAGGCGGCATCCACGGCTCCGTCGCGGCCACCCGGGCGGCGAGCGACGAGCAGCTGGTGCACAACGTCGCACGGCACGTCGCCGAGATGCGCCGGCAGGGGACCACGACCGTCGAGATCAAGAGCGGCTACGGGCTGAGCGTCCTCGACGAGGCACGCTCGCTCTCGATCGCGCGGCAGTTCACCGAGGAGACGACCTTCCTGGGTGCGCACGTGGTGCCGAAGGAGTACGCCGAGGACCCCGGTGCCTACGTCGAGCTGGTCACCGGTCCGATGCTCGAGGCGGCTGCCCCGCACGCGCGCTGGATCGACGTGTTCTGCGAGCGCGGTGCCTTCGACGCCGACCAGGCCCGGTCGATCCTCGCGGCCGGCGCGGCCCACGGACTGGGCGGCCGGCTGCACGCCAACCAGCTGGGTCCCGGGCCCGGCGTACGCCTGGCGTGCGAGCTGGGTCTGGTCGCGGTGGACCACTGCACCTTCCTCGACGAGGCGGACGTCGCCGCGCTCGCCGACTCGGGGACGATCGCGACGCTGCTGCCGGGCGTGGAGTTCAGCACCCGCTCGCCGTACCCGGACGCCCGCGGCCTGCTCGACGCCGGCGTGACGGTCGCGCTGGCCAGCGACTGCAACCCGGGGTCCTGCTACACCTCATCGGTGCCGCTGTGCATCGCGCTGGCCGTGCGCGAGATGCGGATGACCCCCGCCGAGGCGCTCTGGGCGGCGACGGCCGGCGGCGCCCGCGCCCTGTCCCGGGACGACGTGGGCGTTCTCGCCCCCGGCAAGCGGGCCCACCTCACCGTCCTCGACGCCCCGTCGTACGTCCACCTCGCCTACCGGCCCGGCGTACCGCTGGTCGCCGAGGTGCTGGACTGAGCGCTGTCGGTTCTTCAGGAGACCTTGTGAAACTGGCTAACGTGAAAAACCTGAGGCGGCAGTGACCAGCGCGTCGAACAGCCGCTGGTCGCGGCCCATCTCCGGGTGCCACTGCACGCCGAGGCAGAAACGTACGCCGGGGGCCTCCATCGCCTCGAGGGTGCCGTCGGCCGCCCACGCGACGGGGACGTAGCCGGGGTGGGAACGCACCGACTGGTGGTGGTGGCAGCGCACCGTGACCGACGGGCCGAGGATCGAGGTCAGGCCCGAGGACTCGACCATGGTCACGTCGATGTCGCCGAACCCGTCGGCCCCGGGGTTGTGCTCCTCGTGACCGACGAGGTCCGGGGTGTGCTGGTCCAAGGTGCCGCCGGCCGCGACCGCCATCACCTGCATCCCCCGGCAGACCCCCAGGGTGGGCAGGTTCGCCGCCGCGGCCGAGGTCAGCAGGGCCAGCTCCCAGGCGTCGCGGTCGGGGCGGATCTTCGTGGTCCGTGGGTGCGGCTGCTCGCCGTAGTGCGCCGGATCCACGTCGGCCCCGCCGCTGATCACCAGGCCGTCGAGCCGCGCCACCACGGCGGCGGCCCGGTCGGGGTCGTCGCTGGCGGGCGGCAGCAGCACCGGTACGCCGCCGGCGCGGGTGATCGCGTCGGCGTACACCGCAGGCAGCAGGTCGGCGCCCTGCTTCCACACCCCCCACTCGGCCACCTCGCGGTAGCTGGAGAGCCCGATCAGCGGCAGCACGGCCCTGTCCTCACAGCGGGGTGACGTAGGCGCCGGAGATGCCGCCGTCGACCAGGAACGTGCTGGCGGTCATGAAGCTGGACTCGTCGGAGGCCAGGAAGAGCACGGCGTTGGCCATCTCCTCGGGCTCCCCGAAGCGCCCCATCGGGACGTGCACGAGACGGCGCGCGGCGCGCTCGGCGTCACTGGCGAAGAGCTCCTTGAGCAGGGGCGTGTTCACCGGGCCGGGGCACAGCGCGTTCACCCGGATGCCCTCGCGGGCGAACTGCACCCCGAGCTCGCGGCTCATCGAGAGCACGCCGCCCTTCGAGGCGGAGTAGGAGATCTGCGACGTCGCCGCACCCATCACCGCCACGAACGAAGCGGTGTTGATGATCGAGCCCGACTGCTGCTTGCGCATGTGTCCCAGCGCGGCCTTGCAGCACAGGTAGACGCTGGTCAGGTTGACCTCCTGAACGCGGCGCCAGGCGTCCAGGTCGGTGTCCATGATCGAGTCGTCCTCCGGCGGCGAGATGCCGGCGTTGTTGAAGGCGACGTCGACCGAGCCGTAGTTGTCCTTCGCCGTCTGGAACAGCGCGTCGACCTGGTCCTTGTCGGTGACGTCGACATGGACGTACGTCGCGACCGCCTCGCCGCCGAGCTCTTCGGCGATCTCCTGGCCGCGCTGGTCGTCGATGTCGCCGATGACGACGCGCGCACCCTCCTCGACGAAGCGCTGGACCGTCGCCAGACCGATGCCCGAGCACCCACCGGTGACGACGGCCACCTTGCCGTCCAGACGTCCTGCCATGACGTTCTCCTCTAGTTCGTGCGGGTTGGGCGCGCGTTTCAGTGCGCGATGAAGACGTTCTTCTCCTCGGTGAACGCGTTCGGCGCGTCCGGACCGAGCTCGCGGCCGAGGCCGGACTGCTTGTAGCCGCCGAACGGCGTCCAGTACCGGACCGAGGCGTGGCTGTTCACGCTCAGGTTGCCGGCCTCGACCCGCCGCGCGACCCGCAGCCCACGGCCGAGGTCGTTGGTGAAGATCGAGCCGGACAGGCCGTACTCGGTGTCGTTGGCGAGCGCGATCGCCTCCTCCTCGTCGTCGAAGGCCATCACCGCCACCACCGGGCCGAACACCTCCTCGCGCCACACGGGCTCCTGGGTCGAGGTCGACTCGATCACCGTCGGTGGGAGCCAGAAGCCGTCATCGCTGGGGCACGACCCGGTGAAGGCGATGCTGGCGCCGTCGAGGTAGCGCTGCACGGAGTCGCGCTGCGCCGCCGAGACCATCGGTCCCATCTCGCTGTCCTCCTGGGCGGGGTCGACGACGCGCAAACCCTTCACCGCGGTCTCGAGCCGGCCGACGAACTCGTCGTACGCCGACCGCTGCACCAGGATCCGCGAGCGTGCGCAGCAGTCCTGGCCGGCGTTGTCGAAGACCGCACCCGGCGCGCTGGCCGCCGCAGCGGCGATATCGGTGTCGGCGAAGATGATGTTGGCGCTCTTGCCACCGAGCTCGAGGGTCACCCGCTTCACCTGGTCGGCGCAGCCGGCCATGATCTGCTTGCCCACGCTCGTGGAGCCGGTGAAGCACACCTTGCGCACGGCCGGGTGGGTGACGAAGCGCTCGCCGACCACCGAGCCCTTGCCGGGGATCACCGTCAGCACGCCCTCCGGCAGGCCGGCCTCGAGTGCCAGCTCGCCGAGACGGATCGCGGTGAGCGGGGTCAGCTCGGCGGGCTTGAGCACGACCGTGTTGCCAGCCGCCAGCGCCGGGGCGAATCCCCAACCAGCAATGGGCATCGGGAAGTTCCAGGGCACGATGATGCCCACGACGCCGAGGGGTTCGTGGAAGGTGATGTCGACGCCGCCGGCGACAGGGATCTGCCGGCCGAACATCCGCTCCGGCGCCGCGGAGTAGTAGTTGAGGCAGTCGCGCACGTTGCCGGCTTCCCAGCGGGCGTTGCCGATCGTATGTCCGGCGTTGGCCACCTCGAGCTGGGCGAGCTCCTCGAGGTGCTCGTCCACGACGGCTGCGAAGGCGCGGAGCAGGCGGGCGCGCTCTCCCGGCGCGAGGTCGCGCCAGGCCGGGAACGCCTCCTGGGCGCGGGCGATCGCGTGGTCAGCCTCCTCCACGCTGGCTGAGGGGACCTCGGCGATCTGCTGGGCGGTGACGGGGTTGATGACGGCAGTGCTCACTGCTCACATCCTCTCGAAGGTCCGGGCGAGCTCCCAGTCGGTGACGGCTGCGTCGAAGGCAGCCAGCTCGACGTCGGCCATGTTGACGTAGTGGTCCACGACCTCGTCACCGAGGGTGGTCCGGGCCACCTCCGAGGAGGCGAACGCCTCCCGCGCGGCGCGCAAGGTGCCGGGCACGTGCGGCTTGTCCGAGGCGTAGGCGTTGCCGACGAGCTCGTCCTCGAGCTCCAGCTCGTTCTCGATCCCGTGCAGCCCCCCGGCGAGCATCGCGGCGAGGGCGAGGTAGGGGTTCACGTCGCCGCCGGGGAGCCGGTTCTCCATCCGGGCCGAGGGGCCGTGCCCGACGAGACGCACGGCGCAGGTGCGGTTGTCGGTGCCCCACGCGACGGCGGTCGGTGCGAACGATGCGCTGGCGAAACGCTTGTAGGAGTTGATGTTGGGCGCGTAGAGCAAGGTGAAGTCCGCCATCGTCGCGAGTACGCCGGCCACGAACTGGTCGTAGAGCGGGGAGCGCTCATCGCCCTCGCCGAAGACCACCGAGCCGTCGGTCCCACGCAACGAGAGGTGGATGTGGCAGGAGCTGCCCTCGCGGGCGTCGTACTTGGCCATGAACGTCAGTGACTTGCCGTGGTGGGCGGCGATCTCCTTGGCCATCGTCTTGTAGACGCTGTGGTTGTCGGCGGTCACCAGGGCGTCGGCGAAGAGGAAGCCGATCTCGTGCTGACCCAGGTTGCACTCGCCCTTGGCGCCCTCGACGTCCATGCCCGCGGCGTAGGTGTGGTTGCGGATGTCGCGCAGCAACGGCTCGATCCGAGTGGTGCCGAGGATCGAGTAGTCGACGTTGTACTGGTTGACCGGCGTGAGGTCGCGCCAGCGCCGGTTGTGAGCGTCCTCGTAGGTGTTCTCGAACACGATGAACTCCAGCTCGGTGCCCGACAGTGCGACCATGTCCATCTCGGCGACCCGGTCCAGCTGCTTGCGCAGGATGGTGCGCGGCGACTGCAGCACCGGTTGGTGGTCGAGCCAGACCAGGTCGCACTGCACCATCGCAGTGGCGGGCAGGTGCGGGAGCAGGCGGAGGGTGTCCCAGTCGGGCACGAACTCCATGTCGCCGTACCCCTTGTCCCAGGAGGAGATCTGGTAGCCGGCGACGGTGTTCATGTCGATGTCGACCGCGAGCAGGTAGTTGCAGCCCTCGGTCCCGGTCTCCAGCGCCACGTCGAGGAAGTAGCGCCCGTGCAGGCGCTTTCCCTGAAGCCGTCCCTGCATGTCGGTGAACGCGAGCACCACGGTGTCGACCGTGTCGGTCTCGATCAGGTGGCGCAGGTGCTCGAGGGTCAGGTAGCGGTCGTTGGGTGTGGTCATGCGGGTCTCCCGATCGTGGCGACAAGCGTGCGAGTGGTCATCCGAGCAGTCCTCTGAGCAGTGCGGCGGTGTCGTCACAGTGCTCTTCCATCACCTGGCGGGCACGCCCGGCGCGTCCGGCGAGGATCGCCTTCACGATGCGTGCGTGCTGGGTGTCGGAGTGCGCGATGTTGGTCTCGAGCACCGGGATCGCGCCGAGCATCTCGTGCAGCGTCGCCTGCACCGAGGTCACCGCCTCGATCACCCGCGACGACCCCGTCACCGCAGCGACCGTCAGGTGGAACCTGGAGTCGGCCTGCCGGTGAGGGCCCGGTCCGTCGGCCTCGGCGACGGCCCGGTGGGCCTCCTGGAGCTGCTCGCGCTGCGCGTCGTCGAGCTGCTGCGTCGCGGCGAGCGCGGCCGCCCCCGGCTCGATGATCCGTCGGAAGTCGAGGGCGTCGCTCCAGTCGTCGCGCTGCTTCGCCGTACGCCGTGACGAGGTGCGGGCGGAAGACCGGGTGGGACGCATCGTCACGACCGTGCCACCGCCGCGTCCACGGGTCGTCTCGACCAGGCCGGCCTGCCGGATCGCGGCCATCGCCTCGCGCAAGGTCGCCCGGGAGACCGCGAGCCGGGCAGCGAGCTCGCGCTCCGGCGGCAGCGTCGAGCCGTGTGCGTAGACACCGAGCCGGATCATCGTTGCCAGCTGCTCCACACAGGCCTCGAAGGCGTGGTGACCGTGGATCGGGCGCAGCATGACGTCGTGCAGCACAGGGTTCACCGACTCCGTCACCGGGTCAGTCTTCGAGGCGCCGGGCGCCGTGTCAATCCTCGAATGGTCTGAGTTCAGACCAGAAAACTGGCTATGGACGCCGGGCCCGCACGGGTCTAGCCTCCGAACAGCCAGCGCCCATGGATGACCGGAGAGTGCCATGTCTCACGCACCCGAACACGCCGACTCGAACTCGAGAGAGCTCAGCGACGACGAGAAGCACCTCGCCAAGCTGGGCTACGCGCAGGAGCTGGACCGCTCGTGGTCGGGCTTCTCGAACTTCGCGATCTCGTTCTCGATCATCTCGATCCTGGCGGGCTGCTTCACCACCTTCGGCCAGGGCTTCAACAACGGCGGCCCGGTGGCGATCAGCTGGGGCTGGCCGATCGTCGCGACGTTCATCCTGGTGATCGGTCTGACGATGTCGGAGCTGGTCTCGGCGTACCCCACCTCGGGCGGCATCTACTGGTGGGCCGCGAAGCTCGGTGGACCGCAGGCGGGGTTCTTCGCCGGCTGGCTCAACCTGATCGGCCTGATCGCCGTGACCGCATCGGTGGCCTACGGCTGCGCGACCTTCATCGACCTGACGCTGAGCACCCTGTTCGGAGGGTGGGCGGACGGCTACTCCCTGACGCGGGTCTTCTGGATCTTCCTGGTGGTGCTGGTGCTGGCCTCGATGCTGAACATCTTCAGCAGCCACCTGATGGCCGTGCTCAACAACGTCTCGGTCTGGTGGCACGTCTTCGGCGCGGCGCTGATCGTGGTGCTGCTGATCGTCGTGCCCGACCAGCACCAGAGCTTCAGCTACGTGTTCACCGAGCGGTTCAACAACTCCGGCTACGCGGACGGCTCGACCAGCGGGCCGACGTACTGGCTGCTGGTCGCGCCGTTCGGCCTGCTGCTGACGCAGTACACGATCACCGGGTTCGACGCCTCGGCCCACCTCTCGGAGGAGACCTCGGCGGCCTCGCAGGCGGCGGCGAAGGGGATCTGGCAGTCGATCTTCTACTCCGCGATCGGCGGCTGGATCCTGCTGCTCGCGTTCCTGTTCGCGATCCCCGACAAGGCCGGCGCCGCGGACAACGCAGGTGTCGGTGCGGGTGGAGTGGCCTACATCTTCACCGAGTCGATGGGCAGCAACCTTGCGGGCCTGGTGCTGTTCATCTCGGCCGCGGGACAGTTCTTCTGCTCGATGGCGTGCATGACGAGCGCGAGCCGGATGACCTTCGCCTTCGCCCGCGACGGGGCCATCCCTGGGTCCTCGAAGTGGTCCAAGCTCTCGGGGAGCCGGGTCCCGGCGAACGCCGTACTCCTCGTGGCCGGGGTCAGCGCGCTGATCACCATGCCCGCCCTGATCAAGGTCAACATCGGCACCGAGGCCGACCCGCTGATCGTGCCGACCGCCTTCTACGCCGTGGTCTCGGTCGCCGTGATCGGGCTCTACCTCGCGTTCCTGATCCCGATCTGGCTTCGGTGGCGCCTTGGGGACGCCTTCGAGGTGGGGAAGTGGAACAACGGCGCGAAGTACAAGTGGATGAACCTGGTCGCTGTCACGGAGATCGCGATCATCTCGATCTACTTCGTGCTGCCCTTCGTCCCGCAGGGCAACCCGTTCAACGACGACTTCTCCTGGAAGTTCGTCAACTACGCGCCGATCCTCACGATCGGCTCCCTGATCGCCCTGTGGATCTGGTGGAAGACCTCGGCGCACAAGTGGTTCACCGGCCCCAAGAGCACGATCGACGCCGCCGTGGTGGCCGCCTTCGACGAACGCTGAGCGCTGACAACTGGCACGCCGACCTGCGGAAGTAACCCAGTTGCAACCAACCGGGAGCGCGGGGGAGGGCTGCCGGTGGCATGCTTCCTCCGGGGGGGTCGCCCATGGATGAACGTCGAAGGGGAATACGTATGCGCAGGTCTGTCACGCTTTTGGTCGCTCTCGCCACCGCGGGGGCGATGGCCCTCACCGGTTGCGGCTCTGACTCACTCGACACCTCCTCGGGGCAAGGGGGAACGGTGGACACGACGGTCGACAAGGCCGCGGCAGCGATGGTCCCCAAGGCGATCGCCGACGCCGGCGTCCTGCGTGTGGGCACCGACGCGAGCTACGCGCCCAGTGAGTTCCTCGCCGGCGACGGCAAGACCGTCCAGGGCTTCGACGTGGACCTGTTCGACGCGGTCGCTGCGACCCTCGGTCTCAAGGCCGAGTACGTGCCGGCCAAGTTCGACTCGATCATCACCGGCGTCAAGGGCAACAAGTACGACGTGGGGGTCTCCAGCTTCACGGTGAACGCGGACCGGATGAAGCAGGTCAACATGATCAGCTACTACAACGCCGGCACCCAGTGGGCCTCGGCCGACGGGAACCCCGCGAACGTCGACCCCGCGAAGCCCTGCGGCCTCACGGTCGCCGTGCAGAAGGGCACCGTCCAGCAGGAGGAGGACCTCCCCGCCAAGGTGGCTGCCTGCAAGAAGGCCGGCAAGCCCACGCGGGTGCTCGTCTACGAGGGCCAGGACCAGGCGACGGCAGCGGTGGTGTCGGGCAAGGCAGACGCGATGCTGGCTGACTCGCCGGTGGTCGCCTACGCGGTCAAGCAGTCAGACGGCAAGCTCGCAGCGCTCGGCGACATCTACGACGCGGCCCCCTACGGCTACGTGGTCGCACAGGACAACAAGGACCTGGCCGAAGCGATCCTCGCAGCCTTGAAGAAGCTCGAGTCCAGCGGCGGCTACGTCAAGGCCCTCGAGGGTTGGGGTGTCGAGGACGGCGCCATCGACAGCTTCGCCGTGAACCCCACTCTCTGACATGAGCGAGAGCAGGCAGGTCACGGACCGGGACCGTCCAGGAATGATCGACGCGGTCCCGGTGCGCCACCCGGGTCGCTGGGTGGTCGTGGCGGTGATCGCCGTCCTGGTGGCGATGTTCGTCAACCTGCTGCTCACCAACGAGGCCTTCAACTGGCCGTTCGTGTTCGAGGCGATGGTGCAGTCGCCGGTGCTGCGCGGTCTCTTCATGGGCACGCTCCTGGGCACGCTCGGGTCCATGGTCATCGGCGTCAGCTTCGGCATCGGCCTCGCGGTGATGCGCCTGTCGAGCAACCCGGTGCTCTCCGGGGTGGCGTGGGTGTTCACCTGGTTCTTCCGGGCTGTCCCCCGGCTGGTGCTGCTCACGATCATGGGGGCACTCGGTGTGCTCTTCCCCAAGGGGATGGGAGTCGGTTTCCCGTTCGGGCCGCAGCTGATGGACCTGCTCGGGTTCTCCGGCAACCTCACCTTCGTCACGCTCGACGCCAACCAGCTCTTCGGTGGGTTGGTCGGCGGCATCATCGGGCTGGGGCTCTCCGAGGCGGCGTACATGGCCGAGATCGCTAGAGCAGGCATCCTCTCGGTGGATGAGGGGCAGCGCGAGGCCGCGAGCGCGCTGGGCATGAGCAACGGCAAGGCCATGCGACGCGTGGTGCTGCCGCAGGCGATGCGGGTGATCGTGCCGCCCACCGGCAACGAGACCATCGCCATGGTCAAGGACACCTCGCTGCTGATCGGGATCCCGGTCATCAACGAGCTGTTCTTCCAGCTCCAGTCGATCGGCTCGCGGACCTACCAGACCTTCCCGGTGCTGGTGGCTGCAGTGATCTGGTACCTGCTGATCTGCAGCGTCCTGATGGCTGTCCAGTCCCGGCTCGAGACCTACTTCGGACGTGGCGTCGGAGCCGCGTCCCGGGCCCAGGTCCAGGGCGGTGGTGGCCTGTTCGGGCGCCTCCGCACTCTGAGGGGAGGCGCGTCGTGACTGCGGACATGCCCCTGGTGCGGGCCCTCAACGTGCACAAGGCGTTCCACGGCGTCGAGGTGCTCAAGGGCATCGACATCGACGTCGCAGCGGGTGAGGTCGTCTGCCTGCTCGGCCCGTCCGGCTCGGGCAAGACCACCTTCCTGCGGTGCATCAACCAGCTCGAGGTGATCCAGGGTGGCCGGATCTGGGTTGACGGCGAGCTTGCCGGGTACGTCGAGAAGGGCGATCGCCTGCACCGTCTCGGCGACAAGAAGATCGCAGCGCAGCGGCGCGAGATCGGCATGGTCTTCCAGCGGTTCAACCTGTTCCCGCACATGACGGCGGCGGAGAACGTCATGGAGGCGCCGGTGCACGTGGGGGGAACCCCCAAGGCGAAGGCGCGAGCCGCGGCCGTCGCCCTGCTCGACCGCGTCGGCCTGGAGGACAAGTGCGATGCCTACCCCTCCCAGCTCTCCGGCGGCCAGCAGCAGCGGGTGGCGATCGCCCGGGCGCTGGCCATGGAGCCGAAGCTGATGCTCTTCGACGAGCCCACCTCGGCGCTGGACCCCGAGCTCGTCGGTGAGGTGTTGTCGGTGATGCGCGAGCTCGCCGACGGCGGCATGACGATGATCGTGGTGACCCACGAGATGAGCTTCGCCCGTGAGGTGGCCGACCGGGTGGTGTTCATGGACAGTGGCGTCGTCGTCGAGCAGGGTCCCCCGAACGAGGTGATCAGCAACCCGCAGAACGAGCGCACCAAGAGCTTCCTGTCCCGCATCCGAGAGGACGACGCGAAGCACGAAGGTGGAGCCGTCTGATTCGATTGCCCAGGATCGGGCACGAGGAAGACTCACGGCGCAACCCGGCGCCACCACTCCCAGGAGGACTCAGATGACCACTCCCACCGATGAGCCGTTGAACAACGAGGAGATCGAGACCACTGCCGGGGGCGCTGCCACCGGGCCGGCCGGGGACGCCGACGGCTCCGACGGGTCCGACAGCGACTCCACCGACGGCGACTCCTCCGACGGCGACTCGACCGACTCCACGGACGGCGACTCCTCCGACGGCGACTCGTCCGACTCCACCGACGGTGACGCCACCGACGGCGCCACCGACGGCGACGCCGACGGCACGGACGGCACCGCGTAGTCCCTTGGACGCGTTGCAACTGCTGAGCGGTGACGCCCAGACCTTCGTCGAGAAGGTCTGGGCGTCCTGCGTCCATGTCCACCAGGCCGACCCCGCCGACCTGGTCGGGCTGCTGAGCTTCGACGACGTCGACGCGCTCCTGACCTCCTCGGCGATCAGGACCCCCGCGGTCAGGCTCGCCAAGAACGGATCGGTGCTCCCGCAGTCGAGCTACACCCGCAGCGGCGCCTCGCTGGCCGGCCAGCCGCTCACCGGCCTGGTCGACGCCCGCAAGGTGATCGACCTCTTCGAGGACGGCGCCACCGTCGTGCTCCAGGGACTGCACCGGTACTGGCCGCCTCTGACCCGACTCGTCGCCGAGCTCGAGCTCGCCCTCGGTCACCCGTGCCAGGCCAACGCCTACCTCACGCCGCCAGGGTCGCAGGGCTTCGCGGTGCACCACGACAGCCACGACGTCTTCGTCTTCCAGACCCACGGCTCCAAGCTGTGGGAGGTGCACCCGGCCCCGGACGAGACCGACACCGCCGGACCGCGCGAGGTGCTGCTCGAGCCCGGGCTCAGCATGTACCTCCCCACCGGCACTCCCCACGCGGCTCGCGCCCAGGACACTGTCTCCCTGCACGTCACCATCGGCATCAACCAGCTCACCTGGCGCACCTTGCTGGACCAGGCCGTACGCCGGGGACTGGCCGACGTCGAGGCCGACGTCAAGGCCGACGAGCACCTGCCGGCCGGCTACCTCGAGCGGCCGAGCGTCCTCGCCGAGGGCCTGACGCGGCGACTGCACGCCCTGGCGGACGCGCTCGCGGGCACCGACGTCACCGAGATCGTCGAGGCGCAGACCGCGGCCTTCCTGGAGAAGCGCACCCCGAGCCTGCGCGGCTCCATGCTCGACCGGATGCAGCTCGACGAGGTCGGCCCCGACACCCCGCTGCGCCGCCGGCCCGGACGCCCGTGCGTGCTGCGGCCCGACGGCGACCGGCTGCACCTGCTGCTCGGTGACCGGCGGGTGAGCGTCCCGGCCCGGATCACCGAGGCCGTGGAACAGGTCCGTTCCTCTGGAGAGTTCACCCCGGCCGACATCGGCTTGGACCCACAGTCCAGTCTGGTGTTGTGTCGGAGACTGTTGCGCGAGGGGCTGCTCGAGGTGGTCCGCTGAGTGCGGAGCCCAGGGCTCGCGACTTCCGGTGCTCAGTGGCCTCGGAGCGCCGCGAGGACGACCTGGCCGGCACCGCGACCCACCTCGCCGCCTTCCTGGTCCTGGAGCACCACGGGCCGTGGGGGGTCAGTGCTCCTCGGGACAGCCGGCTGCCCGAGGAGGTCAAGCGGCACCTGGTCTCGCACAAGAACATCAAGGTCCTGATGGCCCGGCGGCACCTGCGAGCCCACCGGGCCGCGGAGTACTCCGCCTTCCTGGCCGTGCCGAGCCGCTCGCTGCTGCTCACCCGGACCTTCGTGGACCCCAGAGAGCTGCTCGACCTCGATCTCGCCGCCGTCGTCCGGGGCGACTACCCCGACTGGGCCGAGGCGAGCGGACCCTTCTTCGGGGTGTGCACCCACGGTCGCCACGACGTGTGCTGCGCCGAGCGCGGGCGACCGGTCGCGGCGCGGCTGTGCGAGTCGCGGCCCGAGTCGACCTGGGAGGTCTCGCACGTCGGGGGCGACCGGTTCAGCGCCAACATGGTGGTGCTGCCCGAGGGGCTGTACTACGGCCGGATGGACCCGGACTCCGCCGACGAGGTCGCCGGGCTGCACGAGCAGGGACGTCTCGACCTGACCCGGCTGCGGGGACGGTCGACGTACCCCATGCACGTGCAGTACGCCGAGATCTCGCTGCGCCGGCACCTTGAGGAGGACCGTCTCGACGCGGTCCGGCTGGTACGTCGAGAGGGCTGGCGCTCGGTCTTCGAGCACCGCGGCACCTCGTGGGAGGTTGTCGTGCGACGCGACGAGGACGCACCGGCGAAGCTCACCTGCGGCGCCGAGCGGCTCAACCCGGTGCCGGTCTTCGCGCTGGTCTCGCTCACCGCGCTCCCCTCTGAACGCCGGGTCAGTCCAGTCGCGCCACCAGCGGCAACCGTGACCGGGCGGTCAGCCCGACGATCACGGCGGTCCCGATCGGCAGCAGGAGCACGACACCGGTGATCAACAGCCACGGGATGTCCAGGAAGGGGCCGGAGCCCGTCGGGGAGCCGGAGACGAAGGTCGTGCCGCGGTCGGCTGCTATGACATCACCCGTCGTGGTCAGGGGACGGGAGATCGCGATCCCCGGGATGAACCCGACGACGGCGCCGACCACGGCCCCGACCAGCCCCACCACGACCGCGTAGGCCGCGGCGATGCCTCGCCTCCTGCGCGGTGAGGCGCCCACGGCGGAGAGGGTGGCGAGGTCCGGCCGGGCGTCGGAGAGCGCGAGGAAGGTGGCGGTCAGGGTGCCGCCGAGCATCAGGACGGCGCCGAGCCCGGCGAGGACCAGCTGGATGATCCGGGTCGAGTCCTCGGCCCGGAAGCCGCGCTCCACCCGGAAGTAGGCGCTCGGTGAGATGGCCGTCGCACCCTCCGAGATCGCTTCCTCCTGGGCCTTGGTGAGCTCGGTCCCGTCCACGACGAGTCCGACCAGTGCCGGCTGCACCCCGAGCGTCTCGGCAGCTCGGGTCGACAGCACGGCCTGCGGCCCGCTGTTGGGTGGGACCTGGATCAGGGTGGCGGGGAGGTCCACGGAGCGTTGCGTGCCCTCCGACCCGTCGCCCACGGTGGCGAAGGTCTGCAGGTGCGCGGTCACCACGACGGCGTCGGGAGGGGCGGGTCGTTCGGTGAACACGACCGGCCGACCTGCACGCAGCGCGGCGGCGGCACGCTCGGCCGACGCGGACGAGACCCCGACCAGGCCCGGTGGGAGGGCCTCGTCGCTGACCAGCAGGTCGGACCCGAGGACCGCGCCGTAGGTGGACTGGAACGCCTCCTCGGTGCCCTGCTTGACGAACTGCACGTAGGTGGCGCCCTCGGAGGCGTCGCCCTGGGGCAGACCGCGGATCTCGTGCACGGCCGCTGCGGGGGCCTCCCGCTCCATCACGGCACGGAGCGCCGGCCAGTCCGCGCTCTGGCCGTAGGACGCGAGCACCCCGACGCCGGAGGTGGTGGAGGGCACGTAGGTCTGCTCGTTCTCGTAGGCGTCGCTGGCGGTGGCGATCCCGAGGGCGACGACCCCCGCCACGGTGGCGGCGACGGCTGCGACAGCGGGCACCGTGCGGGTGCGGTGCCGAGCGGCGTCTCGGACCGCGTAGCGCAGGGTGAGCGGCAACCGGCCGGACAGCCTGGCCAGTGCGCTCAGCAGCACCGGGATCAGCAGGATCATGCCGAGCACCGAGAGGATGGCCGAGCCCGCGATCAGGCTCTCCGCACCGGTGCGCGTGGCGCCGACGACGGCGCCTGCGATCCCGAGACCGACCAGCAACAGCCCCGCCAGAGGGGAGCGCAGCGAGGGAGCCCGGTCGCCGCGCCTGCCGGCCAGCACGGCCACGACGTCCTGGCGAGAGGCGATGTGGGCCGGGACGACGGCGGCGAGCAGGGCGCTGACCACTCCGAAGGCGACGATTCCCGCGAGCTGCAGCCACGGCACCTGGAACGGTCCGAACCACATCATCGCGCTGCGTTGCAGCAGCGGGACCACGCCGGCGGCCAGGGCGACGCCGAGCACCGCACCGAGGAGCGCGGCGGTCACCCCCAGCACGACCGCCCCCGCGAGGACGACGCGTCGGGCCTGTCTCGGCGTACCTCCCGCCGCGGCCAGCAGCGCAAGGGTGCGCGACTGCCGCCGTGCCCCGACCGCGAAGGCCGGGCCGGCCAGCAGCACCACCTCGATCAACGCCATCACCACGACCAGCAGCACCACGGTCAGCCAGGTCCGGTCGACGCCACCGCCCGACAGCTCGCGCACCTCGCCGGCCAGGGCTGAGGTGGGTGGCGGGTCGAGGACGACCGCTCGCGAGAGCACGGTGGCGCCCTTCGCGTTGAGCCGGAGTACGTCGTCCCAGGTCACCGGACTGCCGGCCACCAACCAGGACCGGGCGCCGTCAGCGGGCAGGCCCAGGCTGCCCAGCGGGCCGGTGGCCACCGGGTAGTCCCGCAGCGTGGTGGACTCCGCGATCCCGACGACCAGCGGTGCGGCTGTCCCCTCGCCCAGCTCGAGGCGGTCACCGACCCGGGGGCCCTTGTCCGCGAGGGCGTGGTTGACCACCACCTCCTCGGCCGAGCGGGGCAGGCGTCCCGACGTGAGATCGATCAGTCCCTCGGTGGCCGGGTCGTCCAGGTCGAGCTCGGTCGCCTCGGCCCTGCCCACGCCCTGCTCGGTGGCGAACCGGATCTCGCCGGTGCGCCGCTCGATCAGTCGGGAGCCCTCGAGGGCCCCGCACCGACCTCGTTCGGCGTCATCGCGTCCCCGGCCTCGCCCGTCGGGAAGGCGATCCGGTCGGGGTCCGGCGCCTGGGCGACCTGGGCGACCTCCGGCTGGGTGGAGACCAGGGCGTCGGCCGAGCCGAGCCTGCGGTCGAGCGACTCCACTCCGCTGACGGACTGGGTCTGCAGCACCACGTCGGCGGCGGTGACCGCGAGCACCGGCAGCGCGATCATCGCCAGCACCAGCAGGCTGCGGCCCCGGGCGCGGACCGCGTCTCGTCGCGCCATGCGCAACGGCAACCGCCAACCCTGGAACCGAGCGGCGCGACGGGTCTCGGTGCGCCTCACCGGGCCACGCCCTCGTCGAGCAGGTCGCCGGTGTGGTCGGTGCCCGACTCGTCGACCACCACGCCGTCACGCAGGAACACCACCCGGTCGGCCCACGCGGCATGGCGGGCCTCGTGGGTGACCAGGACGCCCGCGGCGCCGGCGTCGCACCGCCCACGCAGCAGCCGCAGGATCTCCTCACCGGTCTCGGTGTCCAGGGCTCCGGTCGGCTCGTCGGCCAGGATCAGCCGGCGTTCGCCGACGATCGCCCGAGCGATGGCGACCCGCTGCTGCTGCCCTCCGGACATCTCGTCGGGGAACCGGTCGGCCAGCTCGCCGATGCCGACCTCCTCCAGCGCCGCGGCGGCCGCGACGCGGGCGTCGGCGGTGCGCTCGCCGTCCAGCTCCCGGGGCAGGGCGACGTTCTCGGCCGCAGTCAGCGCGGGGATCAGGTTGAAGTCCTGGAACACGTAGCCGATCGAGGTGCGGCGCATCCGGGCCCGGTCCTGGCCGCCCAGGCCGCCGAGGTCGACGCCCTCGACGAGGACGCGCCCCGAGGTCGGCTGGTCGAGGCCGCCGGCAAGCGTCAGCAGCGTGGACTTGCCCGACCCGGAGGGTCCCATCACCGCGACCAGCTCACCGGCGTGTGCCTGGAAGGAGACCGCGCGCAGCGCGTGCACCTCGTGGGGGACCGAGCCATGGATGCGTGAGACCCCCGCGAGCCGGAGCACGGCGTTCATCGGGTGACCTCCTCGGATGCTGCCGGGGCGGTCCGCGAGGCGCCGGTCCGCTGATCCTCGGCCGCCCGGCGCAGCCGCGCCTCGCAGTGGTCGAGCCAGCGGATCTCCGCCTCCGCGGCGAAGACCAGGGAGTCGAGCACCAGGCCCCAGGCCAGGTCGACCGTGCCGGTCGAGGTGCTGCCCCCGGTGCGCTTGAGCCGGGTGTAGTCCTGCAGCGAGGCCATCGTCGCGCTGCGCTGCCGCTGGACCAGGACCCCCACGTCGACACCCGGCACCGTCACCGCCAGCGCCAACTTGATCGCGAGCTCGTCGCGAGGCGGCTGCGTGCGTGCGACCGGGGTGGTGAACCAGGCGCCGACCTCCTCGCGACCTGCAGCGGTCACGGCGTACATCACGTGGCCCTGGGGATCGGTCCCGGCGCTCTGCACCAGGCCGTCGCGCTCGAGCCGGGACAGTGTCGTGTAGACCTGCCCGATGTTCAGCGGCCAGGCAGCGCCGGTGCGCTCCTCGAACTCGGCCCGGAGCTGGTAGCCGTACATCGGCTCCTGCTCGAGCAGTGCCAGCAGGGCTTGCTTCACGGACATGGCCGTCTCCCGGGTCCAGAGGGGGTGCCTACCCGGTATGTATACCACGTATGGTGCCCGATGAGGGGGCGAGATCTAAGGCATCTGCCGATGTCCCGGCTCCTGCCTTAGGAGTCAGATCGGCATCACGGTCCACCACTGGACTGGAGTTGGACAGCCGAGGAGATGAGCACGATGTACAACGCCCTGAACGCGGACGTGATGTTCCAGGAGATGCGCGACCGCACCGACCGGATGCTGGCGGGCCGCGGATCCGAGATCCAGACCCGTCAGACCCACCGGTGGTGGCGCAGGACGGCGCACGTTGCGCGATGATGCCGAGGTGCGGATGGACCGGAGCAGGGCCGAGGGCCTGATCGGGCGTGACCCCGAGCTGACGGCCCTGCTCCGTGCGGCCACCGCTGCCCCCGGGGCCGATCCCACCCGCATGGTGCTGCTCTCAGGTGACGCGGGCGTGGGCAAGACCCGGCTGGTGACCGAGGTGCTGGAGCGTCTCGGGGAGCAGGGCTGGCACCGGCTGGTCGGCCACTGCCTCGACTTCGGTGAGACCTCGATGCCCTACCTGCCGGTGACCCAGATGCTCGGGGCGTTGGCCCAGACCTCGCCGGAGCTCGGCCAGCGGCTGGTCGTGGCGCACCCGGCGCTGGCCTGGCTGCGGCAGCCGTCGTCCGGGTCCGCGGCCACCGGCGAGCCCGCCGAGGGGCTGGATCGGGCGGAGGTCTTCGAGGCCGTGCGCGCGCTGGTCGACGACCTCGCCACCGAGGCTCCCGTGCTGATGGTGCTCGAGGACGCGCACTGGGCGGACGCGAGCACCCGGGACCTGGTCAGCTTCCTGCTCTCGCGCCAGTTCTCCGGACGGTTCCTGTGCCTGGTGACGTTCCGCTCCGACGAGATGCACCGTCGGCACCCGCTTCGGCAACGCGTCGCGGAGTGGGTCCGTCTCCCCGGCGTCGAGCGGGTCCTGGTCGAGCCGCTGCCACCCGGTGCGGTTCGCGGCATGGTGGCTCAGATCGTCGAGAGCCCCGCGGCCCTGGGGGAGCGCTACGACGAGGACGTCGAGCGGATCGTGCAGCGCTCGCAGGGCAACCCGTTCTACGTCGAGGAGCTGGTGGGCGCGTTCCTCAACGGCGGGTGGAGCCTGCCCGAGGATCTCGCGGACCTGCTGCTCGTCCGTCTGGACCGCCTCGACGAGACCGCGCGCGAGGTCGTCCGAGTGGCGTCAGCGGCCGGCCAGCGAGTGCCGCACGACCTGCTGGCCGCGGTGGCTCCGCTGAGCGGCGACCAGCTCGACCTGGCCCTGCGGGCGGCGGTGGAGGCACACGTGCTGGTGCTCACCGACACCTCCGAGTACGCCTTCCGACACGCCTTGCTCGGTGAGGCGGTCTATGACGACCTCCTGCCCGGGGAGCGGATGCGGCTGCACACGGCGTACGCCGAGGCGGTGCGCGCCCTGCGTGACCACCGCGGCGCCGCCGAGCTCGCGCGGCACGCGCTGGCCTCCCACGACCTGCCGACCGCCCTGGAGGCGAGCATCGCGGCCGGCGAGCAGGCGATGCAGAGCGGTGGTCCGGAGGAGGCTGCTCGCCACTTCGGCAAGGCGCTGGAGATCTTCGACAAGGCGGCCGCCCAGCTCGAGTCGCCGCCCGACGAGGGGGAGCTGGTCGCCCGCACGGTCGACGCGCTGTGCGGTGCCGGGCGACCAGAGACAGCACTCGCGCTGGTCGACTCTCACTTCGAGCGGCTCACTCCCGACGTCCCGGCCCAGACCCGGGCCCGGTTGCTGCTGGCCCGGGTCGAGGCGTTGCGCTCGACCGAGACGGACCTCTCGCTGAGCGCCCTGAGCCAGGAGGCGCTCGAGCTGCTCGGCCCCGAGCCCACGCCGCTGCGTGCCCGGATGCTGGCAACGCACGCCCAGGCACTGGTCTGGGACGACCGCTTCGACGACGCCCGGGTGATCGTCGACGAGACGATCGAGCTGGCCGACCGGCTCGGCCTGCCGCGGCTCGCCGCCGACGCCAGCATGACGCTCACCTGGCTCAGCCAGCACCTGGACTTCGGCGAGGGGACGCGGGCGGAGCTGAAGCGGATCATCGAGGAGGCGATGGCGCGGGGCGACCTCCTCAACGCGCTGCGGGGCACCACCCGGTTGGGTGGGCTGGAATACGACTACGGACAGCTGGCCGCCGCGCAGGAGGTCTTCGAACGCGCCGTCGGCCTGGCCGCACGCGCGGGTCGCTCGTGGGCCGTCCAGGGCATCGTCGCGCGGATGCAGGCGGGGGTCGTGGCGATGATGCGGGGCAGGTGGGACGAGGCGCTCGTCATCGCCGACTACAGCGACGAGGACCCGCCGCCGACGGCGCGAGCGATGCTGGACTCGGTCGCCCTGGCCGTGGCCGCCGGCCGTGGGGAGGTCGCCGGGCTGGCGCGGTTCCCCGCGATCCGGGAGCGCTGGCACCGCGAGGGGCTGATCACGGTCGTGGGAGGTGGGGCTGCGATCGAGCTGCTCTCCTCCCGGGACGGTCCCGCGGCCGCGGTCGCGATGTACGACGACATCTGTGCCGTGCTGGTGCCGCTGTGGAGCGAGACCTTCGGCGCCCGGTTGCGGCTGGCCGCCCTGGCGGTCGCGGCGCTGGCCGATGCCGCACCTCGCACGTCCTCCGCCTCCCGCGAGGAGGTGCGGGCCACCGCCGCCCGGCTCGCCGCGGACGCCCGGCGCGTCGTCGCGACCCGGGCCGAACGGCACTATCCCTTCGCGGTCGAGGGCCGGGCGTGGGAGTCGAGGATGCGCGCCGAGCTCCTGAGGTTGGACTGGTTGCTCGGCGGCGACGCCGCTCCGGCGGAGATGGCCCACTGCTGGCGCGAGACCGCTGAGCTGTTCGAGGAGCTGGGTCATGTCCTCGAGGAGGCGCGCGCCCGAGCCCGGCTGGCGCTGGTGCTGCGCAGCGCGGGGGACCACACGGCCGCTCGGGAGCAGGCCGCGCTCGCCCGCGCGACCGCCGTACGCCTGGGGGCAGCGCCCGTCCTCGATGAGCTCGGAGGGGTGGGCCGCTCGACTCCCGCTTCGGGAGCCCTCACCCCGCGTGAGCAGGAGATCCTCGCCCTGGTCGCCGCCGGCCGCAGCAACGCCGAGATCGGCACCCAGCTGTTCATCTCGGGCAAGACCGTCAGCGTGCACGTGTCCAACGTGATGACCAAGCTCGGGGCGCACAGCCGGACCGAAGCGGTGGCGCTCGCTCGGCAGACGGGGCTGCTCGGCTAACCACCCCACGTAATGCACGTTTCAACCACCACGCTCCGGGTACATGCGCGTCTCCCCCCTTTTCGGAAGGCACGCAATGGCCCTGCTCGACGTGTTGAACAAGGAGCGCTCGATCGCGCGCCCGGGATACAGCAAGTGGCTGATCCCCCCGGCCGCGCTGTGCGTCCACCTCTCCATCGGCCAGGTCTACGCCTTCTCGGTGTTCAAGACCTCCCTGGTGGACCGGTTCGAGTCCTCCCAGACGGCGGTCGCCGCGATCTTCTCGATCGCCATCGTCATGCTGGGCCTCTCCGCCGCCTTCCTGGGCACCTGGGTGGAGCGGGTGGGTCCTCGCAAGGCCATGGTCACCGCCGCAGCCTGCTGGGGCTCGGGGTTCCTGATCGGGTCCGCAGGCATCGCGATCGGCAGCCTGCCGCTGCTCTACCTCGGGTACGGCGTGGTCGGCGGCATCGGGCTCGGCATCGGCTACATCTCGCCGGTCTCCACCCTGATCAAGTGGTTCCCCGACCGGCCGGGTCTGGCCACCGGCATGGCCATCATGGGCTTCGGCGGCGGCGCCCTGATCGCCTCGCCGCTCTCGACCCGGCTGCTCGGCGCCTACGACTCCGGCTTCGACCCCACCGACAAGGGGTCGGTCGCCAGCAGCTCCGCGCTGAGCGGCACCTTCCTCACCCTCGGGCTGGTCTACCTCGTGTTCATGCTGATCGGTGCTGCGCTGGTGCGCGTGCCGCGCGGTCACGGTGACGACGACACGGCCGTGCAGCAGCCGGGCACCAACGGCGCGCTCGTCACGGCGAGCAAGGCGATCCGGACCCCGCAGTTCGCGCTGCTGTGGGTGGTGCTGTTCTGCAATGTCACGGCCGGCATCGGCATCCTCGAGCAGGCCGCGCCGATGATCCAGGACTTCTTCCGCGCCGGCAGCGGCGACTCGTCGGTGACCGCGGCCGAGGCCGGTGGCTTCGTCGGCCTGCTCAGCCTGGCGAACATGGCGGGACGGTTCGTGTGGTCCAGCCTGTCCGACGTGATCGGCCGCAAGCGGACCTACATGATCTACCTCGGTGTCGGCCTGGCGCTCTACACGCTGCTGGCCACTGTGGGCCAGGGCTCCACGGCGGTGTTCGTGATCCTGGCGGCGTTCATCATCTCCTACTACGGCGGTGGCTTCGCGACCGTGCCGGCCTACCTCAAGGACCTGTTCGGGACGCTGCAGGTGGGCGCCATCCACGGACGCCTGCTGACCGCGTGGGCGGCCGCCGGCGTGATGGGCCCGCTGATCGTCAACGGGTTCCTCGACGCCGCGGGCGAGCCCGGCACGTTGACCTCGAGCGACTACCAGCCCGCGCTGATCACCATGGTCTGCGTGCTCGCCGTCGGGTTCGTGGCCAACCTGCTGATCAAGCCGGTCGACGAGAAGTTCTTCGACCGGACCGCCGTGGACGAGGTGGCGCGCGAGAACCGCGAACCCGAGCCCGCAACGAGAGGTACGAACTGACATGGCGAACCACCACGACGCAGCACCTGCGCCCTCAAGCCCGCTGCTGATCGCCCTGGCGTGGCTGATCGTGCTGATTCCGCTGGGCTTCGGCCTCTGGCAGACCATCGTCAAGGCAGGTCTGCTGCTCAGCGGGGGCTGAGACAGGCTCTCGCCGGGACGGGGGAGGGGCGACATGCTCTGCGTATGTCGACCTCCGCCGTGACCCAGGCACGCTTCACCCGGATGCGCCCGACCCGTCCCGGAGGCGGCCCACTGATCGACCCGGCCGACCTCCCGCCGGGGCCACGCCTTCCGGGCCTCCTGCAGAGCGTGGGCCTGCTGCGGTTCCGGCACTGGTTCATCCCACGCCTGGCGCGACGCTACGGCGACGTCTTCACGATCAAGATCATGCCCGAGGGGCGTCACCTCGTCGTCTTCCACCGGCCCGAGCACGTGCGCGAGATCTTCGCCGGCGACCCGGAGGTCTTCCACGCCGGCAAGGGCAACGCGATCCTCGGGCCGGTGATGGGGGAGCACTCGTTGCTGCTGGTGGACTCCGCCCAGCACAAGCGTGCCCGCAAGCTGTTGATGCCGGCCTTCAACGGGCATGCACTGCGTGGCTACGAGGAGCTGGTCACCGGGCTCGCGCGGGAGGAGGCCGCCCGCTGGCAGGAGGGCGAGGTCTTCGCCTCGCTGGAGCGGATGAACGCTCTCACCCTCGAGGTGATCCTCCAGGTGGTCTTTGGCGTGACCGACGAGGCGCGCCTGGCCGAGCTGCGGCCGCTGGTGAACCGGACCGTCGACATCCCTCCTCATGTCTTCCTCGGGTGGGGCTACCCGAGGCTGCAGAAGCTCGGTCCGTGGCGACGGACGGTCGAGAACCAGATCGAGCTCGACCGGGTGATCTTCGCCGAGATCGCCGAGCGCCGCGCTGCCACCGACCTCACCGAGCGGGGCGACGTACTGTCCCGGTTGCTGCAGGTGACCGACGACGAGTCGGGCGCGGGGACGGGAGCTGCTCTCAGTGACGGCGAGCTGCGCGACCAGTTGGTCACCCTGCTGCTGGCGGGCCACGAGACCACCGCGACCGCGCTGGCCTGGACGCTCTACGAGCTCGGCAAGGACCCCGCGCAGGCGGCGAGGGCCCGCCAGGCCGTGCTCGACGGTGACGACGCCCATCTCGAGGCGGTGCTCAAGGAGTCGATGCGTCTGCACCCGGTGATCCCGATGGTGGTGCGCCACCTGATGGCTCCTGCCACCATCGGCGGCATCGACCTTCCCGCCGGGGCCAACGTCGCGGCGTCGATCCTGCTGGCCCATGCGGACGAGCGCAACCACACCGAGCACGGACGGTTCCGGCCCGAGCGGTTCGCCGAGGGCGAGGTCGCCACCAACACCTGGATCCCGTTCGGCGGTGGGGTACGCCGGTGCATCGGTGCCGGCTTCTCACTGATGGAGGGCGTTGCGGTGCTGCGCGAGGTGCTCGGCACCTTCGAGGTGGTGGTCCCGCCGGGCGCGGACGACGTTCCCAAGGTCCGCAACATCACCAGCGTGCCGCGGCGCGGAGCGAGGATCGTGGTCAGCCGCCGCTGAAATGGGGAACCCTGGGGTCGGCTGGCCGGAATCGGTACGGGGGGTTTGACCAAGACTCAGCCAGTACCGACCGCCAGGGCCATGGAGTGGGGCGTGTGCCCGTCCCCATGTCAGCAGTCTGGCCCTGCCCGGAAGCCGACGCGTGATGCGGGCGAAGCATTCGCCATGGCCCCGATGCACCAGATCGGTGCTGGATGTCCGGATCAGCGGTCGGCGACGAGCCCCTCGCGCACTGCGATCGAGAGCGCCTCGAGCTTGGAGTGGGCGCCGAGCTTCGCGGAGAGGTTGGCGATGTGGTTGCGCACGGTGTGCACGCTGACGAACAACGACTCCGCGATCGCAGCGTTGCTCAGACCCTGTGCCAGCAGGGCCAGGACCTCGTGCTCGCGCTCGGTCAGGGCGGGTTGCGATGTCGTCGAGCCGCGGTGCAGGCGAGGCAGCAACCGGGCGAGCATCTCCGGGGAGATCACTGCGTCCCCGGTGGCCGCCGCCCGCACCGAGGAGGTCACCTCGGCGAGGCCGCGGGTCTTGGAAACGAAGCCGGAGGCGCCACCCTCGATCGCCTGGACCAGGACGTGATCGGCGACGCTTGCAGTGAGCACCACGATCCTGATGCTCGGTCGGATCTTGCGCAGCTCGGGGATCGCGGCGACGCCGTCGCCGTCGGGGAGGCGGTGGTCGAGGAGCACGACGTCCGGAGCAGTGGTGCTCAACATGGTCCTGGCTCGCTCCAGAGAGCCCGCGATACCCACCGACTCCATGTCGTCCTGGGCGTCGAGGACGTGGGCCAGGCTCGCCGCGAGGACCTCGTGGTCGTCGACGATGAGGACCCGGATGGGACCGGTCACGGGGTGGGGTCCGGTGTCAGTCATGCCCGCTACACCCCTAAGAGCTCGCCAACCCCCGAAGGGTCCGGGGATTGACTCCAACGTACTAGACGGTGCTGGTGCCGAGGCGTCTTACGGCCCGCCGTGAACACGCACACGATGGAAGGGTCAGGGAGAGGAGGAAGTGTGCGTGAGATCACGGTGGCCATAGCGGACGAGGATGAGGGCTTTCGAAGCGCGCTCGTCGACGTCCTCGCAGCCGACACCCGCTTCTCCTTGGCGGGGGTGGCGGCGACGACGGAGGGAATCGTGAGCGTGGTCGCTGCCACCCAACCTGACCTGGTGCTGCTGAGCCTGCGCGAACCGGCGGATGAGGCGGCGGCCGCTCGCTCGGTCCGCTGGTTCTCCGAGCAGGCGCCGTCCCCCGGCGAGGGGGGGATCCCCAGGACCGTGGTGATGTCCACGCTCGCGCCGCGGACGACCGTGGAGCGAATGCTTCTAGCCGGAGCCAGCGGGTTCCTGCTCAAGGGACGGATGGGTGCCGACCTCGTCGAGATGCTGGTGCGCTGCGCGCACGGCGAGATCGTCCTGGCGGTGCCCGAGGGCGCTGAGATGCTGCCGGGCCGCGACGGTGGGCTCGGGAACGACGACAGCCACCACAGAACGGGCTGAGCCGGTGGAGGCACGCGAGTGGCGCAAGGTCGCCCAGGGGATGGGCGGCGCGGGGCCGGGGCAGAGCGGCCAGCCCAGGCCGGTTGGTCCGGCCCGACCCGTTGACGCGAGCGGGACCGAGCTCCGACTCGAGGTCCTGGTCCGGGTCGGTACCGCCCTGGAGGGTGCTGCGGACCGAAATGCGCTGTTGCGCACACTGTGCGACAGCCTGGTCGGCGATGGTGGCTGTGTCGCCGCAGTGGCGGATGCCACCTCCGATCGCAACCGCCTGGTCAGGGTTGCCACCGCCGGCCGTGCCGATGCGTGCGCGTCGCTGTCGGCGCTCCCCTCCCACGACCCGCTGCACCGACTTCCCCCCGTCGTCGCGCTGACCACCGGGCGAGTGCACGTGGTGGCGGACGTGCTTGCCGACCCGACCCTGGCCCCGTGGCACGAGCAGGCGTCGACGTACGGCATCAACGGGTTGGTGAGCGTCCCGTTGCGGTGTCGGGGCCAGATCACGGCCGTGCTCACGCTGCTCTCCGCACGGCCGGGGGGCCCAGGACCCGACGGGGCACTGCCCCTGCTGGCCCAGAGCGTGGGCGCAGCGCTGGAGCGGCTGGCTGTCACCGATCGGTTGCAGCAGGTGCTCGAGGAGCGGCGGCTGCTGCAGTCCAGGCTGCTGGGCCTGCACCAGGCCGAGTGCGACCGGATCGCTGCCGTGGTCAGGGGCGAGCCCGTGCACCTCCTGGCGGCCATGGACCTACGGCTCGGTCTGCTGCGGCGTCAGGTCGCGGGCGCGGGGTCACCGGTGTCCACTGCCGTCGCGCAGCTGCACGACGCGGCGCACAGAGCGATCGGCAGCCTGCGCGAGCTGCTCTTCGACCTGGAGCCCTCAGACCCGGAGCTCACGCTCCCGGCTGTGCTCTGCAAGGCCGCCGACCAGATCTTCGAGCACTCCGCGGTGAGCGTCCGGATCGAGGTCGACGACGAGCGCGCGGACGTGGACGGTCGGCTGGCCGACGCCACCCGCGCCCAGGCGGTGCGGATGGTCCGGGAGGCGCTGATCACCGTGCGCGACCACACCGACGCCGGTGCAGTCGAGGTGAGGCTGGGCCAGCAGCCAGATGGTCTGGTGGTCACTGTCGCGGACGACGGGTCGACCTCGTCATCTCCCGAGGTCGCGACGATCGTCCAGCGGGCTGCTGCCGTCGGCGCGGTGTGCCGCACCGATCGCTCGCCGCGCGGGACCGTCGTGCACCTGTGGCTTCCGTTCGCCGCCGTAGTCCCCGGGGACTCCACACTGGGGAGCGGAGACGGGCGGGTGCCGCTCAGACTGGTCGACCTAGGCTGAGCGGGTGAAGCTCGAACGCAAGCACGCCCTGGTCCTGATCGCCGTTGCCGCGTGGAACCTGCTGACCTACGCACAGTTCACCAAGGCCTTGGTGCAGACCAAGGAGGACCGTCCCACCGGCTACTTCGTCGCGCACGGGGTGCTGATCGTCGTCAACCTGCTGATCGCCGTCGTGCTCGGCCGCTGGGGAGTCAAGGCGCTCAAGACCACGCGCTAGTTCCCTGAGCCCTCCCTGCGGTCGAAGCACGAGATCTCCATCGTGGTCCCCGAGCGTGACCACGGTCACGATTCGGCAACGGGGGCCCGGCCTGCTTGACCGTGACCGGGCGCTGGATGAACGGTGAGCCCAGCACCCGCCACGGGTGGCGCGGTTCTGTCGCCCGTTTCACTCTCTCGAAGCAGCCGGGGAGGCGTTCGTCCTGAGCACGTTGGAAGATCCGAGCGCCACCGTCGCCGAGCCCGAGGCAGTGCTGGCCGGCGAGAAGGGCATCGAGGGGCGGTCGCTGAGCCAGATCGCCTGGGGCAAGCTGCGACGCGACAAGGTCGCGCTCGCGGGGGCGTGCTTCATCGTGTTCCTGATCCTGGTCGCCGTGTTGGCACCCCTGATCGTGAAGGTCACCGGCGGGCCGCCCAACGAGTTCCACGAGGACCTGATGAGCCCGATCATTCCGGGCGTGCCCGCGGGTTCCTTCGGCGGGATGAGCTGGTCACACCCGATGGGCCTGGAGACCGTCAACGGCCGGGACATCTTCAGCCGGGTCCTCTACGGCTCCCGGATCTCGCTGCTGATCGCGATCCTCGCCACCCTGCTCTCAGTGGCGATCGGCACGACCGTCGGCATCGTCGCCGGCTTCTTCGGCGGCTGGGTGGACGCGATCCTGAGCCGGATCATGGACATGTTCCTGGCCTTCCCGCTCCTGGTCTTCGCGATCGCCCTGACCGGTGTGGTGCCTGACCGCGCCTTCGGACTCTCCGGTCTCCCGCTCCGGCTTGGCCTGCTGGTCTTCGTGATCGGCTTCTTCAACTGGCCCTACATCGGCCGCATCGTGCGCGGTCAGACGATCTCGCTGCGCGAGCGGGAGTACGTCGAAGCCGCCCGCAGCCTTGGTGCCAGACGGCCCTACATCCTGTTCACCGAGCTGCTTCCCAACCTGCTCGCGCCGATCCTGATCTACTCCACGCTGATCATTCCGACCAACATCCTCTTCGAGGCGGCGCTGTCCTTCCTCGGCGTGGGCGTGCCCCCGCCGACCGCGACCTGGGGCGGCATGCTCGCCGACGCCGTGAACTGGTACACCGTGCCGCACTTCATGTTCTGGCCCGGCATGGCGATCTTCGCCACGGTGCTGGCCTTCAATCTTTTAGGGGACGGGCTGCGTGACGCGTTCGACCCCAGGAGCCGGTGAAATCCGGGTAACCCACCCGCGCCTGTCCCTCAGGCCGGTTCAGAAGGAAGGTACAAAGAATGCGCATCATGCGTAAGAGAGCCGTGGTAGCCCTGGCTGCCGTCGCCGCCCTCGGGCTCAGCGCCTGCGGGTCCAGCGACAGTGGTGGTGGCGGCACCGACGAGCCGAAGCTGAGCAACGCCGCGCTGGGCAAGGTCTACGAGCCCAGCGACAAGAAGGGTGGCACCCTCAAGTTCGGCCTGGCCGGCGAGTGGGGCGACACCGTCGACCCGGGTGAGACCTACTACGGCTACTCCTGGGACATGCTGCGCAACTACGCGCGCACCCTGGTGATGTTCAAGACCGAGCCCGGCAAGGCCGGTCTCGAGCTCGTGCCCGACATGGCCACCGACCTGGGCAAGTCCTCCGACGGCGGCAAGACCTGGACCTACACCCTCAAGCCGGGGCTGAAGTACGAGGACGGTGCCGCGATCACGTCCAAGGACGTCAAGTACGCCGTCCTGCGCTCGACCGACAAGAAGACCTTCGCCAACGGCCCGGCGTACTTCGAGGCGATGCTCGACCTGCCCAAGGGCTACGACGGCCCCTACCGCAGCAAGAACATGAACACCGACTCGGCCATCGAGACCCCGGACGACCAGACGATCGTCTTCCACCTCAAGCAGCCCTTCGGCGGCTTCGACTACCTGGCCCAGCTGCCGCAGACCGCACCGGTCCCGCAGGCGAAGGACAAGGGCGCGAAGTACCGGGACCACGTGATCTCCTCGGGTCCCTACATGTTCGAGGGCAACTACAACCCCACGAGCGGCTTCACCCTCGTCCGCAACCCCAACTGGGACGCGGCGAGTGACCCGAACCGCAAGGCGCTGCCCGACTCGATGACGGTCAAGCTCAACATGGACCCCAACGACCTGGACAACCAGATCGAGGCCGGCAGCATCGACGTGGACATCGCCGGCACCGGCGTCCAGTCGGCGGAGCTGACCAAGATCCTGCGCGACCCGGCCCTGCAGAAGCGTGCGGACAACCCGGTCCTCGCCAGGCTCTGGTACACCTCGATCAACCCCACGGTGAAGCCGTTGGACAACATCGACTGCCGCAAGGCGATCATGTACGGGATGAGCCCGACGTCCTACCAGCGGGCCTACGGCGGGAAGTTCGCCGGTGGTGACGTCGCCACCACGCTGATGCCGCCGCAGATCCCCGGCTACAAGGACTTCGACCTCTACGACGTGAAGAAGAACCTCAACGGCAACGTCGAAAAGGCCAAGGAGTCGCTGGACGCCTGTGGTCAGGACATCGACATCAACATGGCCTACCGCGCCGAACGACCCAACGAGAAGGCGACCGCCGAGGCCTTCCAGCAGTCGCTGGCCAAGGTCGGCATCAAGGTCACCCCGAAGCCGCTGCCCCAGGGCGACTACTTCTCCGCGACCTGCGGCCTGCCGTCCTACGTGGTGAAGAACAACATCGGGATGTGCGCCAACGGGTGGGGTGCTGACTGGCCCGACGGTTTCGGTTTCCTCTCCCAGATCGTGGACAGCCGCGTCATCCGGGACACCGGTGGCTCCTCGAACACCTCGGTCCGGATCCCGGAGGTCGACGAGATGCTCGACACCGCCGTCGTCGAGCTCGATGAGACCAAGCGCAACGAGATGTGGGGCGAGATCGACCAGCGCGTCATGGAGGAGGCCGTCATCTACCCGGGCGTCTACTCCAAGGCAGTGCTGCTTCGTTCGAAGAACACGACCAACGTGTTCGTCAACGAGTCGTTCGGCTACTACGACTACACCGCCATGGGTGTGAAGTAGCAGCTTCGATCCACCTCAACCACTGGAAGGTGGGTGAAGGCGTGGTGGCCGGTCCCGGACCTGCACAGCAGGGACGGGGCCGGCCACCCAGCCGGAGAACTTGTTCAGTTACATCGTCCGGCGACTGATCGCCGCGGTCGGCCTCGTGATCGTGATCAGCATGATCACGTTCGCGATCTTCTACCTGATGCCTCGCATCGCGGGTGCCAGCCCCGAGACCTTGGCGACCCGCTACGTCGGTCGCGCCGCGACCGGGGCCACGGTCGAGCAGACCGCCGAGCGGCTCGGCTTCTACGATCCCGTCCCGGTGCAGTACCTGACCTGGGTCAAGGGCGTCGTCGGTGGCACTGAGATCGACATCGGCTCCGGGGTGGAGAAGTGCCCCGCCCCCTGCCTGGGCTACTCCTTCCGCAACAAGGAGCCAGTCCTTCCCCAGATCCAGCAACGCTTCCCGGTGACCCTGTCGCTGGCCGTCGGCGCCGCGGTCATCTGGCTGATCTTCGGCGTCGCCACCGGCGTCGTCTCGGCCCTGAAGAGGGGCTCGATCTTCGACCGGGCAGCGATGCTGGTGGCGCTCGCGGGCGTCTCCCTGCCGATCTTCTGGACCGGTCTGATCTGCCTGTCCCTGTTCAGCTACAAGCTGGGCTGGACACCACCCGGTGCCACCTACACCAAGCTGGCCGACGATCCGCTGAAGTGGGCGCACGGTCTGCTGCTGCCCTGGATCACCCTCGCCCTGCTGTTCTCCGCGCAATATGCCCGGCTCACCCGGGCAGGCATGCTCGAGACCATGGGTGAGGACTACATCCGCACGGCGCGCGCCAAGGGCCTCAACGAGCGCACGGTGGTGGTCAAGCACGGCCTGCGTTCGGCGCTGACCCCGATCGTGACGATCTTCGGACTCGACTTCGGCCTGCTGATCGGTGGTGCCGTGCTCACCGAGAGCGTCTTCGGCCTTCCTGGCCTGGGCAAGATGGCCATCGATGCGACGAAGAACAACGACCTGCCACAAGTGCTCGGAGTGGTGCTGATCACGGCCGTGTTCGTCGCGGTGATGAACCTGATCGTGGACCTGCTCTATGCCGTCATCGACCCGAGAGTGCGAACGAAGTGACCACCCTGACCCATGAGCGCGACCGACCCTCCGAGGGAGGCTCCGGCCACTATCTCGACGTACGCGACCTGCAGGTGCACTTCACCACCGACGACGGCGTGGTCAAGTCCGTGGACGGGCTCTCCTTCCACGTGGACCGGGGCAAGACCCTCGGCATCGTGGGGGAGTCCGGGTCGGGCAAGTCGGTGACGAGCATGGCCGTGATGGGCCTGCACACAGCGAAGAACGCCCACATCTCCGGCTCCATCCAGCTCGACGGCCAGGAGCTCGTCGGGGTGGAGCCGCAGACGATCCGGCGGCTCCGCGGCAAGAAGATGGCGATGATCTTCCAGGACCCGCTGTCCTCGATGCATCCCTTCTACACCGTGGGCAACCAGATCATCGAGGCCTACCGGATCCACAACGACGTCTCGAAGAAGCAGGCCCGCAAGCACGCCATCGAGATGCTCGACCGGGTCGGCATCCCCGAGCCGGGCCAGCGTGTCGACGCCTACCCGCACCAGTTCTCCGGTGGCATGCGCCAGCGGGCGATGATCGCGATGTCGCTGTCCTGCGACCCCGACCTGCTGATCGCCGACGAGCCCACCACCGCGCTCGACGTCACCGTGCAGGCGCAGATCCTGGACCTGATCCGGGACCTGCAGCAGGAGTTCAACTCCGCGGTCGTGATCATCACCCACGACCTCGGGGTGGTGGCCGAGCTCGCCGACGACATCTTGGTGATGTACGCCGGTCGGGCGGCTGAGTACGGCACCGCGGAGCAGCTCTTCAACGAGCCCGGGCACCCCTACACCTGGGGCCTGCTGGGCTCCATGCCGCGCTTCGACAAGGCGCCCACCGACCGGCTGATGCCGATCAAGGGCACCCCGCCGAGCCTGATCCAGGTGCCGAATGGATGTGCGTTCAACCCGCGCTGCGACTACCAGGAGCGGGTCGGCTCGGCCTGCCTGATCGACCGCCCGGACCTGGACAACCCCGGTGGCGACCACTTCGTGGCCTGCCACATCCCGCCCGCCGAGCGCCAGCAGATCTGGGCGCAGGAGATCTCCCCGAGGCTTGCATGAGCACCCCCACCCCCACGCCCTCCACAGCGCCCGTCCCCGACCGGGAGGCCAAGGCTCCCCGACGCCGTGACACCACGGACCGCGAGAACATCCTCGAGGTCGAGGGACTGGTCAAGCACTTCCCGATCAAGGGCGGCTTCCTGCGTGGCTCGCGCAGCGCGGTCCAGGCGGTCGACGGAGTGGACTTCGCCGTACGCCGGGGGGAGACGTTCTCGATCGTCGGTGAGTCCGGCTGCGGGAAGAGCACCACGGCACGGCTGATCACGCGGCTGCTGGAGCCCACGGACGGCAAGGTGGCCTTTGAGGGGCGCGACATCACGCACCTCTCCGACGCCAAGATGCGGCCGATGCGGCGCGACATCCAGATGATCTTCCAAGACCCCTACTCCTCGCTGAACCCGCGGCACACGGTGGGCAAGATCGTCGGGGCGCCGTTCCACCTGCAGGGGGTCGAGCCCGAGGGGGGTCGCAAGCAGGCCGTGCAGGCGCTGCTGGAGACCGTCGGCCTGAGCCCCGAGCACTACAACCGCTACCCGCACGAGTTCTCCGGTGGCCAGCGCCAACGGATCGGGATCGCCCGCACCCTGGCGCTGAAGCCCAAGCTGATCGTGGCCGACGAGCCGGTCTCCGCGCTGGACGTCTCGATCCAGGCGCAGGTGGTGAACCTGCTCGAGGATCTCCAGACCGAGCTCGACCTGACCTACGTGATGATCGCCCACGACCTGTCGGTGGTCCGACACGTCTCGGACCGGGTGGCGGTGATGTATCTCGGCAAGATCGTCGAGATCGGTGACCGCGACGACCTCTACGACCGGCCGCGGCACCCCTACACCGTGGCGATGCTCTCGGCCGTGCCGGTGCCGGACACCAAGCGCCGCCACCAGCGGGACCGGATCCGCCTCGAGGGCGACGTGCCGAGCCCGATCAACCCGCCGCCGGGATGCCGCTTCCACACCCGCTGCTGGAAGGCGCAGGACATCTGCAAGACCCAGGAGCCACCGCTGCTGCAGATCACCACCGGTTCGCCCGCGGGATCGGCCATGGGCGCTGCCGCCGGCTCCTCGGCCGGCCACCAGGTCGCGTGCCACTTCCCCGAGCAGCCCCAGGAGGCTGCCGGCGCGTGAGCTCGCGGGGGCAGTGGGTACATTCGATGCGGCAGACCGCACTGCCTTGCCGAGCCGCGGGAGCGACATGGACCACGACTACGACGACGAGCCCTCCGAGGAGGAGCGTTCCGGTCAGGTGCGCAAGGCACTGATCGCCGGCCTGGTCGCTGTGGTGGTGATCGGGGTCCTGATCGCGATGGGCACCACCTTGATGGTCCGGGCACTAGGCCTGAACGAGGGCGAGGCGACCGATCCCGCTGGGGCGCCGACGTCAGAGCCCGACCAGCCGCTGCCGACCAAGGCACTGCCGGTGCCGGGTGCGACGCAGACCCCGGGTGACCTGGTCACTCCCAGCGGCGCCCCCAGCGACGACGCGACCGGGTCGATCCAGCTCGCGATCTCACCGGGGACGGCGCGCGCGATGGAGCGGGTGAACCTCACCGGGTCCTACCCCGGGCACGACAACGTCGGGCTGCAGGTGCAGCGCGAGGAGAACGGCCAGTGGTCCGACTTCGGGGTGCAGGCGACCGTCCGTGCGGGCACCTACGCGACCTACGTGATGACCGGGCGCCCCGGGGAGAACAAGTTCCGGATGTACGACCCCCAGGACGACCAGGGCAGCAACGTCGTCGTGGTGACGATCGGCTAGACCGGCGTACGCCGGTGGACCGGGCCCGGACCGGTCAGTCGGGGACGTAGTCGAAGGTGTCCGGGTTGGGACCCCGGCGGCCGTCCTCGCCGCGGTCGCGCCCGGTGATCGCCTCCATGTCCTCGTCGTCGAGCTCGAAGTCGAACAGCGCGGCGTTCTCGCGCATCCGCTCGGGGGTCGAGGACTTGGGGAAGACGATGTCTCCGCGCTGGATGTGCCACCGCAGAGCGATCTGGGCCGGCGTACGCGAGAGCTTGCCGGCGATGCCGACCAGCTGCTCGTCGTCGAGCACCGCGCCCTGAGCGATGGGCGACCAGGCCTCGGTCAGGATGCCGGCGGCCTGGTTGGCCTTGCGGACCTCCTCGTTGCCGAAGTAGGGGTGCACCTCGATCTGGTTCACGGCCGGGACCACGTCGGTCTCCCGGGCGAGCCGCTCGAGGTGGCTGACCTGGAAGTTCGAGACCCCGATGGAGCGGGCGCGCCCCTCCTTCTGGAACTCGATCAGCGTCTTCCAGGTGGAGACGTAGTCGCCGCCGTAGAGCGTCGGCAGCGGCCAGTGGATCAGGAACAGGTCGACGTGGTCGAGGCCGAGGGCCTGCAGCGACTGGTCGAAGGCCTTGCGGGCCGTCTGGGGCTCGTGGAAGCCGTTGTTGAGCTTGGTGGTCACGAAGATCTCGTCGCGAGGGATGCCGGAGGCGCGGATCGCCTCGCCGACGCCGGCCTCGTTCTGGTACATCTGCGCCGTGTCGATGTGGCGGTAGCCGGCCTCGAGGGCCTCACCGGTGATCCGAGCGGTGTCGGCGGGCGGCACCTGGAAGACACCGAACCCAAGCTGCGGGATGGTGTGGCCGTCGTTCAGGGTCAGTTCGGGGATCTGGGTCATACCTGTGCCTACGCCGCTCGGGCCGCGGGTATTCCCGACGGCTCGAGCCCGGGCGGAGGATCGACCGGGGTGAGCTGCGTCCTGGAGCGCTTTCCCTGGCGCTGCCGACCAGGCCGCTGTTGCTGCACGTCGAGGGCTGAGCAGCCCTCGGTCAGCCGCCCTGGCTGTTGGGGTCGCGCCAGGCGCGCTCGAAGGGCAGCCGCCAGGCGCGCGGGGCGATCAGCTGGTGGATCTGGTTCGGGCCCCAGGAGCCTGCCTGGTAGGGGCGTACGACGGGTGGGTTCTCCAGCAGGGGGGTCGAGATCTCCCAGAGCCGCTCGATGCCCTCCGCGGTGGTGAACAGGGTGCGATCGCCGTGCGCGGCGTCGTAGATCAACCGCTCGTAGGCTTCCAGCGCTGCTCCGGCCCAGGTGGTCTCGTGCATCGCGAACTGCATCGACAGCTTCTGCAGGCGCATCCCCGGGCCTGGGCGCTTGCCGTAGAAGGACAGTGACATGCGGGACTGGTCGGCCAGGTCGAAGGTCAGGTGGTCCGGGCCGTTGTCGCCCACTCCCGACCCGGAGGGGAACATCGACCGGGGCGGCTCCCGGAAGGCGATGGAGATGATCCGCGAACCCTGGGCGAGCCGCTTGCCGGTGCGCAGGTAGAACGGCACCCCGGCCCAGCGCCAGTTGTCGACGTAGCACTTCAAGGCGATGAAGGTCTCGGTCTCGGAGTCGGAGGCGACGCCCTCGACGTCGCGGTAGCCGGCGTACTGGCCGCGGACCACGTCGGAGGGCTCGATCGGCAGCATCGAGCGGAAGACCTTGTTCTTCTCCTCGCTGATGGCGAAGGGCTCCAGGGCCGTCGGCGGCTCCATCGCGGTGAACGCCAGCACCTGGAAGAGGTGGGTGACCACCATGTCGCGGTAGGCGCCGATCGACTCGTAGAAGTCGGCGCGCTGGGCCAGGCCGATCTCCTCGGGTACGTCGATCTGGACGTGGTCGATGTGGTTGCGGTGCCAGATCGGCTCGAACAGCCCGTTGGCGAACCGAAACGCCAAGATGTTCTGGGCGGCCTCCTTGCCCAGGAAGTGGTCGATCCGGAAGATCTGTTCCTCGGCGAAGACCTCGTGGAGCCGTCGATTCAGCTCGCGTGCCGAAGCCAGGTCGGTGCCGAACGGCTTCTCCATGACGATCCGGCTCTGGTCGACCAGGTCGGCGTCCCGGAGCATGCCCACGACCGAGAGTGCGGCCTTGGGCGGCACGCTGAGGTAGTGGAGTCGCCGCACCTCGGTGGAGTCGAACTGCGCCTCGGCCTCGGCGACCGCGCTGCGCAGCGCCTCCGCGCCACCGGCGCCGGGCGCCCAGTGCAACCGCTTGGCCAGCTCTGGCCAGCCCTTGGGGTCCGAGCCCTCGCCGCCGAACTCCGTCACGGCCTGGTGGGCCATCTCGATGAAGGAGTCACGGTCCATCTCCTCCAGCGAGGTCCCCACCACCTGGATCTCGGGCATCAGCCCGGACTCGAGCAGATGGAGCAGGCCCGGCAGCAGCTTGCGCCGGGCCAGGTCTCCGGTGGCACCGAACAGGACGATCGTGGTGGGGGTGTGCATGTGCCCAGCCTGCCGGGTGGGCACTCGTTTGAGAACACCCGCACGCAGGTGTCGCCTGGATCACTCGGACCTGGGTTTGGGGAACAACCGGCTGCCCGCTACCGTTGCGACAGGTGTTGGGACTTGAGTCGACTTGACTCAAGTTGTTTGACAGAATCCTTGCACCACTCAGACCATGCCTGACGGTCCTGACCGGACCCGCTGAGGCATCACACACGGAGGTACACACACATGGCACGAGCGGTCGGCATCGACCTCGGCACGACGAACTCCGTCGTCGCCGTCCTCGAGGGTGGAGAACCCACCGTCATCGCAAACGCCGAGGGTGCCCGGACGACTCCGTCCGTGGTCGCCTTCGCCAAGTCCGGCGAGGTGCTCGTCGGCGAGGTCGCCAAGCGGCAGGCGGTCACGAACGTCGACCGCACGATCCGCTCGGTGAAGCGCCACATGGGCACCGACTGGGACGTCAAGATCGACGACAAGGACTTCACGCCGCAGCAGATCAGCGCGTTCGTGCTGCAGAAGCTCAAGCGCGACGCGGAGGCCTACCTCGGCGAGACCGTCACCGACGCGGTGATCACGGTCCCGGCGTACTTCTCCGACTCCCAGCGCCAGGCCACCAAGGAGGCCGGCGAGATCGCGGGCCTCACCGTCAGCCGGATCGTCAACGAGCCCACCGCGGCGGCGCTGGCCTACGGCCTGGACAAGGGCGACGCCGACCAGACCATCTTGGTCTTCGACCTCGGCGGCGGCACCTTCGACGTCTCCCTGCTCGAGATCGGCGAGGGCGTCGTGGAGGTCAAGGCCACGAGCGGTGACAACCACCTCGGTGGTGACGACTGGGACGCAGCCGTCGTCGACTGGATGGTCAAGAAGTTCAAGGGCAACAACGGCGTCGACCTGAGCAAGGACAAGATCGCCCTCCAGCGCCTCCAGGAGGCCGCCGAGAAGGCCAAGATCGAGCTGTCCTCCTCCAGCGAGACCACCGTGCACCTGCCCTACATCACCCACGGCGAGTCCGGCCCGCTGCACTTCGAGGAGAAGCTCACCCGCAGCGAGTTCCAGAAGCTCACCGCGGACCTGCTCGAGCGCACCAAGGCGCCGTTCCGCCAGGTGATCAAGGACGCCGGGCTCGACGTCAGCAAGATCGACCACGTGGTGCTCGTCGGCGGCTCCACCCGGATGCCCGCCGTGGCCGACGTGGTCCGCGAGCTCACCGGTGGCAAGGAGCCCAACAAGGGCGTCAACCCCGACGAGGTCGTCGCCGTGGGTGCCGCGCTGCAGGCCGGTGTCCTCAAGGGTGAGGTCAAGGACGTGCTGCTCCTCGACGTCACCCCGCTCAGCCTCGGCATCGAGACCAAGGGCGGCGTGATGACCACGCTGATCGAGCGCAACACCACGATCCCCACCAAGCGCTCGGAGATCTTCACCACCGCGGACGACAACCAGCCGTCGGTGGAGATCAAGGTCGCTCAGGGTGAACGTCAGATGTGGGGCCAGAACCAGCCGCTCGGCAACTTCGAGCTCACCGGTCTGCCGCCCGCGCCGCGTGGGGTGCCCAAGATCGAGGTCACCTTCGACATCGACGCCAACGGCATCGTGCACGTCCACGCCAAGGACCAGGGCACCGGCAAGGAGCAGTCGATGACGATCTCCGGAGGCAGCGCGCTGTCGAAGGAGGACATCGACCGGATGGTCAAGGACGCCGAGCAGTACGCCGAGGAGGATGCCAACCGTCGCGAGGCCGTCGAGGTCCGCAACCAGGCCGACTCCTTGGTCTACTCGACCGAGAAGTTCCTCTCGGAGAACGACGAGAAGCTGCCCGAGGAGGTCAAGACCGAGGTCCAGGCCGACGTCGACGCCCTGAAGAAGCTGCTCGAGGACCCCGAGACCGACAAGGACGCCCTGACCGGGGCGATCAGCAAGCTCGGTGAGTCCAGCCAGAAGATGGGTGCAGCGATGTACGAGAGCGCTGCCGCCGAGGGTGCCGAGGCCGACGCCAGCGGTGACGCGCCTGCCAGCGACGGTGACGACGACGTCGTCGACGCCGAGATCGTGGACGAGGACGGGCCCGAGAGCGGGGAGTCCAAGTGAGCGGTCGCGACGAGCAGCCGGACGAGGAGGTGGCCCGGGAGACGACGTCTTCCGGGCCCCGCCCCGGCGGCGCGCCGGAGGACCACTCCCCGGCCCACGGGCTCGCGGACTCGGTGGACGGTGAGCCAGGCGACCAGGCCGGTGAGCAGACTGCCGACGAGGCGGGTGAGCAGCCTGTCGACCAGGCGGCCTCCGACGAGCTGGTGCTGGCGCAGACCGCGCTGGCGGAGCGGACGCTGGACCTCCAGCGGCTGCAGGCGGAGTTCCTCAACTACAAGCGACGCGTGGAGCGTGACCGCGAGCTGGTCAAGGAGAACGCGATCTACGCGGTGCTCAGCGGCCTGCTCCCGGTGCTCGACGACATCGACCGGGCGCGTGAGCATGGTGAGCTCGAGGGCGGCTTCAAGGCCGTCGCCGACTCCCTGGAGCGCACGGTGACCGGACTGGGCCTGACGAAGTACGGCGCCACGGGTGATGAGTTCGACCCCAACGTCCACGAGGCGCTGATGCACGGTCACTCCGCGGACGTGAGCACGACCACCGTCGACGTGGTGGCGCACGCCGGCTACCGGATCGGCGACCGCGTCGTACGCGCCGCCAAGGTGACGGTGCTCGACCCGGAGAGCTGAACGACCACCCGGTCGGGGAGGGCCGCGACGTCCTCCCCGACCGGCCACCATGGAGAGGAGGGGTGCATTGAGCAACGCAGACTGGGCCAACAAGGACTTCTACAAGATCCTCGGAGTGGCCAAGGACGCCGACCAGGCCACGATCAAGAAGGCCTACCGAAAACTGGCGCGTGCGAACCACCCCGACTCCAAGCCGGGTGACTCGGTCGCCGAGGACCGGTTCAAGGAGGTCGCCGAGGCCTACGACGTGCTCGGGGACGCCCCGAAGCGCAAGGAGTACGACGAGATGCGCGCGATGTTCGCCGCGGGCGGCGTCGGCGGTGGCGGCTTCCCGGGCGGATTCGGCGGCGGTGGGTTCGGTGGCCAGCACCAGGGTGGTGCCAACTTCGACGTCTCGGACCTCTTCGGGGACCTGTTCAACCGGGGGCAGGGCACCGGCCGCGCCCGCCAGCGGGCGCCTCGTGCCGCTCGGGGCGCGGACCTCGAGACCCAGACGACCGTCTCCTTCGCGGACTCGATCGAGGGCAGCACCATCACCATGCGGCTGTCTTCGGAGGCTCCCTGCCCGACGTGCTCCGGCACCGGGGGCAAGCCCGGGAGCAGGCCGCACGTGTGCTCCACCTGCGAGGGCGCCGGCGTGGTGGTCAGCTCGGTCGGGGGTGGCTTCTCGATGAACGAGACCTGTCCCGAGTGCCACGGACGCCAGCTCGTCTACGACGAGGCCTGCCCCTCCTGCCACGGCTCGGGGCGCGGTCAGTCCAGCCGGACCGTCTCGGCCCGCATCCCGGCCGGGGTCAAGGACGGTCAGCGGATCCGGCTCAAGGGCAAGGGCGCCACCGGCGAGAACGGGGGCCCCAACGGCGACCTGCTGGTCACGGTCAAGGTCACGCCGCACCGAATCTTCGGCCGCAAGGGTGACAACCTCACCCTCGAGGCTCCGGTCTCCTTCGACGAGGCCGCGCTCGGCAGCGAGATCAAGGTGCCCACGCTCGGCGGAGCTCCGGTCACGCTGCGGATCCCGCCCGGCACCCCCAACGGGCGCACCCTGCGGGTGCGTGGCCGCGGGGCGCCGCGCAAGGACGGCTCCCGAGGCGACCTGCTCGTCACCGTGGTCGTCGAGGTGCCCGACGTGCTCGATGACGCGACCAGGGCGGCCGTCACGGCGTACCGCGAGGCGCGCAACGGGGCCGACCCCCGCGCGCCGCTGTTCACCGGTGGCCAGTGATGGTCGGCCGCAGCCAGCCGCGTGACCCTCGGGTTCCCGGCCCCAACGTCCCGGTCTACGTGATCAGCGTGGCCGCCGAGCTCACCGGGCTGCACCCCCAGACGCTGCGACAGTACGACCGGGTCGGCCTGGTCTCCCCGGGTCGCACCGGAGGCGGCGGGCGCCGCTACTCGCTGCGCGACATCGAGCTGCTGCGCGAGGTCGCCGAGCTCACCGCCACCGGCATCGGTCTCGAGGGCGTACGCCGGATCCTGGAGCTCGAGCACCAGGTCGCCGCACTGCAGTCCCGCAACGCCGAGCTCCGGGCACGCAACTCCGAGTTGCGCGCGGCGCTGGAGCAGACGCTCGCCTCCCTGCACGAACGCCGCCCCAACCTCCCGGCGTTGCGTCGCCCGGGCACGATCAGCCCGTTCGAGGGGCCTCGCTAGGCCGCAGGCGCCTGCGCAGCCCCCGAGCCACCCCGTTGACCCGACCGACCGGGTGTTCGCATCTCAGTGACCTCGCCGCGGATCAGCCGTTAGTCTCAGCGAGCCGTCCGGGCATTCCGGACGCGGATCCGAGTGAGGACTGGATGGCGCTGGCGATCGACTGGTTCTTCCAGGACGTGAACTGGCTGCACTTCGTCTCCGTGCCGATCTTCACCGGCGTGGTCGGCTGGCTGATCAACTGGACCGGCCTGGTGATGCTCTTCTCGCCGGTGCGCTTCCACGGCGTCACGGTCCCCGGCATGCGCCAGCTCTCGAGGGTGCTACCGCGCAAGCTGCAGGAGATCCCCGGCATCCTCCAGGGAGGCCTCGGCTGGCAGGGCATCGTCCCGGCGAGGGCCGCGAAGATGGGCAGCATCGCCGTCGACAAGGCGATCGCCAAGCTCGGAACGCCGCGGGAGTTCTACCAGCAGCTCGAGCCGGACAAGATCGCCGAGCACATCGTCACCGTCTTCGAGCCCGAGATGCCGCAGATGATCGAGCAGATCATGCGGCGCGAGCACCCTCAGCTCTGGCGCGACCTCCCGCCGCGGGCCAGGACCGTGGTGATCGCCCGGGTGCAGGGCCAGCTGCCCACCGTCGTGCGCACGATCACCGACGAGATCGGCGTACACATCGACCAGCTGCTCGACCCCAAGATCATGGTGATCAACCACTTCCAGAAGAACCCGGCCCTGGTGGTGCGGATCTTCCGTGACTTCGGGCAGCGTGAGCTGAACCTGATGGTGCTCTTCGGCTTCATCTTCGGCTTCGGCCTCGGCATCCCGGTGGCGATCATCGACCACTGGTTCGCGCAGTGGTGGCTGCTGCCGGTGCTGGGCGTGGTGGTCGGCTGGATCACCAACGCACTGGGCATGTGGCTGATCTTCGAGCCGCCCGAGCCGCGCAGGATCCTGGGCATCAAGGTGCACGGGCTGTTCCTGCGCCGGCAGGACCAGGCCGCCGAGGTCTACGCCCAGATCATCGCCGAGGACGTGATCACGCTGGAGAACATCGGGGACTTCCTCCTCGACGGTCCCCGAGGAGACCGCACCCGGCAGATGCTGGCCGACGCGATGCGCCCGGCGATCGACGGTGCGGCCGGCCCGATGCGCAGCGCGGTCCGGGTCGCCGTCGGCGCCCGGCGTTTCGACAACATCCGCGAGGCAGTCGCCCTGGAGGCGGTGGACCGCACCATCGAGCCCTTCAAGGACCCGGAGTTCAGTCGCCGCCAGGCCGAGAAGATCCGGGTCCTGATCGCCACCCGCACCAAGGAGCTCCCGCCGCGGGACTTCGTGGACATGATGCGGTCGGCGATCAAGGAGGACGAGTGGATGCTCTACGCCCATGGGGCGATCATGGGCTTCGGCGGCGGACTGCTGCACCTGGCCATCTTCGGAGTGGGAGGAACGTGAGAGACGACATCGACGCAGGCGACGCACCCCGTCGGAGCAGTCCGGCGGTGTGGGACGAGGCGGCCGAGGCGATCCCGGGAGTCGCGCGGATCGCGGCCAAGGCCTGGATGCGCTCGACCGCCTGGACCGTCGGCTCCGGCCTGCGCTCGGGTCGGCTGCTCGCGCGCACGCTGACCGATCCCCAGGCCGCCGGCGAGCTGGTCCAGGAGGTGGCCCGCGACGTGGCCGAGGCCTCCCGCACGGTCGGTGACGTCGCCCGCGCGGTGTCCGCCGGCGTACCCCTCCCCAAGGCGCTGATGGACGCGACCGTCTCGTTGTCGCACGTGGTGCTCCAGGACGCCACCCCGAAGGAGCCGGAGCCCGAACCCAGCCTGCGCGAGCGGGGTGAGCGGCTGCTGCAGCGCTCGCGCGACGTGTGGAGCGAGGAGGAGAGCCACCCGGCCTACGCCCGCATCCTGACCGAGCTCGCTCCTGACGAGGCCCGGATCCTGCTGCTGCTCCTGCGCGACGGTCCGCAGCCATCGGTCGACGTGCGCACCGGGGGGCCGGTGGGGATGGTCAGCTCCTCACTGGTGGCGCCGGGCCTGTCCATGGTCGGTGCGAGGGCCGGGTGCCGCTATCCCGCGGAGGTGCCCTCCTACCTGAACAACCTGTTCCGGCTGGGGCTGATCTGGTTCTCCCGCGAACAGCTCGAGGACCCGATCGAGTACCAGGTCGTCGAGGCCCAGCCCGACGTGCTGGAGGCGATGCACTCCGTGCGGTTCCCCAAGGTCGTACGCCGCAGCATCCAGCTCACGCCCTTCGGGATCGGGTTCTGCCGCGCCTGCCTGGTCGACCCCCAGGAGACCACTGCGCTGCCGCCGCACCTGATCCCCGAGGAGTAGCAAACCTTCCGGCGCCACTGCTCCGGACGTGCCGAACGCCCGCCACGGTTGAGGGAGTGTGGCGGACGTTCGTGGTGGTGCGACGACTCAGAGGATCGCCCGCAGGATTGCCCGGCTCGGTGCCTGCTTGCCACCGGCCTCGGCGGTGGCAGTGATCGGTGCGATGGTGCCGAAGGCGGTGGCGGCGATCAGTGCCGCTGCGACGAGAGCCTTGACTCGAATCCGGATCCTGCTCATGTGGGACTCCTTGGTGAGGTGGGGTGTGGAGAGATGCGCCCTTCTTATCCATGATTTAGGAGTAGATCGATAGTTATTTCGGACTATAGGTAAGCCGTAAGTCCGATTTATCTATACAAACAGGCGCGCAGAGGCCGATCTTTTTTTGCCCGTTTCCGCCGTTCTGGGGGCGGCAGTGACCACGCGCGGGTAGTCCGGGGGTGTTCAGCCGGGTGCGGACGGCAGGGTCACGGTGAAGACCGACCCCCCGGAGGGCCCGGGGGCGTAGGTGACCCGTCCGCCCTGGGCCTCGGCGAGAGCCCGCACGACGTAGAGCCCGAGGCCGGTCCCGCGAGCGTCCGTGCCGCGGGCGCGCTGGTACTCCTGGAACAGGTGCGGCCGGAACTCGGCCGGCACCCCCGGGCCCTGATCCTCGACGTGGACGGCGACCCCGCTCTCGCAGGCCTCGACGCGCACCCGGATCGGCGGCTCGCCGTACTTGCGGGCGTTGCTGAGCAGGTTGGTGAGCATCTGCTGGAAGCGGAGCGGGTCACCGAGCACGAGCCGGTCGTTGTGGTCCTCCATGGTGACCTCGGGGGACCCGGCCAGGAGGGTCCGCAGCAGCTCGCCCAGATCCATCTCCTCCAGCTGCATCGTGAGCGTGCCGTGCTGGGCCTGGCCGGCGGCCAGCAGGTCGGCCGTGATGCTGTCCAGCAACCGGGTCTGGCGCCCGATGGCGTCCATCATCCGCTGGCGCTCGGTGTCGGTGAGGTCGTCCTGGTGCAGCAGCAGCGTCTCGGCCACCCCCATCAGCACGCTCACCGGTGTCCGGATCTCGTGGGCCGCGGTCGCGATGGCGCGGCGCAGCAGCTCGATCTCGTCGCCCGCCTGCGTGTGCAGGTAGACCACGGTGTCGGGACCGAGCTGGCGCACGGTGGCGACCACCCGGCGAGGAGGGTCCCCGAGCTCCAGCACCACGGTGCTGTCCTGCTGGGGGACCTGGCGCAGGTGCTCGGCCAGGGCGGGCAGGACCGATGTCAAGGTGACGCCGGTCTGGGCCAGTTCGCCCAGCAGCCGCTCGGCCTCGCGATTGGTGGAGACGATGCTGCCCTCATGGACGTGCAGGAACCCCATCGGGGCCTCTGCGAGGTGATCGCGAGGCTGGTTCGGCGCCGAGGCCGCCAGGTCACTCGGGACGGCGGGGCGGTTCCCCGGAGTCGCCTGGGTGGGGATCCGGGTCACGGTGCCTCCGAGCACGTCGTGCCCGTCATCCGCCGTGGCCCCGGCGCTCTTCGTGGGTGTCGTGCTGCTGCGCTCCATCAGGGTCTGCAGGCGCCGGATCAGCGACGAGAGCGGTTGGCCCTTCTGGATGTAGCCGTCGGCGCCGCTGGCCAGTGCCTTCGTGGTCATGCTCGAGGCTCCGAAGCCGGAGAGCATCACCACCGTTGCCCGGGGGCAGGACGCGCGCACCAACGGCAGCGCCTCGAGACCGTCCATGATCGGCATGGCGATGTCGAGCAGGACCAGGTCCGGCGCGTGTCTCCGGACGACGTCGAGTGCGTCTCGACCGTTGGCAGCCTCGCCCACGACCCGGAAGTCGCCGTGGCGCTCCAGGGCGAGCCGCAACAGATCCCGGAGGTCGGGAGTGTCGTCCACGATCACGACCCTGGTGCGTTCAGGGGGCACGATCGGCACGCTAGTCACCTGCTGCCCTTCGGATCGGCGCGGTGCCATCCGGTCCCGTCTCCCGGTCGGGGGTCCCGAGCCGGAACGGTCCATCAGTGCGGGTGCGGCGCGTCATGGCCGCTGGGCACCCGCGCCGTCGTGGTTGCTGATCAGCTGAGTGGCGATCTCGTTCGCAGGGCAGATCGACCGGTCCAACGCCACCAGCCCCCGGGGCCGCTCGCCGAGGTCGCTCGCCGCGGACGAGCTGCTGCGTCGTGCCCCCGTGGCGGGAGGGCAGGAAGCGGCGCAGGGCCTCCATGCGCTGCTCGTGCTCCTCCGGACCCGTCAGGGCGGGGACTGCGCAGCGTGCGCGGTGGGGCAGGAGGATCATCGCCCGGCCCGCGATGCTACGACGATCCAGGTGTGGTGCAAGACGTGGAGCGGGGTCTCGAGGATCACGGATGATGCCCTTTCGCGGGCTGTCGGACTCCCGACTGTAGGGAGCCCCGGGGGGTGAGGCTGAGGAAACGGTTGATCGACCGGGTTGGTCTAGCCCGCCGGAAGAGGTTGCCAGAACTTGCCAAAGTTGAGTGGAATGGACTCAACTTGGGCAGTGTTGTGCCAGCAGCAGACCCACAACGAAGGAGGTCCACGTGGACGCATCCAAGCTCACCTCGCGCAGCGTCGAGGTGGTCAACGCCGCCAGCACCCTGGCCGTCAATGAGCAGAACCCGCAGGTCGAGCCGGTGCACCTCGCGCTGGCCCTGCTGCGGCAGGAGCAGGGGATCACCCCTGCGCTCTTGGGCAAGGCCGGCGCCGACGTCGCCGAGCTGAGCCGGGCGCTCGACCAGACCCTGTGGAACCTGCCCAAGGCGACCGGCTCGACCGTGCAGACGCCGTCCGCTGCCCCCGCACTGACGCGGGTGCTCGCGCGGTCGCTCGACCTGATCACCCAGATGGGCGACGACTACGTCGCCACCGAGCACCTGCTGCTGGCCCTCGCGCTCACCGACGGACCGGTCCGCTCCGCCCTGGAGCAGGTGGGTGCCGACGAGAAGTCGTTGCGCGAGGCGATCGCCGCCATGCGCGGCAACCGCCGCGTGACCAGCCCCGAGGCGGAGTCGACCTACGAGGCGCTGGAGAAGTACGCCGTCGACCTGACCGGTCGCGCCGAGGACGGCAAGCTCGACCCGGTGATCGGCCGGGACGCTGAGATCCGTCGGGTGATCCAGGTGCTGTCGCGGCGTACGAAGAACAACCCGGTCCTGATCGGTGAGCCCGGCGTCGGCAAGACCGCCGTGGTCGAGGGCCTGGCCCAGCGCGTGATCGCCGGGGACGTCCCGGACTCGCTCAAGGGGCGGCGCGTGCTCAGCCTCGACCTCGCCGCCATGGTGGCCGGTGCGAAGTACCGCGGCGAGTTCGAGGAGCGGCTCAAGGCGGTGCTGGAGGAGATCAAGGGCGCCGAGGGGCAGATCATCACCTTCATCGACGAGCTGCACACCGTCGTGGGCGCTGGGGCCGGGGGCGACTCCGCGATGGACGCCGGCAACATGCTCAAGCCGATGCTCGCTCGCGGTGAGCTGCACCTGATCGGGGCGACCACGCTCGACGAGTATCGCGAGCGGATCGAGAAGGACCCGGCGCTGGAGCGTCGCTTCCAGCAGGTCTTCGTCGGCGAGCCGAGCGTCGAGGACACGATCGCGATCCTGCGCGGGCTCCAGGAGAAGTACGAGGCGCACCACGGGGTGAAGATCACCGACGCCGCGCTGGTCGCCGCCGCGATGCTCTCCGACCGCTACATCCCCGGCCGCCAGCTGCCCGACAAGGCGATCGACCTGATCGACGAGTCGGCCTCGCGGCTGCGCATGGAGATCGAGAGCTCGCCGGTGGAGGTCGACCAGCTGCGCCGGCTGGTGGACCGGATGAAGATGGAGGAGCTCGCTCTCGAGCGTGAGACCGACGACGCGTCGGTGGACCGGTTGCAGCGGCTGCGCGCCGACCTGGCCGACAAGCAGGAGGAGCTGCGCGGTCTGGAGGCCCGCTGGGAGCGCGAGAAGGCCTCGCTGGAGGGCAGTGGTGAGCTGCGCAAGCAGATCGACACCCTGCGCGTGGAGGCCGAGCGGTTGCAGCGCTCGGGTGACCTCGCCGCCGCCTCGGAGATCCTCTACGGCCGGATCCCGGAGATCGAGAAGCAGATCGAGGCCGCGGACGCCGTGGTCGCGGTCGAGGACCCGATGGTCAACGAGGAGGTCGGCCCCCAGGAGATCGCCGACGTGGTGGAGGCCTGGACAGGTATTCCGACCGGTCGGCTGCTCGAGGGCGAGACCGCCAAGCTGCTGCGGATGGAGGAGATCATCGCGCAGCGGCTGGTCGGCCAGCGGCCGGCGGTGGCGGCCGTGTCCGACGCCGTACGCCGTTCGCGGGCCGGGATCGCCGACCCGAACCGGCCCACCGGCTCCTTCCTGTTCCTCGGCCCCACCGGTGTGGGCAAGACCGAGCTGGCCAAGTCGCTGGCCGACTTCCTCTTCGACGACGAGCGCGCGATCGTGCGCGTCGACATGAGCGAGTACTCCGAGAAGCACTCGGTCTCCCGGCTCGTGGGGGCGCCTCCCGGCTACGTCGGCTACGACGAGGGCGGCCAGCTCACCGAGGCGGTCAGGCGCCGCCCCTACTCGGTGGTGCTGCTCGACGAGGTCGAGAAGGCGCACCCGGAGGTCTTCGACATCCTGCTGCAGGTGCTCGACGACGGTCGCCTCACCGACGGTCAGGGCCGCACGGTCGACTTCCGCAACACGTTGCTGATCCTGACCAGCAACCTGGGCTCGACCTACCTGGTCGACCCCACCCTGGAGACCGAGAAGAAGCACGAGTCGGTGATGGCGGTGGTGCGGCAGGCGTTCAAGCCGGAGTTCCTGAACCGCCTCGACGAGGTGGTGATGTTCGACGCGCTCGGCAAGGAGGAGCTCGCCCACATCGTCGACCTGCAGCTCGCGGCCTTCGACGCCCGGTTGGCCCCGCGCCGGATCACGGTCACGGTCACCGAGGCGGCCCGGCACTGGCTCACCGAGCAGGGCTACGACCCGGCGTACGGCGCCCGGCCGCTGCGACGACTGGTGCAGACGGCGATCGGCGACCCGCTCGCGCGGATGCTGATCAGCGGGGAGGTCGGCGACGGCCAGCAGGTGGCGGTCGACGTGCCCGAAGGGGCGCAGGCACCCACGCTGACCCCGGTCACCGGCTGAGGGGTACACCGGGCGGGCACAACTGCCCGCTCGGCGTGCTTCGGGCGGACGCAAGTGCCCGCTCGGCGTGCTCCGGGCGGACGCAAGTGCCCGCTCGGCGTGCTCCGGGGCTAGGTGCGGGGGGCGGTCCAGGCGGTCTGGACGACCTCGACGCCGCGGTCGCGGGTGACCAGCTGGCCGCGTCCGGCGACGGCCGGGCGGGGCTTGGTGGTGCCGATCAGCGGACCCTCGTCCGGGCTGCCGGAGAGCAGCAGGCCCGGCATCGCGAGGTCGCGCAGCGACTGGATCACCGGCTCGTAGAGCGCACGGGCGGCGCCCCCGGAGCGGCGGGCGACCACCACGTGCAGGCCGACGTCACGCGCCTGCGCCAGCAACGGCACGAGCGGCAGCAGCGGGGAGCCGGCCTGGGTGGCGACGAGGTCGTAGTCGTCGACCACGACGAAGACCTCCGCGCCGCTCCACCAGGAACGGTTGCGCAGCTGCTCCGGCGTCACGTCGGGCCCGGGCAGCCGGTTCTGCAGGTAGGCAGCCAGCTCCTTGATCGCGGGCTCGGCCTGGGCGGCACTGGTGAGGTAGTGCAGCTGGTGCTCCTCGGGCAGCTCGCCGAGCAGGGAGCGGCGGTAGTCCACGACCACGACCTGGGCCTCCTCGGCGCTGCGGGTGCGGACCACCTCGCGGAGGTAGCCGCGCAGCAGCGAGCTCTTGCCGGACCGGCTGTCACCGAACGCCAGCAGGTGCGGCTCGCTGTCGACGTCGAGCGAGACGGGGGCCAGATCGCGCTCGTCGATCGCGAGGTGGATCTTCCGGGCCACGTCCTGGTCGCGTCGACGGCCGGCCAGCTCGAGGACCTGGTCGAGCTCGATCCGGTCGGGCAGCAGCCGCAGCTTGGGTCCGGCCTCCCCGGTCCACGCCTTGCGCGAGCGCTGGACCAGGTCGATGACGCCCGCGCCGGCGCTGTCCCCGTCGGGGTGAGCGTCGATCCGGGGGAGCGCCGCGAGGAAGTGCAGCTTGGCGGCGACCAGACCGCGTCCCGGACGCCCGACGGGCACCAGCTGCGCGATCTTGCGGTCGATCTCGGAGTCGGCCGGGTCACCCAGACGCAGCTCGAGGCGAGTCCCGAACAGGTCACGGGTCGCGGCCCGGAAGTCGGCCCACCGGGACGCGGCGGTCACCAGGTGCAGGCCGAAGGTCAAGCCCCGCTGGGCCAGTGCCTGCAGCTCGATCTCGAGGGCGTCGAAGTCGGCACGCAGCGTGCTCCAGCCGTCGACGACGAGGAACACGTCGCCGTACCCGTCGTCGGCCCCTCCTTCGCCACGGCGCGCGCGGTAGGTCTCGATGGAGTCGATCCCCTGGGTGCGGAAGTAGCGCTCACGACGGTCCACGACACCCTGGACCTCGGCCACCACCCGGCGGACGACGTCTGGCTCGGAGCGCGTGGCCACACCGGCGACGTGCGGGAGGTCGGCCAGCGGCGCGAAGGTGCCACCGCCGAAGTCGAGGACGTAGAACTGCGTCTCGCGGGGCGTTGTCGTCAGCGAGAGGCCGGTGACGAGGGTGCGCAGCAGGTTGCTCTTCCCACTGCGCGGACCGCCGACCACGGCGACGTGGCCGCCGGCCCCGGCGAGGTTGACGCGCAGCACGTCGCGCCGCTGGTCGCGCGGACGGTCCACGGTGCCGAGGGGGACCACGAGCCCGCCCTCGGCACGCCAGCTCGGGGAGACCAGGCCGAGCTCGGGGTCCTCCACGAGGTCGGTCATCAGCACGTCGAGGGTGTCGGGCACGTCGAGAGGCGGCAGCCACACCTGGTGGGCCTCGGAGCCGTGGCCCTGCATCCGGTCGACCGCGATGTCGAGGAGTGACCGGCTCTCCGCCGCGACGGGCGCGAGCGGCGGGGCCGCGACCTCGGCGAGCGGGTCCAGGTCGGTGGTCTCGACCCTCGGGGCGAGCACGTGGCCCAACGAGAACGGCAGGATGGTCTCGTTGCCCTGCCCGCGACGGGCGCTGGATCCGACGGCGCGCTGCGCCGGCGGCCCGGAGACGTAGGCGGCCTTGAACCGCAACAGCGTCGACTGGTCAGGCTTGAGGTAGCCCAGGCCCGGGACCGGTGGCAGCTCGTAGGCATCGGGTACGCCGAGGACGGCGCGCGACTCGGCACTGGAGAAGGTGCGCAGGCCGATCCGGTAGGACAGGTGGCTCTCCAGGCCGCGCAGGCGACCCTCCTCCAGGCGCTGCGAGGCGAGCAGGAGGTGCAGCCCCAGGGACCGGCCGAGCCGGCCGATGGCGACGAACAGGTCGATGAACTCCGGCTTGGCGCTGAGCATCTCGGAGAACTCGTCGACCACGATGAACAGGCTCGGCAGCGGAGCCAGGGCTGCACCGTCGGTGCGGGCCTTCTCGTAGTCGCGCACCGAGGCGAAGTTGCCGGACTCCCGCAGGAGCTCCTGCCTGCGGACCATCTCCCCGGACAGGGCGTCCTGCATCCGGTCGACGAGGGTGAGCTCGTTCTCGAGGTTGGTGATCACCGCGGAGACGTGCGGCAGCTCGGAGAGGCCGGCGAAGGTGGCGCCGCCCTTGAAGTCGACGAGCACCATGTTGAGGGCGTCGCTGGAGTGGGTCAGCGACAGGCCGAGCACCAGGGTGCGCAGGAACTCCGACTTGCCGGAGCCGGTCGCGCCGATCACCAGGCCGTGCGGGCCCATGCCCTGCTGGGCGGACTCCTTGATGTCGAGGTGGATGGTGGCACCGGTGTCACCGACGCCGACCGGGACGCGCAGCCGGTCGCGGGCAGGGCGCGGCTGCCAGGCGGCGTCGAGGTCGAAGGAGTGCACGTCGCGCAGCCCGAGGAGGTCCAGCAGGTCCGGCGTACCGGCCAAGGCGTCCTCACCCGGCCGCTGCTCGGCGACGTGCAGCGGGGCCAGCCGTCGGGCGAAAGCCTCGGCGCTGGCGAGGTCGAGCTGGTCACCCAGGGCCCGGATCGCCGGCTCGCGCACACGCAGCGCCGATACCGCCGCCCGCTCAGGAGTGCCGGCCGTCTCGGTCGACAGCTCCACCGGGGTCACCGGCTCGAGGTGCAGCCGCAGCCGGGTGCTGTCCTCGAGCTCGTCCCAGTGCTCGGGCAGGTCGATCACCGTGACCCCCTGGACGCCCTCCTCGGGCACCAGGTGGTTGCCGGGCGGAAGGTGTCCACCGTCGACGATCAGCAGCACGTGCGGGGAGACCGCGGGCTGGTCGGCGCTGAACCGCGGCCGGTCGACGAGCTCACGGGGCAGCATCGCGGCGAGGTCGTCGAGGTTGTCGGTGACCATCCGGCTGGGCCCGATGGCGTCGCTCTCCTCGGTGCTGTGGGCGTGCGGCAGCCACTTCACCCACTCCCACTGCTGCTGCGAGGACTCGGCGGCGAGTACGGCGACCACCAGGTCGGTGGGGCTGTGCGCAGCGGTGGCCGAGCAGACCAGGGCACGTGCCAGCGACCGGGCCTGCTGCACCTCACCGGTGACCTCCACGCGGCTGAAGGCACGCAGGTCGAGGGCGGCCGGCAGGTCGGGCTGGACCCGGTGCACCACGAGCAGCCGGTGCAGCGCCGAGGCAGCCACGGGGTCGAGCTGCTCCACCGGGGCGGTCTCGGGCGGGACCAGCTCCAGTGCGAGGGCCTGCGGGGTCAGGCCGTAGCGCACCTGCAGGTAGTCCGGGCTGTCGGCCGTGCGCTCCCAGAGCCGCGAACGCTCCTCGGCGAGTGCGGGCAGCGCGGACGGAGGCGGGAACGACCAGAGCAGGCTGCGGCGCTGCTGCGAGCCGGCCTCGCGCACGACCCTGCGGATCCCGGCGAGGTACTGGAGGTACTCGCGGCGCGCGCCCGCCACCTTGGTGGTGCGCTGCTTGCGCTGCCGGTCGACCTGCACCCCGACGAAGCCCAGCGTGGCGACCAGGAACATCCCGGCCGCGATCATGCCCTTGCCGCCGGGCTGGGCGGCGGCGACGAACACGATGGAGCCGACGCTGCCGAGCATCGGCAGCGCCATCATCAGCGCCCCGCCGGCGCCCTCGTTGGGGGCCAGCTCCGGGGGTGCCTGCAGCACGATCTGCCCCGTCGGCATCTCCGGCGGCTCGAGCTTCCTCGATCGGCTCAACGTGCTGGACAAGCGGTCCCTCCCGAGGTCATCTTGCGGTCCCCTCGACCGAGGGCCCCCTGACGTGCTGCAATGGTATGGGGCATTTCGGTGGGGTGTGCGACATCCGCCGGATGCTCGCGATCTGCTGGGCGCGATTCGGGGCACGACTAGGGGGACGCATGCAAGCACCTGCCGCGACCACCCCTGCCCAGCACTCGGTGCGGATCTCGCTGGTCGGTGCGGGTGGTCGGCTCGACCTGGCCGCCCCGCACACGGTGCCGGTCGCGGAGCTCTCGCGGCGCTACGCCGACCACTTCGACCTCGCCTCCGCGCCCCTGGCCACCGCAGGGGGAAGGGTTCTGTCGCCCGACCAGACGCTGCGTGAGGCAGGTCTCGACGACGGCGACGTGCTCGTGGTGGTGTCTCCAGGCGCGCGCGCCGAGGCGAACAGGTCCATCACGTCCAGCGGGTTCGGCGCACGTCCGGCGCCGGGTGGGTGGATCCACCGGGTGCCGTTGGCCCTTGCAGCCGCCGCCGGCGTCGCTGCGGGAGTCGTGGCCGGCACGACCTCCACCGCCGGTGCTTCCGGCATCACCTCCGCAGCGTGTGCCGCCCTGCTCCTGGTGGGTGCGTTCCTGAGCACGGTGCCGCTGCGGCCGTCCTCGGCGGACGAGTCCCGGATCCGTTCGGTCCTCGGCCCGCTGCTCGGTGCGTCGGCCGGCTTCGTCCTCGGGGTCCGGCCCGGTCCGGCAGGGTTGCTGCTGGGAGTCGGGGTCGCAGCCTTGGTCGGCCTCGTCTTCGCCGCCGCCGCCCGCGCCTTCCTGCCCGACGACGAGGACGACCTGGTCGACGTGGTGCTCGCCGTCTCCGGGGTGACGGCGCTCGTCTCCTTGACGCTCCTGCTGCTGGGCTCCTCCCCGGTCGCCCTGATGGCGGTGATGTACGCCGTCGCGGTGATCGCGGCGCGGCTGCTGCCCGCACTGGTGGTCGACGTCCCCGACGAGGCGCTGCTCGACCTCGACCGGCTGGCCGTCACGGCGTGGTCGGCGCGTGAGCAGCCCCGGACCTCGCGCCGGCGACGGGTGCTGGTGCGGCCCGAGACCGTCGCAGCCGCCGTACGCCGTGGCCAGAGGCAGGTCTCGACGACCACGGTGGCGCTCGCCGTCGTCGTCGCGACCACCGGACCCCTGCTGGTGCGGGGAGCCGACGACTCGGACCTGCGCGGCATCGGCACCGTGAGCATGGTCGGTCTCGGCGGCGCGGCACTCGCCCTGATGGCTCGGGGGGTCAGGTCCCGCACCGCTCGGTCCTTCCTGCGGGTGGCGGGCCTGTGGGTGCTGGCGTTCCTCGGAGCCGAGCTCGTGCGTCGGGGTGGCCCCTCGGCCGTGGTCTGGTGGGTGGTGGGCACCACCGTGCTGGGTGTCGTCATCGCCGCGAGCGCGATCTCACTGGGACGCGGCTGGCGCTCGATCTGGTGGGCCCGTGCTGCAGACGTCGCCCAGGGGCTCGCGCTCGTCCTCGTCCTGGCCCTGGTCACCGTCGCTTCTGGCCTGTTCGACACCGTCCGGGGGTTTGTCTCGTGACTATGAGGGAAATGTCCAGATGTGGCGCAGGCCACTCCGAGCCCGGGGCGACCCCCGCGGCTCCCGCAGTTTCACCAGTGAGAACAGACGGCGCGTCACTTCGGCGAGTCGCAGCAATCTCGATCGGGGCCGGTGCGCCGACCTTCGAGCGGGGGATCGAAAGGAGAGTGGCCAGATGGCCGGCGAGGTAAGCAAGCAGGACCAGGCTCTGACCCGAGGCGCCCAGATGGTGTCTTCGGCACGGGGCGACCTGGACCAGCAGCTCAGCGCCCTGCGGGGAAAGCTGTCCGGGATCGGTGCGCAGTGGCGTGGAGCCGGGTCCTCGGCCTTCCAGCAGGTGATGATCCGCTGGGACGAGGACGCGAAGAAGATCATCGCCGCCCTCGACGAGTTCGAGGCCAACCTCCGCACCTCGGAGCAGACCTACAACGTCAGCGACGAGAGCCAGTCCTCGACCTTCAGCAAGCTCTCCAGCCGCCTCGGCTGAGACCCCACCACGACGCACAGGGAGAACACCATGAACGCAGGAGAGTTGAAGGTCAATTTCGGCAGCCTGGAGGCCGCTGCGGCGGACATCCAGACGTCGGCCAACCAGATCGAGGGACGCATCGATGCCCTCGAGTCCGAGCTCGCACCGCTCCGGTCGGACTGGACCGGTTCCGCGTCCTCGTCCTACCAGCAGGCGAAGACCAAGTGGGACTCCGCGATGGCGGACATGAAGATGCTGCTGGCCGAGATCGGCGGCGCCGTGCGCAACTCGCAGAGCGAGTACCAGGCCACGGAGAACGCCAACACCTCGCGCTGGGGCTGAACGCACCAGAGGTAGAACCAGACCCGTTGAGCCGGGCCGCTCCCACGAGGGCGGCGAGCCCGGCTCGACGAGGCGTTCGGAGCACACGCAGGGCCACGACGGACCTGGACAGGACTTGGGGGTTGAGCACAGATGGCACTACCGAGCAGTGACGGCGCAGGCGCGGCGGCCGGACAGGTGCAGGTCATTCTCGACGAGATCGAGGCGATCGGCCGCAAGCAGCTGCCCAGCGCCCAGGACGACGCCACGGCCGCGACCCAACCCTTCCGCAACCTCGAGCTCGACCCCAACAGCTTCGGTGAGATCCCGGTCGCCCGCAGCCTCGGGGTCCAGCACGGCGCGGCCCACGAGGTGTTCGTGGCCACGGTCGAGACCGTGATCCAGGACCTCAACGACTTCGCCGCCACGCTGGTGGCCTCCATGCAGGCACACCAGGCGACCGACGAAGGGATCCACTCCGCCCTGATCGCGTTCAACGGCAGCTACGGTGAGCGCGGTTCGCGGGCTGAGGAGACCTTCGACGAGGCCCGGACCGAGCAGGGCGACCGACTCCACGTGGACACCTCGCAAGTCGGCGACTCCCCGGTTGATTCCCCGGCCGAGTCTGGTGCCGACTCCGGGGCCGCCCCCTCCGAGGGCACGCAAGACTCCGGCACAGATGCAACGCCATCGGGTGATCCGCTCTGGGTGAGCCCCCTGCTTCCCGACTCCGTCGTGCAGCCACCCGGCACCGACTTCTAGGGATGGGACCACTGATGCACCCCCGCGGACTGCGCACACGCGTCACCGCCCTCGCGGCGATGGCGGGCTGTGCCGTGCTCGCACCCGTGGTGACGGGCCCGGTGCAGGCGACGGTCGGGGGCACGACGTACGCCGCTCCTACGAGCAGCAACGACGATGCCAAGCACATCGGCTGGTGGTTCGAGAAGATGCAGGTCGCGAAGGCGCACACCCAGGCGACAGGTGCCGGGGTGACCGTGGCGGTGATCGACGGGTCGATCGACCCGAGCGCGACCGAGCTGAAGGGCGTCGACCTCACCCGCCGCACCGACTGCAAGGGCGACCGCGTCCCTGCCCGCTCCGGCAGCGTCGACGATCACGGCACCCTGATGTCCGCCCTGATCGCGGGCACCGGACGTGGCAACGCACCCGGCGGGGCTGGGGTCCGAGGGATCGCCCCGGGCGTGAAGCTGCTCTTCTACAGCATCGAGACCTCGGTGGAGCCGGGGGCGAAGCTGTTCTACGAGTGTGACGGCTTCACCTCACCAGGCATGGTCGAGGACGCCGTCAAGCGGGGCGCGGACGTGATCAGCATCTCCCTGGGCGGCCTCGGTGGGCCGGTCTTCGAGAAGGCGCTCGAGGACGCGCGCGACCAAGGGGTGGCGGTGGTCGCAGCTGCTGGTGACGCACAGGCGAACGGCCTGGGAGTGGACGACCCTGCTGGGATCCCGGGCGTGGTGGCGGTCAACGCGGTCGATCGCTCGGCCCGGCCGTGGCGCTACAACCCGGCGGTCGCGGGCAACGCGCCGGTGGAGAAGATCGAGCACCGCTACCCGGTGATCTCGGCACCCGGTGTTGACCTGAAGTCGCTGCGGTGGCGCGACGGCGGTTGGCACTCCGACACCGACACCACCGGGACCTCTCCCGCGACGGCCCTCGTCGCGGGGGCGCTCGCCGTGGTGAAGGAGAAGTACCCCGACGCGACCGGCAACCAGCTGATCCAGAACCTGATCCACTTCACCGGCGGGACCCGCCCCTTCGCCTACGACAAGTCGTACGGCTTCGGGATCGTGTCGCTGGAGAAGATGCTCGAGCACGATCCCACCGGCTGGCCCGACGAGAACCCGCTGCTGAAGGGCCCCTCCGCGGCGCTCCAGGACTATCCGATGAGTGCCTACCAGGCTCCTGACACGAACTCGCCCGCAGAGACCCCGTCGGCGTCAGCGGCGCCCTCGGCGCAGGAGCCGTCCAGCGCAGCCCAGGCCGAGCGTGACTCCGCCGGGCTCCCCGGTTGGTCATGGGTCGTGGTGACCGCGGGAGTGCTCGTCGCTGGTGCCGCAGCCCTGTTGATCAGCTTCCGTCGCCGACGCTCCCCGGCGTCGTCACTGTCCCAGAGCGAGGTGTGAGGTCATGGCAGGTCCCTCCGAGAGCAAGCTGAGAAAGGCGCTCAGCGCACAACCCGGGCAGCTGCACGAGGCGGCCAAGGCCTGGCGCCGGGCAGCCGCCGGGCTGGAGGAGGTGGCAGCAGCCCTGGACGCAGGCAAGGAACGGATCGCCCAGTCGTGGCAGGGCACGGACGCCGACGCGGCGACCTCGGCGTTCACCGCGCTGGCCGTCAACGTCCGGACCAACAAGCAGCGGATGAGCACGGCCGCCAGCGCCCTCGACCTGGCCGGTGACGCCCTTGCCAAGGCCAAGGCCGAGTACCACTCGCTGCCGCCCGTGCCTCCCGTGCCGGACGCCCCCCAGCCCGACGACTCCGGCAAGGTGACGCTTCCGCAGGAGGTCCACTACCTCAAGCTGGCCGGAGCGAGGTCGACCGCGCTGAGCAAGCGTGAGACCGCCGCGTCCGCCGCCTACAGCGAGGCGGTCGGCGCCCTTTCGGACGCGCAGGTGCAGATGGCCCAGGCGGCGCCGGAGGCGTCCAAGTACACGGGTGGCGACACCACCGGAGGTGGTGGCAGCACGCCCGTCACCGGCGGCGGTGGATCGAGCACTGCAGGAGGTGGCCTGCCCGGTGGGGTCGGTCTGCCGGTCGGGTCCTACGGCACCAGCACCGGTGGCACCCACGCGTCCGGCCAGCAGCTGATCGGGAGCGCCGCCCCGCACCTCGAGGGGCAGCTGGGCACTGGTCACCTCAGTTCACAGGTGATCGGCTCGGGCACCGAGGGAGTCTCCGTGGACGGGCTCGTCGGTGGCTCCGTGCCAGGTGTCGGCGAGGCGCTCGGCGGCGCCGGTGGTGGCACCGGGGTGCTCGGCGGTGCGACCGGTGGCCTCTCCGGCGGCACCTCCGGTGGGATGGCCGGGCTGGTCGGGGGCGGTGGCCTGCTCGGCGCTCTGCGCGGGGCCAAGGCCGGCGGATCCTCAGCCAGTGGGGCGAGCGGGTCGGTGCGAGCCATCGGTGGTTCCGTGCCTGGTGGCGTCTCCCCGGGAGGCGCGACAGGGGGCGTGACGGGCGGCGGAACGGGCGCGACTCCTGCCCGCGCGGTCACCGGTGGTGTCCTGGGCGGAACCGCCCGCCCCGGCGCCACCGGCGGCGTGGCTGGTGCCCCCGGAGCGACCGGCGGCAGTGGCACCGGCGCGGCTTCGGCCGGCGGCGGACGTCCCGGGATGGCCACGGGTTCGGGTACCGCCGCGGGTCGGAGCGAGTCCGGTGGCAGTGCTGGTAGCCGTGCCGGCGGTCGCTATCTCTCCGGCGACGGGCGCGGTGCGGCCGGGACCCCGGCGCAGGGCCGTGGTGCCCGGTCCGGTGGAATGCAGCCTGGCGGTCGGATGGGCGAGGGTGACCCCTCGCGCACCGGCAAGCGCAAGTCGATGGTCTTCGAGGACGAGGACGCCTGGATCGATGACGACGACCTCGGACCTGGAGTGATGAAGTGACCACCACGACCGCCGATCTCGGCAGTCCGCCCGCCGCCCCGGGGTCCGGGCTGGTGCGGGTGAGTGTTCTCGCCGGTGACCGTCGGGCCGACCTGGCGCTGCCCGGGGCGCTCCCGGTGGCTGAGCTGCTCCCCGAGCTGAGCCGGTCACTCGGTGTCCTCGACGCCCACACGTCCTACGCCGGCTACCTCCTGTGCGGACCGGAGGGTCGCGCGCTGAGCCCCGAGTCGGGGTTGTCCTTCCAGGGCATCGAGGACGGCGCCTTGCTGACCCTGGCGGTCGGTGCGGAGCAGGAGCCACCCAAGGTCTACGACGACATCGTCGAGGCCATGTCGGACGCGGTCGAGGCGCAGACCCAGCCGTGGGACCCCGCCTCCGCGCGCCGCACCGCGCTCACGACCGCCGGCCTGCTGCTCGGGCTGGGCGGGCTCTCACTGGCTCTGCAACGTCCTGACGTGGTGGCTGGTGCTGCGGCAGGCGTCGGCGCGGTCGTCCTGGTCACGGCTGCCGGTGTGCTCGCCCGGACCCGTCAGGAGCACGCCGCTGCGGTGATGCTGGCGTGGCTCGGGGTCGGCTTCGGTGCCGTGTGCGGACTGACCGCCGCTCCCGCGGGACCGTTGCTGGAGCTGCCGCTGGCGCTCGCCGGTCTGGGCGCCCTGGCTGTCGCACTGGTCGGGCTCGTGGGACTCGTGGAACACCGGGCGGTGATGGTCCCGGCCGTGGTGGTCGGTGCGGTCTGCGCTGCCTCGAGCGGGCTGCTGCTGGCCACCGACTTCGAGGCGGCGCACGTCTACACCGCAGCCCTGGTGCTGGTGGTGCTGGCCGGCAGCGCCCTGCCGTGGTTCGCGATCGGCTCCACGGGAACCCGGGTGGACCAGGCGCACTCGGCGGCGGACATCACCGCGGACCCCGCGCAGATCGAGCCGAGCGCCGTACGCCGTGACGCCCTGGCCGCGCACGACCTCCTGCTCGCGATCACGGCCGCGGTGGGCATCCTCACCGTGCTCGTGGCGCCGATGGCGGTGGGCCTCGGAGTCTCCGGCACGCTGCTGATCGTGTTCTCGGCGGTCGTGCTGATGCTGCGCACCCGGCAGTACCGCGTGGAGTCCGAGGTCGGTGCCGGTCTCGGCTTCGGGATCGCCGGCATCGCCGCGGTCGTGGTGAGTGTCCTGGTGCAGCATCCCGGTTGGCACGCCACGCTCGCGCTGCTGCTGGCCCTGACCTCCACGGTGCTCCTGGTGCTCACCCTGGTGCCGCTGTCGCCGTCGGTACGCCGGGGCCGGGTCGGCGACCTCGCCGAGCTGGTCGCGCTCGTGGCGCTGCCCACCCTGCTCGTGCTCGCCCTCGACGTGGTCGGGGCGGTCCGAGGATGAAGCTTTCGTTGTTCAAACCACGCACAGAGAATCGGGATCAGATGAAGCAGAAGAAGTCGATGCACGTCCGCCGGATCGTGTCGGTCGGAATGCTCGCCACGGGGATGTTGCTGATGGGGCTCTCCGCTCCGTCGCTGGCTGCGGTGACCCAGGACGACGACACCACGATCGGTGAGACGAGCACCACGGCTGAGCTGGACACCCAGGCACCGGAGCCGCGGAGGCAGCTGGCCGCTCCCACGGTCCCGGCCACCGACGACCTCCCGCTGCCGGATCACGCAGTGCGACCCGGATGTCGACGAGAACTGCGCCCCTCCCGGCATCTGCATCCCCACCGACTACAACGGCGACGAGCCGGGTTGTGGGGAGCCGCCGGCCAACGAGTGCCCTCCCGGCGAGGAGGACCACAACGGTGACTTCCCGGGTTGTGGTGAGCCGCCGGCCGAGGAGTGCCCCGACGGTGACCACAACGGCGACGAGCCGGGTTGTGGCACGCCGCCGGTCGAGGAGTGCCCCCCGGGGCAGGACCACAACGGTGAGCTCCCGGGCTGTGGCGAAGCGCCCGGCGACGGCGGTGGTGACAACGGCGGTGACAACGGCGGCGGTGACAACGGCGGCGGCAACGGTGGTAACAACGGCGGCGGCAACGGCAACGGCAACGGCAACGGCAACAGTGGTAACAACGGCGGCGGCGGCGGCGGCGGGACCGAGGCCGGTGGCGGCACCTCGAGCGGTGGCGCCTCGCCGGAGGGATCGGTCCCCAGCAGCGCCAGTGCCGGCGTCCTGGGCACTACGGCCTGTGGTGACTCCTCGATCTGCTCGAACGTGGTGGCTCCGGTGGCGGCTGCTGGGCCCGCAGCCGAGACCCTGCCCGACACCGGTGCGCCGGTGGCGATGCAGCAGTTCGCGCTGCTCGGCTTCGGTCTCCTGGCCGGTGGCGGCACCCTGATCCGCCGTACGCGGCGGCTGCCGCAGCACCGCGCCTGAGCACCTGACGACGGGGCCGTGGCAGCGGCCGCGGCCCCGTCCGCAATCTCCAGATATCCCCAACCGAGTCCCGGACGATAGGCCCAGATGTCGAGCAAGCGTGACCTCGTGGAGGCGCACTCCTTCAACCGGCGACGCCTGATCACCGCCTTCGTCAGCGGGGCGCCGGGAGGTCGTGAGGTCGAGCCGGTGCGCTACGGCCGCACCCTGGTCGGTGGCGTCGTGCTGGCGCTGCTGCTGGTAGCCGGTGCCGCGGTCTCGGGCTTCCTCAAGCCCACCGTGCCCGAGGACTGGCGGCAGGACAAGCTGGTGATCGGCAAGACCAGCGGTGCCCGCTTCGTGGGCTACCAGGACAAGCTCTACCCGGTCATCAACACCACCTCCGCACGGTTGCTGCTCAGCAAGGACGGCGCCATGGACGTGGTGTTCGTCCCGGACGACAAGATCGCCGCGGCCGAGCAGGGGCCGACGATCGGCATTCCCGGCGCCCCGGACATCGTGCCGGAGCCCGCTGCCCTGGTGCAGAGCGGCTGGGGCGCCTGCACCGACAGCAGTGGCGGTGTCCAGGTGAGCGTCCTGGACACGCCCAGCGTGGTGCCCGCGACCGGTGAGGCGCTGGTGGTCGAGTCGGCCGACCAGGAGTGGGTGGTCACCGGGGAGCACCGCTACCTCCTGCCCACGGGCAAGCAGCGCGACGCGGTCCTGCGTGCCCTCGGCCTGGCCGGCGAGCCGACCCGTGCCGTGCCCGGGACGTGGCTCGACCTGGTCACACCGGGCGAGTCGCTCGTGCCGTTCCAGGTCACCGACCAGGGCAAGCGCGTGCAGACCGGTGTGCCGGGGCTCGACCGCGTCGGCACCCCCCTGCGCGTCGGCGGGAGCCCCTACCTGCTCGGTGCCGGGAGCCGTCTGGTCAAGCTGACCGAGTTCGCCTACGACCTCTACCGCTCCTCCGGCGCCGGCGCCCAGTACGACGAGCTGGAGGTCTCCGCGGCCGACGTGTCCAAGCTGCGGCAGGCCAGCGGCGCGCCGCCGTACCCGCAGGACTGGCCCGAGACCGCGGTCAGCCCGGCCACCCGCCCGGACTCGCCGTGCCTGCTGCTGTCCACCGACGCCGACGACGCACCCCGGGTCGAGCTCGCTCGGCCGCGCAACGACGTCGGCACGAGCAGCGACGGGGCCCTCACCCAGGAGGTCTCACCCGGCCACGGTGCGCTGGTGCGGGCCTCCACGGCCGGCGTCGTCGGGGTGGGCACGATCTTCCTCGTGGACTCCACCGGCACCAGGTTCGCCCTCGGGGACCGCAGCGGCTCGCTCGGCGCCCAGGTCTCCCTGGGGTACGCCGACCTGCAACCCCGCTCGGTGCCCAAGGCCTGGACCGATCTCTTCAACGACGGGCCGGCACTGACCAGCCAGGCGGCCGGGCAGGCCGCCGGACGCGCCTCCGCAGGCGAGGCCACCGGGCGTACGCCGTGAGAGCGGCCGGCTCCACCGGTGGGCGACGCTACATCCGCGCGACGGTCGTCACCTTGGCGGCGCTGCCGGTCGTCGTGCTGCCGGCTGCCCCTGCCATGGCCAGCGAGTGCACGGTCGGCAAGACCCAGTTCGTCGCCGACGCCTCGCCCAATCTGGTCACGCTGGGCATCCCGCAGGCCTGGCGGCTCGCCACCGGCAAGGGTGTGACGGTCGCGGTCGTCGACTCCGGTGTCGACGTGCGCAACCAGCACCTCGGGTCGGCCGTGCTGCCCGGGACCAGCTTCGTCGGCGGCGACCCCAAGGGCTGGGCCGACGACCTCGGTCACGGGACAGCGGTCGCGGGGATCGTGGCCGCGCGCTACATCGGTCGCAAGTCCAGCCTGATCGGCGCCGCACCAGACGCGCGGATCCTGCCGGTGCGGGTCTTCCAGTACGAGCCCTCGCCCGACCAGCCCGACGTGCCCCACCCGCCCGACGTGGGCCTGATCGCCAAAGGGGTGCGCTGGGCGGTCGACCACGGTGCCGACGTCATCAATGTCTCGATGAGCACCGATCGCAAGAACCCCCAGCTCCCCGCACTCACCGCGGCACTGCGCCACGCCCACGACAAGGACGTCGTGGTGGTGGCCTCCGCGGGCAACAACGACTCCGCTGAGCAGGCTCGCACCGAGCTGCGGTTCCCGGCCGCCGGGGAGAACGTGATCGGGGTGGCGGCCAACAACGCCTCGGGTGTCGTGGACTCCTGGACCGTGCACGGTCCGCACAACGACGTCGCCGCGCCCGGCCAGGACGTGCTGATCAGCTACTTCGCCAACGGCGACTGCGTCACCGGCGAGCGGCCCTTCTCCAGCTGGGCGGCCGGCTTCGTGAGCGGTCTGGCGGCCCAGCTGCGCGAGCGTTTCCCCCAGGCGTCCGCGGACGAGATCGCCTACCGGATCATGGCTTCGGCCGACCGGCCGCGCCAGGGCAGCCGCGACGACCTCCAGGGCTGGGGCACGATCCAGCCCTACGAGGCACTCACGATGACCCTCGACCCGACGCGCCCCGGCCCGGCCCTCCCCGGCGCGGCGAAGCGTCGTACGCCGGACTCCGAACCCGCCGCGGTCCGGGCCGTGGCCGACCGGGTGGACCCGCTCGCCGGACCTCGCCGGGCCTCGCTGTGGTGGGGACTCGCCGCGATCGGCACGGCCGCGATCGCGACCATGCTCCGACCCCTGGTCGCCGGGCGCCGAGGACCAGGCGAGCGGCGCGGACGACGCCGACTACGGGGCCGGCGGGTCTCGGGGGTCTAGCCCCCCAGCTCGGTGCGCACCCGTTCCTGGGCTGCGCGCGTCTCGAGGTCTGCCTCGACGAACTCGGGGTCCAGTCGCGCGGCCTCGCCCGCCTCACGCAGGTGGCGCTGGACGTTGACCCGGGCCGCCACGGCGCTGGGGTGGTCGTCACGACCCTCGAGCACGTCGGCCCACGTGGTCTGCCGCAGGTCGACGCGCTGCTGGAGGCGCTGCATCTCCGGGCCGAGCTCGCCCGCACGGGCCTGGCGCGCCCGTGCCTGCTCCCGGTCGGCGCGTTCCTTCTCGAACTGTCGGTGCTCCTTGCGCAGCTCCGTGGCCATCGCCTGCAGTGACGACACGGCCTCGCTGGTCTCCCGGCGGGCGTTCGCCAGCGCCGCACGCAGTCGCGGGTCGGTCTCGGCCACGGTGGTGCTCCTCTGCTCGATCGATGCTGACAGGCGTGCGGGGCTCTGGGCTCAGCCGAAGCCGTGGGTCGCGGTGTCGTCCATGTGTTGGCCGGCCTCGCTGCTCTTGGCGACGTCGCCGAACGCGAGCACGTTGTCGGCGACGGCCAAGATGGCATTGAGGTGCTTCAGGACCGTCACGACCGCCCGCACGGCGCTGGTGAGCTTCTCGATCGCAGTGATGCCGCGGTGGATCAGGTTGATGATCTTGCGGGCCTTCCCCGGCGCGCTCAAGGCGCCCTTGGCCCAGCCGAAGGGGCCCGCTGCAGCGTCGAGCAGGATCTCCTGGATCACCGAGTCGATGAAGTTGATCGTCGCTGCCACGACCTCAGCGGTGGCCTGTGCAACCTCGATCACGTGGGAGAGCTGTTCGGCGATCAGGCCGGATGCCTCCTGCTGGCCCTCGTGCATCTCGGCGATGTCGCGGAGCCGACGCTGCGCCGCCCGCGCCGCCTGGCCCTCCCAGACCGCGGGCAGCTGGCCGGCCACCGAGCGGTAGTTCCCGCCGACCGCGCCGAGGGCGCTGCCCACCTCGCCCCAGCCCTTCTGCATCGAGGACACGGTGTCGAAGTCGCCGGCGATCGGTTCGAAGAGCGACTCGAGCAGTGACCACCCCGTGACCATGTCGACCGCCCAGTCGATCTTGCTGATCAGGAAGCCACAGTCGTCCTTGAGACCCTCGATGTAGTCGCCCATGCCGCCCCCGGGCGCCGCTCCGCGCACCGGCGCGCTGGCGTCGGTCGCTTCGGTGACCGTGCTCATCGCTGCGCCCAGTCCTGAGCCCAGTCCTGCGCGGAGGTGTCGCTCGGCTCGTCCTCGTAGTCCTCGTAGTCGGCGATGTCTCCCGAGGTCTCCGCCAGCTGCTGGGTGTGGTCGACCATCGACTGGACGTTGTTGACCACGTCGCTGACCTGGTTGTAGGCGCCGAGGTAGGTGCCGCCCGCGCCGAGGACGTCCTCACGCTGCTGGTGCTCGACGGCGTCGCTGTGGTGCTGGGCGGCGGCCGCCTGGGACGCGGTGTCCCGCGCCTCGCCGACGCTCTGCCCCTCGCCGCGCGCCTGGTGGTAGGCGTCGTCGAAGGCCTGCTCCCGTCGTTCCTCCATCTGGTGGTAGACGTGGTCCGAGGCCCGCTCGTTGACGCTGGCCTTGGCCTGGTCGAAGGCCTCCTTGGGGGTGAGGCCCTGCTCGCGGAGGTCGAGGTACTTGCGGCGTTCGCGCCAGTCGTTGAGCTGGTCGACGAGGCCGTCCTTCGCGGCCTCCTGCGGGTCCCACCACGGTGGAGGCTTGGCTCCGTCCGGGCCAGGCATCACCTGGTCGAGCGGCGTCCGCATCCACGGCGGCAGCTTCGTGAGCCCGAACGCCGGGTCGTCGCCCTGCTCGCCCGCGTGGGACGGGGCGCTGCCGGGCCCGCCCGGGACGGTCTCGCCACTACCGGGAGCGACGTACGCCGGCAGGGCCACCTGGTCACCGAAGGTCTTCTCGAAGAGGTCGTAGCTGGCCCGGTCGGAGGCGAGGTACTGGTCGCGGCATTCCGCGAACGAGGCGCGGACCTTGTCCGCGACCACCCCGGAGTCCCGCATCCCCTTCCGGGCGTGCTCGACGGTCTCCTCGTAGCTGCCCCGGAACAGGCTCAGGACGCCGCGGAAGGCCTCGAAGCGGCTCAGCTCACCGCCGATGTAGTGGGCCGTGCTCTGCACGTGGTCACCCTGCCGACGCGCGACCTCGGCTGCGGCCACCAGGCTGTCGGGATCCACGTCGAAATGCGCCATGCTGCTAACCCCCCCGAGGGTGTACGAAATGCCGCCATCTTCACCTATATCAACTGTTTAGTCACCCTCTCCGGGAAAGTCGTCGCGCCGATGGTGCACGCTCGGGGGGCTCAGCCCTCGTGCGTGGGCGGCAGCTGGTCGCGCCGCTGCTTGGCCTGGAACTCCTGCTCGAGCCGGTCGGCGAGGCCGGGATCCGCGTCTCGGCGTCGTTCGCGGGCCTGGGCGCGCGTCAGACCCGGGTCGCGACCGCCGTCCGGGCCACCATGGAGGTAGGCGTAGATGGCGCCGGCGAGGGCAACCGCGACGATCAGGGCAGTGACGACGTAGGACATCATTGCGGCATCGTGCCAGCCGGCCCCTGGTCGCGTCGCTGCTTGGCCTGGAACTCCTGCTCGAGCTGGTCGAGATGGTCGAGGTCGGGCGTGCCGGCCGGCCCACGAGAACGGGACCGCCGCTCGGCGCGCGCGCGGCTGCGCAGCCAGCCGATCGTGATCGTGGGCCAGAGCGTCGCTGCGGTCAGACCGCCGAGGAGGGTCAGGGTGGAGATCTCCGAGGTGGTGCGCAGCCGGCCGTCCTGGCGGTAGACCTCGAGCCGGTCACCCCGGTCGGGTCGGACCCACCGGTAGTCCAGCACGACCCGGTCGACGCTGCCGTCGGGCAGGGCGACCACGACCACCGACCCGGTCACCCCGAAGCGGGGGCGGAGCACCCGGGCCCGGTCGTAGCCCGTGACGACCGCCTGCTCGGTCTGGGCGCCGGAGGGCACCGTGTGCGCCTCGACGTACATCGCGATCGGGATCACGCCGGTCAGCAGGACCATCACCGTGGCGGCGATGATCGCGCCCCACTGGCCGCGACGGCGCCGGCGAAGGGGGCGCGAGGGTGACCTGGCAGGCATGGGGACGCTCACCCGCGAAAGGCTAGTGGCTCACCGGGGCATCGGGCGTCCACGACCTCCTTGGTTCAATGGGGGCATGAGTGACTCCGGCGCAGCGCCACGTCCCCGACAACTCACCGTCGCCGGAGGGTTCGTCGTCGCCGGGTCGTTGTTCCTGCTGCTCTCGATCTTCGACAGCCTGGCCGCGCTCGACTCCGTCGACACCCGGGCCGAGGTGGAGCAGATGCTCGACAGCGCCAGCGGCCAGGGTCTCGGCCTGACGGTGGCGCAGGCCCTGACCGGCATGCGGATCGGGCTGCAGGTCGCAGCCGTATGTGCCGCTGCCGCGCTGGTGCTCGGCGTCTTCGTGCTGCGCCGCCACAACGGCGCCCGGTTGGCACTCAGCGTCGTCGCGGTCCCGATCCTGCTGACCTCCCCGCTCTCGGGTGGTCTGCTCGGCATCGCCGTCGCGGTGGCCACCGCGACCCTGTGGAGCGGTCCGGCCCGGGACTGGTTCGCCGGCCGCCCGGTCCGGGAGGCGGCGCCGCTCTTCCGTCGTGGCGAGGAGCGCAAGGACGACTCGTCCCGGCGCGACACCGACCGCCCGGCTCCCTCCGGCCCGACCCCGCAGGCTCCCGAGAGCCCGGTCTCGGCTCCCGTGGTGGGGCCGCTGTCGACCGGCCAGCCCTCCCAGCGGCCGCCCGAGTCCTCCGGCTTCGGTGCCGCGCCGGTTCAGCAGCCCGGCGTCTGGCCGGGCCAGCCGGCGCAGCAGCAGGTCGCGGTCGCGGCCCCGGCGTACGCGCCCTTCGCCTCGAAGCCGCCGGTCCCGGGCCAGGTGCGGATCGCCTGCCTCCTCACCTGGGGGTTCTCCGGGCTGGTGGCCCTGATGTACGTCGGCGTGCTCGCCTTCCTGGTGATCGACCAGGACCAGCTCGTGCGGCTGCTGACCGAGTCGGAGGCCTGGGCCCAGGCCGGGCTGGACGAGAGCCTGCTCGTGCCGGTGCTGTGGATCGGCTGCCTGCTGTTCCTGGGCTGGGCCCTGGGCGCGATGGCGCTGGCCTGGCTCACCTGGCGCCGGCACAACTGGGCGCGCTACCTGCTCGTGACCAGTGCGGTCGTGGCAGCCATCGCGGCCACCTTCGCCTTCCCGATCGGGCTGGTCCACCAGATCGTCTGCGTCGCGGTGGTCGTGCTGCTCGTCGGCTCCCCGGCCCGGGCCTGGTTCGCGCTGCCTGAGGGTTCCGCGCCGTACTTCCCGCCCGGCCCGCCGACCAGTCCGCCGGTCGGTCCCACGCCCCCGGAGCAGGCCCCGGAGCAGGCCCCTCCGGCCGGTCCGGCCGCTGGGAGCCGGGACGACGACAAGCCCCCGGTCTGGTAGGACCTCAGCGGACCTCAGCGCACGTGCAGGTCGGCCGAGCGCAACCGCGCGATGCCCTCGTCGATCACGTCGAGCTCCTTGCAGAACGCCCACCGGACCAGGTGCCGACCCTCCTGGGAGCCCTCCTCGTAGAACGCCTGGGACGGGATCGCGACCACCTTCGCCTGCTCGGCCAGGGCGTGGCAGAACGCGGTCGCGTCCTCGTGGCCGAAGGCACTGACGTCCGTGGTGGTGAAGTAGGTCCCCTGCGGCACGTGCACCTCCATGCCCAGCGAGGACAACGCCTCGCACAGGTGGTCCCGGCGTACGGCGAGGTCGGTGCGCAGGCTCTCGTGGAAGCCGCCCTCGTGGTCGAGCGCGTGCGCGATCGCCGGCTGGAGAGGCGCTCCGGAGGAGTAGGAGAGCCAGTTCTTCGCGCCCTCGACGGCCGCCACCAGGTCCTCGGGCCCGGTGGCCCAGCCGATCTTCCAGCCGGTGAAGGAGAAGGTCTTCCCCGAGCTGGAGATGCTCAGGGTGCGCTCGAACATCCCCGGCAGCGTGGCGATCGGGACGTGCGCGTGCCCGTCGTAGGTGAGGTGCTCGTAGACCTCGTCGGTGACCACGACGAGGTCGTGGCGACGGGCCACGTCGGCGACCGCAGCCAGCTCGTCGGCGTCCAGGACCCGCCCGGTGGGGTTGTGCGGGGTGTTCAGCAGGATCATCCGGGTGCGCTCGCCGACCGCAGCCTCCAGCGCCGACGCCTCGAGCCGGTAGTCCGGGGCGCGGAGGGTGACCGGACGGCGTACGGCCCCGGCGAACTGGATCATCGCGCGGTAGCTGTCGTAGAAGGGCTCGCACACGAGCACCTCGTCGCCGGGGTCGAGGAGTCCCAGCATCGCACCCGCGATCGCCTCGGTGGCACCCGTGGTGACCACGACGTTGGGGGGCTCCAGGTCGAGGCCGTAGTGGCGCCGCTGGTGCCGGACCACGGCCGCGACCAGCTCCGGGGCCCCGTGCCCCGGTGGGTACTGGTTGCGACCCGAGCGCATCGCCTCGACCGCGACCTCCACCACGGCCGCCGGGCCGCTCCGGTCGGGGAAGCCCTGACCGAGGTTGACCGATCCGGTGCGCACCGCGAGCGCCGACATCTCCGCGAAGATCGTGCTGCCGACGCCCTGCAGCCGCGCTGCCTGCCTGCTCCCGTGTACCTTCACGCCTGCGAACCTAACTGCTGGCCGGGTGCTCGCCGGATTCTCTGGGCAAAACGTCCCGATCGGTCACAATGGCGCCATGTCCACCTCTCGGAGCCGCGGCCGTCGCCTGACCTGGTGGGTCGGCATCGGGATGGTCCTCGCGGGGACCGGGCTGCTGGGCTACGTCGGGTGGCAGCTCTGGGGCACCAACTGGCTCTCCCACCGCAAGCAGGGGGAGGTCCTCGGCGCCCTGGAGCAGCAGTGGGTGGCGGGCGGGACCCGGCTGGAGCCCCAGCACGTCCCGCGCGGGAAGGCGTCCGCGCTGATCCGGATCCCGCGCTTCGGCGAGAAGTACGTCGTGCCGGTGCTCGAGGGCACCTCCGACGAGGTGCTCGCGAAGGGCTTCGGCCACTTCGACAAGACCGCCGACCCCGGCGCGGTCGGCAACTACGCGCTGGCCGCGCACCGGGTGACCCACGGCGAGCCGCTGCGCAGGATGCCGGAGCTGCGACCCGGTGACGAGGTGGTCGTCGAGACCGCGCGCGCCACCTACACCTACGTGCTGGACACCGATCCGAACGCGCTGGTGATCCCCTTCACCGGGGTGTGGGTGCTCGACCCGTTGCCGAAGAACCCTCAGGCCGGGGGCGCCCAGCCGGCCCAGGAGGACGGGCAGCGGCTGATCACCCTGACCACCTGCTCGGAGCTGTTCCACACCGACAACCGGATGATCGCCTTCGGGCACCTGTCCGGGGTGGAGAAGAAGGACCGGTAGCCTCCGCCGCATGACCGACCCGACCCTCGCCCGCGACGTCGACGCCTGCTGCCGCCTGACCGGCCAGTTCACCCTCCGCTCGGGACAGGTGGCCCCGGAGTACTTCGACAAGTACCTCTTCGAGGCCGACCCGGCCCTGCTCGCGCGCGTCGTCGACCAGATGGTCGCGCTGGTGCCCGAGGGCACCGAGCTGCTCGGCGGGCTCGAGCTCGGCGGGGTGCCGATCGCGACGGTGCTCAGCGCCCGCACCGGGACGCCGGCCTTGTTCGTGCGCAAGCAGGCCAAGGAGTACGGCACCTGCAAGCTGGCCGAGGGCCCGGACGTGGCGGGGCGGCGGGTCACCCTGATCGAGGACGTGATCACCACCGGAGGCGCCGTACGGGATGCGACGCAGGCGCTACGCGCGGCAGGCGCCGTCGTCGAGACCGTCGTCTGCGCGATCGACCGCAGTCCTGAGGGGACCAACCCGCTGGCCGACGTCGGCCTCGAGGTGCGCCCGGTGCTGACCAAGGCCCAGCTCGACGCCGCGCGCGGCTGAGCTGGTAGGGCGCCTCGTCGGAGGGGGTCGGAGGGGGCGGAGGGTCAGGCCGCGGACTTGAGCTCGCGCCGGTGCCGCCACCACTCGATGGCGATCGGCACCACCGAGAGCGCCAGGATCACCAGCACGGCCTTGTCGATGTTCTGCCCCAGGGACGGGAACGCCTGGCCCAGGAAGTAGCCCATCAGCACGATCGAGAGCACCCAGCCCGCCGCACCCACGGCGCTCCAGACGACGAACCGGTGCCGCTGCATCTTGGTCACTCCGGCCACGACGGTGATGTAGGTGCGTACGAAGGGCACGAACCGGCCGATCACCAGGGCCTTGCTGCCGTGCTTGTCGAAGAACGCGGTGGTCTGGTCGAAGTACTTCCGCTTCAGGATCCGCCCCTCGCGCTCGTAGAGGGGCGTGCCTATGAAGCGGCCTATCTCATAGCCGAGCACGTTGCCCGCGAGGGCGGCGCCGAAGAGCAGGACCATGGCGAGCACGAGGTCGGTGGCGCGTGGTCCGGGGACGATGTCGCCGCGGCTGGAGACGAAGAGTCCCACCGCGAACAGCAGGGTGTCCCCGGGCAGGAACGGGAAGAACAGCCCACACTCCACGAGCACGATCAGCAGGCACACCCAGAGGAACCACGGACCGAACTGGTCGAGCAGCCAGTTCGGGTCCATCCACTTGATGCCGAACAACAGCGGTTGCAGGCCAGTCACGTGCTGAGGGTATCGGTGCCGACCTGACCGCCCGCTGACCCGGCCTAGTCTTGCCGGCGTGGACGACACCGACGAGGAGCAGCGGGCGCCCTACGACCCGATGCCGAACGGTCCGGCCCCGGTGGGGGTGGGTCCGTGGGAGGGCCCGCCGCCCCAGGGTCCGGAGTACGACGAGGTGCTGCTCGCGGAGGGGGACCGGCGCAACGTGGTCGACCACTACCGCTACTGGACCCTCGAGGCGATCGTGGCCGACCTCGACACCCGCCGCCACGACTTCCACGTGGCGATCGAGAACTGGCAGCACGACTTCAACATCGGCACGATCGTGCGGACCGCGAACGCCTTCCTCGCCCGCGAGGTGCACATCGTCGGCAAGCGGCGCTGGAACCGCCGCGGCGCGATGGTGACCGACCGCTACCAGCACGTGCGCCACCACGAGACCGCCGCCGACCTCGCCGCCCACCTGCACGCGGCCGGCGTGGAGCTGATGGGTGTCGACAACCTGCCGGGCTCGCAGCGGCTCGAGGCCTGGGCGATGCCGCGCTCGGTGTGCTTCCTGTTCGGTCAGGAGGGGCCCGGGCTCTCCGAGGGGGCGCGCGAGGTCTGCGACGGCACGTTCTCGATCGCGCAGTTCGGCTCGACCAGGTCGATCAACGCCTCCGCCGCCGCAGCGATCGCGATGCACTCCTGGATCACGGCGCACGCCGACCTCGACGCCGCGTGGCGGGGCTGAACCGACCGCGGCGGAGCGCAGTCCGAGCGGTCCGGCGTACTAGCTGCTGCCGGCCAGGCAGCGGACGTAGTGGTCGCCGGCCGCCCAGCCCTCACGGCTCGGTGGCTGCCAGTAGCCCAGCGCGCCGTTCATCAGCGCCCGGCAACGGTCGCGGGCGACACCGGTGAACGCCTTGCCGGGGTAGGCCTTGCCCTCGGGGAGGAAGACCGCCTCCACCCGGAACTGGTGCGGCCGGGCGCAGGAGACGTCGAGGCCCTTGTCGTTCTGGCACACCCGCAGCTCCTCGGGCAGGCCCTTGGCGAGCAGGGGAGTCGTCGCGGGGAGGGTGACCAGCTCCCGGCCGCTCCGCGCGATCGCGTCGCACCGCACCCAGCGCGCGCCGCGCTCCAGCTGGGCGGCGCTGGGGGTGAAGAACACCCAGCGCAGCAGGGAGGTCGCGCGCAGCGCTGGGGAGCCGCCGACCTGCCGACGGAACGCCGGCTCGCAGACCTTCCGGGCCACCGAGCGGCGACGCGAGTCCGGGGTCTGGGCGGTGACGGCTGCGCCCAGAACGCTGGTGCGCAGCACCAGGCTGGTGTGCTTCTTGCGGCAGGCGACCTTGGCGAGCAGGGCCACCGGCGCCTTCGACTGCGCGTAGCCCATCTGGTGGCACTGGCCGGCCTTGGGCATCCCGAAGCGGGGATCCGGCGGGGCAGGAGGCTCCTCGGTCGCACCGGCGGAGGCGCTGCTGCCACCGCTGGCCGTCGTACCGGCGGACCCCTCGGCCTCTCCCGGCGACGTACCGCCGCAGGCAGCCAGCACGAACGCCAGCACCATCGTGAGCACGACCGGGTACGGGGTGGAACGGGGGCGCGGGGTCATGGCTCTCCGGGGCGGGTACGGGCGGTCAGCAGGCTGATCCTGCCACGGGTGCGCCGGGTGCCGGGTCCACTAGGGTTGGGTCAGCCAGCCATCGTGCCCTGAGGAGCCGTCTGCCATGCCTATTGCCACTCCCGAGAAGTACGCCGAGATGCTCGACACCGCCAAGGCGAAGTCGTTCGCCTTCCCCGCGATCAACGTCTCGTCCTCCCAGACCCTCAACGCCGCGCTCGCCGGTTTCGCCGAGGCCGGCAGCGACGGGATCATCCAGGTCTCCACAGGTGGCGCGGAGTACCTCTCCGGTCCCACGGTCAAGGACATGGTCACCGGGTCGGTCGCGTTCGCGGCCTATGCCGCCGAGGTCGCCAAGAAGTACCCCGTGAACATCGCGCTGCACACCGACCACTGCCCCAAGGACAAGCTCGACGGCTTCGTCCGCCCGCTGCTGGAGATCTCGGCCGACCGGGTCCGCAACGGTCAGGCCCCGCTGTTCCAGTCGCACATGTGGGACGGCTCGGCGGTCGAGCTCGAGGAGAACCTGCAGATCGCCCAGGAGCTGCTGGCCAAGGCCAAGGCGGCGCACATCGTGCTCGAGGTCGAGATCGGCGTGGTCGGTGGTGAGGAGGACGGCGTCGAGGGAGGCGCCGGCGACAAGCTCTACAGCACCCCCGAGGACGCCGTGGCGACCGTGGAGGCTCTGGGCACCGGTGAGAACGGCCGCTACCTGACCGCCCTGACCTTCGGCAACGTGCACGGCGTCTACAAGCCGGGCAACGTCAAGCTCCGCCCCGAGATCCTCAAGACCGCGCAGGAGGCGGTCGTGGAGAAGCTCGGCCTGCCCGCCGGCTCGCTGCCCTTCGACCTGGTCTTCCACGGCGGCTCGGGCTCGCTGGCCTCGGAGATCGCCGCCGCGTGCGACTACGGCGTGATCAAGATGAACGTCGACACCGACACCCAGTACGCCTTCACCCGCCCCGTCGCCGCCCACATGTTCAGCAACTACGACGGCGTCCTCAAGATCGACGGCGAGGTCGGCAACAAGAAGCAGTACGACCCCCGCGCCTGGGGCAAGGCCGCCGAGGCCGGCATGGCCGCCCGCGTCCTCGAGGCCTGCGAGAACCTCCGCAGCACCGGCCACTCGATCGGCTGACCCCTCGACGGCGCAGCCCGCGCCACTGTTTTCGCGGCCGCCATTTTCGCTTGTAACGCGGGGTTCATGTCGCTGCACGCGGTGCCAGCACGTCAGGAAGCAGCATGAACCCCGCGTTACAAGCGCCGATCGGGGAGGACCACCCCCAACCGATGTGCGCCCACGAGTGGCCCTTTCGTGCCCACAAGCATCAGCGGGGAGTACGGCGTACACAGCGCCCGCAGCTGCCGAGCGAGGCCAACGGCAGCCGACCACCGTGGGCTCATGCGACCTCTTCTACGAGCCCGAGCTGCGTCCCAGGGCGGACTGATCACCCGCGTCCAAGCGGTCGGAGCGGGCTACAGCCTTGGCGAGATCCGACGGCTGACCCGCGCGGATGGCGCCTGGGTGATCGTGCGGCGCGGGGTGTACGCCGAGCGGGAGCTCTGGGAGGCCGCCGACGCGGAGGGTCGGCTCCGGATCAAGGACCGGGCTGCCCATCTGCTGATGGCATCCCCACACCTGATGAGTCACGACTCCGCGGCGCGGGCCTGGGGGCTGCCACACCTCAGGGCTACTGACCCGCTCGTGCACGTGACGCGTTTCGGCGTCCACGGCACGCGCACCGACGAGGGTGTCAAGCACCACCTGACCCGGCTCGGTCTGATGCACGCCGAGGTGCTCGACGGCGTACGTACGACGGGTCTGGCTCGCACCGTCCTCGACCTCGCGCGTGAGCACGGGTTCGTCAACGGAGTGGTGGCCTGCGACGCGGCGTTGCAGCTGGGCGTGACGCTCGCCGAGTTGGAGGACGAGCTGGCCCTGATGTCCTACTGGCCAGGGGTGACCCAGGCGAGGGCGGCGCTCGAGCTCGCGGATGCGGGAGCAGAGTCGCCGGGGGAGACCCTGACGCGTCTGGCGATCCTCGAGCTCGGCATCGGTGAGCCCGAGACCCAGTTCCCGGTGCAGGTCGGCGACCGGGTCTTCTGGGCGGACATGCGCGTGGGGTGTCATCTCGTGGAGTTCGACGGGATGCTCAAGGTCCTCTCACCCGACGAGGGCGGAGTGGCGACGAAGCCGGCCGGTCAGGTCCTCTGGGACGAGCGGCAGCGGCAGCTCGAGATCTGCTCGCAAGGGCTGGGGATGTCGCGGGTGGGCTGGAACGACCTCTTCGGCGCCCGTCGCGAACAGACCAAGCGCCGAATCGCCGCCGAGTACGCCGTCACGGAGACGCGCTTCGGCCGCGAACTGCCTCCTCATCTCGCAGCCTTCGCAGACCGGGTCCGCGATCGCACCCGCTCGCGAGGGCGCCGCCGCCGTCGCTTGTAACGCGGGGTTCATGCTGCTGCACACACTGCCGGCACGTCATGAAGCTGCACGAACCCCGCGTTACAGCCCGCAAGCCCCGCGAAAACAGGCCCCGCGGCAACCAGCCGGGCGACCGCCCCGGTCAGCGGACCTGGTGCACCGGCCGGGCGAAGGCGGCAGCGGCGAGCAGGCCGAGGAGCAGCACGGCGGCGGGCAGCAGCATCGCCTGCGACATCGCCGTGGCGAAGGGGGCGAGCGCCTGCTCGGGGACGCTTCCGGAACCGGCCTCGCTGGGGGAGAAGTTCAAGCCTCCGGCGGCCAGCCGCGACTCCATGAGTACGGCGATCGCGGCGGATCCGAGGACCGCACCGACCTGGCGGGTGGCGTTGTAGACCCCGGCGCCCGCACCGGCCCGTCGGGGAGCGAGGTTGCGCGTCGCGGTGGCGGAGGTGGGTGCCCAGATGAACGCGTTGCCGATGCCGAGCAGGGTCATCGGCAACAGGATCTGCCAGGTCGCCGAGTCCGGGGTCATCTCCCGGCTCAGCCACACCAGCGACACGATCGTCGAGGCGAACCCGAAGGTGGTCAGGTTGCGGGGGTGCACCCGGTCGGTCAGCTTGCCCACGGCCCGCGCGAGCACGATGGACATCACGGCCATCGGCACCAGCAGCAGTGCAGCGCCGGTGGGGGAGAGCCCGCGCACGAGCTGGGCGTAGATCATCAGCGGGAACGCCATCGCCGTGATCGCGAAGCCCATCGTGGTGATCGCGATGTTGGCGAGGCTGAAGTTGCGGTCGGAGAACAACGAGAGCGGCACCAGCGGCTCGCGGGTGTTGCGCGCCTGCCAGAGCACGAAGATCCCGAAGACGACCAGACCACTGACGATCAGCGCCGGCACCGAGATCGGTCCGGTGATGGTCCCCCAGTCGTACTGGTGGCCCTCCTGGATGCCGAAAACGAGCAGGAACATGCCGGCGCCCGAGAGTGCCACGCCGAACCAGTCGAAGCGGTGGGTGCTCGTCGGCAGGTTCGGCACCAGACGCCAGGCGAGCACGAACGCGACCAGCCCGACCGGGATGTTGATGAAGAAGATCCACTCCCAGCCGGCGAGGTCGACCAGCACGCCGCCGAGCAGCGGGCCCACCAGGGTCGCCACCCCGGCTGTGGCCCCCCACAGCGCCATCGCCTGGCCACGACGTTCGGCGGGGAAGATCCGGGTGATGATCGCCATCGTCTGCGGGGTGATCATCGAGGCGCCGAGGCCCTGGAAGACGCGGGCGATGATCAGGCCCTCGATCGTGCCGGTCATCCCGCACCACAGGGAGGACAGCGTGAACACGGTCAGGCCGACCAGGTAGAGCCGCTTGGGACCGAAGCGGTCCCCCAGACGGCCGGTGATCAGCACCGGTACGGCGTAGGCCAACAGGTAGGCGCTGGTCACCCAGACCACGCTGTTCACCCCGGCGTCGAGGTCGGCGATGATCGCCGGCGTCGCCACCGAGACGATGGTGGAGTCCACCAGGATCATGAAGAAGCCCAGGCACAGGGCGAACAGCGCCGGCCACGGACTCGGCTCCTGGACCCCCGCGTCGCCGGTGGTCAGGTCTGCGTCGACGGGGTCGACGGGGCTGTGTGTCCGGGCCATGACGCCAGACAACAACGTCCGAGGCAGGATTAGTCCCATGACTGACTCCTTCATGGGCCGCGACCTGATCGCCGGCCCGCCCCCCACCCTGCTCCCGGCCGACCCGGCCGCCCAGGAGCTCACCGACGGCACCGACCCCGCAGCCGTCGTACGCCGGCACCCGGAGTCCCCCGTGGCCTGGGCGACGCTGGCCGAGAACGCCCTGGCCGACGACGACGTCGACGACGTGACGGCCTACGCCTACGCCCGGGTCGGCTACCACCGCAGCCTGGACTCCCTGCGCCGCAACGGCTGGAAGGGTCACGGGCCGGTGCCGTGGTCGCACGAGCCCAACCGTGGTTTCCTGCGCGCGCTCGCCGCCCTGACTGAGGCCGCGGAGCGCATCGGCGAGACGGCGGAGCGGGAGCGTTGCGACGCCTTCCTGCACGATTCCAGCCCGGAAGGGCACGCAGCGCTGCGCTGAGGTCCGAGACCGATCGGTGGGGGGGTGTGACAGCACTCACTTCGGTCTAGAGTGCCGTCCCATGACTGAGACCCGCCCGGGCGGAACCGACGGCCCCCCACCGACCAACAAGGCCCTGCTCGCGATCGCGGGAGTGCTGCTCTCGCTGCCCGTCATCGCCCTGCTGTGGGTGAGCAGCTACAACCGGGAGACCCCCCGACTGTGGGGCTTCCCGTTCTTCTTCTGGTACCAGTTCCTCTGGGTCTTCCTGTGCGCCGGACTCACCTACGCCGCGCACCGGCTCGTGATCGCGGCCCGCAAGCCGGGCGTGGGCACCACCGGCCACACCGCCCCCGTTGAGCGGAAGGGCAAGCGATGAGCCCCCGGATCACGGTCCTCGCCGCCGGCGGTGGGATCAACGGCGTCGCCCTCGCGGTGCTGATCGTGCTCTTCCTGATGGTCACGGTGCTCGGCTTCATGGCCACCCGGTTCAAGAAGGGCGACACCTTGGAGTCGCTCGACGAGTGGGGTCTGGGAGGCCGCAAGTTCGGCACCTGGGTGACCTGGTTCCTGCTCGGTGGCGACCTCTACACGGCGTACACCTTCATCGCGGTCCCGGCAGCGATGTTCGCCCTGGGATCGGTGGCCGGCTTCTTCGCGGTGCCCTACACGATCATCCTCTACCCGATCATCTTCATCTTCATGGCGCGGCTGTGGTCGGTCAGCCACCGCCACGGCTACGTCACCACCGCCGACTTCGTGCGCGGTCGCTACGACTCCCGGGTGCTCTCGCTGGCCATCGCCGTGACCGGCTTCCTCGCGACGATGCCCTACATCGCGCTCCAGCTGATCGGCATCCAGGCGGTCCTCGACGTGGTCGGGCTCGGCGGCGGCGAGAACTGGCTGGCCAAGGACGCGCCGCTGCTGATCGCCTTCGTGGTGCTGGCGGCCTACACCTACACCTCGGGGCTGCGCGCGCCGGCGGTGATCGCGTTCGTCAAGGACGCGCTGATCTACCTCGTGATCATCGTCGCGGTGCTCTACCTGCCCAGCAAGTTCGGCGGCTGGGAGGCGATCTTCGGCGCCGCCGCGGACAAGATGGCGACCACCAACGAGGCGACCGGCAAGCCCAACGGCGCCTTCATCCCGGGTGACGGCCAGCTGTGGGCCTACGCCTCGCTGGCCCTCGGCTCGGCGATGGCGCTGTTCATGTACCCGCACTCGGTCACCGCGACCCTCTCCTCGGAGAGCCGTACGACGATCCGGCGCAACGCCTCGATCCTGCCGGCGTACTCCTTCGTGCTCGGGCTGCTCGCCCTGCTCGGCTGGGTCGCGATCGCTGCCGGCACCAAGCCGATCGGCGTGGACGGGAAGCCCAACCCGCAGCTGGTGATCCCGCAGCTGTTCGAGGACTCCTTCCCGGCCTGGTTCGCCGGCGTGGCCTTCGCGGCCGTGGCCATCGGCGCCCTGGTGCCGGCGGCGATCATGTCGATCGCGGCGGCCAACACCTTCACCCGCAACATCTACAAGGAGTGGATCAAGCCCGACGCGACGCATGCCGAGGAGGCCAAGGTCTCCAAGCTGGCCTCACTCGCGGTCAAGGGGTTCGCGCTGGTCTTCGTGCTGACCCTGGACAAGCAGAACGCGATCAACTTCCAGCTCCTCGGCGGCATCTGGATCCTGCAGACCCTGCCGGCGATCGTGTTCAGCCTCTACACCCGCTGGTTCCACAAGTGGGCGCTGCTCGCGGGCTGGGCCGCGAGCATGGTCTACGGCACGATCGAGGCCTACAACGTGCTCAACCCGGTCACCGGGAAGCACTTCGGCGGCTCGCTGGACCTGATCCCCGGCATCGGGCAGATGGGCTACATCGCGGTGACCGCGTTCGCGGTCAACCTGGTGATCGCCGTCGCCGGCTCGGCGGTGCTGAACGCGCTGAAGGTCGACAACGGCACCGACGAGACCACGCCCGGCGACTACTTCGCCGACAGCGGCGACGCGCGGGTCGAGAAGGACAAGGCGGCCCGGGAACAGATCGGCGGTCAGGGAATGATCATCGAGTAGGCAGCCGGCTCGAGGTGCCACGACCGGCGCCTCTCCGGGCCCTCGATCTCACCGTCGGCGGAGAGCCAGAAGTCCTCTCCGCTGACGGTGACCTGCTTGGCACGCACCGAGATCACGTCCCGGCGCTCCTCGTGGTCGCCGCGACGCAGCTGCCACACGTAGGCGAGGCGCTCGATCGGTCCGGTCGCGAAGGAGATCATCACGTCGAGGCGTCCGTCGGTGGGGTCGGCGTCCGGGGTCAGCTCGGTGCCGCCCCCGACGCTGGTGCCGTTGCCGATCGCGACCATCAAGATGTGCTGGTCCATGTCGCTGACCACCTCACCGTCGACCTCGACGCGCAGGCGCACGAACGGCGGGCGTACGGCGGCCATGGCCGCGCCGATCGGGTAGCCCAGGATCCCGATGCCGAACGGGCCGAGCCGATCCTTCCACCGGGCGCCACGGCGGCTGGCCTGGGCGCTGGCGCCGGCGTGCACCCCGTTGACCACGACCCCGCCGAGCTCGTCGACGATCAGGTCCATCGGGTGCGGTCGGCCGTCGACCAGGGCGGCAGCGGCCAGGTCGGGCTCCAGGGGGATGCCGAGCGCGCGGGCGAGGTCGTTGCCGGTCCCGAGCGGGATCAGGCCCAGGGTGTGCTCGGAGAGCTCGTGGCGTCGGTGCAGGGCCTTGACCACGGCGTGCACGCTGCCGTCGCCGCCGGCGACCACGATCGAGCGGGACCCGGCGCGGTGCAGCACCCCGTCGAGCTCGCCGGGGTTGCTGGTGTGCGCGACCTCGACATCGGCGTGCTGGCGCAGGACGTCGAGGGCCACGTCGAGGGCCTTCTGCTGCCCGCCGCCCGCGTCGGTGTTCGTGATCAACAAGAGGGGGTCCACCGGGTCAGGGTAGTGGTCAGGGTCCTCGGCACTACGATGTGGGCGCGGCCCGATGTCCCATGGGTGTCCCCGGGTGCCCTTGGGTGCCCTTAGAGCCGTGACCGACCTACGTCTGCGACGTCTCGGCTACGCCTCGTCCGGGGGTGAGGTGAGGCGCCTGAGGAGGAACATGCCAGCCATCGTCGTGCTCGGCGCCCAGTGGGGCGACGAGGGCAAGGGCAAGGCCACCGACCAGCTCACCACCGAGGACGCGATCGACTTCTGCGTCCGCACGAGCGGCGGCCACAACGCGGGTCACACGATCGTGGTGAACGGCGAGAAGTTCGCCACCCACCTGCTGCCGAGCGGCATCCTCACCCCCGACTGCACCTCGGTGATCGCCAACGGTGTCGTGGTCTCTCCCGAGGCGCTGTTCCGCGAGCTCGACGCGCTGATCGCCCGCGACGTCGACATGGGCCGGCTCGTGGTCAGCTCCAACGCGCACGTGATCGCCTCCTACCACTCGACGGTCGACAAGGTCACCGAGCGCTTCCTGGGCAAGAACAAGATCGGAACGACGGGCCGCGGCATCGGTCCGGCGTACGCCGACAAGATCAACCGGGTCGGCATCCGGGTCGCGGACCTCTTCGACGAGAAGATCCTGCACGACAAGGTCGAGGCCTCCCTCGAGGTGAAGAACCACCTGCTGACCAAGGTCTACAACCGCCGCGCCATCACCGTGGAGGAGATCGTCGAGGAGCTGCTCGGCTACTCCGAGCGGCTGCGCCCGATGGTCGCCGACACCTCGCTGATGCTCAACCGGGCGCTCGACGAGGGCCGGACCGTGCTCTTCGAGGGCGCGCAGGCGACCATGCTCGACGTCGACCACGGCACCTACCCGTTCGTGACCAGCAGCAGCCCGGTCTCCGGCGGCGTGTGCGTCGGCGCCGGCGTCGGCCCCAAGCGGATCGACCGGATCATCGGGGTGATCAAGGCCTACACCACCCGGGTCGGGTCGGGTCCCTTCCCCACCGAGCTCTTCGACGACGACGGCGCCAAGCTGTGGGAGATCGGCGGCGAGGTCGGCGTCTCGACCGGTCGCGACCGGCGCTGCGGCTGGTACGACGCCGTGGTGGCCCGCTACGCCGCCCGGGTCAACGGCCTGACCGAGTTCTTCATGACCAAGCTCGACGTGCTCAGCACCTGGGAGGAGATCCCGGTCTGCGTGGCCTACGACATCGACGGCACCCGGCACGACGAGATGCCGATGACGCAGACCGAGTTCCACAGCGCCGTGCCGATCTACGAGACCCTGCCCGGCTGGGGAGTGGACATCTCCGGGTGCCGCAGCTTCGGCGAGCTGCCCGCCAACGCCCAGGCCTACGTGCGTGCGCTCGAGGAGATGTCCGGGGCGCCGTTCTGGGCGGTCGGTGTCGGTCCGGGCCGCGAGCAGACCGTCGTGGTGGCCTGACTCAGGCTGCGTGCGCCAGGTGTGAGCGCAGGGCGTCGGCGCCCGGGCCGGACAGGTCCGGAAGGACCACGTCACGACCGGTGACCACCATCAGCAGGTCCTGCATCCTGCCCTCGACGGCTGGTCCGCTGCCGATCGACCAGTCGTGGTCGGTGGCCACCAGCGAGAACCCAGCCAGGCGCCGGCGTACCTTGAACGGCCAGCTCAGCCTCCAGGCCCGGGCGGCCGCGGCCGCCGCAGCCGCCCGCGGCATCTCCCGGCTCCTCCCGAGGGGGACGAGCATGTCCTGCCCGTGCACCAGGACGTCGATCAACGGCTCCATCTCGCTGATGAACGGCGCCGTCCTGCGCGAGCCCAGCATCTGGCGCAGCAGCCTGGGGTAGTCCTCGACCGGCAGCTCGGCCTGGCGTACGGCGGTCAGGTGGATGGAGCCGTCGAAGCTGCCACGTGCCCGGAGCATGGGGAGCAGCCCCTCGCGCAGGGACATGTGCGCCAGCGTGAGGTGGGCCGCCACCTCGCGGACCCGCCACCGGTCGCACAGCGACGATGTCTCCCACTGCTCGGGAGTGAAGGTCTCCATCAGGTCGGCCAGCTCGGACCGCTGCTGGTCGATGGTGCGCCACACCTCGTCAGTGTCCATGTAGGTGTCCATGTCGACCCCTGATGATTGATACGATGTTCGAACCAGTTTGGTTCGAACAGCTGACTATTGTCAAGGGGGTCCGGGGATGTCGGAGCGGCGCGAGGACGAGCTGAACCTGGGCGTGCTGTGCTTCATCGGGGCCCGCGCGATGGAGTCGCGAGTCCTCGAGGCGCTGGCAGCGGCCGGCTTCGACGACGTCACGCCCTCGCAGGGCCGGGTCGTCGCCCGGCTGGGTCCGAACGGCACCCGGATCGGTGACCTGGCCGAGCAGGCCCTGGTCACCAAGCAGACGGCGAGTGCCACGGTCGACCGGTTGGAGCGGGCCGGCTACGTCCGTCGGGTGCCCGACCCCGATGATGCGCGGGCGCGGCTGGTGGTGCTGGCCGAGCGAGGCGAGCAGGCGGTGCAGCAGGCGCGGGTGGTGGAGGCCGAGGTGGAGGCCGAGTGGATGCAGCACCTGGGGGTCAAGGCGACCCGCCAGCTGCGGGAGGCGCTGACCCGGCTGCGCGAGATCGCTGATCCCTACCGCTGAGGCCCGCTGTCAGGGCTGCAGGCTGATCGCCGCGAACAGGTCGCTGGAGATCTCGACGATCTCGTTCTCGCTGAGCTCGATCCTGCCGGTGAGCCAGGCTCCGTAGAGCTCGCTCAGCCCGGCGACGTAGAAGAGCCCGTGGATGTGGGCCTGCGCGGGTGGCCAGGCCTGCTCGCCGTACAACGCGGCCGCCTCGGTGGCGACGAGGTCGGCGAAGAACTCCAGCAGCTCGTGACGACGGCTGCGCAGGGCGGGAACGATGCCCGCCTGCACCACGATCACCAACCCCTTGGCGGGCTCCCGGAGCACGTAGGAGGTGAAGGAGGTCATCGCGGCGCGCACCCGCTCCTCGGGCGACGCGGCGGTCCCCGCCAGGGCCGGGAGCACCTCGTCGGCGATCTCCGTCGCCACGTGGTCGACGGCTGCGCGCAGCACCGCGCTGCGGTTGGGGAAGCTCTCGTAGAAGTAGCGCTCGGTCAGCCGTGCGTGGTTGCAGATCGCCGTCATCGTCGCGCCGGCCTCGCCGTGCGCAGCGAGCATCTCGATGGCGGCGTCCACGAGCCGGGCCCGTCGCTCGGTCACCCGTTCGTGAGCAGACTTGCCGCGGTAGCTGCGGGCCGGGGTACTCACAGCAGCATCTTGACCCTCGGTGGCTCATTTACAAACTGGTCGGGGGGCAGGTCGGATGGGAGACCCGCGCGCCGAGCTGTGGGTGCCGCAGTGGGTGCAGGCAGTGGGTGCAGGCCGTGACCCGGACGACCAGCCCGCTCCCGCGGTCGCTGCAGGAGGCGATCGCCAGGGCGTTCCGCGCCGACAAGGTGCTCTCGAACGCCGATCACGCGGCCCGGGCGGCCTACGGGGCCAAGGTGCGTCCGCCCGCGAGCTGAGTGCGGCCCGTGGTCGGTCGGCGAGCGCCGATAGGATCGCGCAACGTGAAGACCCTCGTCATCGGCCCCGGTGGGCGTGAGCACGCGCTCGCGCTCGCGCTCTCGCGCGATCCGTCCGTCACCGAGGTGCACGCCGCGCCCGGCAACCCGGGCATGGCCGAGGTCGCCACGTTGCACGACGTCGACCCTCTCGACGGCGAGGCCGTCGCCGCTCTTGCCGAGTCGATCGACGCCGACCTGGTGGTCGTCGGCCCGGAGGCCCCGCTGGTCGCCGGGGTCGCCGACGCAGTGCGCGCTCGTGGCATCAGCTGCTTCGGCCCGTCGCGGGAGGCAGCCCAGCTCGAGGGGTCCAAGGCATTCGCCAAGGACGTGATGGCCGCGGCCGAGGTGCCGACCGCGATGGCGCACGTGTGCACCACGCCCGAGCAGGTCGAGGCGGCGCTGGACGCCTTCGGTCCGCCGTACGTCGTCAAGGACGACGGCCTTGCCGCCGGCAAGGGGGTTGTGGTGACCGACGACCGCGAGGTCGCGACCGCCCACGCCAACGCGTGCGACCAGGTGGTGATCGAGGAGTTCCTCGACGGGCCCGAGGTCTCGCTGTTCGCGGTCACCGACGGCGCCACGGTCTACCCGCTCCAGCCCGCCCAGGACTTCAAGCGGATCTTCGACGGCGACCGCGGGCCCAACACCGGTGGCATGGGCGCCTACACGCCCCTGCCGTGGGCGCCCGCCGGCCTGGTCGAGGAGGTCCGCGACCGGATCCTGGACCCCACGGTCACCGAGATGGCCCGTCGCGGCGCCTGCTTCGCCGGCCTGCTGTACGCCGGGCTGGCACTGACCTCGCGGGGGGTCAAGGTGATCGAGTTCAACGCCCGCTTCGGTGACCCGGAGACCCAGGCGCTGATGACCCTGCTCGACTCGCCCCTCGGCGTCCTGCTCAAGGCTGCGGCCGACGGGGTGCTGCACGAGGTCGAGCCTCCGCGCTGGAAGGCCGGGGCAGCCGTCGCGGTAGTGATGGCCAGCGCCGGCTACCCCGAGTCGGCCCGCAAGGGCGACGTGATCGTGGGCGTCGAGACCCTGGCGAAGGAGCCGGACGTCGACGTCATCCATGCCGGCACCGCCGAGCGCGACGGCCGGCTCGTGACCGCGGGCGGCCGGGTGCTGGCCGTCACCGCGGTCGGCGCCGACATCGCCGATGCCCGTGCCAAGGCCTACGAGGGCGTCTCCTCGATCAGCTTCGACGGTGCCCAGTGGCGCACCGACATCGCGGCACCCGCTCCCGGCCCCGGGAGCCAGCCCGACCCCGGGAGCCAGCCCGACCCCGCAAACCAGCCCGACCCCGCGCACCAGCCCATCCAGCAGCACGACCACCGGGAGTGACATGAGCGTCCCCAACGTCCCCAACGTGCTGGCCACGCGCTACGCCGGTGCCGACCTGGCGCAGATCTGGTCGCCCGAGCACAAGATCGTGCTCGAGCGGCAGCTGTGGATCGCGGTGCTGCGCGCGCAGCGCGACCTCGGCGTCGCGGTGCCCGACGGCGTCGTCGAGGCCTACGAGGAAGTCGTGGAGAAGGTCGACCTGGCCAGCATCGCCGATCGTGAGCGGGTCACCCGGCACGACGTGAAGGCCCGGATCGAGGAGTTCTGCGCCCTGGCCGGTCACGAGCACATCCACAAGGGGATGACCTCGCGCGACCTGACCGAGAACGTCGAGCAGCTGCAGATCAAGGCCTCCCTGCAGCTGGTCCGCCAGCGGGTGCTGGCTGCGCTGGCGCGGTTGGGGCGGCTGGCCTCCGAGCACGAGTCGCTGGTGATGGCCGGCCGCTCCCACAACGTCGCCGCGCAGGCCACCACGCTGGGCAAGAGGTTCGCCACCGTCGCCGACGAGATGCTGGTCGGGCTGGCTCGCCTCGACGACCTGCTCGCGCGCTACCCGCTGCGCGGCATCAAGGGCCCGATGGGCACCTCCCAGGACATGCTCGACCTGCTCGACGGCTCCAGCGCCGACCTCGCCGACCTCGAGCAGCGGGTGGCCGCGCACCTCGGGTTCGACCAGGTGCTGCACAGCGTCGGCCAGGTCTACCCGCGGTCGCTGGACTTCGACGTCGTCTCCGCGCTGGTCCAGCTCGTGGCCGGCCCCTCCAACCTGGCCACCACGGTGCGCCTGATGGCCGGCATCGAGCTGGTCACCGAGGGATTCAAGGAGGGGCAGGTCGGCTCCTCGGCGATGCCGCACAAGATGAACACCCGCTCCTGCGAGCGCGTCAACGGACTCGCCGTGGTGCTCCGCGGGCAGCTCTCGATGGTGGGCGAGCTCGCCGGCGACCAGTGGAACGAGGGGGACGTCTCCTGCTCCGTCGTACGCCGGGTGGCCCTGCCGGACGCGTTCTTCGCCACCGACGGGCTGTTCCAGACCTTCTTGACCGTGCTCGACGAGTTCGGGGTGTTCCCGGCGGTGGTGCAGCGCGAGCTCGACCGCTACCTGCCGTTCCTGACCACGACCAAGGTGCTGATGACCGCGGTCCGCAACGGGGTCGGGCGCGAGGAGGCCCACGAGGCGATCAAGGAGCACGCGATCGCCGTGGCGCTGGAGATGCGCGCCGGGCTGGTGCACAACGACCTCTTCGAGCGCCTCGCGGCCGACCAGCGGCTCGGCCTCACCCGCGACCAGATCGACGCCCTGGTGGCCGACCCGATCGAGTTCACCGGCGCCGCCCGCCAGCAGGTCGCGGCCGTCGTGCGCCGGATCGAGGAGGCCGTGACCACGGACCCGGGCGCGGCGGCCTACGCGCCCGGCGCCATCCTCTGACGGCTGGTCCGGCGACCCGCTGCCCACTGGTCCAGCAGCGCACCTCACCCAGTGAGGTGTCGCCCTTCCGGGCTTGTCAGCCCGTGATCGCCCGCCTAGGTTCGGCACTGCTGGTGTGGCTCCACGGGGGCAGACCGACGTTTGCGCTGGATCTGCCCAGCGGCTGGACGAGGGCCGCCCCCGTTGTCGGTCCTTGTTCTGTGCAGGGGAGTGGAATGGGTCGGAGCAGGGCTCTCGAGGTCCGGATCACGGGCCAGGTCCAGGGCGTGTTCTTCCGTGCTGCCACCCGGGAGCAGGCGCGGCGGCTCGGCGTACGCGGCTGGGTGCGCAACGACCCCGACGGCTCGGTGACCGCCCACCTGGAGGGGTCGGCCGAGGCGGTTGACGCGTTGGTCGAGTGGTGCCACCGGGGGCCGCCGTCCGCTCGGGTCGAGGCGGTGCAGGAGACCGAGACGCACGCGATCGGGGCCGCGGAGTTCACCGTCGCTTGACGACCCGATCGACAGGCTGGTGTCGCCCTTGACGGACGAGGGTGGGGCTCGCCTGGCGTGAGGCGGCTCGTGGGTCTGCGACTCGACAGCCGAAGAGTGCCCCCGGCAACCGCCAGAAACCCTTCTAAATAGCCCAAAAACGGACGAAACACCCACAACCCGTCTAATCTTCTTGCAGGGAGCACGGGACATCATGTCCCGTTCGATTGGGAGGAACAGACATATGACCAAGAACAAGGGTGTACGCGCAGTCCTGCTGGCAGCGGCGATGGCGGTCGCCGTCGGTTCGGTCTCCGCTGGTGCCGGTGCGGCCGAGGCTCGCCCCAAGGACGACACGGGCGCGATCTTGAAGGTCGACAAGGGTGCGATCCTCAAGGACGACACCGGCGCGATCCTCAAGGACGACGCCAGCGCGATCCTCGCCATCCTCGCCATCCTCTGAGCGACCTTCCGTGGGGTGCGCCGGTCTGACCGGTGCACCCCACGGGCGTTCCCGGACACCTCCACCGGCGCGGGGACCGCGTTTGTAGGGTGTGCAGGTGCACAACATCCCCAGCGCCGCGTCGATCGAGGGTGCCGAGCACCTCCACTCCGGCAAGGTCAGGGACCTTTACCGTCTGCCTGGCGGGGAGCTGCTGATGGTGGCCAGCGACCGGATCTCTGCGTTCGACTTCGTGCTGGACACCCCGATCCCGGACAAGGGCGAGATCCTCACGCGGATGTCGCTGTGGTGGTTCGCCCAGCTCTCGGACCTCGTGCCCAACCACGTGCTCTCCACCGAGGTGCCCGCGCAGGTCCGCGGGCGCGCGGTGATCTGCGAGCAGCTCGCGATGTATCCCGTCGAGTGCGTCGCCCGCGGCTACCTGACCGGGTCGGGCCTGATCGACTACGGCTCCACGGGCGAGGTCTGCGGGATCCCGCTGCCCGCGGGGCTCGAGGAGGCGAGCCGGCTGCCCGCGCCGATCTTCACCCCGGCCACGAAGGCCGCTCTGGGCGACCATGACGAGAACGTCTCCTACGAGACCGTCGTCGCCGACATCGGGTCTGCTGTCGCTGAGGAGCTGCGTGAGCTGACGCTGGCGGTCTACGCCCGCGCCGACGCGCTGGCCCGCGAGCGAGGGATCATCCTGGCCGACACCAAGCTCGAGTTCGGCGCGCGGCCGGGCGACGGGACGACCGTCCTGGCCGACGAGGTGCTCACCCCCGACTCCAGCCGCTACTGGCCGGCCGCCGAGTGGCAGCCGGGCCGGGCGCAGAACTCCTACGACAAGCAGATCGTGCGCAACTGGCTGCTCTCCGAGGCCAGTGGCTGGGACCGGTCCTCCGGCGCCCGACCACCGGCGCTTCCCGACGAGGTCGTCGACCGCACCCGGGCCCGCTACGTCGAGGCCTTCGAGCTGCTCACCGGGGAGCGGTTCTGATGCCCCGCCTCCAGGACGGCATGCTCACCACGACACTGCAGTACGCCGTGCCGGTCGGTGCGGCCTTCGCCTACCTCGCCGACCCGCGGAACCGGCCGCAGTGGCAGTCCTCGCTGCGTGCCGTCGAGATGCTCGACGACGGCCCCCCGCGGGTGGGGATGCGCTGGCGCGACCTGACCTCGGCCGGCGTGGTGCCGGAGATGGTGATCACGCAGATGGAGCACGACCTGCTCTGGGCCGAGACCGGCACGTGGAAGGCGATCGAGGCAGACCTCACGCTCCGCTTCGCTGCGGCGCCCTCGGGCTGTCGCGTCGACGTGGGGTTCGTCGTCCGTGGGCGTGGTCTGCTCCGCCCCGTGGGCTGGGCCGCGACGGCGGCCGGCCTGTTCGCCGTACGCTCCGACCTGCGCAAGGCCGGCCGCATCCTGGCTGGCGGGTCAGCCTGATGGGGCGGGTGATCGTGCTCGCGCTGAGCGCCCTGATGGTCGTGGCCGGAGTCGTCTTCACGTTGCAGGGACTCGGCTACCTCGAGGGCAGCGCGATGACCGGTGTGGCCTTCTGGGCCGTGGTCGGCCCGGCCCTGGCTGGCCTCGGGGTCGCGCTGGGGATCGTGGCCTTCCGCGGCACCAACCCCCCGCCGAGACGTCGCAACTGAACACCCAGAACCCGCCGAGACGTCGCAAACGAACGCCCAGAGCCCGCCGAGACGTCGCAAACGCACGTGCGTTTGCGACGTCTCGGCGGGTCGGGGGCGTGCGTTTGCGACGTCTCGGCGAAGTTAGACTCCAGCCCGTCAGTCCGAAACACCCGACCCCCGAGCGAAAGGGGCCTCCCGTGGCCCGAGTCGTCGTCGACGTCATGCCCAAGCCCGAGATCCTCGACCCGCAGGGCAAGGCGGTGCAGGGTGCGCTGCCACGACTGGGGTTCGAGGGCGTGACCGACGTCCGGCAGGGCAAGCGCTTCGAGCTCGAGCTGGACGGTGAGGCCACCGAGGAGCGGATGGCCGAGGTCCGCACGATGGCCGAGACGCTGCTGTCGAACCCGGTGATCGAGGACTACGAAGTCCGGGTCGTCTCGTGAGGGTCGGCGTCGTCACCTTCCCCGGCTCGCTCGACGACGCCGATGCCCGCCGCGCGGTCCGCCTCGGCGGCGCGGACGCCGTACCCCTGTGGCACGGCGACCACGACCTCCAGGGCGTCGACGCGGTCGTGCTGCCCGGCGGCTTCTCCTACGGCGACTACCTGCGTGCCGGCGCGATCGCGCGCTTCGCGCCGGTGATGACCGAGGTCATCGACGCCGCTCGGGGCGGCATGCCGGTCCTCGGCATCTGCAACGGCTTCCAGATCCTGTGCGAGTCCCACCTGCTGCCCGGGGCGCTGATCCGCAACGACCACCGCAAGTTCGGCTGCTTCGACCAGCGCGTGGTGATCGAGAACAACACCACTGCGTGGACCAGTGCGTACGACGCTGGGCAGGAGGCCGTGATCGTGCTGAAGAACGGCGAGGGCTCCTTCGTCGCCGACGAGAAGACCCTGGATCTGCTCGAGGCCGAGGGCCGCGTGGTCGCCCGCTACGTCGGGGCGAACCCCAACGGCTCGCAGCGCAACATCGCCGGTGTCACCAACGAGGCCGGCAACGTGGTCGGTCTGATGCCCCACCCCGAGCACGCCGTGGAGGACCTCTGTGGTCCCGGCACGGACGGGCTCGGGTTCTTCACCAGCGTGCTGAGCTCGCTCAGCGCCGTCCGCTGAGCAGGGCGCTCCAGGTCGAGGCGTCCACGACGCCGTTGGCCCGGATCCCGACCTTGCTCTGGTAGTCCTTCATCGCGCGCTTGGTCCGTCGGTTGTAGACGCCGGTGACGTCGAGTCGCGGTGCCCGCGCGGCGTTCAGGGCCCGCTGCACCCGCACGACGTCCGCGTGCCGGACCCCGGTCCGCAGCACGGTGCCGCTGTTGCCGGTCACCAGCAGGGTCGTCCAGAGCGAGCGCGTGGTGTAGCTGTGCTCGGGCTGGCCCACCCGCTTCTGGAAGGCGCGCAGCGCGGTCAGCGTCTTGGAGTTCCACGAGCCGGTGACCTCGTAGGGGTAGTGCCGCTGCTGCTTGAGCAGGCACTGCAGCGACGTCACCGTGGCGCCGCCCCGGCTGGCGCTGGTGCGGCGGTACGCCGGCCTGCTGATCGTGGCCGGGGTGCAGGCACGGTCCGACATGGAAGAGCCCGTGTAGCGGGGCTCGTCCGGCTTCGGGGCCGGTGCGGGGGCGGGTGCCGGTGCGGGGGCCGGTGCACCGCTGATCTTCGGGGTGCGCAGGTCGAGGTAGTTGCGATCGATGTTGATCGTCACGCCGCCCCAGGTCTCGTTGTGCCCGCCCTGGTACTGGTGGGCGCGCGAGTGGGGCTGCCAGCCGTCGTCGCGGATGTAGGAGGAGTCGGTGTTGGCCTTGCCGTTCCAGTCCGCGATCCAGACCTGGTCGGGAAGCTCGATCGGGTTGTCCGAACGGACCCGGACGTCGTCGAGCATCCTGATCCCGGAGGCCGCACTCGAGTAGAAGCCCGAGGCGTAGCCGCGCTCGTGCAGGCGGCTGGTCCACGCGTGCACGAACCACATCGCCGACCAGGTGCAGGCCGTGCTCTTCTTGATGTCGAAGGCCTCGAGGTCGTAGAACAGCGTGCTGCCGGGGACGATCCCCAGTCCTCCGGCCACCGAGACGGCCTTGTCGGCCTCGGCGCGGCCCTGGGTGCGGGCCTTGGCGTAGGAGCTCGAGGAGTCGGGGTTGATCCGCACCTGCTTGAGGTAGCGGTCACGGGTGGTGCACGAGGCCTGCGGGCCCAGCGTGATCGGCATCAGGCGCCAGCCGGCCGCGAGCTGGTTGCTCACCCAGGTGGGGGTGAGGTGGGTCTGTCGCTGGCAGGCGCGCGAGTCCCCCGAGATGTAGATCCCGGCCGCCTTGAAGGGCGACTTCTTGATCCAGGTGCTCATCGCGCTCTGGCTCGGCGCCTCGCACTGGTCGAAGCCCAGTCCGGTGAAGTTCCCGGGCGTCACCGGGTTGGCGGCGTACGCCGGGGTCGCCAGCGGGGTGAGTGCCAGCGCCGTGACGGCGACCGCGAGCACCCCGGTGATGCGGGTGGCGAAGCGGGTGCGCCCACGCGGGAACGGGGAGGAACTAGGCATAGCAATATCTCCAACAATGTCGGGAAACTGCGTCACCCTAACCTCTGGTTTCACACCAGTAACACCACTTCGGAGCAACTACAGATCTGTAATTCACCGGACGGGTCCGCAGGCAGGTCGGTTGCGGTAGGGGGCGGCAGGAGCCGGGCCCGACCGCTCTTAGGATGAGCGCGTGCATCTGGACACCGTCACCACCGCCGCCGAGGACCCCCGCCGCGACCAGCCCTGGGCAGAGCTGGGGCTGAAGGCCGAGGAGTACGCCCGGATCCGCGAGATCCTCGGGCGGCGCCCGACGAGCTCGGAGCTGGCGATGTACTCGGTGATGTGGAGCGAGCACTGCTCCTACAAGTCCTCCAAGGTGCACCTCGCGCAGTTCTCGGAGATCCCGCAGGAGACCCGGGCCGGCAAGATGCTCGCGGGCATCGGGGAGAACGCCGGCGTGATCGACATCGGTCAGGGCTACGCCGTGACCTTCAAGGTGGAGAGCCACAACCACCCCTCCTACATCGAGCCCTACCAGGGTGCGGCGACCGGCGTCGGTGGCATCGTCCGCGACATCCTGGCGATGGGTGCGCGGCCGGTGGCCGTGATGGACCCGCTGCGCTTCGGTCCGCTCGACGCCCCCGACACCCACCGGGTGCTGCCCGGGATCGTGGCCGGCGTCGGCGGCTACGGCAACTGCCTGGGCCTGCCCAACATCGGTGGCGAGGTCGTGTTCGACGCGACGTACGCCGGCAACCCGCTGGTGAACGCGCTCTGCGTCGGGGTGCTGCGTCACGAGGACCTGCACCTGGCCAAGGCCAGCGGCGCGGGCAACCAGGTGATCCTCTACGGCGCCCGGACCGGCGGCGACGGCATCGGCGGCGTCAGCGTCCTGGCGAGCGAGACCTTCGACTCGACCGGGCCGGCCAAGCGTCCGGCCGTGCAGGTCGGTGACCCGTTCATGGAGAAGCTGCTGATCGAGTGCACCCTCGAGCTGTTCGCGGCCGGCGTGGTCGCCGGCATCCAGGACCTCGGCGGCGCAGGACTCTCCTGCGCGACCAGCGAGCTGGCCAGTGCCGGCGACGGCGGCATGCACGTCGACCTCGACCTGGTGCCGCTGCGCGACTCCTCACTCGCTCCCGAGGAGATCTTGATGAGCGAGTCGCAAGAACGGATGATGGCCGTCGTCGAGCCCGACCAGGTCGCGGAGTTCCTCGCGATCTGCGCCAAGTGGGACGTCGACGCGACCGTCATCGGCGAGGTGACCGACGGTGACCGCCTGCTGATCGACTGGCACGGGGAGCGCGTCGTCGACGTGCCCCCTCGCTCGGTGGCCCACGACGGTCCCACCTACCACCGCCCGTTCGCACGCCCCGCCGACCAGGACGCGCTCCAGGCCGACGTCGCCGAGAAGCTCCCGCGCCCCGAGTCCGGCGAGGAGCTGCGCGAGACCCTGCTGCGGCTGGTCGCCAGCCCCAACCTGTGCGACAAGTCCTGGGTCACCGACCAGTACGACCGCTACGTCCAGGGCAACACCGTGCTCGCGCAGCCCAGCGACAGCGGCATGGTCCGCGTCGACGCCGACACCAACCTCGGCGTCGCCGTGTCCACCGACTGCAACGGCCGCTTCGCGCGCCTCGACCCGTACGCCGGAGCGCAGCTCGCCCTCGCCGAGTCCTACCGCAACGTCTCGACGGGCGGCGCGACCCCGCTCGCGATCAGCGACTGCCTGAACTTCGGCTCCCCGGAGGACCCGGACGTGATGTGGCAGTTCGCCGAGGCCTGTCGCGGGCTCAAGGACGCCTGCATCGCCCTCGAGATCCCGGTGACCGGCGGCAACGTCAGCCTCTACAACCAGACCGGCGAGACCGCGATCCTGCCTACCCCGGTGGTCGCGGTCCTCGGCGTCATCGACGACGTCACCCGACGCACGCCCACCGGGTTCGAGACGGCGGGCCACCAGGTGCTGCTGCTCGGGGACTCCCGCGAGGAGCTCTCCGGGTCGGAGTGGGCCCACGTCGTGCACGGTCACCTCGGTGGCCAGCCGCCCGTGGTCGACCTCGCGGCCGAGCGCGCGCTCAGCGAGCTGCTCGTCGAGGCCGTCGGTGTGCTCTCCTCGGCCCACGACGTCTCCGACGGAGGGCTTGCGCAGACGCTGGCCGAGTCGGTGATGCGCCACGGGATCGGCGCCGAGGTCGACCTCGCCGGCGTGGCCGGTGGCGACGCCTTCCTGGCGCTGTTCAGCGAGTCCGCCGCGCGGGTCGTGGTCTCGGTCGCCCCCGAGGACGAGGCCCGGCTCTTCGAGCTGACCGCCCAGCACGGCGTACCGGTGACCAGCCTGGGCACCACCGGTGGCGACCAGCTCGACGTCGCCGGGGTGTTCTCGGTGCCGGTCCAGGAGCTGCACCAGGCCTGGACCGCGACGCTGCCTGCCGCCATGGCCTGACGGCCTGGTGCGGGCCCCCGTGGACCCGCACCTCGGCTAGCGCAGGGCGCAGCTGTTCGTGGCGTCCACGCCCGCCCCGGGGCGGGCGACCGTGCGGCTGCGCGTGGGTCTGCGGTGGTGCTCGACCCAGGCGGTCAGCTGGTTGAACGCGGTGCGCGCGCACGGCAGGATCGGGCGCACCCGGTCGCCGTAGGTGCCGTTGAGGCCGTCCACGTGGGTGCCGCCGACGATCCGGTAGTAGCGGTGCAACCGGCCGTGGTGCCGCTTCTTGATCATCTGGGTGTAGACGTCGGAGTCGGTGGCGATCGGCAGCAGGGCGTCCAAGGTGCCGTGCAGGGTGAGCATCGGCCGGCGCAGGTTGCCGGTCAGCTGCACCTTGCGCATGGCCTGGTGGGCGGTCGGCCGCGTGGAGTAGTCGTAGTCGGCGTCGCAGCTCGGGGTCCCGGACTGGCAGAACGGAAGGCCGGCATTGAGCGCGCCGTCGTACGACGGGTCGAGCTCCTCGCGGTAGAGCCGCTGGGTGAGGTCCCAGTAGACGCCGTAGTGGTACTCCCAGGTGAACTCCGAGCCGGGGGCGAAGCCGGCCGCGAGCATGCGGCGGTGCGCGCTCTCGTCACCGGCGCGGTACTTCGGGTAGTCGCGCAGCGCGGTCGGGAGGTAGGTCAGCAGGTTGGGACCGGCCGCCCGGAACAGGGTGCCCTCCCAGTCCACGCCACCGTCGTAGAGCCGGGGGTGGTTCTCCAGCTGCCAGCGGGTCAGGTAGCCGCCGTTGGAGATGCCGAACAGGTAGGTCCGTCGCGGCGCGCGGCGGTAGGTCTGGCGGAGCACGCCCTTGGTGGCCCTGGTGAGCTGGGTGACCCGGCGGTTCCACTCGGCGATGGCGTCCCCGGGGGTGGCGCCGTCGTTCTGGAAGGAGCTGCCGCTGTTGCCCTTGTCGGTCATCGCGTAGGCGTAGCCCTTGGCCAGCAGCCAGTCGCTGAACAGGAAGTCGCCGGCGTACTGCGTGCGTGTCCCGGGGGCTCCACTGACCACCAGCTTGCCGTTCCACCGGTCGGGCATCCGGATCACGAACTGGGCGTCGTGGTTCCAGCCGTTGTTGGTGTTCGAGGTCGAGGTGTCCGGGAAGTAGCCGTCCACCTGGATCCCCGGGATCCCGCTCGGGTTGCGGGTGCCGGGTGCGTTCAGCCCAGACCAGTCGTTCGGGTTGGTGTGTCCGCTCGTCGTGGTGCCCGCGGTGGTCAGGTCGTCGAGGCAGGACAGCTTCTGCTTCTCCGCCCGCGGTACGGCGATCCGCGACTGGCCGGCGCAGTGGCCCCGGGCGGCCGAGACCCGGGCCGCTGGGACCGGTGCGGTTGAGGTGGGGGCGGTCGAGGTGGGGGCGGCCGAGGTGGGGGCGGCCGAGGTGGGGGCGGCGACCAGGAGCATCGTCGAGGTCGTGGCAGCCGCACTGAGCAGGGTGATCAGGGTCCGAGAGCGCATGCTCGTAGTTTCCGCACGGCCCGCCGCTGACCGCAATGTCGGGTCTCACCACACGCCGTGCCCACGCCATGGGCCCTGGCCACACACAGCAGGTCCTAGTCTCCTGCCATGAGGACGCTGATCGCGCTCGCGTCCGGGGTGGTGCTCCTCTGGCTGGTGGTCGTCCTCGCCTTCTACCTGGCCGGTCGGCGGGCCGAGCGCGGCACCAGCCTGCGTGACGCGCTGCGTCTCCTGCCCGACGTGGTGCGGCTGATCCGGCGGCTGGCGGCCGACTCCTCGCTGCCGCGCGGGATCCGGTGGCGGCTGGGGCTGCTGCTCGGCTACCTGGCGTTCCCCTTCGACCTGGTGCCCGACTTCATCCCGGTCGCGGGGTACGCCGACGACGTGCTGCTCGTCGCCTGGGTGCTGCGCTCGGTGGTGCGCACGGCGGGTGCGGAGGCGCTGGAGCGGCACTGGCCGGGCAGCCCCGAAGGCCTCAGCGTCGTGCGTCGCCTCGCCGGCGTGCCCGTCGGGGAAGCGGGCGCCTGAGCCGTCGCTGAGTCCCCGCTGACCGGGCACCAGCCCTTTGGCACAGTGGAGAGATGCCACACCTCTCCGACGTCCCGACGTACACCCTCCACGACGGCAGCACCCTGCCCGCGATCGGTTTCGGCACCTACCCGCTCAAGGGCGAGGAGGGGACCGCCGCGATCCTGCACGCCCTCGAGGCCGGCTACCGGTTGCTCGACACGGCTGTGAACTACCGCAACGAGACCGAGGTGGGCGAGGCCCTGCACCGCTCCGGTCTGGCGCGGGAGGAGGTGCAGGTGTGCAGCAAGCTGCCCGGCCGCGACCACGGCTACGACGCGGCGATCGCCTCGGTGCACGGCTCGCTCGAGCGGCTCGGCCTCGACCACCTCGACCTGCACCTGATCCACTGGCCCAACCCGAGCGTGGATCAGTACGTCGAGGCGTGGCAGGCCCTGGTCGACCTCCAGAAGCAGGGGCTGGTGCGCGCGATCGGGGTCTCGAACTTCACCGCCGCCCACCTCGAGCGGATCATCCAGGCCACCGGGGTCACCCCCGTGGTCAACCAGGTCGAGCTGCACCCGCGCTTCCCGCAGCAGGAGATGCGCGAGGTGCACGAGCGGCTGGGGATCCGCACCGAGGCCTGGAGCCCGATGGGCAAGCGCCGCGCCCCGTTGGAGGAGCCGGCCGTCACCGACGCGGCCCAGCGACTCGGGGTCACCACCGGCCAGGTGATCCTGCGCTGGCACGTGCAGCTCGGCTCGCTGCCGATCCCGAAGTCGAGCAGTCCCGAGCGCCAGCGGCAGAACCTCGACGTCTTCGGCTTCGAGCTCACCGACCAGGAGATGGCCGCGATCTCCGGACTGGCCGAGCCCGACGGCCGGCTCTTCGGGGGTGACCCCGACACCCACGAGGAGATGTGAACGCAGGGCGCGGCGGGGCGGCCGCTAGCGTGGGCCGATGCCCCGACTGCAACCCCAGGACCCCGACGCAGTCGCCTCCGCCCTGGCACACGTCTCCTCCGAGGAGGGGCCGGCGCGCGCCGACCTCAAGCTGCTGACCAAGCACTTCCTCGCCGTGCTCTCCGAGCGGGCACCGGGTCGCTCGGTCGAGGTCCGGGTGCCGCCGTACTCCGCCGCCCAGGTGGTGCCCGGCGTCCGCCACACCAGGGGTACGCCGCCTGCGGTGATCGAGCTCGACGCGCCCACCTGGATCGCCCTGGCGACCGGCCGCACCACCTGGGCGCGGGCGATGGCCGACGGCCTCGTGCGCGCCTCGGGGGAGCGGGCCGACCTGAGCCCCTACCTCCCTCTTCTCGACGCGGACTGAGCGCCTAGGGTCGTCCCCATGGACATCGAAGAGCTGCGCTCTCGCGTCGACGCGGAGATGCCCCGCGTCCGCCAGGACCTCGAGGACCTCGTCCGGATCGAGTCGGTCAGCGCCGATCCCGCCCGGATGGCGGAGGTGCAGCGCAGCGCCGAGGCCGTCGTCGAGCTGTTCCTCGCCGAGGGTTTCGACGACGCCCGGATCGTGAGCGCGCGTGCCGACGGCGGCGCCCCGGCCGTGCTGGCCCGCAAGCCCGCGCCCGAGGGACGTCCGACGGTGCTGCTCTACGCCCACCACGACGTCCAGCCCGAGAACGACCACGCCGAGTGGGACTCCGCCCCCTTCGAGCCCACCGAGCGCGACGGCCGGCTCTACGGCCGCGGTGCCGCCGACGACAAGGCCGGGATCATGGCGCACCTCGCCGCCGTCCGGGCGCTCGGGGACGACCTCGGCGTCGGCGTGACGATGTTCATCGAGGGCGAGGAGGAGGTCGGCTCCGAGACCCTGCCCGACCTGCTCGCCGAGCACGGCGACTACCTGGCCGCGGACGTGATCGTGATCGCCGACTCCGGCAACTGGGACATCGGCGTACCCGCCCTGACCACCAGCCTGCGGGGCCTCGTCCGCGCCGACATCACCGTCCGGACGCTCACCCACGCCGTGCACTCGGGGATGTGGGGCGGGTTGGTCCCCGACGCGCTGATCACCTTGAGCCGGCTGATCGCCTCGCTGCACGACGACGAGGGCAACGTCGCCGTCGCGGGCCTGCACAGCGCCCCGGCCGCCGACGTGGACTATCCCGAGGAGCGCCTGCTGGCGGAGTCCGGGATCGCGCCGGGTGTGGAGTTCATCGGCTCCGGGTCGGCGGTCGAGCGGTTGTGGACCAAGCCGTCGCTGTCGATCACCGGCCTCGACGCGCCCAAGGTCGAGGGGGCGAGCAACACCCTGGTCGCCTCGGCGCGCGCCAAGATCTCGATGCGGATCGCCCCCGGCGACACCGGGGAGAACGCCACCGCCCGCCTGCGCGAGCACCTCGAGGCGCACGTGCCGTGGGGCGCCGAGCTGGTCTTCGAGGTCGTCGACGTCGGTGAGCCCACCTCGATCACGGCCACCGGGCCGGCGTACGACGCCGCGCGGAACGCGTTCAAGCAGGCCTGGGACGGCGTCGAGCCGATCGACATGGGTGTCGGTGGGTCGATCCCGTTCATCGCCGCGTTCGCCGAGAGCTTCCCCGACGCCAGCGTGCTGGTCACCGGCGTGGAGGACCCCGACACCCGGGCGCACGGCGCCAACGAGGGCCTGCACCTGGCCGAGTTCGAGCGGGTCTGCCTCGCGGAGACGCTGCTGCTGGCAAGCCTCGCCCGCCAGGTGGACTGAGCCGCTCGTGGCGCTCTCCACCGAGGCAGTGCTCGAGCTGCTCCAGTCGGTCGCGGCGGAGGTGATCTCGCCGCGCTTCCGCACGCTCTCGGAGTCCCAGATCGACGAGAAGAACCCCGGCGACCTGGTCACGGTGGCCGACCACGAGGCCGAGGAGCTGATCACCGCAGCCCTGCTGGAGGCCTATCCCGACGCCGTCGTGCTCGGTGAGGAGGCCTACGCCGGCGACACCGGGCTGCTCGACCGCTTCCGGGCGGCCGACCACGGCTTCACCGTCGACCCGGTCGACGGCACCCGCAACTTCGTGCACGGCTCGCCCGACCACGCCGTGATGGTGGCCGAGGTCGAGGACGGCGAGACGGTGCGCGGCTGGATCTGGCAGCCGGAGCACGAGAACGCGTGGGTGGCCGAGCTCGGCGCCGGCGTACGCCGCAACGGCGAGCAGATCCGTCGCGCTCCCGCGGGTGACCAGCCGCAGGGAGCGACGTCGATCTGGTCGCGGCGCGGCCGCCTGCCCGCCGGTCTGCCGCCGCTGCGGGGGAGCTGGGTGTGCTGCGGGGTGGACTACCCCAAGCTGCTGGAGGGCGAGGCCGACTACCTGCTCTACGGGCACACCAACCCGTGGGACCACCTCCCCGGCACCCTGATGCTGCGCGAGGCCGGCGGGGCCGCCGCGCACCGCGACGGCACCCGCTACACCGCCCGGTCCGATGCCCCCGGCCTGATCGTCGCCGCCGACCCGGAGACGCTGGCCACCGCGACCGCCGCCTGCGCCGACCTCTGGCCCACCTGAGCGGCGTACGCCCCCGCCGTTTGCTGGGCTGTTCCGCGCGGCTTGTCGGTCAGCTTTCCGCTTGTAACGCGGTGTTCGTGCTGCTGCGCACCCCGCCGGCGGGGCGTAAAGGTGCACGAACACCGCGTTACAAGCAGTACGGCGCGCAGCCCCCCGCCCCCGGACCCGTACACTCGCACCCGTGGCCAGCCCAAACAATCCCGGGGCACGACGTCCGGGAGACGGTCGTCTGACCCACGACCTCGACCCGCAGGACCGGGGACCGCAGGATGCCTGTGGTGTCTTCGGGGTCTGGGCTCCCGGCGAGGACGTCGCCAAGCTCTCCTACTTCGGGCTCTACGCGCTGCAGCACCGCGGCCAGGAGTCGGCCGGGATCGCGGTCAGCAACGGCCGCCAGATCCTGGTCTACAAGGACATGGGACTGGTCAGCCAGGTCTTCGACGAGTCCACCCTCGAGGCGCTCAAGGGCCACGTCGCCGTCGGGCACTCGCGCTACTCCACCACCGGCGCCAGCACCTGGCACAACGCCCAGCCCACCTTCCGGCCGACCGCCGAGGGCTCCATAGCGCTGGCGCACAACGGCAACCTGACCAACACCCGTGAGCTGCAGGAGATGGTCGCCGAGCTGCCCCCGAGCGAGCGCGGCGAGCTGGACCTGCAGTCGCGCAAGCTGGAGACCAGCACCAACGACACCTCGCTGGTGGCCGCGCTGCTCGCACACCATCCCGAGCTCTCGCTGGAGGATCGCGCGGCCGAGCTGCTGCCCAAGCTGGCCGGCGCCTACTCGCTGATCTGGATGAACGAGTCCACGCTGTACGCCGCCCGCGACCCGCAGGGCATCCGCCCGCTGGTGCTCGGCCGGCTCGAGCGCGGCTGGGTGATCGCCAGCGAGACCGCCGCTCTCGACATCGTGGGCGCCTCGTTCATCCGCGAGGTCGAGCCGGGGGAGATGATCGCGGTCGACGAGCACGGCCTGCGCGCCCGCCGCTTCGCTCCCGCGGTGCCCAAGGGCTGCCTGTTCGAGTTCGTCTACCTGGCCCGTCCCGACACCTTGATCTCCGGCAAGCGGGTGCACAGCGTGCGCGTCGAGATCGGCCGCCGCCTCGCCCGCCAGTACCCCGCCGAGGCCGACCTGGTGATCCCCGTCCCCGAGTCCGGCACCCCCTCCGCCATCGGGTACGCCGAGGAGAGCGGCATCCCCTACGGCATGGGCCTGGTGAAGAACTCCTACGTGGGGCGCACCTTCATCCAACCCAGCCAGACGATCCGCCAGCTCGGCATCCGGCTGAAGCTCAACCCTCTGCGCGACGTGATCGCCGGCAAGCGCCTGGTGGTCGTCGACGACTCGATCGTGCGCGGCAACACCCAGCGTGCGCTCGTACGGATGCTGCGTGAGGCGGGGGCGCGCGAGGTGCACGTGCGGATCTCGAGCCCGCCGGTGAAGTGGCCGTGCTTCTACGGCATCGACTTCGCCACCCGCGCCGAGCTGATCGCCAACGGCCTCTCGACCGACGAGATCTGCGCCTCCATCGGCGCCGACTCGCTGGCCTACATCTCGCTCGAGGAGCTCGTGGAGGCCACCACGGTGCCCAGCGACGACCTCTGCCGGGCCTGCTTCGACGGGGTCTACCCGGTCAAGCTCCCCGAGCCCGAGCACCTCGGCAAGCACCTCCTGGAGATGGGTCCGCTGCTCGACGCAGACGGGCTCACCGCCGCCCTCGCCGGTGGCGGTGCCGCCGACGCGCTCGACCGACCCTGACCCCGCACTCCACGAGAGAGTTGACCTCGACGATGAACCCGTCCGGAGCGACGTACGAGTCCGCAGGAGTCTCCATCGAGGCGGGTGACCGCGCGGTCGAGCTGATGAAGGTCTGGGTCGACAAGGCCCGGCGCCCCGAGATGATCGGCGGCATCGGTGGCTTCGCCGGCCTCTTCGACGCCAGCGCGCTCAAGGCGATGGACCAGCCGCTGCTGGCCAGCTCCGCCGACGGCGTCGGCACCAAGGTCGCGATCGCCCAGGCGCTCGACAAGCACGACACGATCGGCTTCGACCTCGTCGGCATGCTGGTCGACGACCTCGTCGTCTGCGGAGCCGAGCCGCTCTTCCTCACCGACTACATCGCCTGCGGGCGCGTGGTCCCCGAGCGGATCGCCGCCATCGTCAAGGGCATCGCCGAGGCCTGCGTCAGCGCCGGCTGCGCCCTCGTCGGCGGCGAGACCGCCGAGCACCCCGGTCTGCTGGGGCCCGACGAGTACGACGTCGCGGGCTCGACCACCGGCGTGGTGGAGGCCGGTCAGCTCCTCGGTCCCGGCCGGGTCCGTCCCGGTGACGTGGTGATCGCGATGGCGTCGAGCGGGTTGCACGCCAACGGCTACTCGCTCGTGCGCCACGTGCTGCTGGCCCCGGCCTCCGAGGGCGGCGCGGGTCGCCGGCTCGAGGAGCACGTCGACGACCTCGGCCGCACCCTGGGCGAGGAGCTGCTCGAGCCGACCCGGATCTACGCCAAGGCCTGCCTGGAGCTGGCGCGCGATACCGAGACGCACGCGATGTCGCACATCACCGGCGGCGGGCTGGCCGCCAACCTCGAGCGCGTGCTGCCCGTCGAGCTGAGCGTCACCATGGACCGTTCCACCTGGTCCTTGCCCCCGGTCTTCGGGCTGGTCGCCGAGACCGGCAACGTCGCCCGCGAGGACCTCGAGCGCACGCTGAACTGCGGTGTCGGCATGGTCTCCCTCACCGCCGCCGAGGACGCCGACCGCGCGATCGCCGTACTGGGCGGCTTCGGCATCGACGCCTGGGTGGCCGGACGGGTCGAGCCGGCCGCTGCCGACCTCGGTGGCCGGGTGGTCATGCACGGCAACTACGCCTGAGAACGACCCAACGGCCCGGCCCGGGCGGCGCCCTGGGCGACCTGGGCAACTTGTGATCTTTGGCCCAGTCCGCGGGCCGACGTGCGAAGATCACCAACGGCCGGTTAGGGTTGGGCCACGGATATTCAACTCAGACCGGCGCCCTAGGCGGGCCGCCGGCCAAACGTGCGAGGGGGTCGACCCACTATGGGGCGCGGCCGTGCAAAGGCGAAGCAGACCAAGGTTGCTCGCGATCTGAAGTACCGCACTCACGAGACGGACTTCGCATCGCTGGCCAAGGAGCTCCACGGAGGCGAGTCGGCCGAGGCCGACGACGCCGGTCCCGTGGATCAGGTCGATGAGAACAACACCAGGTCGGACTACTCCGACTCACCCTCACGCGACTGAACGACGGTCACAGAGGTAGCTCACTGCAGTAGGGGTCAGGGCAGCCAGATGCCGCGGTCGGACACGCCCGCGGTCATGCGCTGCTCGGCGATCCGGTCTGCGGCGACGGCTGGCGGGACCCCCTCGGCCTCGGCGAGACCGAACACCTCGGCAGTGGTGTCGAAGATGTGGCTGGCGCGTGCCTTGGCGCGCTCGAAGTCGAAGCCGTGCAGCTCGTCGGCGACCTGGATCAGCCCGCCCGCGTTGACGACGTAGTCGGGGGCGTAGAGGATCCCGCGATCGTCCAGCTGCTTCTCCACCCCCGGATGGGCGAGCTGGTTGTTGGCCGCCCCGCAGACGATGCGCGCCCTCAGGGTGCTGACCACCTCGTCGGTCAGCGCGTCGCCGAGCGCGCACGGCGCGTAGACGTCGAGTGCGGAGCCGACCAGCGCGTCGGTGTCGGCCGCCGTGCGCACCTCGGGGTGCTCGGAGACCACCTGGAGCACGGAGGGTTCGTGCACGTCGGTCACCACGACCTCGGCGCCATCGGCCAGCAGCAGCGCCACCAGGTGGCTGCCCACCTTGCCCACTCCGGCCACACCGACGGTGCGACCGGCGAGACTCGGCGCCCCCCAGGTGCTCTGCGCGGCGGCCCGCATCCCCTGGAAGACGCCGTACGCCGTGAGCACGGAGCTGTCGCCGGCCCCGCCGTGGGTGACCGTGCGCCCGGTGACGAACTGCGACTCCTCGGCGATCACGTCCATGTCGGGCGAGCTCGTGCCGACGTCGCACGCGGTGTAGTAGCGCCCGTTCAGCGACTGCACGAAGCGGCCGTAGGCGCGCAGCAGCTCAGGGGTCTTCTCGGTCGCCGGGTCACCCATGATCACGGCCTTGCCGCCGCCGAGCTCCAGGCCGGCCATGGCTGCCTTGTAGGACATCCCGCGCGAGAGGTTGAGCACGTCGCGCACCGCGTCGGCCTCGCTGGGGTAGGCGTGGAACCGGGTGCCGCCCAGGGCTGGTCCTCTGGCGGTGGAGTGGATCGCGATCAGCGCGCGCAGGCCACTGGGCTCGTCCCGGCAAAGCACGACCTGCTCGTGCCCGTCGAGGTGGGAGAATAGGTCGAATGAGAGCTGGGTCACGGTGGTGACCTCCTGAAATGTCGCATCATGGGGTGAATGCACGGCTTTTGCGATGAGGCAAGGGTGGACCTCTGCTGGTCTAGACTACATCGGGCGATTTCCTGCCGATTCAGCGAAAGCGGATATTTCAGGTTTCGGGACGCGGGAAGGGGTGGCATGCTCATTAATGAGCAAAGAGCTCACACGATCCAAAGAGTCAAAGGGGAGCGCCGTGGTAACGCGACCGACCGAAACTGAATCCCTCCTCACGCCTGCTGAGGTTGCTGCCATGTTCCGCGTGGACCCGAAGACGGTCACCCGCTGGGCCAAGGCTGGAAAGCTGAGCGCGATCCGGACACTGGGTGGCCACCGTCGCTACCGCGAGTCCGAGGTCAAGGAACTGCTGGGCGACGTCATTCCCGCACAGCGCGCCGCTCAGGACTGATCCAAGCACGTAGGACCTCCGTGGCCTCCGGGTCACGGCGGACAGGGCTCCTCGCGAGGGCGTGAGGAGCCCGTGCCGTACTCAGCCGCTCAGCGCAGCAGGCTGGTCAGCACGTAGGACGTGACGAACGCGAGCGCGAGCACCAATGCGACGAGCACCGTGGTGGGCACCCCCCGCCTGGCTCGGGTGACCGGGGTCGAGGGGTCGAGTGCCTCGAGGAACTGCTCCACCGTCCCCCACCGTTGGGCGGGGTTGATGGCCAGCGCCTTGAGCACCGCGGCGTCCAGGTAGCCCGGCACGTCGGCGACCGTGGACGGTGCCGGCGGCAGCTGCGGAGCCAGCAGGCCGGCGAGCCCGTCCTCGCGGACCAGGCGACCCGTCAGCAGCAGGTAGGTCACCGCCCCGAGCGCGTGGATGTCGGCACGCGTGTCCAGGCCCTGTCCGAGCGCCTGCTCCGGGGCGATGTACGCCGGCGTACCCACGACCTGGGTCAGACCCGAGGCGTGCGCGACCGCCTTGGCCACCCCCAGGTCGGCGACGAGCACCTCGGTGCCTCCGTCGGTGCGCGAGCGCAGGAGCAGGTTCTGCGGCTTGATGTCACGGTGGATGATGCCGTTGCGGTGCAGCACCGCGAGACCGGTGCCGGCCTGGCGGATGATCTCGATCGTCTCCTCGACCGTGGGGCGATGTCCGTCGCCGATCAGGTCGGCGACGGTTCCCCGGTCGGCGTAGGACATCACGAAGTACGGCGTACCGGACTCGGTCTCGCCGTTGTCGTAGACCCGGACGACGTGGTCGGCGTCGGCGCGGCGCAGGATGCGGGCCTCCTCGAGGAAGCGCTCGCGGATGTCGAGCCGTTGCGCCCAGTTGTCGGCCAACGCCTTGACCGCCACGTCGCAGTCGAGCTCCTCGTCGTAGTAGCGCCAGACGGTGGCGAACCCCCCGGCCCCGATCCGCTCGACCTGCTGGAGGCGGCCGAGACGCAGGGGGAGGGACACATCGGTATTGTGCCCGACAGGCAGGCTGGCGCGACGAGCCAAGGAGGCCAGGGGTGGCACACGACTCATCGCCCGACCCGGTTTCTCTCGAGGAGCTGGCCCGTGCGGCTGCGGCCGGTGACGAGGCGGCCCTGCACGAGCTGCTGGTGCTGGTCGAGCCGCGGGTCAAGCGGATCGTCGGTCGGATGCTGCTGCACCCCCAGGACGCCGAGGAAGCCGCCCAGGACGCCTTGCTGGCGGTCGCTCGCAACATCACGAAGTTCGAGGGCCGCAGCCGGTTCACGACCTGGTTGCACGCCGTGGCCGGCAACAGTGCCCGGACGACGTACCGCTCCTTGAAGCGGCGCTCCTCCGAGCAGCCCTCGGCCGAGCTGCCCACGGCTGTCGACCCGCGTACGACGAGCGTGATCGCCGGCAGCCGGCTCGACCTGCTCGAGGCTCTGGAGGGGCTGGCACGGGAGAACCCCGAGCTGGTCGAGCCGCTGGTGCTGCGTGATGTCAACGAGCTGGACTACAACGAGATCGCCCGGCTGCTCGGCCTGCCGCTCGGGACGGTGAAGTCCAGGATCCATCACGCCCGCAGCTTCGTCCGTCCGCTGCTGCGGGCCAGCGACTAGCTCCCGAGAGCTCACGCTCAGTCCTGCTCGCCCAGCACCAGCTCGCCGTGGGCTCGCCTGGCCACCTCGGTGCAGTTCCCCGCGAGGTCGCACTTGCTGATCCACCGGCCGGTGTCGGGATCGAGGTCGGCGTCCGTGGCGCCGATCAGCAGCAGATGGCTCTCGTCGAACCAGATGGCGTCCATCGTCAGGTCCGGGGTCAGGAACGTCTTCAGGTCGGCAGCGGGTCCTTGGGAGGCGGAGAAGGTCCCGAACTGGCCTGGTCCGAAGCCGTCGGTCTCCACCGGCACCGCCATGACGCGCGAGCTGTCGGGGCTGAAGACCTGGCTGCCCCCATGGTTGGTGCGCCAGTCGCAGGTGTGCCACTCCACTGGCGGGGCGCCGGGAGCCGCGGAGACCCGGAGGCAGGGGTTGGACTCGTTGTTGCTCACGCCCTCGGTCCCGACGGCCCCGCTCAGCAGGTTGCCGTTCGGGCTGGCGGTGAGGTCTGTCATGCCGACGTTCCGGGTCAGCTTGATCGCGCCCGTCGCGGGGTCCCACGTGTAGATCCGCCACTCGTTCGGTTCCTTCGGGTGGACGCTGACCACGACATGGTCTCCCTGCCACACGGCATAGTCCTTGTGAGTGAAGCGCGGGGCGCTCGCGATCGCGCGGCCGGTGAGGTGCCAGACGGTGAGCCTCTTGGTGCCGGCGTCGACACCCACCACCGCGTCGCCGGACGCGTTCAGTCCCCAGCCGCCCACCACGTCGGCCACCCGGTTGGTGGTGCCGGTGGGGGAGACGCTGTAGATCCGGTAGTTCGGCTCCATGGGCTCGGGTGCCCGGGAGATCAGGTAGCCCACGGCACTGCGCACCAGTCGGTCCGGGGTGTCGACGGGGGCGTCGTAGCGGATGCTCGTCTTGCCGTCGTGGATGGTCTTGTCCCCGGCGTAGAGCAGCGCCCTGGGGCCGTGGCCCGGGGTAGGGGTGGGGCTGGTGGTGGGGCGCGGCGTCGGTGTCGTCGTGGGGGAGGTCGAGGGCCCGGCCGAGTCACCACGCACGACTGCCGAGACGGTCCCCCCGACCAGCCCGACGACGCCGGCCGCGATGAGTGCTGCAGCAGTGGTGCGGTTCATGGTGGTCTCCCGTTCCAGGTGTTCTTACACCTGTTGGAGTCACCGGCGCGGGATTTGGTTCTCCCCGCGTGTGCCTTGCGCCTTGCTCAGGCGGCGGGGACCGGCTGCGCGAGCTGCTCGAGCACGGCCAGGGCCGCGGTGCGCCCGTCGGCGATGTGGTCGGCGGTCCGCGAGAAGTCGGTCATCTTCACGCCGAGGTCGGCAGTGGCGATCCGGTGCACCGTGACGCCGGGGCCCAGGTCGGGCTGCGGACGTACGCGCATGGCCACCGCGAGGCTGGCGACGAGGACGTCGATCGGCGTACGACCGCGCAGGCCGCGGGCCGGGACGCTGGCGTCGAGGACGAAGACCCGGGTCGGGGCCAGGTCGGCCGCGCCGCTGACCGGGACCATGTCGGCCACGCCCCCGTCGACGTGCTGACCCGGGTAGCCGCAGCTGGCGGGCAGGGTGACGGGTGAGAACACGGCAGGTACGGCGGCGGAGGCGAGCAGCAGGTCCACCAGGTTGCCATGCCGGTGGTAGACGGCCGTGTCGCTGGCGAGCGGGGTGGTGACCACCCGGACGGGGGTGGGCAGGTCCTCGAGGTGGGTCGCGGGAACCCACTCGGAGATGAGCCGGCGCAACGCCTCGGAGGAGAACAGGTAGGGCCGCTGGCGCACGAGGTGCCCGACGCGGGCCAGGGTGCCCCCGGGGAAGATGTCGCGGGTGCCGAGGCGCAGCCAGCGCTCCTTGAGCTGCCGGACCCGGTCGAGGTCGGCCTGCCAGCCAACGAAGGCCGAGTTGAGGGCTCCTACGGAGGTGCCGACCAGGGCGGAGGGCACGATGCCGCGCTCGAGGAGCACCTCCATCATGCCGACCTGCACCGCGCCGCGGGAGGCGCCGCCGGAGAGGACGAAGACGTCACGCTGTGACGTACCCGCTGCTGATCCTGCGTTCATGACCCCTCCTGTGTTTTTGACCCTTACGGGTCAGAGTGCGCCGGATTGGTCCGTTTTGGAGGGGAAACTAACAGATTGGGGTGTATGAGGCAGGTGTGACAGGAGGGCAAGGTGTGGCCTGAGTCACATGCGGTTAGGGTCGAGGGGCCCTTACCTCCAGCAGCGAGGAGATTCGCATGCCCGAGATCCTGGTCGGCGTCGACCGAAGTGCCGAGAGCAGAAGGGCAGTCGAGTTCGCGATCGAGCGCGCGCGCGAGCCCTCCGCGACCCTGCTCGTGGTGCACGTGGTGCCGTGGTCGCCGTTCTCCTTCAACACCCCTCAGGAAAACGAGGAGCGGCCCGCCCGACGCAAGGCGGAGATCGAGGCCGCCACCGAGCAGGTCGTCGAACCCATGGCCATGCTGGTCCGCGAAGGCGGCGTACCGGTGGAGACGCTGGTGCGGCACGGCGACCCGGTGGACACGTTGATCGAGATCGCCAAGAGCCGGGGCAGCAGGGAGATCATGTTGGGCCGGACCGGTGACGGACGGTTTCGCCAGGCGCTCTTCGGAAGCATTCCGGCCCAGGTCGTGCAGCACGCCCCCGTCCCGGTGACGGTGGTCCCGTGAGCGGCGTGTTCGGCGTCGTGCCCGGAGTCACGCCAGGCGTCACCGTCATGGGTATCGATGACGCCGTCAGCAAGTACTTCGGGCCGATCTCGGACTTCATCGTCAGCGTCGTCTTCTACGCGGTCCCGGTCGCGGGCGCCGAGGTCTCACTGATCGTGGTGTGGCTGGTGGGAGCGGCCATGTTCTTCACGGTCTGGTTCGGCTTCCCGCAGCTGCGCTCCCTGCCCCACTCGCTCAACCTGGTCCGCGGCCGGTTCTCCAAGCCCGAGGACGCCGGCGAGGTCTCCCACTTCCAGGCTCTGGCCACGGCCGTGTCGGGCACCGTGGGGCTGGGCAACATCGCCGGCGTCGCCGTCGCGATCTCCTTGGGAGGTCCCGGTGCCACGTTCTGGATGATCGTGGCCGGGTTCTTCGGCATGGCCTCCAAGATGGCCGAGTGCACGCTGGGAGTGATGTACCGGCGTACGCACGCGGACGGCAGCGTCTCCGGCGGCCCGATGTACTACCTGCGTGACGGCGTCGCCAAGGTGACCGGCAACGCCCGTCTGGGCAGGTTCCTGGCGGCATTCTTTGCGGTCTGCTGCATCGGCGGCTCGCTCGGTGGCGGCAACATGTTCCAGGCCAACCAGGCTACGGCCCAGATCGTCGGTGTCACCGGAGGTGCCGACAGCCCCTTCGCCGACATCAACTGGGTGATCGGGCTGGTCTTCGCCGTGGCCGTCGGAGCGGTGATCATCGGCGGCATCAAGAGCATCGCCCGCGTGACCGAGAAGATCGTGCCGTTCATGGCCGGCACCTACGTCATCGCCTGCCTCGTGGTGATCATCGGCAGCATCGACCAGGTGCCCGGCGCTTTCGCAGACATCGTCTCGGGTGCCTTCTCGCCCAGCGGCGTCGCCGGCGGCTTCCTCGGCGTGCTGCTGGTGGGCTTCCAGCGTGCAGCCTTCTCCAACGAGGCCGGCATCGGCTCGGCCTCGATCGCACACTCCGCGGTCAAGACCAAGGAGCCTGCCACCGAGGGCTTCGTCGCCATGCTCGAGCCGATGATCGACACCATCATCATCTGCACGATGACCGCACTCACCATCGTGATCACAGGTGCCTGGCAGGACGAGGACGCCACCGAGCTCGGCGGTGTCGGGCTCACCTCGCGCGCGTTCGAGTCGGTCATCCCCTGGTTCCCGAACGTGCTGGCGCTGGCCGTGGTGCTCTTCGCGTTCTCCACGATGATCTCGTGGTCCTACTACGGCATGAAGGCAACGGGATACCTCTTCGGCGACAGCCCCACCGCCGAGGTGGTCTTCAAGGTCATCTTCTGCGCGTTCATCGTCGTCGGCGCCGCGCTGTCCTTGGAGCCGGTGATCGGGTTCTCCGACTCGATGATCTTCTCGATGTCGATCGCCAACGTGATCGGGCTCTACATCCTGGCCAAGACGGTGCGCAACGAGATCCGGCGCCACCTGGCCAAGGTCAGGAGCGGAGAGTTCGCGATGGTGAAGTGATCGATCGGTGCCGGCCGAGGCGCGCTGGTCCCGGTCGAGCTCGACGACCGAGGACTACTTCGAGTGGGTGTGGGGTACGAGTGGAGTCGCGGGGGCGGTTCGCAACCCCGGCGCCCCTCGGAGGTGATGCGAATGGCAGCGAATCAGGACGTCTCGGCGCCGACGACCTGGAGTCTGGTCGTGTCGGACCTCGAGCACATGGTCAAGGGTCGGTCCCGCTCGAGAGCCATGTGGTGGGTCGAGGTGGCGCTCCGGGTGGCGCTGGTGCCGCGCGTCCGGGCGGTGTGCCTGTTCCGGCTCTCCCAGGTCGCCGTACGACGCCGAGCCATGCCGATCGCCCTGCTCCTCGGGGGCCGGACCCAGCGAGGGTCGGGCGCCGAGATCAGTCCGAGTGCCACGATCGGACCGGGGTTGTGCCTGATGCACAGCACCGGGATCGTGATCGGTCCCGACGTGACGATCGGTCGCGGAGCCCGGCTCTACCAGGGCATCACGCTCGGCGACGGCCAGCGGCCCGGCCAGCCCACCATCGGGGACCACGTCACCATCGGTGCGGGCGCCTGGGTCCTGGGGGGCGTCACGATCGGTGACCGGGTGATCATCGGCGCCGGCGCCCTGGTGACCGGCGACCTTCCCGACGACGCGGTCGCGGCTGCACCCTCCGGCGCCTACAAGCTGCGCCGCCCGGGAGTGAACCCGCGACTGGACAGGCTGGCCGGCTGGACGGCACCAGAGCCGGTGGCGCAGCCCGGTAGCCGCGTCGCGAACCTCACCACCAGCCCCGTTCCCCGGCAGCTCGGACGTGAGGACGCCCGGCTCGTCCCTCGCGACATGGTGGCCGACGGCTCGGGAGCCACGGACTAGCGCAGGCTGTCCACTGCCGCCTTGACGACGGGATAGAGCGCCGCCGCCATCTTCTGGTGACCGGCGTCGGTGAGGTGGACGCCGTCGGCCTGCAGTTCGGTCCTGGTGATGGTCGCGCTCAGGTCGGCCAGACTGATCCGCCGGCCCTGGGCGGCGAAGTCCTTGACCACCCCAGGGATCTGGTTGTTGTAGCGCTGCCACTGCGCGTCCTTGCCGACGTTCATCCGGACGATCTCGGCCAGCACCACATGGGTGTTCGACTTGGCTGCGTAGATCTTGGTGAGCACGTCCCTCAGCCGCGTGATCGCGGTGTCGGCGTCGATGTTGGACCAGATGTCGTTGGTGCCGACGTGGTAGACGATCACGTCCGGCCGGTAGGTGGAGACGAAGCCCGCGGCCGTCGGCTGGAAGTTGGAGTTCTGCCAGCCGCTGTGGCCCTCGTGGTCGCGGTCCTTGAGCGCTGACGGCCCGGAGGCGGCCTGGGACCCGACATAGTCGATGCGCGAGCCGGCGGCGACCAGCTTGTCGAGCAGGTAGCCCTTGAAGCCCATGGCCGTGCCCCCGACCTGGGTGATCGAGTCCCCCATCGGCATCACCTTGACCGCGGTGCCCGGGGGGACGGGTGCCGGGGGAACGGGTGCCGGAGGAACGGGTGCCGGAGGGGCGGGCGCCGGAGGGGCGGGGGAACTGGATGCACCGGAGAGGGTGACGGTCGCGCCGACCCGTGCGTGGGCCAGGAGCCACTCGCGCGCGGTGTCGTGCCCGGACAGGACGTAGCCGTTCGCCGGGATCGCGGTGGCGCCCGCGCCTGTGACCAGCCGGTCGCTGACTCGGGTCACGGTGCCGCCGACGACGACCGCCTCGAGGCCGTAGACGTTCGTCGGCGTGCTCGCTCCGGCCGCGGGGGTGTAGGCCACCAGGGTGTTCGCCGCCCGGTAGACGTTGGCTCCGGAAAGCGGGAACGAGGCCGACCCGATCCTCACCGTGCTGGCGTTCGCGGGGGTGAGAGCAGGGGCGGGCTTGGGGGCGGGCTTGGGGGCGGGCTTGGCGGCGGCCGCGCCGGGCAGGACGACCCTCGCGCCGACCCGCGCCCGGGTGAGGAGCCACCTTCTTGCGGAGCCGTGGCCGGACAGCACGATGCCCTTGGCCGGGATCCGGGTCGTGCGGGCCCGGGTGACGCGCCGGTCGCGGACTCGGGTGACCTTGCCCGCGACGACGACGGCCTCGAGGCCGTTGACGTTGGTCGGAGTCCTCGACCCGGCAGCGCGGGTGTAGACGACCAGGGTGTTCGCCCTGCGACGGACGTTCGTCCCGGCCAGCGGGAACGAGGCCGACCCGATCGTGACGTGGCCTTGCGAAGCGGCCTGGGCCGGCACGGCCTGGAGGGGCACGGCCTGGGCGGGCGCCGCAGCGACACCGGTGGCGAGGAGGATCAAGGTGAACGCGCCCGACAGGGCGCGAGTGGACCGACGCAGAGACATCACAGCGAGCACTTTCGAGAGCGAGACCGGGGGGTTGACCTCAGGTGACCAACCCTGCGCGATGCGGGGCCCCCCGGCACCGGCTCTACGAGCGTAGGTGAGATCTGCGGGCCTCGGGGGCGATTGGCAGTGATCGCTGCGGCGACGGATGTCGCGCGGGTGCTCGTGGAACGGCAGAAGCCGCAGGTTGGCTCAGGGCCCGACCTGCGGCTTCTCGGTGGTGGCCAGGGGCGGGGTCGAACCGCCGACCTTCCACTTTTCAGGCGGACGCTCGTACCAACTGAGCTACCTGGCCTCACCGTCCCGCGGCACCGGTCCGAGGACCTGTGACGTGGCGTGACCCCTGTTTCCAGAGGGCGCGGGGAATGCTACCGGAAGGCCTCGGAGGGCGCGAAACCGCGGTGTCGTGCGTGCGGATCAGGGCTTCGACGTACGCCGTCTGAGCCAGCTCAGCGTGCCCGGCGCCAGCCCACGCAGCTTCGGGGTCGCCGCCAGCGGCGCGACGAAGAGGGGTGCGTCCTCGGCCAGCGCCCACTTCAGCTCGTGGAAGACGCGGGACAGGGTGTCGCTGCTCTCGATCAGCAGCAGGCCCGGCGCGACGACGCGCAGCTCGTCCCACGGACCCAGGAGGTCGTGGGGTGGCTCAGGTGTCCAGGCGAGGTAGACCGTCGTCTTCGGCGACCGCTGAGGGGAGCTCGACATCCGCCGAACCTACCGGGGGAACGAGCGAGGGCCTCTCGACACGAATGTCGAGAGGCCCTCGGCTTCTCTTCTGCGACCCCGACGGGACTCGAACCCGCGGCCTCCGCCGTGACAGGGCGGCGCGCTAACCAACTGCGCTACGGGGCCTCGATGGTGCTGTGCTGCTGTGTGAACCTCACTCGTAAGCGAAGCCACGGAATGCTAACCCATGACCCGGTCAGCTTCTAAATCCGCACCCCCAACGGGATTCGAACCCGTGCTACCGGCGTGAAAGGCCAGCGTCCTAGGCCACTAGACGATGGGGGCTTGGCCGCTCCGGGGAACGACGGGGCAAGTGTAGGGGGAGCGGGGAACTCAGGCGTACCCGAGGTCGTGAAGAGCTGCGTCGTCGATGCCGAAGTGGTGCGCGATCTCATGGACGACGGTGATCCGGACCTCCTCGACGAGCTGCTCCCGGGACTCACACATCCGGGTCAACGGGCCGCGGAAGACGAAGATCCGGTCCGGCGGCGCGAAGGTGTAGGAGGTGTCGCGTGAGGTCAGCGGGATGCCGTCGTACAGCCCCAGCAACCCGGGGTCGTGCTCGGGCGACTCCGGCTCCACGAGTACGACGACATTGTCGATCAGGTTCGCCAGCTCCGGGGGGATCCCGTCGAGCGCGATGGAGACCAGCTCCTCGAACTCCACGTCGCTGATCTCCATGTCAGCCAGCCTGCCACGCACCTCGAGGAAGGCTCAGTGGCAGGCGCCGGGGTGACTCCGCTTGCAGGGCGGAGGTTGGTTGCGGGTGCCGGTCGCTGCGCGCATGAAAGTGTCCTGCTGGCCTCGGCAGGGGAACGTTGAGACCGCGCCGCGAAGCGCGCAGTCGGGCCAGCGCAAGATCGGGAGTCGGGCACGGGATCGCGAGGTTCACCGGCAGCCACCGCCCCAGATTCTTGGTGGAGTGTCACCGTCCAGCATCCCGAACGTCGCCGATGTTCCGGTGACGTCACTGGGAGGCCGGAAAGTTGTCCACAGATATCGAACATCCTATCGATTCTGTCGGTGGTCGCTCCTAGAATGGGTCCATGACCACCACTTCGATCACCGCTCCCGGGCTAGTCCCCGGCGCAGGTGATCGAGCGTGCCCGTCAGGCCCGACAGACCTCTACGGCAGCGGCTGCCGAGGAGCTGGCCTTGGCGCTGGTCTGGGCGAGGTTGCACCCCTGCCCGGCGGATGAGGTCCCGGCGCATTGGGGCGAGGTCGATCTCCACGGCGAGAGCGTGTGCCCGTTGGCAGGTGTCGGTGCTCCGTGGGTGGCGGAGTTCGCTCCGGCGGATCTGGGTGCCGCACTGGGGATCTCGGTGGAGGCGGCCAAGCAGCTGCTGGGTGATGCCCTCGAGCTGGCGCACCGACTGCCGCGGCTCTGGGCACTGGTCCAGGACCTGGCGGTGCCGGTGTGGCGGGCCCGGTTGATCGCCCGGGAGACCCGCGACCTGTCCCTGGACGCCGCGAAGTTCGCGGACCGGTTGATCGCCGCCACCCCCGACAAGATCGGCGTCGGTCCACGCAGCGCGGCTGGTGCAGGAGGCCCGGCTCTACTTCGACCCCGACCGCGCCCTCGCCGACGAGGACGAAGCCCTCACCAAGCGCGGGGTCTGGTCCCGACCCGGGCCGGCGCCGGCGACCACCGAGATGTGGATGACCCTGGACACCCCTGACGCCGAGTTGTTCGACCAGAGCGTGTCCCGGGTCGCCAGCGACCTGCGGCAACTCGGCGACACCGACTCGTTGGACGTGCGGCGGGCACGGGCGGTCGGGATCCTCGCCGACCCGCAATACGCCCTGGACCTGATGTCGGGCCGCGAAGGCGCCGCACCCACCACCCGGAGGGTGGGGTGGCGAACCTCTTCGTGCACCTCACCCCGCCGACCTCGAGGCCGACCTCGCCGGTGGCACCGGCGCCGCGTCGATCGAGAAGCTCGGGGCCGCCACCACCAAGCTGCTCACCGACTGGCTCACCCGGCTCACCGCCACCGGCGGCAAGGTCGTCCTCCGACCGGTCCTCGACCTCACCGCCGATGCCGCCGAGACGGCCGTGGACCAGCACGACCCACCCGCGGCGATGCGCGAACAAGTCCTGCTGCGCGACGCGCACTGCGTCTTCCCCGGCTGCCGCCGCGACTCCCGGGCCTGCGACCTGGACCACATCACCCCCTACATCCCGACCGACGAGGGCGGACCACCCGGCCAAACCCACCCCGGCAATCTCGCGCCGCTGTGCCGCACCCACCACCGGGTCAAGACCCACACCGCCTGGGACTACAAGAGGCGCGACGACGGCGGCGGTTATGTGTGGACCGCGCCCACCGGCCACCAGTACGAGACCGCACCCGCAGACCGGCGGCCACCGGCCACCGACCGATCGCCATCGACAGCGAGCGCGACCGCAACCGCCCGGCTGACCGAGCTGACCATCCCGCGCCAACGCCGACGAACCTGACCACCCCACGACCCCGACCCCAGCCCGGTCGGGGCCGTTGGTGCGCCCGTGGGCGGTGAGAGCCGCCGTGTCGGCTGCGTCGGGCATCAGCGGAAACGCGTCGAGGCCCTTGCGGACCGGGAGTGTGAACACTGCCCGGGGCAAGGACCTCGACGTTGTTGCGTGGTGCGGGAAAGCCTTTAGGCGGCAGCCAGGGCCTTCTCCTCGTCCTTGGCCGCGGGGGCCGGAGTGGCGTTGGCACCCATGAAGTCGTTGGGCAGTGCCAGGCGGATCACCTTGTGCCACGCGGAGGCGACCTGCTTGGGCAGCGACCCGGTGGTGTAGGTCAGGCCGTAGCGCTCGAAGAGGTCCTGCACCTTGGGCGCGATCTCGGAGTAGCGGTTGCTCGGCAGGTCCGGGAACAGGTGGTGCTCGATCTGGAAGGACAGGTTGCCGGTCATCATGTGCATCGCCTTGGAGCCGCTGATGTTGGCCGAGCCGAGCATCTGGCGCACGTACCACTCGCCCTTGGTCTCGCCGACGATCGACTTCTTCTCGAAGGTCTGCACGCCCTCGGGGAAGTGGCCGCACATGATCACCGAGTGGGTCCACAGGTTGCGGACCATGTTGGCGGTGAAGTTCGCCGCGATGGTGTGCAGGAACGACGGGCCGGACAGGATCGGGTGCACCACGTAGTCGCGGGTCGCCTGGCGACGGATCTTGGCCAGGGTGACCTTGGCGCGCGCCTTGAACTCGGGGCTCTTCAGGGTCTTGCGCTTGACGTGCTTGCCGATCTCGAGGTCGTAGGCAGCGATGCCGTACTCGAAGAAGCAGGCGTTGATGAAGTTCCACAGCGGCTGTGCGAGGTAAACGGGGTGCCAGCGCTGGTCCTCGTCGACGCGCATGATGCCGTAGCCGAGGTCGTTGTCCTTGCCGACCACGTTGGTGAAGTTGTGGTGCAGCTCGTTGTGCGAGTGCTTCCACTGCTCGGACGGGGAGGCGTTGTCCCACTCCCAGGTGGTCGAGTGGATCTTCGGGTCACGCATCCAGTCCCACTGGCCGTGCATGACGTTGTGGCCGATCTCCATGTTCTCCAGGATCTTGGCAATGCTCAGGCCGGCGGTGCCGACGAGCCAGGCCGGCGGGAACAGCGAGAACAGCAGCACCGCACGCGAACCGAGCTCGAGCTTGCGCTGGGTGTCGATCACCTTGCGGATGTACGCCGCGTCGCTGGCGCCACGGCTCTCGACCACCTCGGCGCGGATCGCGTCGAGCTCGCGGCCGATCTGCTCGATGTCCTCGG
>CAWAJE010000007.1:0-152256 GCA_963782215.1 uncultured Actinomycetota bacterium | reverse complement strand
CGCCCGTGACCTGGAGGACGGCCTGCAGATCCTGGTCGACGGGGCGGGCGCTGTGGTCGCCGGTGAGCAGCGTGCGCTGCCGCGGTACCCGCTGGAGTCGCTGCCCGATCTCGTGCGTGGCCAGGAGCTCGCCGCGGTCCGGCTGGTCGTGGCCGCGCTGCTGCCGAGCCTCCACGCCAGCACCGAGGGGGCGCGCGCATGACCGGCTCGCTCTCGCTGCTGTACGCCGTTCCGGTGATGCTCGGCCTCGGCGCCGTCGCGCTGGTGAGTGCCGCCACGACCGGCGTGCTGGACGCGCACGACCGCGGTCGGCCGATGCGGACCGGCCTCGTCGTTCCGCTGCAGGAGGCGGCTCGGCTGCTGTGGCAGCGGCCTCGACGTACGGTCTCCGCCGACCGGCTGCTGTGGCGCTCCGCCTCCACGGCGGTGATCCCGCTCGGCGTGACGATCGTGGCCTTCGTGCCACTGGGAGCGCACGCGCTGGTCGACCACCCGGTCGGCCTGGTGTGGGTCAATGCCCTTGACGTCGTCGCCTGGGCGGTGATGTGGCTGCTCGGCTGGGGTCCCAACGCGGTGACCGGGCTGGTGGGCGGCTACCGCTTCCTGGCGATGGCGCTGGCCTACGAGCTGCCGCTGATGTTCGCGATCACCGCCCCGGCGATCGCCGCGGGCAGTCTCGACCTCGCCGAGATCGCCGCGGCGCAGGAGGGCCTGTGGTTCGTGGTGTGGGCGCCGATCGCCTTCGCGGCGTACTGCTGGGGGGTGCTGGGCTTCTCGGTGCGCGCCCCGATGGACGCCGGTGCCGGCGCCGATGTCGACGGCGGGATCCTCGCCGAGCTCGCCGGGGTGGACCGGCTGCTCGTGCTGGCCGGCCGTTACGCCCTGCTGGTCGCCGGCTCCGCCGCCGCGGTCCCGCTCTTCCTCGGCGGCGCGGCCGGCCCGTTGCTCCCTGGGTGGTGCTGGGTGCTTCTCAAGACCCTCGTCCTCAGCGTCCTGCTCGTCGTAGTCGGTCGCCGGGTGCCCACGTTGCGGCCCGACCGGCTGCTCGAGCTGGGCTGGGTGGTCGTGCTGCCGCTCGTGATCGCCCAGGACCTGGTGGTCTCGATCCTCGCCATCTCGAACGCCTGAAACCCCCACCCAGGAAGGAGAACCCATGTCCCTCGAGCTCACCGACGTCGCCTTCTGGGCGTGCGCCGTGGTCGCGGTCGTCGCGGGTGCGTTGGTCTTCTACGTCGACTCGATGGCGCGGGCGACCTATGCGCTGGCGCTCTCCTTCGTCGCGGTGGGGGTGGCGGTCCTGCTGCTCGGTCAGGCCTACATGGGCGCCATCGTGATCTTGATGATGGTGATGGAGATGGCCGTGATGGCCGTCTACATGGTGATGTTCATGGGGATGAACCCCGCGCTGATGCCGATGAGCATGGTGCACTCGCACCGCTCCGCCATCGGCACCGCCGTGCTCACCTTCGTCGTGCTCGGTGCCGGTGCGCTGCTGGTGCCCTGGCCCGTACGCCGTGGCGCCCCGCCGGCCGACGTCACCGCGGCGCTGGGGCAGGCCACGATGGAGTCCCACATGCTCGTGATGGTGGCGATGAGCCCGGTGATGGTCGCCACGATCGTCGCCGGAGTGGTGCTCTCGAGCCACCGCAGCCGTTACGACCGGCTCGGCGACGACCTCGACCGGCGCCCGGCCGACGAGCCCCACCAGGGCGGGGCCGGCCGATGACGATCGAGACCGTCCTCCTCGTGGCGGCGGCCCTGTTCGCGGTGGGGCTCTACGGCGCGCTGTCCCAGCAGGTCGTGGTGATGGTGATGATGGGCCTGGAGCTGATGATCAACGCTGTCATCCTCGCTGGCGCGGGAGCCTGGTGGTTCCTGGCACCCGACCCGTCCGGCCAGGTGCTGCTGCTGGTGGTGATCGCGGCGATGACCGTCGAGATGGCGATGGGGTTCGCGGTGGCCACCCTGCTGCACCGTCAGGCCGGCCACGACATGACCGACATGGCCGCGGAGCTGAACGGCTGATGGCCGAGCTCGCACTCGTCGCCCTGGTCGTCGCGCCTGCCGTGATGGGCGCCCTCCTGCTCCTCGCCGGGCTCCACCGAGGAGGGCAGGCCGACCGGTTCGGCGTACCTCTCGGGGTGGGGACGGCTGCGGTGCTGGCCACCATCTCGGTGCCGGTCGCGACCGCGCGCCCGGCCGTCGCCATGCCGTTCCTGGCCGGCGCGGACCTGGGGCTGGCCGTCGACGGCCTCGCCGCGCTGGTGCTGCCCACGGTGGCGGTCGTCTCCCTGCTCGTGCTGGTCGCCGCGTCCGGAAGCGCCGACCTGCGGACCGCGCGGTTCCACGGACTGATGCTGCTGTTCGTGGCGGCCGCCACGATGACCGTCCTGGTCACCACGCTCCCGGCCCTGCTGATGTCGTGGGAGGTGATGGGCGCAACCTCCTACGCGCTGATCGGCTACCACTGGCGCGACCAGGTCGGCGTCTCCTCGGGCACGACCGCCTTCTTGACCACCCGGGCCGGCGACCTCGGCCTCTACGTCGCTGCCGGGGCTGCTCTCGGCGGGGGAGCGGGTCTGGCACTCGCCGATCTCCCGGGAGCCCGGGGTGGCTGGCTCGACGTGGTCGCGGGCGGGCTCGTCCTTGCCGCGCTGGGCAAGGCCGCCCAGCTGCCGTTCACGTTCTGGCTCTCCCGCGCGATGCACGGGCCCAGCCCGGTCAGCGCGCTGCTGCACTCCGCGGCGATGGTCGCGATGGGTGGTTACCTGCTCCTTCGGGTCGCGCCGACGCTGGCCGCCAGCGGCTGGGCCGACGACGTAGCGGCCTGGGTGGGGGCGGCCACGGCGGTGCTGCTCGGTCTGGTCGCCCTGGCCCAGAGCGACCTCAAGCAGCTGCTGGCGGCCTCGACCGCGGCCCAGCTCGGCTTCGTGGTGCTCGCCGCCGGTCTCGGCGCCACCGCCGCCGGGACCTCGCACTTGATTGCTCACGCAGCCGTCAAGGCCGGGCTCTTCCTCGCGGCCGGTGTCTGGCTGGAGGCGCTCGGGACCAAGCGGCTCGCGGCGCTCACCGGCGCGGCTCGGATCTGGCCTGTCGTGGGGATGTCCGTGGCCGCTGGGCTGCTCTCGCTCGCCGGGCTCGCGCCGCTGGCGCTGTGGGCGACCAAGGACGCCGTCCTCGCCGCTGCTTGGGAGCGTTCTCCGGTGCTCTACCTGGCCGGACTCGTCGGTGCAGCCCTCTCCGCGGCGTACGCCGGCAAGGCCCTGGTCGTGCTCTTCCGGCATGTGCCACAGGACGCCGGGTCGAGCTGGGACGACGACCGGCAGGGCAACCGGACCGTGCCGGTCGGTGCGCGACTCGCACTGGTCCCCCTCGCCGTGGGCGCCGTCGTGCTCGGAACGCTCGCGCTGCCGCCGCTGGCCGAGCGGGTGCACGACCTCGTCGGTGGCACCGCGCCGGAGCCCGGACCCCTGGAGCTGCTCGTCTCCGCCGCACTCGCGCTCGCCACGCTGGCGGGGGCGGCAGTGGTGATGTCGCGGAGGTCCGCGGTGCGCTGGCCGCGGGTCCTGACCGACTGGCTGTTCCTGGAGACGTCGGCCCACCGGGTGGTGGTCGGTCCCACGGTGCGGCTCGCGGGAGGGCTGGCTCGCGTGGACGACCGGCTGATCGACGGCGCGGTCGAGCGCGGTGCGGGCTGGACCCAGCGCCTCGCCGTCGCGGTCGCGCGAGCCGATGACCACGGGATCGACGCGGCGGTCCGTGGCGTCGCCTCCGGCATACGCGGTCTCGGTCGGCTCGCGCAGCGGCCGCAGACCGGCCAGCTCCACCAGTACTACCTGCAGGCCGTCGCCGTCCTGGCGCTGGTCCTCGTCGTCCTCGTCCTGGTGAGGTGAGCGTGCTCTCTGTCCTGGTGTTCCTGCCCCTGCTGGTCTCGGCCGTGCTGCTGAGCCCACGGGTCGGCGACCGGCTCGCTCGCCTGGTGTTCGTCGGGGCGGCGGCCGTGGAGGTGGTGCTCGCGGGGATCGCCTGGACGGCGTACGAGACCCCGAAGGCAGGTGGCCTGGCGCTGGAGGAGCAGCTGCGCTGGATCCCCGGGGTGCGCTCGAGCTATCACGTCGGGGTCGACGGCCTGTCGCTGCCGCTGGTCGTGATGACCACGCTGGTGTTCCTGGCGTGTGCGGTGTTCGCGCTGCGGGAGCAGCACCGACCGCGGCTGCAGGCAGCGTTGTTCCTCTTCCTGGAGGCCGCATGTCTTGGTCTGTTCGTCTCGGCCGACCTGATCTTGTTCTTCGTCTTCTTCGACCTCTCGATCGTGGCGATGTACCTCTCGATCAGCGGGTGGGGGCACGGCGACAACGCGCGCTCGGCGCTGAAGTTCTTCCTCTACACCTTCCTCGGCTCGCTGGCGCTGCTGCTCGGCTTCGTCGGTCTCTACGTCGCTGCGGACCCGCACACCTTCGACATGGTCGACCTCGCGGCCGCCCCGCCGCTCCAGGGGCAGGGCCTGGCCGGGGGGTTGGTGCTCGGCGCGCTGCTGCTCGGGCTGGCCGTGAAGACGCCGACGTTCCCGTTCCACACCTGGTTGCCGCCGGCGCACAGCGACGCCCCCGCCATCGGGTCGGCCGTGCTGGCAGGCGTGCTGCTGAAGATGGGCACCTACGGGTTCGTCCGGATCGCGATGCCGATGCTTCCCGACGCCTGGCAGGCCTGGGCGCCGGTGGTGATCGTGGTCGGCGTGGTCTCGGTGCTGTGGGGCGCGCTGGTGGCGTTCGCGCAGACCGACCTCAAGCGGATGATCGCCTACACCTCGGTGAACCACATGGGCTACGTCGTCCTCGCCGTCGGCGCCGCCGGCGTGCTCGCCGACGGGACCGACGAGGCGCGGGGCGTCGCGGTCACCGGTGCGGTCACGCAGATGGTCAGCCACGGGCTGCTGACCGCGGCGCTGTTCCTGCTCGCCGGCAGCATGTTCGAGCGCACCGGCAGCTACGACCTCGGGCGGTACGGCGGCCTGGCCGCGCCCGCTCCCCGCTACGCCGCGCTGTTCACCGTCGCTGCGTTCGGCTCGCTCGGTCTCCCTGCCCTCTCGGGGTTCATCGCCGAGTTCCAGATCTTCGCCGGCAGCATCGCGGCGGTGCCCTGGACCGCGGTGGCGGTGCTCGGCATCCTGATCACCGCTGCGCTGTTCCTGCGCGCGTTGCAGAGGGTCTTCACCGGCCCGACGGCCGGGCTCTCCTCCGACTTCCGTGACGTCTCGGTGAGCGAGTGGGCGCCGGTCGCGATGCTGCTGCTCGTCTCGGTGCTGATCGGCGTGCTGCCGCGGGTGCTGCTCGACCTGGTCGAGCCGGCCGCTGCCGCCGTGGTCGCACTCGTGGGGCGCTGAGCCGTGTCCATGCGCTCCGACCTGCTCACCCTGCTGCCCGAGGCGTTGCTGTTCCTCGGGGCGATGGTCGCGCTCGTCGGCGGCTCGTTCACACCTCGCACCCGGCAGTGGCGGATCCGCCTGGTCGCCGCCGCCGCAGTCGCCGCCAGCCTGGTGGCAGCCTCCGTGGCCTGGGTGTCGATGGCAGCGGGGGATGCCCGCACGGCCTTCGACGGCACCTTCACCGCAGACGCCTCCACCGGGGCGGCGCGGGTGACGGTGACCGTGGCGCTGCTGCTGATCCTGCTGCTCGGCGGTGGAGAGCTGCGTGACCACCCGCGCGAGAGCGAGACCTGCACCCTGCTGCTGTTCGGCGGCTCCGGCACCTTGCTGATGGCCGGCACCACCGACCTCGCGCTGCTCGTGGTCGCTTTCCTGCTGGCGAGCATCCCGCTCTACGGCCTCGTCGGCGTGCTCGCTCGGCCAGCCTCTGCGGAGGCCGCGCTGAAGACCTACCTGTTCGGGGCGCTGTTCGGGATCCTGCTGATGACCGGCGCCGTGCTGCTCTACGGGCTGGCCGGCCGCACCGGCTACGCACAGCTCGGGGCCCGCCTCGCCGACGCGCCCACCGTGGCCGTCAGTGCCGGAGGGTTGCTGGTCGTGGCCGGGCTGCTGTTCAAGGCCGGGGGAGTGCCGGCGCACTTCTGGGTCCCCGACGCCACCGAAGGTTCCTCGGTCACGGCCGCTGCGTTCCTGACGACCGTGCCCAAGGTCGGGGCGGTGGTCGCGATCAGCCGGTTGCTGGGAGAGCTGCCCGGCGAGCTGCGCTGGGCGACGGTCCTGGGGGTGCTCGCGGTCGCGAGCATGACCGTGGGCAACCTCGCGGCGTTCGCCCAGACCGACGTACGTCGGCTGCTGGGGTGGTCCACAGTCAGCCAGGTCGGCTACCTGCTCGCCGCGGCCGCCGTGGCCCAGCGCAGCGAGCTGGCCAGCCCAGCGCTGCTGTTCTTCCTGGCGGGGTACGCCGTGACCAACGTGGCTGCGTTCGCCGTGGTCGCGGCCGAGCCGGACCGGCGCACCGTCGACCAGTGGGCGGGCCTCGGGGCAGCCAGGCCAGCACTGACGGCCGCCCTGGTGATCGCGCTGCTCGGGCTCGTCGGGACACCACCGACCGCCGTCTTCGTCGGCAAGCTCGCCACGCTGGCGGCGACCTGGGACGCGGGCCTGGCCTGGCTGGCGGTGGCGCTGGCGGTGAACACCGTGGCCAGCCTGTTCTACTACCTGCGCTGGATCAGGGTGGTCCTGCGTCCGGCCCCGGCGGAGCAGCCGACCACGGGGACCGCGGTCCGGGGCGCCGCCGTCGCCGCCGGGGTCGCGGCCACGATCGCGGTGCTGCTCGGCCTGGTCGCCGGACCGGTGTTTGTGCTGCTCGGCTCGTGACCCAGCGTCCCTCCGCGAGGGACCTTCGCCCCTCCTGCGAGCTCTCGCCATGGGTTCGAGTGGAGGCATGCAGACAATCACCCAGGTCGATCCGGTCACGCGCGCGCTGACGGAGCTCGGCGAGGATGAGCTCGCGGCGCTGGACGCCTGGTGGCGGGCGAACAACTACCTGACCGTGGGGCAGATCTACCTCCAGGCCAACCCGCTGCTCCGGGAGCCGCTGCGGGCGGAGCACGTCAAGCCGCGGCTGCTGGGGCACTGGGGGACCAGTCCCGGGCTGTCCTTCATCTATGCGCACGCCTCCCGGCTGATCCGCAGGACGGGGCAGGAGATGCTCTACCTGGCTGGCCCCGGGCACGGTGGGCCGGCCCTGGTCGCGGCCGGCTACCTGGAGGGCAGCTACACCGAGACCTATCCCGTGATCACGCGTGACGAGGACGGGCTGCGGCGGCTGTTCCGCCAGTTCTCGGCGCCCGGGGGCATCCCGAGCCACGTCTCGGTCACCACGCCGGGCTCGATCCACGAGGGCGGCGAGCTCGGCTACGTGCTGATGCACGCCTTCGGGGCGGTGATGGACAACCCCGACCTGATCGCGCTGGCGGTGGTGGGCGACGGCGAGGCCGAGACCGGCCCGCTCGAGGGGTCATGGAAGGGCGTGTCCTTCCTCAACCCCGAGCGCGACGGGGCGGTGCTCCCCGTGCTGCACCTGAACGGCGCGAAGATCTCCGGCCCGACCGTGCTGGCCCGCAAGGACCCGGCCGAGGTGCGCTCGCTCTTCGAAGGGCACGGGTACGACGTGCTGGAGGTCGAGGGCTCGGACCTGCCCGGCATGCACCACCGCTTCGCCGAAGCCCTGGCCCGGGCCTGGAGCTCGATCAGGGCGATCCAGACGGCCGCCCGGAACGGGGAGTGGGACGGCGTACGCCCCCGCTGGCCGCTGATCATCCTGCGCAGCCCGAAGGGCTGGACCGGCCCGGACGTGGTGGACGGCGTGCAGATGGAGGGCACCTTCCGGGCACACCAGGTGCCGCTGTCGGGTGTCCGGGAGAACCCCGACCACCTGCGGCTGCTGGAAGAGTGGATGCGTTCCTACCGGCCCGAGGAGCTCTTCGACGCCGACGGCGACCTCACCGCCCTGGTGCAGCGCGCCAACCCGGCCGGGACGCTGAGGATGAGCGCGACCCCCCATGCCAACGGGGGGCTGCTCACCAGGCCACTGGACCTTCCCGACTACCGGAGCTACGCGGTGACCGTGCTCGCACCGGGGGCGGAGCGCGCCGAGTCCACGAGGTGCCTGGGCGCCCTGGTGCGGGACATCTATGCGACCAACTCCGACCGGTTCCGGCTGTTCTGCCCCGACGAGACCAACAGCAACCGCTTGGGAGCCGTCTTCGAGGTCTCGGACCGCGCCTTCGCCGAACGGGTCAGCGACACCGACGTGTCGCTCTCCCGCCACGGCCGGGTGATGGAGGTGCTCTCCGAGCACAACTGCCACGGCTGGCTGGAGGGATACACCCTGACCGGTCGGCACGGGCTGTTCGCGACCTACGAGGCCTTCGCGATGGTCAGCGCGTCACAGACCATCCAGCACAGCAAGTGGCTCCAGGAGGCCGACCAGCTCGGTTGGCGCGCACGGGTGCCCAGCCTCAACGTGCTGCTCACCTCGACGGCCTGGCGCAACGACCACAACGGGTTCAGCCACCAGGGTCCTGGCCTGATCCAGAACGTGATCACCGCGCGGGGGGTCATCGGACGGGTGTACCTCCCGCCGGACGGGAACTGCCTGCTCGCGGTGGCCGACCACTGCTTCCGGTCCACGTCCTACGTCAACCTGATCGTGATCGACAAGCAGCCGCAGCTGCAGTACCTCGACATCGAGGAGGCGACGGCGCACTGCGCCCGCGGAGCGAGCGCCTGGGACTGGGCCGGGACCGATGACGGCCTGGCTGATCCGGACATCGTGCTCGCCTGTGCGGGAGACGTGGTCACGATGGAGACGGTGGCCGCAGCGGAGATCCTGCGGGAGCGGCTTCCCGGCTTCCGTGCGCGCGTGGTCAACGTGGTCGACCTGATGTCGCTGACCCGGCGTCGCGATCACCCGCACGGGATGGACGAGACCTATTTCAAGGAGCTGTTCACCGACCACGTCGACGTCGTCTTCGCCTTCCACGGCTACCCGGGTGCCATCCACCAGCTGGTGCACGGTCGCCCGGACGTCGACCGGTTCCGGGTGCGTGGCTTTATCGAGGAGGGCACCACGACGACCCCCTTCGACATGGTCGTGCTCAACCAGGTCTCGAGGTACCACCTGGTGATGGACGCGCTGAACAACGCGCGCCGTACCCCACCCGGAGCCAGTGCCCTGATGGCCTGGTGCCGGGAGATGCTGGCCCGGCACGAGGACTACATCCACGAGCACCTCCAGGACATGCCGGAGGTGCGCGACTGGGCCCTCGGTCAGGCGAGCAGGAAGTAGCGCAGGCCGACGTAGCCCCACGCGATCGTGATCGTCACGGCCGCGACGACGATGCCGTACTTGGTGAAGTGCCAGAAGCTGATCGGGTGGCCGTTGCGGGCGGCGATGCCCAGGACCACGACGTTCGCACTGGCACCGACGGCGGTGGCGTTGCCGCCCAGGTCGGCGCCCAGGGCGAGTGCCCACCAGGCGGCCTTGGCGCCGGTGTCGCCGCCACCGGCCGCCACCAGGTCGCCGACCAGCGGCGCCATCGTGGCCACGTAGGGGATGTTGTCCACGATCCCGGACAGGGCACCGGAGGCGAAGAGCAGCACGGTCGAGGCCAGGAAGTACTTGCCGTCGACGGCCTCGGTCGCCGCCTCGGCGAGCGACCCGACCACCCCGACCTCGATCAGTGCGCCGACCATCACGAACAGGCCCATGAAGAAGACCAGCGTGGACCACTCGACGTCGGCGAGGCAGTCGCTCACGTCGAGCTTGGAGACGGCCACCAGTACGCCGGCGCCGAGCAGCGCGACCAGGGACGGTTCGAGGTGGAGCGCCGAGTGGGCGACGAAGCCGATCATGACGGCCAGCAGCACCACCAGCGACTTCCACAGCAGCTTGCGGTCGGTGATCGCCTCGCGCTCGTCGAGTGCCATCAGCGCCTCGACCTTCTCGGGGTGGTAGGTGAAGGCGGAGCGGAACATCACGCGGGCCATCACGATGAAGACGAGCAGCAGCACCACCACGATCGGGGCCAGGTTGAGCGCGAAGTCGTTGAAGGAGAGTCCCGACTTGGCCGCAATGATGATGTTGGGCGGGTCGCCGATCAGGGTCGCGGTGCCGCCGATGTTGGAGGCCAGCACCTCGGCGATCAGGAACGGCACCGGGGGCGCGGAGATCTGGTCGCAGACCAGCAGGGTCACCGGGGCGACGAGCAGCACCGTGGTGACGTTGTCCAGCAGTGCCGAGGAGAGGGCCGTCAGCACGATCAGCATCACCATGATGGCGAACGGGCGCCCCTTGGCGCGTTTGGCGGCCCAGATCGCGACGAACTCGAAGATGCCGGTCTGGCGCAGCACGCCGACCATGATCATCATCCCGAGCAGCAGGAAGATCACGTTCCAGTCCACGCCGGTGCGCTCGCTGAAGAACGCGACCTCGGCGTTGACCACGCCCAGCACGACCATCGCGGCAGCGCCTCCGAGCGCGGCGGCGACGCGGTGGATCCGCTCGGTCGCGATCAGGATGTAGGCAGCGGTGAAGACGACCACCACGAGCACGGTGGTCATCAGTCGGTCTCCTCCGCCGGGAAGAGGACCCCGAAGAGACGGCTGACGGTGATCGCGCCGAGGATCCTCCGGTCGGCGTCGACGACCGCGACCACGGGGCTGTGCATCTGGGCCATCACCGCGGCGACCTCGAGCGAGGTGGCGTCGGGGTCGACGACCGGCAGCTCGTCACGGTCCTGCCGCTTGGGCAGCAACTGCTGGACGGTCTTGTGGGAGAGCTTGGTCATCAGCTCGTCGGAAGCACGCTCGTCGTAGACCCGCGCCAGGGTGGGGTCGTCCTGGATGTAGCTGGGGATCATGAACCGGAGCACCTGCGAACCGGGCAGCACCGTGTGGGGGTGGCCCTCGTCGTCGCAGACGATCAGACCGGGGCGTCGCTGGTCGCCCATGGTGCGCGCTGCGGTCAGCGCGTCCGTGGTGAGACCGACGACCGGGAACGACTCAGCAAGCTCGCGTGCGCGCATCTGGCGACCTCCTCCTCGACGCCCGGTGCGGTGCCGGGCAGTGCCGCTCACCCTGTCAGACAACCGCGATCGTGGAACACACCGGGCGCGGTCGGAAAAGCGGCTGACCCCGCGCCCACGAACGCGACGCACCGGCCGGCCGCGATGTCGTCGAATCGTGAGGTCTTGGCGCGCACCGCGTCCGGCGCGCTAGGATGGCCGCGCAATCACGCTCGACCCGGTCGCACCCCGACCGTCGCGTCGCGTTTGACGGAGGGGCCATCCGGGTCCGCTCCGCTCGAGGTCTGAATGTCCCGGACGAGGGACTGCGTGCGGGTGTCCTCCCGCCGCCGTCGGCTTGCCGGGTACTCCGGAGGAGGAGTCTGTGGCTCGACGAGGCACGCGCACATCCGGCGCACGCCGTACCGCCCCGCGCAACCAGCGGCGCGCGCGCGACCTCGACAACGAGGGCATCATCCCGGTGCTCGCCCGTGCGGTGCGCGAGGTCGAGTCCGCCGCCGAGCGCGGCCCGGTGACGTCCTCGGTGCGGACCAAGTTCCAGGCGGTCGCACTGCTCGTGCGCGACGAGCGCGAGCGGGTGAAGGCCGACACCGAGGCCACCGAGTCGCAGCGCGGCGAGCAGCTCAAGCGGCTCGACGGGGTGGCCACGATCCTGGCGAAGACTGCCGTGCGCGACACCACCCTGCTGGCGCTCTTCGCCGAGGACGCCGTGGTCTCCGACGCCACCCGCGAGCTCAAGCGCGACATGCAGAAGACGGCCGGGATCGAGCCCGACCCCGAACCGGTGCGCGCCGCGCCGACGGCCTCCAACGGGGCCGCCGAGCGCCGCGTGGTGCCGCAGTCGGTGATCTCCCGCCAGCTGGCCAACCCGTTCCTCACCCCCGACTTCGAGGCCGCCGCGCAGAACAAGGTCAAGCCCCGGCTGCTCTCCGGCTGGGAGCTGCTCGGCCCGTTGCTGCGCTCCTTCGAGTCCGCTGCCAGCGGCGCCACCGCCTGCATGGCGCTGCCGGAGCCGACCTCGCGCCGCGCGCCCGGCGGGCTGGAGCTGATGCCGCACCAGGCGCAGGTGGTCGCTGCCGCGGCCGCCGGCCACCGGACCTTCCTGCTCGCCGACGAGCCCGGCCTGGGCAAGACCGCCCAGGCGCTGCTGGCCGCCGAGGCCGCCAACGCCTACCCGTTGCTGGTGGTGGTGCCCAACGTGGTCAAGACCAACTGGGCCCACGAGGTCAGCCTGTGGACCCCCCGGCGCACGGCCACGGTGATCCACGGCAACGGCGAGAGCGTCGACGGCTTCGCCGACATCGTGATCGTCAACTACGAGGTGCTCGACCGGCACGTCGGCTGGCTCGGTGAGCTCGGCTTCCGCGGCATGGTGGTCGACGAGGCGCACTTCATCAAGAACAAGTCCTCCCAGCGCTCGCAGCACGTGCTCGAGGTCTCCGAGCGGATCCGGGCCCGGATCGGTCGCCCGCTGCTGATGGCGCTGACCGGGACGCCGCTGATCAACGACATCGAGGACTTCCTGACGATCTGGCAGTACCTCGGCTGGATCGACGACAAGCGTCCTCTGGCGGCGTTGATGGAGGCCCTGGACGACAACGGGCTGACCCCGCTGGACCCCGGTTTCTACCCCGCAGCGCGCAAGGCCGTGGTCAACCTGGGCATCGTGCGCCGTCGCAAGGTCGACGTCGCCAAGGACATCCCGGCCCGCCGGGTCGCCGACCTCCCCGTCGAGCTCGACGACGCCGCCGGCCGCTCGATCCGCGAGGCCGAGCGGGAGCTCGCCCGCCGCCTGGTCTCGCGCTACACCAAGGCCCTGGAGACCCGCCGCTCCGGCGCGGTCGTGGACGGGATCGACCACGAGCTCGTACGCCGCGTGGCCACCTGGGAGCGCGAGGACACCACGACGGCGAAGTCCGAGGAGAACGTCTTCTCGATGATGCGCCGCATCGGTCAGGCGAAGGCCGGCCTGGCTGCCGACTACGCCGCGCAGCTCGCCCGCAACGTCGGCAAGGTGGTCTTCTTCGCCAAGCACGTGGACGTGATGGACGTCGCCGAGGAGACCTTCGCCAAGCGCGGCATCCGCTACTCCTCGATCCGTGGCGACCAGACCCCGTCGTCCCGCAAGAAGAACATCGAGGCCTTCGTCAACGACCCCGACGTCGCGATCGTGGTCTGTTCGCTCAGCGCCGCGGGAGTCGGGCTGAACCTCCAGGTCGCCTCCAACATGGTGCTCGCCGAGCTCTCCTGGACCGACGCGGAGCAGACCCAGGCGATCGACCGGATCCACCGGATCGGCCAGGCCCTGCCGGTCACCGCCTGGCGGATCATCGCCTCGCAGACCATCGACACCAGGATCGCCGAGCTGATCGACAGCAAGGCCGGGCTCGCGGCGCGCGCGCTGGACGGGTCCGACGAGGAGGTCTCGTCCTCGGTCGACGTGCAGCTCGAGGCACTGGTGTCCCTGCTCACCGAGGCGCTGACGGCGGCCGAGCCGACGCAGTAGGCGGCGGGCGTAGACGGCGCAGTGGTCCGTTGGGCTCAGTCCAGCACTGACGCAGGCAGCGTCAGGTCGGGCACCAGCTCCGCCAACAGGTCGCGCACCCGGACGTCGAGATCGGCGATGATCCGGCGTACGGTCTGCGGGTCCTGGCCGCCGGGGTCCGCCACCGGCCAGTCGCGGTAGGTGACGCCCGGGACGTAGGGGCACTCCTCGCCGCAGCCCAGGGTGATCGCCAGGTCGCTGGCCGCGACCGTCTCGCGGGTCAGCAGCTTCGGCTGCTCGGCGGAGGTGTCCAGCCCCAGCTGCTCTAGCACCGCGGCCACCTCGGGATGGATCTGCTCGCCGGGAGCGGTGCCCGCCGAAAGTGCCGTCACCCGATCCTGGGCGTAGTGCTCGGTGAGCACGCGTGCGGCCACGGAGCGACCACCGTTGCGCACGCAGGCGAAGACGACTTGCGGGCGGTCGCGCCGGATCTCGGAGTCGGAGGAGTTCACGGTCAGTCCTGTCGGGCCAGCTCAGCGGCCAGGTCCTGGGGGTGCGGATAGAGGACCCGGATGGCGGCGTACCCCACGGCGCCGCCGACCAGCTGCATCAGCACGAACATCAGCACCGATCCCGGTGAGATGCCGGCGAAGCTGTCGGACAGAGTCCGGGCCAGGGTGACGGCCGGGTTGGCGAAGCTGGTGGAGGAGGTGAACCAGTACGCCGCGGTGATGTAGCCGCCCACGGCGTAGGCGACGGTGTCCGACCTGCCGGAGCGGACCGTCCCGAAGATCACCAGCAGCAGCCCGAGAGTGGCCACCACCTCGCCGAGCCAGAGACCTCCGCCGGTGCGTTCGCGGGTGGAGAGGTTGATCGCGTCGAGGTCGAACATCACGTTGGCGACCACGGCGCCCAGGCAACCGCCGAGGCACTGGGCCAGCACGAGAACCGCCGCGTCCCGGGTGCTCACGGCTCCCAGCGCGCGCTCGACCAGCGTGACCACCGGGTTGAACGCCGCCGAGACCGGCTGCAGGGCCAGGATCAGCGCGACCAGCGCCGCGCCGGTGATCAGGCTGTTCTCGAGCAGCTGCAGCCCGACGTCGTCGGGGGAGAGCCTGCTCGCGGCGATGCCGGAGCCGATCACCGCGGCCACCAGGAAGGCGGTGCCCACCAGCTCCGCCAGTGCTCGACGGCCGAGGGGGACGTTCATGCGGCATCGGTGGAGCAGGCGGGCGGTCTGAGCACGCGGAGATACTCCCACAGCAGGCGGAGCCGGCCGCGCGGGTGGCTGCAGCCCGGTGTTACATGATGGACACGGTTGTAGCGAAATCGTATGCTCGGGCAACATCCACCCGAGGAGCCCGATGTCGCCGCACACGCACGAGGTCACCAACCAGGTGCCGCCCCGCACCGGCCACGACACCGCGGAGGACCCGGCCCTGCTCGAGGGCCTGCGTCGCGAGGGAGCCGGCTGGGCCGAGGACGAGGTGCACGAGCTCGGGCGGCTCGCCGGGACCGAGCGCGCACAAGAGCTCGGACGGCTGGCCGAGCGGCACCCACCGGTCCTGCGGACCCATGACCGCTACGGCCACCGGGTCGACGAGGTCGACTACGACCCGGCGTACCACGAGCTGATGCGCACGGCCGTCTCGCACGGGCTGCACGGCGCCCCCTGGGCCGATGAGCGGCCGGGCGCCCACGTCGCGCGCGCCGCGAAGTTCATGGTGTGGAACGTCGACGCCGGGCACGGCTGCCCGATCTCGATGACCTATGCCGTGGTGCCCGCACTGCGCGCCAACGTCGAGCTCTCCGCGCAGCTCGAGCCGCTGCTGACCAACCGCGTCTACGACCCGGCGCTGGCGGCCCCCGCGGGCAAGCAGGGCCTGATCGCCGGCATGTCGATGACCGAGAAGCAGGGCGGCTCCGACGTCCGTGCCAACACCACCACCGCCGTGCCGGCCGCGGACGGTTCGCACACGCTGACCGGGCACAAGTGGTTCACCTCGGCGCCGATGTCCGACGTCTTCCTCACCCTCGCCCAGGCGCCCGGAGGGCTGTCCTGCTTCCTGGTGCCCCGCGTGCTGCCCGACGGCACCCGCAACGCGATGGCGCTGATGCGGCTCAAGGACAAGCTGGGCAACAAGTCCAACGCCTCCGCCGAGATCGAGTACGACGGCGCGGCCGGCTGGCTCGTCGGTGAGGAGGGTCGCGGAGTGCGCACCATCGTGGAGATGGTGAACATGACCCGGCTCGACTGCGTGCTCGGCTCCAGCGCCGGGATGCGCACGGCAGTGGGGGAGGCGGTGCACCACGCCCGTCACCGGCAGGCGTTCGGCAGCACGCTCGTCGACCAACCGCTCATGCAGAACGTGCTGGCCGACCTGGCCGTGGAGTCCGAGGCCGCCATGGTCCTGGCGATGCGGCTCGCGGGGGCCACCGACCGGGCCACCCGCGGCGACCAGGCCGAGGCGACCTTCCGACGGCTGGCCCTGGCGGTCTCGAAGTACCACGTCTGCAAGCGCGCTCCCTCCGTCGCCGGGGAGGCGCTGGAGTGCCTCGGAGGCAACGGCTACATCGAGGAGTCCGGGATGCCGCGGATCTACCGCGAGCTGCCGCTGCTCTCGATCTGGGAGGGCTCCGGCAACGTCGCGGCGCTCGACGCCCTGCGCGCGATGGGCCGCGAGCCCGAGACCGTCGAGGCCTTCTTCGCTGAGCTCGACCTCGCGGCCGGCGGGGACGCGCGGCTCGACCACGCCGTCGACCTGCTCAAGAAGGAGCTCGCCAACCCCGAGGACCTGCAGCACCGCGCCCGCCGCGTGGTCGAGATGATGGCCCAGGTCCTGCAGGGCTCTCTGCTCGTGCGGCACAGCACCGCTGCGGTCGCCGAGGCGTTCTGCGCCACCCGGCTCGGACGTGACTGGGGCGACTGCTTCGGCACGCTCCCGGCCGGCACCGACACCCGGGCGATCCTCGAGCGCGCCCCCGGCACCGACACGTGAGCGTGCGCCTGCTGCGGCACGGTGCGGTGCTGGTCGTGGAGATCGACCGGCCCGAGGTGCGCAACGCCGTCGACCGGCCGACGGCCACCGCGTTGTACGACGCCTTCGCTGCCTTCGAGGACGACGACGAGCTCGCGGTCGCCGTGCTCCACGGTGCCGGAGGCACGTTCTGCGCGGGCGCCGACCTGCGCGCCGTGGGCGAGGGGGAGATGCACCTCGAGTCACCCGGTGACTCCGACCGTGCGCCGATGGGTCCCTCGCGCCTGGCACTGACCAAGCCGGTGATCGCCGCGATCGAGGGTCACGCCGTCGCCGGTGGGCTCGAGCTGGCGCTGTGGTGCGACCTGCGGGTCGCTGCCGAGGACGCCGTGCTCGGAGTCTTCTGCAGGCGGTGGGGGGTTCCGCTGATCGACGGCGGCACCGTCCGGCTGCCGCGGCTGATCGGCCTCTCGCGCGCCCTCGACCTGATCCTCACCGGCCGGCCGGTGGCGGCCGCCGAGGCGCACGCCATCGGGCTGGTCAACCGGGTCAGCGCCCCGGGCGAGGCCCTGGCGGACGCTCTGGTCCTGGCCGCGCAGCTGTCGGCGTTCCCGCAGGAGTGCCTGCGCCAGGACCGGATGTCAGCGCTCGAGGGCGTGGGCCTGGAGCTGCCGGAGGCGCTGGCCAACGAGTGGGCGCACGGCGCTCGATCGGTCGCCGAGGCGGTGCAGGGCGCGGGTCGCTTCGTGGCCGGCGCCGGTCGGCACGGCCGCTTCGACGAGACCGCCGACTGAGGTGGCCGTCCACGTCACGCTGGGCGACGGCACCACCCTGCGGCCACTGACGGCACGATCGGCCGTGCTCAGCACGCTGCTCGGGTCCCCCGGCGGCAGTGCCACCCCTGCGGAGCTGGTGGCACTCGCCGGCGAGCTCGGCATCACCGAGAACGCCCTGCGCGCCTCCCTCTCGCGCATGTCGAGCGGGGGTGAGGTGACCCGCACGGACGACGGCTACCGGCTCAACGAGCGCCTCGCCGAGCGGCAACGTCGCCAGGAGGCAGCCACCCGCGCGCCGACGACGCGCTGGGACGGGACCTGGCTGGTCGCGGTGGTGACGGTCGCGGGCCGGGACCCGGCCGCGCGCTCCGAGCTGCGGGCACGACTGCGCGCCGCCCGGCTCGCCGAGCTGCGGGAAGGGGTCTGGCTGCGGCCGGCCAACCTGCCCTGCGACCTGTCAGCTCATCCGGAGGTGACGACGTGGCGCGACGCGCGACCCGACGCCGGTGCCGCCGGGCTGGTCGCAGAGCTGTGGGACCTGCCGGGGTGGGTCACCCGGGCCCGGCTGCTGCTCGCCGCCGCCCGCGAGCACGACCTGCCGGAGCGCGCGGGGGAGCGGTTCACGGTGATGGCTGCGATCGTGCGTCATCTGCTGGACGACCCGGCGCTGCCGGTGGAGCTGCTTCCTGCCGACTACCCGGGAGAGCAGCTTCGCGACGCCTACGCCAGCTACCGTGAGCTGCTGAAGCAGCGACGACAGCGGCGGTCAGCAGCGCCAGCGTGATCAGGAAGCCGGCGACGCCGACGCTCGTGAACCGCGGTGGACAGGGTGCGCTGGACGGACGCCACGGCCTCGATCACGGGGTCCTCGCCGCTGCCGCCGGAGAGGACCCTGATCTTCCCGGCGCCGTCGTAGGCGACGTATCCGCCGACGAGCAACCCCGTCGCGCCCACGCGGATGCCTTCCGTCGACTTCCTCAGTCTGTTCGGGGGGTGGTGGCGACGAGGCGCAGCGGGAAGCTCACCGCGAAGCTGCTCCCGCTCCCGGGGAGGCTGGTCGCCTTGATGGAGCCACCGAGCAGCGCCACGAGCTCGCGGCAGATCGCCAGCCCGAGTCCGGCACCCCCGTAGGCCCGGGTGTCCGACCCGTCGGCCTGGGTGAAGGACTCGAACAGGATCCCGATCTGCTCCGCGGGGATGCCGATGCCGGAGTCCACGACGTTGCAGACCACGTCGACGGTCGTGCTGGTCCGGTCACTGAGCTCCGCGGTGACCTGGACACCACCGCGCTCGGTGAACTTCACCGCGTTGTCCACCAGGTTGGTCAGCACTTGGGTGATCCGTCCAGAGTCCCCCACCAGCTGCTCGGGGACCGAGTCGTCCACCGCCCAGGTCAGGTCGATGCCGCGCCGGGCGGCGTCCGGCGCAGCGCCGATGGTCGCGTCCTGGATCGTCTGGCGCAGGCAGAACACCGACTCCTCGAGGCCGATCGTGCCGCGCTCCAGCTTGGAGAAGTCCAGGATGTCGCCGATCAGGCGCAGTAGTCGCTCGCCCGACCGCTCGATCATGTCGACGAGGTTGCTGCACGCGGGGTCGAGGGGGGCGTCATGCAACATCTCCGCAGCGGCGAGCACGCTGGTGAGCGGGGTGCGCACCTCGTGGCTGATGTTGGCCAGGAACACCGACTTGGAGGCGTTCGCCTCCTCGGCCACCCGGCGGGCCGACTCCAGCTCGCGGGCCAGCTCGTTGCGCTCGGTGACGTCCTCGGCGATGCCGTGCACACCCACCACGGCCCCACCCACGACGACGGGGAGCACGGTGATGCTGAGCTCCCTGACCGCCCCGGACTTCTCGAACATCCGGGCGTCGAGCTGGGTCGAGCTGCGGTTCAGGGCAGCGTGGAAGGCCGTCATGGCACCAGGCAGGTCGTCATCGTCGAGCAGCTGCATGAAGTGCATGGAGCAGAGCTCGTCCCTGGTGTAGCCACTGAGGGCCACCGCCACCGGGTTGACGTCGACGAAACGTCCTTCGAGGTCGAAGGACAGAGCCGCATGCGGGTTGTGGGTGAACAGCGAGCGATAGCGCTCGATGGTCTCGTCGGGGGTCATCCGCGCAGCGCCGTCCTGCGAGGAGAGGGGGACGCCACCTCGTGCCCGATCGTCGGGCATCCATGACCTCCCCGCGTGTGTAGTACCCCCGCGCACATGCTGGCACGACTCGGGTCCGCCTGGCAGCAGAACGCCGGGTTCAGTGAGCCACGTCGCACGTGCGCGAGGACGCAGCGGGTCAGCGGCGTCCGAGGAGGCGACTGAACCAGCCACCCTCGCTGGGTGCGGCAGCGTGGCCCTGGCACTGTTGGGACTTCGGCACTCCGGCCATCACCTGCCTCACGTGCTGGCCGCAACCGGCCCAGGTGGTCTTGCCGCAGGTCTTGCAGGTCACTTGACGACACATGGTGGATCTCCTTCTTGGTGGGGTGGGTCGGTCAGTCGTGCGAGAAACGGACGTTGGGCAGCACCCGCTGGAGCCACTCGGGGGTGTACCACGCGGCCTTGCCGGTCAGGCGCAGCATCACCGGGAGCAGCACGAGCCGCACCAGGAACGCGTCGAGCAGTACGGCGACGCCGAGCACGATGCCCATCTCCTTGGGAGGGAGCGGCCCGGAGAGCGCGAAGGTGAAGAAAACCGCGACCATCACTGCGCCAGCAGCGAAGATCACCCGCCCCGAGTGCGCCAGCGCACCGATCATCGCCTCACGGGGATCCCCGCTGCGCTCGTAGTGCTCCTTGGCGGAGGCCAGCAGGAAGACCGTGTAGTCCATCGCGATCGCGAAGATCATCGCGAAGAAGAACACCGGCGCCCACGCGTCGAGGAAGCCCTGCGGCTCGAAGCCCATCAGGTCCGCACCCATGCCCTCCTGGAAGACCAAGCGCGCAACGCCGAAGGCGGCTGCGGTGGAGAGCAGGCTGGCGAGGGTGCCGAGCAGTGAGATCAGGGGCGCCTGCAGGGCGAGGAGCAGGAGCAGGAAGCCCAGCACCATGATCACGCCGATCACCAGGGGCGTCGACTCGTCGAGCTGCGTCTTCAGGTCGAGGTTCTCCACGGCCGCGCCACCGATGTTCGCGGCCTCCGGCAGGTCGCCGCGCAGTCGGTCGACGGTGGTGCCCAGGCTGGGGTCCGAGGGGTCCACGGTGGGGACCGCCTGGATCATCGCCAGGTCACTGCCGTCGTCGGCGACGACGGCCGGCATCGCCGCGGAGATCCCCTCGTCCTTCGACAGCACGGCGGTGGCCGCAGCCGCGTCGGACCTGGGCATCACGATCGTCAAGGTGCCGGGGGCGCCCTCTCCGAACGCCGACTGCACCTGGTCGTAGCCCACACGCGCACTGGCGTCGTCCGGGAGCACCTTGATCGAGGGCATCGCCGTCTTCAGGCCCAGCAGGGGAGCCGCCAGGGCGACCAGGACGATCAGGGAGCCAAGCCCGAACAGCAGGGGCTGCCTCCACAGTCGCTCACCCCACATGGCGAAGCGCGGGGAGCGGTGCTCACCGGAGTTCACCCACGGCAGGGCGAGCTTGTTGATCCGGTGGTCGAGCTTGTAGAGCACGAGCGGCAGCAGGGTGAGGGTCGCGGCGAGCACGAAGATCACCGCGAGCATGATCCCGCCGGCCATGGACCGGAACGAGGGGGACGGCACCAGCATCACGGCCGAGAGCGAGATCAGCACCGTTGCCCCGGAGAGCAGGACCGCCTTGCCGGCCGTGTCCATGGTCTCCGCCACCGCCTGCTCACGGGAGCCTCCGGAGCCCATCCGGGCAGCCCGGTAGCGCACGACCAGGAACAGGGCGTAGTCGATGCCCAGGGCGAGCGCGAACATCATCGCGAAGTTCATCGCCCAGATGGAGACCGGCACGAACTGGTTGATCAGCACGAGCGAGCCCGCAGAGGCGACCAGCCCGGACAGGGTCAGCAGCAGGGGGAGTCCGGCGGCGACGAGCGCACCGAACGCGAGCACCAGGATGGCCAGGGTCACCGGCCAGGAGAACATCTCCGACTTCAACATCGCGTCGAGGTTGGCCTCGTTGAAGTCCGACCACAGCAGCGAGGCCCCGGTCGGGTTGACCTCGATGCCGTCGGCGGAGAGGTCCTGCAGCGGTCCCTTGAGGTCGTCGGCCACCCGCACCATCTCGTTGGGGTCGGCACCGGCACCGGCCAGCAGGACCGCCGTGGTGCCGTCCTGGCTCAGGGTCGCGCCGGGTTGCGGCTGCACGATCTCGGCGATCCGGGAGTCGGCACCCAGGATCCTGGTGGCCTCGGCCAGGATGTCGGCCCCCGTGCCCTTGGTGACCGGGGTGCCGTCGCTGTGCACGACCACCTGGATCGCCGTACTCGCGTTGCCGCCGAAGTGCTCCTGGGCAAGCTCGCGGGCGGCCACGGAGTCGGAGCCGTTCGCCTGCCAGCCGGCTCCGGAGAGCTCGGCCTCGACCCGGGGTGCGAAGGCGCCCAGGCCGACGATCACCAGCAACCAGACGACGCTGGTCATCCGGGCGTGGCTGGTCACCCAGCCGCCCAGGCGGCCCAGCGGGCCGGGGGTGAACCCGAGGTCCGGTTTGGGCCGGGTGGCGGCGTGACGTGGTGCCGCGTGTCGCGGCGGGGCGGTGATGGTCATGGGAGATCGCTTTCGGTCTCGGAGCAGCACGGGGGAAGGGGCAGACAGCAGGGGCGGGCAGAAGGGGCAGGCAGGAAGGCAGGTCGGTGACGGCACCGACCTGCGGTGACGCGGGTGCTGGCGGTGTCGGCGTACGACTCAGAAGAGAGCGGGCAGCGCACGTGCCGCGGTGTAGAGCGCGACGAGGACGACCAGGACGGTGAAGGCCGCGGAGAGCCTGCGGGCGTCCATCCGGTGCGCGAGGCGGGCCCCGTAGAAGCCGCCGACGGCGGAGAACGCGGTCAGGACGAGGATGATTCCCCAGTCGGGGGCCACTCCGACCCCGGCGCGCACGGCGAGCGCCGCGGCGCTGGTCAGGGCGATCACCACCAGCGAGGTGCCGGCGGCGTACTCCATCGGAAGAGCCAGGGCCAGCAGCAGTGCGGGTACGACGAGGAAGCCGCCGCCCACCCCCAGGAAGCCGGTGAGCAGGCCGACGACCGTGGCCGTGATCAGCACCTTCAGGGCCTGCGGGCACGCACAGGCGAAGGTGGGGCTGAAGGTGAGGATCGGGTCGTCGATCGTGACCGGCGGCGGTTCCTGCTCCTCGAGGATCTCGCCGTCGGCCATCACCAGGACGCGCTTCGAGCGAGCGCGCAGCTGGCGGACCGCCATCAGGCCACCGATGAGGAGCATCAGCGCGGAGAACGCGGCCAGCAGGACCGATTCGGGCACAAGGGCCGAGGCCCGCGCACCGACGGCCGCACCGCCGATCGCCAGCACGCCGAAGCCGACCCCGCGGGCAAGCTTGACGTTGCCTGCGCGATGGGCGGTGATCGCACCGATCAGCGAGGTGACCCCGACGACGACCAGGGACCCGGTCGTGGCCTGCGCGGGACTCTGCCCGAGGGCATAGACCAGCACGGGCACGGCCAGGATCGAGCCACCTCCGCCGAGGGCACCCAGGCTGAGCCCGATCAGGGCGCCCGCGACGGCGGCAAGGAGCAGGGTCACGCGTCAGGTCCGACCAGGTTCAGTCCGACCTTCTCGGCGTTGTCGAAGCTGTCGTCGATGGCGACCAGCTTGCGACCCGCGGCCGAGAGCATGGAGGCTGCGACGGAGGCGCGGTAACCGCCTGCGCAGTGCACCCAGACCTCGCCCGCGGGCACCTCGTCGAGACGGTGCCACACCTCGTGCAGGGGGATGTTGACCGCGTCGGCGATCCGCGCGGACTCGAACTCGTCCTCGCGGCGTACGTCCAGCACGACCACCTCGCGGTGGTGACGGACCTGCTCGAGATCAGCGAAGGTGGCGACCTCGAAGCTGGAGAGCTCACCCTCGGCCCAGTCCTGCGGCCCGCCGGTCGCGTGGGCGGCCGGACGGTCGATGCCGATCCGGACCAGCTCGCGCTGGGCCTCGGCCACGTCGTCGGCGCTCTCGCCGAGCAGGGTCACCGGGGTGCCCCAGGTGATCAGCCAGCCGAGGTAGGTGGCGAAACCGCCGTCGAGACCGAAGTTCAGGGTCCCGGGTGCGTGCCCCGCCGCGAAGGCGGTGCGGCTGCGCAGGTCGACGACCCACTCGCCGGCCTCGATGCGGCGGCGCAGCTCGGCTGCGTCGGCCAACGAGGGCGGGCTCAGGTCGGGCTCCGAAGGACCCTGCTGGTTGCCTGGGCCCATCTGTGCGTAGTAGGCCGGGTAGGCGACGAGACCGTCGAGGAGCTCCTTGACGTAGGTCTCCTCGTCCTGGGTCAGGACCGGGTTCGACTGCTTCTCGCGCCCGATCGTCGAGGAGGTCGCGTCGGACTGCGAGGCCGAGCAGAACGAGCCGAAGCCGTGCGTCGGGAAGACGTCGGTCTCGTCGGGCAGCAGCGCGGCGAGCTTGTGCGCCGAGGCGTGCTGGTGCCGCACCAGGGTGTCGGTGTGCTCCTCGCCCAGGAGGTCGGGCCGGCCGGTGGCGCCGTAGAGCAACGAGCCGCCGGTGAACACGCACACGTCCTCGTCCTTGGCGGTGTCGTGCAAGGCGTAGGAAAGGTGCGTGAAGGTGTGACCCGGGGTGGCGAGGGCCGTGACCCGCATCCGGTCGCCGACCTCGACGGTCTCGCCGTCGGCGATCGGGGTGCGCTCGAAGGCGACCTCGTCCTCGCCGTTGACGTGGTAGCGCGCACCGGTCCTCTGTGCCAGCGCCAGCCCACCGGTGAGGTAGTCGTTGTGGATGTGCGTCTCGAAGACGTCGGTCAGCCGGACATCGTGCTCCTCGAGCATTGCCAGCACCCGGTCGATGTCCCGTTGGGGGTCGACGACGAAGGCGACGTCGCTGTCGTGAACGAGGTAGCTGCGGTCGCCGAGCGAGGGGGTCTCGATCGTGACGACGTCGAGGTCCTTGCTCACGTGCGTGGTCCCGGAGCTCGTGGTCCCACTCATGCCAGACCCGCTTCCACGGGGCGACCCGACTGGATCCAGGCGTTGGTGCCACCGGCGACGGACACGGCGTCGAAGCCGGAGGCGCGGAGCAGGTCGGTCATCGCGCTGCTGCGGCCGCCCATGGCGCAGATCACGAAGACGGGGGAGTTCTTGTCGATCTCGCTCATGCGGTCGGTCAGCTCAGCCATCGGGATCAGCACGGCTCCGGGCACGTGGGCCTCTGCGTACTCGGCGGGCTGGCGCACGTCGACGAGGGTGCCGGTGCCCTGGGAGGAGCTGAGCTCCTCGATGTCGATCTCAGGAGTGTCGTTCTCGCTCATGCGGTCATCCTTTCGAGGTCGATCTTCGGTGTTGCTATATACCCTAGGGGGTATGTATGGTCGATGCAAATACACCCACCGGGGTATCGTGGGCAACAGGATTCCCGACCGACCAAACGGGCAAACTCCGAGGCCCGAGAACTGCAGAGGAGCGTGCTTGATGAGCGACTACACCATCTCGACCACCCTTGATCTGGGCTACGACGAGGCCGTGGAGGCCGTGCGTACGGCGCTCGGGGACCAGGGCTTCGGCATCCTGACCGAGATCGACCTGAAGGCCACGATGAAGGACAAGCTCGACGTCGACATCGAGCCCCAGATCATCCTGGGCGCCTGCCGGCCGCCGCTCGCCTACGAGGCGATCCAGGCCGAGCCGGCGATCGCCACGGTGCTGCCGTGCAACGTCGTCGTCCGCTCCACCGGCAACGGTTCCACCGTGGTCGAGGCATTCGATCCGCACGCGATGATGGGGCTCGCCGACAACGAGGCGCTGCACTCGGTCGCTGCCGATGCACGCCAGCGGATCGACGCCGCGTTCGCCGCGATCGAGAAGGTGAGCTGATGGAGCTCGACCCCGTGGGCATGGTGCCGGTGATCAACCGGATCAAGCGCGCCCAGGGCCAGTTGGCCGGCGTGCTCCGGATGCTGGAGGAGGGACGCGAGTGCGAGGACGTCGTCACCCAGCTGGCGGCCGTCTCGCGCGCGCTGGACCGGGCCGGCTTCGCGATCGTCGCCTCCGGGCTCCAGGAGTGCCTGACCAAGGGTGACACCGTGGACAGCGTGGACGTGAAGAAGATGGAGAAGCTCTTCCTATCCCTGGCGTGAGGCCCCGGAGGGCTCCCGGTAGAAAGGGGTCCCATGGACGCCCTGCGCACTCCCGACGACCGGTTCGAGAACCTTCCCGACTACCGGTTCGCGCCGCACTTCACGACGCTGGCCGACGGGATGCGGGTGCACCACGTCGACGAGGGACCTCCGGACGCCTCCCCGGTGCTGATGCTCCACGGCGAACCGTCGTGGAGCTACCTCTACCGCTCGATGATCCCCGTCTTCGCGCAGGCGGGAATGCGTGCCGTGGCCCCCGACCTGGTCGGTTTCGGCAAGTCCGACAAGCCGACGGCCATTGAGGACTACTCCTACCAGCAGCACATGGACTGGCTGACCGAGTGGCTGGTCGCGCTCGACCTGCGCGACGTCACCCTGGTCTGCCAGGACTGGGGATCGCTGCTCGGGCTGCGCCTGGCCGCCGAGCAGGGCGAGCGGTTCAGCCGGATCGTCGTCGCCAACGGCTTCCTGCCGACCGCCGATCGCGGGGTCCCTGCGGCCTTCAGGATCTGGCGCGCCCTGGCGTCGTACTCCCCGGTCTTCCCGGCGGGACGGATCGTCGCCACCGGCACCAAGCGCAAGCTCAGCAAGGCCGAGATCGCGGCGTACGACGCTCCTTTCCCGACCTCGCGCCACAAGGCGGGAGCACGGGCCTTCCCTCGTCTGGTGCCGACCACGCCCTCGGACCCGGCCGTGCCCGCCAACCGCGAGGCGTGGCGCCGCCTCGGGGAGTGGGACAAGCCGTTCCTCACGCTCTTCGGTGCCGCCGACCCGATCCTGGGCAAGGGCGACCGCCCGCTGCAGCGGCACGTCCCCGGAGCCCAGGGCCAGCCGCACGCACGCCTCTCCGGCAGCCACTTCGTCCAGGAGGACGCCGGCCCCGAGATCGCCCGCCGGACGGTGGACTGGATCCGCAGCACCTGAGCAGCTGTGGGGTCGAACCGCAGCGAAGGACTCGGTGCCGTGGGCGCACCCCACGTCGCCGGTGGACAAGAGCCCAGCAACGAGACAATTCGAGTGGTCGCCGCGCGAGGTGGGCCTCCTTTCTTGACCGCGTCGCCAACGACAGGTTCGATTGAGCGGGAAGGACGCGCAATTTCGTGTCTTATGCGTCTGCTCGCCGCGTTCAGTGCATCGTGGGTCGGGGGAGACACTGCTCAGGGAGGCAGTCGGTTTGGACCCCACGAGGGATCTTCTCGGTAGCTCCACCGGCCCGGACGGTGGCCGCTCGACGACGCGCCTCGGGTCGGCGTCGGAACACACCCTGACCAAGCTGCGGATCAGGTGGTACTGGGTCTTCGTCCTGGTACTCCTCGGTGCTGCCGCCGGGTTCCTGCTCAGTCGCGGTGCCGTGACCTATCAGGCCGTGGCTGAGGTGCAGGTCTCGGTGGACACCCAGGACAGCAACCGGATCAAGCAGGTGGCCCAGACCGCCGAGCGAGCGGCGAGCACGGAGGCCGTGATCGACCAGGCCGCCAGGGCGCGTGGCACCGGCAGTGCGCAGCTGGCGGCGCGGATGACCGCCGAGTGGGACGTCGACACCGACGTCGTGAACATCGTGGTCCGGGGCGACGACCCGCTGGGCGTGGTCCTCGATGCCAACGCGGTGGCCGCGAGCCTGCGCGACTCCTACGAGCGCAGCACCAAGTCGCAGTTCCAACAGATGGGTGCCCAGGGCAACGAGCTCTTGTCGTCGGGCCGGTTGAGTGACCGCGATGCCGAGGCCGCCCGTCGTGAGGGTGTGGGGGCCGCGGTGGCCGCCCGTCAGGGCAGCGCCGCCTACGGAGCAACCACCATCACTCCGCTGGATCCGGCCAAGTCCGCGGAAGCCACGAGCCTGTCGACGCCCGTGGGCATCGTTCTCGGCGGGTTCGCGGGTGGGGCGCTCGCCGCTGTCGCGGTGATCTTGCTGCCGTTCCGGCGGTTCACCATCACCCGTGCCTCCGACATCCCGGCCCTGCTCCCCGGCGTACGCGGGATCTCCTCCCCGGACAACGGCGCCGCGGAGATCGCTGGGTTGTTCCTGGAGTCCGAACGCGCGGACCTCGCGGTGGTGACCCTCGACAACGCAGAGAAGGCAGCCAGCTCCTTCGCAGCCGATGTGCTCGCCCTGTTGCAGGCCCACGGCATGTCCGCGCACCTGCGCGAGGCGGACCTCGAGGCCACGGCCACGCCTGCGAAGGTGCCTGCGGTCAAGGGAGACCCGTCCCCGGGACCGGTCAAGCGCCGTAACTACGGCAATCTGGCCTCGTTCTCGTTCCTGGGTCGGTCGGGCCGCGCTGCGGCCCGCAAGCAGCTCGGCGCCGACGCCCTGGTCCTGGTGACGCCCGCCGGACGGGAGCCCCTGGCGATGCTGTCGGGACAGACCAGTGTGTTCGCCGTGGTGATCGTCCTGGCCGGCAGGACCCAGGTCCGAGAGCTGCAGAGCATCGTCAGGCAGCTGCGGCACTCTGATCCCACCGTGGTCCTCGTGTCGTGACACCGACCCCGGACCTCGGACCCGCGACGGTCAGGTGGGTCGGCGGGCTGTACGCGGCCTGTGTCCTGCTGCAGCGATTCGCCGTCCCAGGGCTGCCGGTCGCTCTGATCCTGCCGTTGATCCTGCTCGGAACGGGTTGGGGACTGCTCCGGGGACTGGCGGAGTTCAACCGGGCACGACTCGCGGTCTGGCTCTTCGCCGCGGCGGCGACAGCGCTCGCGGTCGCCATGCAGGGTTTCGTCCTGGACCGCACCTACATCAGCCTGGGCTCCTGGGGGCTGTTCATGGTGGTGTGGCTGCCGACGACGATCCAGCTCGTGGACCGACGCCGGGTGACCTTCATCGCCGTACTCCGGGTCGTGGTCGCCATCACCGCCGTCCTGGCGGCGGCCGCCGTGACCATGACGCTGACGCAGTACGCCGGCGTGCCGTTCCGCGACTGGTTGGCCGACGTCGTGCCCGACTCGATGCTGCTGAAGAACTTCGCCACGACCTACCCGGTCTCCTACGGCTCCCCGATCTACCGGGCCAACGCCTGGATCGGGCTGGAGCCGTCCATGGTCTCGCTCCAGATCGGGTTGGGGATGATCGCGGCGCTGCTGATCGGCGCCCGTCGGAGCACCATCGCGCTGCTCGTCGTCGGACTGGTCGTCGCCACCTCGGGGTCTGGGGTGGTGCTGGTGGTCGTAGCGCTGCCCATCATGCTCGCGAGCTCGGCGCGCAAGCAGCTGGCGCGCTACCTCGTCCCTGCGGCCGTGGTGATGGTGCTCGGTGCCAGCAGCCCCATGGGTCAGAGCATCCTGAACCGGGTGGGGGAGGGTTCGACGCGGCAGTCGTCGCTGAGCCTGCGCGGCGCCTACCCCTATGAGTACCTGTGGCCGACCTGGGCGGGTGACCTGAGCGGAATCGTCTTCGGCTGGGGCCCCGGGTCCTCGCAGGTGCTGGTGGAGCAGTCCGGGATCCTGGGCCTGATGGTGCCCACGCCGGTGAAGGTCTTCTTCGACTACGGCCTGCTTGCGGGCGGCGCGTTGGCGGCGATGCTGCTGCTCTCCTTCGCCGGTGGTCACAGCCGAGCCCTCTCCGTCTCGCTGCTGGTGTCCCTGTGGACGCTGCAACCAGGGACCACGCAGATGATCGTGATCATGCCGGTGCTGCTGCTGGTCTCGTGGTGGTCGCCGCGCGAGGCCGCCCTCCCGCTGGAGGGCGCGCTCGGGTCCGACACGCGACTCTCCTCGGCAGGGAGACCGCTCGTGGCCGTCAACCGGCGCAGCTACTTTCCCTAGCCGGCGGTCTAGCCCGTCAGGTTGTTAGTGGGTTGCGCATCGCGTCCCCGTTGTTAGGTTCGGATCCAGTTGGCGTACGGGCTGGAAAACCCGCGACAACAAGGGGGATTGCTGTATGAAACACGCCTTTCCGACCACCGAGACCACTTTCTGGCGCGGTGTGGTTCCGCGGCAGCGCCGCGGCTCCACCCTGGGGTCTGAGCTCGAGCACACCGATGAGGTCGCGAAGCAGGAACCGGTGGTCTCGATCCTGATGCCGGTCTACAACGAGGAGGCCAGCGTCGCCGGGGCGATCGCCTCGGCGTTGCGCCAGACGGTGGCGAACACCGAGGTGCTGGTGATCGACGGGCGCTCCGAAGACGCCACCGCCGAGATCGTGCGTGCCCTGGCCGACCAGGACCCTCGGATCAGGCTGTTGGACAATCCGCGCCGGGCGATCGCCCCAGCGCTCAACGTCGGCCTGGCGCAGATGCGCGGTCAGTTCGCCGTGCGGGTCGATGCGCACCTCACCGTCAACGACGACTACGTCGAGACCGGCTTGGCGGTGCTAGATGCCCACCCCGACGCCGCAGCGGTAGGGGGCTTCAGGATCGGCGTGGCCAGCTCGCAGACCGGCCAGGCCGTGGCCAAGGCGTTGTCGAGCCCGTTCGGTGTGGGCAACTCGATCAACCACTACGCGGAGCAGGCCCAGGAGACCGACCATGCGTCCATGGGCGTCTACCGGGCCGACGTGCTCCGGGCGGTCGGCGGGTGGGACGAGGCGCTTCGGGTCAACGAGGACGTCGACATCGACCACCGCATCCTGGCAGCGGGACACAAGATCCGTTACGAACCGCGGATGGTGATGCACTGGTCGGTGCAGGAGACCCTGCCCGACTTCGGCCGGCAGTACCGCCGCTACGGCCGGGGAAAGGCCGCCATGGTGCGCAAGAACGGCAGCGAGGCGGTGCGCCTGCGTCACCTGGCGCCACCGTTGCTGCTGGTCACCCTGGCCACCGGGGTGATCGCTGCCGCGACGGGCCGCAGACGTGCCGCCGCGGCGCTTCTCGTGCCCTACCCCGTGGCCATCGGGGCGGTCGTGGCCACCACCAGGTCCGACCCCTCATCCGCGGCGGCCGATCCGCTGCGCCTGGCGGGAGCCTTCGTCACGATGCATCTCTCGTGGGCGCTCGGCTTCCTCGAGGGCACGCTCCTCCGCGCCCAACCGGTGCTCAGCAGCGGCCGTCCGCCCGCCGAGCGCGAGCGACGGGCTACCAGAGCTTTTGGTAGATGGAGGCGGAGTCGGGGTTCTGCGCCTTGAGGAAGAGCGAGGAGCCCAGCGACGGACCCGGCTCGTCGAAGTAGTTCTCGAAGGCCAGCTGGTCGCGATGTGCCCAGAAGAACTGGTGCATCTTGGCCATGAAGAACGGGTTGTCGCCCGTGCCGTTGTTGTCGGTCGACACGATCCCCCACTCCGGGACGGCGAACTGCTTGTCGTGCTTCTTCGCGAACTCCACGACGTCGATCATTCCCGCCGCGTCCGGAGGCCGCAGGGTCGCCTGCCACTCCTTCTCCGTGCGTGCGATCTGGCCCCAGCTGTCGTAGCGGTCGCACCCGATCACGTCGACGACGTCGTCGCCGGGGTAGAGCCGGGTGAGGCTGGCCAGCCGGTCGTCCTCGGCGCCACGCAACGACTCCCCGCAGGTGATGTCGAAGACGAACACCAGGCGTGGTGCCACCGCCTTCATCACCTGCGCCACGTGCCGGTAGGCGGCCTGGAAGTCGGCGGCGGTGTCGGCGTTCGCGCCCCACGGGAACCAGTGGCCGTTGGCCTCCAGGCCGATCCGGACGAAGGTGCGCTCGCGTCCGTTGCGCAGCAGCGTGTTCGCCACGTCGCGCCAGACCTGGTCGTGCTCCCCGGCGGCGACCTCGGCCAAGGTCGCCGCCTGACGGCGCGGCAGCAACGGCAGCCCGTAGGCGAGCCGGCCGCGGAACCCGTCGTACGTCGCGACGTGCCAGTTGCTCTCGCTGATCTCGTCCCAGGTCTTGTACGCCGGGTAGGTGGTCAGGACCTCCGCGTCAGACCCGCGCCACTCGCCGAACTCGTGCACCACCTCGGCATCCATGGCCCCGCCCAGCCAGATGCCGCTCAGCCATGGATGACCGACCGGGGACATGGGCGGCTTGGTCGCGACGGACGGGCTGTCCGCGGTGCAGGCCGTCAGACACATCGCGAGTGCAAGCAGGGAGATCAGGGCGATGTGCTTTCCTCGCCCAAGGATCGTGTGCGGTGGAATTTTCATCTGGCGCTCCAGTCGAGCCCGGATCACGGTGAGGCGCGCTAGCCTCGTCGGACGACGAGAGTAACCCCTGGGTTCGCGATGCCTCCATGCTGTGCAGGTGGTTTCTGCAACCCAGGAAGAGCAAACGGGGGATAGCGGACGTGAAGCACTACGACGTCGTCATGATCGGCGCAGGCATCGTGGGGCTGGCGACCGCGCGAGAGCTGCACTCGCGGCAGCCACGGCTGCGGATCGCGGTCCTGGACAAGGAGGCTGCCCCCGGGCAGCACCAGAGCGCCCACAACAGCGGGGTGCTCCATGCCGGGGTCTACTACAAGCCGGGCTCGCTCAAGGCGCGGTTGTGCGTCGCGGGCAAGGTGCTGATGGAGCGGTTCGCCGAGGAGCACGACATTCGTGTCGAACGGTGCGGAAAGCTCATCGTGGCTCTGGACGAGCAGGAGCTGGGGCCGCTGGCCGAGCTGGAGGCGCGCGGTCAGGCGAACGGCGTACCAGGACTGCGGATCCTCGGTCCCGAGGAGCTGCGCGAGGTGGAGCCGCACGCCGCAGGGATCCGGGCGCTGCACTCCCCGGGCACGGGCATCATCGACTTCGGTCAGGTGGTCGACGCCCTGGCGAAGGACCTGCAGGCAGAGGGCGTGGACCTGCTGATGCAGCACGAGGTCCTGGGTATCCAGCGCAGAGGCGACAGGTCGGTGCTGCTCACCAGTCAAGGTGAGGTCACGGCGCGGCGGGTGCTCAGCTGCGCCGGGCTGCACTCCGACAAGGTGGCCGGAATGTCGGGACCCCCGTCCGTGCAGATCGTGCCGTTCCGTGGTGACTACTACTCATTGCGGCCGGAAGCAAGGTTTCTGTGCCGGGGTCTGATCTACCCCGTTCCGGACCCGTCGCTGCCCTTTCTGGGGGTGCACTTCACCAAGCGCGTCGACGGGGCGGTGTGGGCCGGGCCGAACGCGGTGCTGGCGACCGCACGCGAGGGGTACAGGCGCACGGACGTGAACTGGGCGGACCTCAGCGAGACCTTGCGTTATCCCGGTTTGCGCAAATTGGCAAGGCAGTACTGGAAGACCGGCGCGCAGGAGGTGTGGCGTGACGTGAGCAAACGAGCCTTCGTGCGCCAGCTGCAGCGCTACGTGCCGGAGGTCCGTGCGGACCAGCTCGTGTTCGGACCTTCGGGCGTGCGGGCCCAGGCCCTCGAGGCCGACGGCGCCATGGTGGACGACTTCAGGGTGGCCACTGACGCCGAGGCGATGCACGTGCTGAACGCGCCCTCACCCGCCGCGACGGCGTCCCTCGCCATCGCCGGCCACCTCTGCGACGAGGCGGCCGGACTGCTGGATATCGGGGCACTCTGACCGTCCTTTTTGTGAAAAGACGCGGTCTAGGCCGTTCCGTTTCTCGTCGTGACCCAGCCAGATACCGCTGTTAGTTTCCCCTGTGTTGGCTTGTCGCCTTTTGCGGCGCAGACAACAAGGGGGAAGTTTTATAATGGAACGTACTTTTTCGACCGCTCAGGACGATTCGGCAGCCTTACCGATTCCTACGCAGCGCGTCGCGAGCACCTGGCCTGTCGCTCAGCGCTCGTCCACGACCACACGCCGCACACTGGCACTGCGACGTCTGCGCGCTCTCGATCGCGAGCGGCGACCGCGTTGGTGGACGCCGTTGCTCAGCGACGGAATCCGCCCATTGGTCCTGGTCGGCGACGTCGCCGCCACCGCTGCCGCTGCGCTGCTCCTCGACACTTCGCCGGCCTTCGTCGTGGTCTTCACCGCCCTGTTGGTCGGATTCCAGTCAGCCGTCGGCCTCTACCGCTCGCGACTCGTGCTGGCCGTGCTCGACGACGTGCCGCGGATCGTGACCAACATCCTGCTGGCACTCTCCCTGACGCTGCTGGTGGTCGCACTCCTCGGCGTGCAGCGCACCCACCAGCCCGAAGCCGCGATCTTCGGTGCGACAGCAGCCGTGCTGCTGGTGGGGTCGCGTCTGTGCAGCTACGTCGTGGTGCGTCGGATGCGATCGAGCCGACGGGTGGCACACCCCACCTTGATCGTGGGAGCGGGCCCGCTGGGGTGCGAGATCGCCAGGAACCTGACCGAGCACCCCGAGTACGGACTGCGCCCGGTCGGATTCCTCGAGTCGCCGCACCACCTGATCGAGGAGGCGCTGCCGCTGCCGCTCCTGGGACACGACGGGGACCTGCCCGCCCTGCTCAGGAGCTCCCACGTGCGAGCGGTGGTCCTGGCTCACGGGCACATGGTCGAGCCCGACCTCGTGGACCTCATCCGCACCTGTCACCGGTCGCGCTGCGAGGTCTTCGTCGTGCCCCGCCTGGTCGAGACCCACAACCTGTGCCACGGGATGGAGTCGGTGTGGTCGACGCCGCTGGTGCGCCTGCGCGGCGCCGCACGCAACCGGGTCGACTGGCCGATCAAGCGCGGGTCCGACATCGTCTTCGGGCTGTTGGCGCTGATCCTCACCGCGCCGGTGATGGCGCTGTGCGCCCTGGCGGTCTACCTCGAGGGCGGACCCGGCGTGATCTTCCGGCAGGAGCGGGTCGGCTGTGACGGTCGCCGGTTCATGCTGATGAAGTTCCGCACCCTGCGCCCGATCGACGAGACCGAGTCCCAGACCCACTGGAACATCGCGCACGACGCGCGTCTCGGTGCAGTGGGCCGGTTCCTGCGCAGGAGCTCGCTCGACGAGCTTCCCCAGCTGTTCAACATCCTGCGCGGTGAGATGAGCCTCGTCGGCCCTCGGCCCGAACGACCGCACTTCGTGGAGGAGTTCCAGGCCCGCTACCCGTCGTACAAGGCCCGCGAGCGGGTGCCGTGCGGGTTGACCGGCTGGGCGCAGATCCACGGCTTGCGCGGGGACACCTCGATCGCCGAGCGTGCTCGGTTCGACAACTTCTACATCGAGAACTGGTCGCTGTGGCTGGACCTGAAGATCATGCTGCGCACGACCCTGGCCCTGATCCGCTCCCCGGGCGCGTGAGGAGCCGCCGATGGAGCTGAAGCCGCGCCCCCTCCCCAGCGTCGGGGCCCTCCGCTTGTTGCCAGGTCCCACCTACCTTGGAGTTGTTCTTGATGGAAAATGCTGACATCCCGGTCGTCATCCTGTGCGGGGGCATGGGGACGCGCCTTCGCGAAGCCAGCGAGAAGTTGCCCAAACCCCTCGTCGACATCGGTGGCAAGCCGATCCTGTGGCACGTCATGAAGACCTACAGCCACTTCGGCTTCCGGCGTTTCATCCTGTGTCTGGGCTACAAGAGCGACCTCATCCGCCGTTACTTCCTCGACTACCGCGAGCACCAGCGCGACTTCACGCTCTCCCTGGCGCAGGAGTGCTCGCCGCACTGGCTCGGGCGGGGGCAGGTCGAGGACTGGGACATCACCTTCGCCGAGACCGGCCTGTCCAGCGGGACCGGTGCCCGGGTCAAGCGCGTGGGTGACTACCTCGACGTGGACACCTTCATGCTCACCTACGGCGACGGCATCGGCGCGGTCGACCTCGACCAGCTGCTCGCCACCCACCAGCGCGGTGACCGGCTCGCCACGGTGACCGGGGTGCACCCCGCCAGCCGGTACGGCGAGATGCACGTCGCGGGCGACCAGGTCAGCGAGTTCAACGAGAAGCCCACGCTCGCGACCGGTTGGGTCAGTGGCGGGTTCTTCGTCTTCGATCGCGCCGTGCTCGACAAGTACCTCGACGACGACCCGGGGCTGTTCCTCGAGCACGAGCCGCTGCGCAGGCTGGCCGCGGACGGCGAGCTCACGATCCACCGCCACGAGGGCTTCTGGATGGGGATGGACACCTATCGCGACTGGATGGAGCTGAACCAGCTCTGGGACAACGGGCAAGCTGCGTGGAAGGTCTGGGAGGACTGAGGTGCGAATTCTGGTGACGGGGACCGACGGTTACCTGGGTTGTCTGCTGGCGGCCGACCTGCTGCGCGACGGGCACGAGGTGACCGGCGTCGACACCGGCTTCTACCGGGCCGGCTGGCTCTACGAGGGGGTCGACGCGACCGCGCGCACGCTGCACCGCGACATCCGGCACCTCACCGCCGAGGATCTCGCCGGCCACGACGCGGTGGTGCACATGGCCGAGCTGTCCAACGACCCGCTCGCCGAGGTGGCCCCTGAGCTGACCTTCCGGATCAACCACGCGGGATCGGTGCGGCTGGCCCAGCTGGCCAAGCAGAGCGGCGTCCCGCGCTTCGTCTACATGTCCTCGTGCAGCGTCTACGGCGCCGCGGACGGCGAGGTGGACGAGACCTCCTCGGTGAACCCGCAGACGGCGTACGCCGAGTGCAAGGTGATGGTGGAGCGCGACCTCACCGCGATGGCCGACGACACCTTCTCGCCGACGTTCATGCGCAACGCCACGGCGTACGGCGCCTCACCGCGGATGCGGTTCGACATCGTGCTGAACAACCTCAGCGGTCTCGCCTGGACGACGAGGCGGATCGAGATGACCAGTGACGGCTCCCCGTGGCGACCCCTGGTGCACGCCCTGGACATCGGGCAGGCCATCCGGCGGGTGCTGGAGACACCGCGTGAGGTGGTGCACGCGGAGATCTTCAACGTCGGCGACTCGCGGCACAACTACCGGGTCCGTGAGATCGCCGAGATCGTCGCCGACACGTTCCCCGGCTGCGAGGTGAGCTTCGGTGACAACGGCGGCGACAACCGGAGCTACCGGGTCTCCTTCGACAAGATCGCCAACAAGCTGCCGAACTTCGCGTGCGAGTGGGATGCCCGGAGCGGTGCGCAGCAGCTCCACGACGTCTTCGCGCGGATCGATCTGGATGAGGCGACGTTCAAGGGACGCGGTCACACCCGTCTGCTCCAGCTGCAGCACCTGATGCGCACCGCGCAGGTGGATGCCGATCTGTTCTGGCAACGCTCATGAGGATCACGGACCTGCCCGTGGAAGGTGTGGCGGTGATCGACCTCGAGCGCCGCGAGGACGACCGCGGGTTCTTCGCGCGGGCCTTCGACCGCAACGAGTTCCTTGCCGCAGGACTGGACCCCGCGGTCGAGCAGTGCAACCTGTCCTACAACCACCGGGCCGGAACGGTCCGCGGGATGCACCTGCAGGTGGCTCCGCACCCGGAGACCAAGCTGGTGCGCTGCGTGCGCGGGGCGGTCCTCGACATCATCGTCGACATGCGGCCGGACTCCCCGACCCGGTTGCAGCACGTGGCCGTGGAGCTCACCGCCGAGAACCGCAGGTCCCTGTTCGTGCCGGCGTTCTTCGCCCACGGCTTCCAGACGCTGGTCGACGACTCGGAGGTCCTCTACCAGGTGAGCGGTGCCTACGAGCCGGCTGCCGAGCGGGGCCTGCGCCACGACGACCCCTCGCTCGCGCTGCCCTGGCCGTTGACGACGTCGACGATCAGCGACAAGGACTCCTCGTGGCCGTTGCTGAGTGAGCGTCCTAGTTCCGACTTCGACCCGATTGCCGTCTCCCAGGGAGGACCCCGATGATTCTCGTCGACACAGCACTGCAGCGGCGTGCAGCCGAGGGCAACCCGGTCCGGGTCGCCCTCGTCGGTGCGGGGTTCATGGGGCGCGGGCTCACCAACCAGATCATGAACAGCGTGCCCGGGATGGAGCTGGTCGCGATCGCCAACCGCACCCTGAGCCACGCCGAGCGTGCCTACCGGGAAGCGGGGGTCCAGCAGTGGCGGGTGGTCACCGATGGCGAGGAGCTCGACAAGGCCGTGGCCGACGACGTACCCGCCGTCACCGACGACTACCGCGCGGTGTGCGACGCCGAGTGGGTGGACGCCGTCATCGAGGCGACCGGTGCCGTCGAGTTCGGGTGCCACGTGGTGCTCAGGGCGATCGAGGGGGGCAAGCACGTCGTCTTGATGAACGCCGAGGTCGATGCCACGGTCGGACCGGTCCTGGCCCGGCGAGCGGCCCGCGCGGGAGTCGTGCTGACCGGCTGTGACGGTGACCAGCCCGGGGTGCAGATGAACCTGGTCCGCTTCGTGCGCGGTCTCGGGCTGACCCCCCTGGTCTGCGGCAACGTCAAGGGACTGCAGGACCCGTACCGCACCCCTGCCACCCAGGCCGCGTTCGCAGCGCGGTGGGGCCAGGACCCGCACATGGTGACCAGCTTCGCCGACGGGACCAAGATCTCGATCGAGCAGGCGACCGTGGCCAACGCGACCGGCATGACCGTCGCTCGCCGGGGCATGGGAGGTGCGGACCACCTGGGTCACGTCGACGAGCTCGTCGACCACTACGACGTCGATGAGCTCCGCTCACTGGGCGGCGTGGTCGACTACGTGGTGGGGAGCAAGCCGGGTCCCGGGGTGTACGTGCTGGCCACCCACGACGATCCGCTCCAGCGGCACTACCTCGAGCTGTACAAGCTCGGTACCGGGCCGCTGTACAGCTTCTACACCCCCTACCACCTGTGCCACTTCGAGGTGCCGCTCACCGTCGCCAGGGCGGTGCTCTTCGGCGACGCGACGATCACCCCGGCCGCCGGTCCGATGGTCGATGCGGTGACCATCGCCAAGCGTGACCTGACGGCCGGCACCGTGCTCGACGGCCTCGGGGGCTACGACACCTTCGCCGTGGCGGAGTCCTCCGCGATCAGGGCGGCGCAGGGCCTGTTGCCGATCGGGGTCGCCGAGGGGTGTCGGCTCATCCGTGACGTGGCCCAGGACCAGGCCGTCGGCTACGCCGACGTCGAGCTGCCCGAAGGGCGGTTGGTGGATGTTCTTCGCGAGGAGCAGTCCCTCATCTTCGGCAGCTGACCAGCAGGGGGGCTCGGGTCCCCTGCAGGCCGCGGCAGCAGCAGGGATGGTCGCGCTGGACGACATCGAGGTCGTCCTGGTGACCTACCACAGCCGTCAGCTGGTGGAGGGACTGCTAGCCCGTCTGCCGCACGACCTGCCGGTGACGGTCGTCGACAACGCCTGCGGCGCCGACAGGGTCGAGGAAGCGCTCGCGGGGCGGCCACACGCACACTGCCTTGACGGCGGTGGGGTCGGTTTCGCCCGGGCCGCCAATCTCGGGGCGCGCACCTCGCGACGCCCTTACGTGGTCTTCGTCAACCCCGACACCCAACCGGAGATCGAACAGCTCCTTGCCCTGGTCGCCGACCTGGCCGCGGACGAGAGCCTGGCGTCGGTGGCGGCCACGACGGTGAGGGCCGACGGGCGAGTTGAGCTGGGTGTCGGAGGCTGGGAGCCGACCGTGCGCCGGGCGCTGGTCTATGCGACCGGTCTGCATGCCGTGGTGCCGCGGGGCGGGGTCTACGCCAGGCCGGTCCCGCACGAGCAGATCGAGCTGGGCTGGCTCACCGGAGCCTGTCTGGCCGTGCGCCGCGAGACCTTCTTGTCGTTGGGGGGGTTCGACGAGAGCTACTTCCTCTACAACGAGGACATGGCCTACGGCCGTCGGGTGCGCGAGGCGGGCCTGCGCCAGCGCCTTCGTACCGACGTGCTGGTCCCGCACGCCGGAGCAGGCTCCGGAGCAAGTCCCGCGAAGATGCTGCAGATGCGCGGGGCCTCGATGCACGACTACCTGCGTCGCCACAACGCCGCGCCTGCGGCGCAGTCGATGCGGCTGGTGTTCGCAGCCGGTGCCCTCGGCCGGTGGGCGGTGTCCCGTGTCCGGGGACGGTCCGCGGCCGCCGAGGGTTTCTCGGCCTACAACCGGGGTCTGTGGCGGGGCGCGCCGGACATGAGCTGAGGGGAACCGGGTGGCTCAGCCGGAGGCCACCGAGGCGTTGGCGGCGACGGACCGGGCCTCGCGACGGACCTTGATCCACCAGGCCGGCACCACCGCCCAGAAGGCGGCCGCGAAGCCCCAGGCGGCGCCCTCGGCGCCACCCAGCCACACCCCGAGGATGCCCCCGGCCAGGAGCAGCGGTGAGAGCACGGCGTGGATCGCCAGGGTGACCTTCGCGCGGTCCATCGCGTAGAGCATGGTCGCGGGACCGATCGCGATGGCCGCACCGGCCTGCTGCACGATCGAGGCGACGAGCACCGAGCGCGTGCCCGTCCACGTCTCGCCGAGGAGCTCTCGCCCGACCGCGTCCGGCAGGAACAGGAAGAGCGCACCCCACAGGGCGCCCAGCCCCGTCACGAAGGCGGAGAGCCCGAGGGCGCCCCCCATCCAGCCCCTGGCGGAGAGGGTCTCGCGACGCCGCGAGAACTCGGGGAGCGCGAAGGTGTACATGCCCACGGCCAGGATCGTGGTGGGCCCCAGCAGCACCTGGGCCCCGCGAAGCGCGCCGACCACGCTCAGCGAGCCGATGCCTGCGATCGCCAGCATGCCCAGCTGCTGACCACCCTGCAGCGTCACGTACTCCAGGAGCAGGTACCTGGTCAGGTCGAAGTGAGCCTTGAACCAGGACAGCGCGCGTCCAGGACGTGGGCGTACGCCGGACTGGCGCAGTCCCAGGACTGCCGCCGCACAGGCGGCCAGACCCCAGGCCAGCGTCAGGGGGCCGACCGCCCCGAACCCGAGATTGACGAGTGCCACGACCGCCCCCAGCTGGAGGACCGCCCACACGCCGTCGTTGATGACGGCAGCCTTCGGACGTGCCTCCGCGAAGAAGACCAGCCGCCACGCGTCCTGCACGAGCAGGCCAGGAAGTACGACGCCCAGGGCGAGCAGCGCCGTGCCGACGGCTCCACCCAGGAACCCTCCGACGATCAGGCACGAGGCGCCCCCGACCACTCCCAGCGTCAACGCCGCACCCACGCCCGCGGCAGCGGCCTTCCGGAAGTCCTCGTCCTCGGCGCCGCTGAACCTGACGCTCAGTGGTGAGGAGGCGACTGCGCGGCTCACCCCGATCAGGACCGAGAAGACGGTGAACGCGACCGAGAAGCCACCGAAGTCGGAGTCCGTCACCGACCGGGCGATCAGGAACGCGAGCAGGGCGTTGGTGGCGCTCGAGAGCACCTGGTCGGCGAGGTTCCAACCCGCCCGCAGCAGCGCTGAGGCCTTCAAACGCTTCCGGGCTTCCCGGACGGGCTGGGCTCGGGAGCCAGCGGTGCGGCGGCCTCTCCAGTGGTGCCCCCGCTGAGCCGCGCCAGTGCCTCCCAGTCCTCGGTCGGATCGAAGGCGCCCACCTCGAGGTGGGTGATCAGGTCGCGCGTGGGCTGGTAGAGCAGTCGGCGGCGGCTGGGTCGCCGCAGCGACCGCAGCCCCAGCGTGGTGCGCAAGGCTCCCCTGGACACGAACCGGGGCCAGTCCCGGGCGAGTTGGGCACGGAACGGGAACAGGTCCTCGCCCAGCTCCCGGGCGCTGAACGGGTAGCGCCCCTGAAGGGTCAGCGAGGTGGTGTGGTCGAAGGCGCCGCCGGTGTAGGGCATCAGCCGCAGCAGTGCCAGGTCCTCCACCAGCTGCTGCTGTCGTACGGCGAAGGAACTGGTCGTGCTGACCGCCGGCTCCCACCCTGGGGGCTCGACGGACGCCTGGTCGGGGCGCACAGCCTGGCTCCGCGCCGGCTCGGGTCGAGGCTCGCGCACGGCGAGCTCGCCGCGGTAGAGCGAGAAGTAGTCGACGTGCGGGAGCTGCTGGGCCGCCGCGACGAGGTGGGTGAAGGCGTGCGGGGTGTAGAGGTAGTCGTCCTCCGCGAACCAGACCAGGTCGACCTCGGGCTGCTCGATCTGCGCCGCCAGCACCAGGGTCGCGACGTAGGAGCGACGGTTGCTGCCGAAGTGGCCCTGCAGCACCTGCCCGGCAGCGCTCATCATCTGCTCCCGACCGGCCGGGATCGGCCCGTCGTTGACGAAGACCAGCTCCGGAGCGGGTCGCACCTGCTCGGCGGCCCGGATCACCGAGGCCAGGCAGACCGTCTTGTCGTAGAAGGCGGGGCGGTTCTTGCGGTTCTCCGCGCCGTGCGAGCGCATCAGGATCCGCAGTCGGGGAGGTCGGGCGGACTCAGCCACGTGGGTCTCCTGGCGTTGCCTGGGTTCGGCCGGGGGCGGCGTTCGTCCCGGCCATGCTCACGGCGTGCCGGAGCTCGTTCACGGCCTGGACCGCTGCGAACCCGGCGTGCTTCCACTGCAGCGATCGTGGGCCGGCGCCGTAGGCGAAGTCCTGGTGCGTCTCGACCTGCTCGCTCCACCTCAGCTTGGCCACGTTGGGACCGGGAGAGAAGTTCACCCACCGATCGCCGCGCTCGACCGCCGCACGCACCAGCTGTTCCTGCAGGAACGTGATCGGTCCCAGGACCCAGGCCTCGGGCCGCAGACCGGAGGAGTGCAGGTAGGTGACCCCCGGCGCGTGCAGCGCAAGCTGGACCGCCACCGGCTGGCCGTCGAGGTGCAGCTCGAGCAAGGTCGCGCGGCCGCGACGGCCCAGGCGGGGGAGCACGTCGTGCAGGAAGGCTCGACGGCCGGCATCGGCGTAGGAGTCCCCGTGCACCACTGAGGCGCCGTACGTCGCTCGCTGCTGGTGGAGGTCCAGGAAGCCCTCGACAGCGGTGTCGTCCAGAGTGTGGGTGTGCGCGACGACCTCCACGGTCCGGCCGTCCTTGGCCAGCCGGTTGCGGGAGCGGCGCAGGCTCTCCTTGAGGTTTCGCTTGAAACCGCTGTGCAGGGACTCCCAGTCCTTCTCCAGCGGCAGCACGACGGAGGCGCGCGCCAGCTGGGGCCGGTAGAAGGACACTGGTTGACCGGTGCTGTAGACCCACTCCGGCTCGAACCAGCCCTGGCTGACCGGAATGGTCACCTCGTTCCAGTCCACCTTGTGCCGGCCCGGGAGGTGCGTCATCGTCTCGCCGATCACCGCGCGCATCACCTCCCGCTCGTGGTGGGGAGCCGCCAACACCTGCGGGGTCTCGAGCAGCGAGCCGCCCTGCCCGGCTCCGACCAGGCGGAGGCGCGTCACCCGGCCGAGCTTCGAGGTCTCGGCGAAGAAGGGAGCCACCCCGAGGAGGTCGCTGCCCCGTCTGACGGTCAGCAGGCGCCGGTCGGAGGCCTGGGTGAAGTGGCGGTACCACCCCTCGACCCACTCGGGGGCCATGAAGGGGTTGGCCACGCCGACCTGGCTCTCGTGCAGGGCGTCCCACTGCGGGCGCCCGGGTCCGGAGAGCTCGTCGAGCCCCTCCACCTGCACGGTCAGTGACTTGCGGGACCGGCTCTTCGCGGACTGCTCGGGCGCACGCTGCGCAGGGCTCGACAGCGCCGCGTCGAGGCGGCGCAGGTTGGTGGCGGGATCGAGAAGTTCCCCGATGCGCTCACGGCCGGAGCGTCCCAGCGCCTCGGCCCGACCGGGGTCGCCGAGCAGGTCCACCAGTGCCTGGGCGAAGGATCCGGCGTCGTCCCTGACCAGCACTGCCTCGCCGTCGACCAACCCCAGCCCCTGCACGCCGTGGGTCGTGGTCACCACCGGCACCCCGGACTGCAGGTAGTCCACGAGCTTGATGTTGACGCCCGACCCGGACACGGTCGGGTTCACGGCGACCGACGCGCTCGCGAGGAACGGACGGATGTCGGGCACGTCCGCGTGCAGTTGCACACCGGGCTGCGCGAGCAGCCGCCGGCGGAGGTCGGCGGTGGGACGGCGGCCGACGACGTCGAGGGCGGCGTGGGGGACCCGGGCCCGTACCTGTCTCCACACCTGGCCCAGGAACCAGTCCAGGGCTGCGGTGTTCGTGGCCACGTCCAGGCTGCCGATGAACAGGGCGCGCGGGCAGTGGCCCGGGGTCCGGGACAGCTCGAGGAGTGCTGCGTCGTGCGCGAACGGCGGCACGTGCACCGCGTTGCTGCCGCGTTGACGCCGGGTCTCGGCGTCGGTAGCTGAGATGTCGGCCACGGCGCGCAACCAGCTCGCGCGCTCCAGACGGCGCTCGTCACGCTCGATCCTGTGCGCCTCCAGCCGCAGGACCAGCCCGCGCGGGCCGCTGGTGTCCTGCGCGAGACTGCGGTGGTAGGCGCCCTCGAGGTTGTGCTGCCTGAGCACCGCGGGCACGTCGAGTGCGTTCGCCACGGCCTCGCCGATGCGCCAGGACTTGTAGGAGAACACCACGACCCCGCACGCCTCCGGGGCGAGCCGGCAGATGGTCTGGACCACGTCCTTGCGGACGGGGCGGGAGGACACCACGTAGGGCCGTACCGGGTGGGCCAGGAGCAGGGCGTTCTCGCGACGTCGGGTCACGACGATCGGGGTGTCGCCGACGACCTCCCGGTAGGACGCCAGGGGCAGCAGCGTGGAGGACGGCACGACGAGCAGGCTCAGCCGCCCGGCTGCGGCAGCGGCGGAGACGAAACCGAGGTGCTCTCGCTCACCGCCACCTCGTGCGGGCAGGAAAGGAGAATCGGCGATCACGATCCAGCCATGTTCCCGGACCACGAGGCTCCCCCCTGCGTGTGGATCCCTTGACCTGGCCTGCACTGTAGCGAAACCGACGCAGCGAGGCCCTCAGCGCGGGTCAGCGACCTGTGCTGAGGGCCTCGGCAGGAGGACGAGGTGACTATCCCCGCAGGTGGGAGCGGAGCCGGTTCGCCCAGTCGGAGGTCCCGGAGCGGCCGGCCTCCCACAGGTAGCCACCGCGGAGCCGGGGGTAGCTGCCCTTGATGAAGCGCACCGCCCGGATGCACTCGTCGACCGTCCAGTAGTGGTCGGTGTTGCCGACCATCATCCCGATGCCGATCTTGGACTGGGGGATGCCGGCACCCACCAGCTGGGCGACTCGGCCCTTGGCGGCCTCCTTGGAGACCACGGCGTCGTAGAACTGCTGGCCGATCATGTCCAGGGCCCGGTTCTTCTGCAGCTGGACCGCGATCGCCCGGTAGTGGTCGATGTTGCTGCCGTTGGGGGCCAAGGTGATGCCGAACTTCTGGCCTCGCAGCTGCTTGAGCCGCTTGGAGATCCACACCACGTCCCCGGGTGCCATGGCGGTGCCGCCCTCGATGTCCCAGTCGAGGCCGTCGAGGGGCATCTTGGCGTTGAGCTTCATCACGCCCTGGACGAAGGCCTCGCGGTTGGCGATGTTGACGTGGCCGCCCGCGCCGCCGACGGAGATGTAGATCCTGGTGCCGCGTGCTCGCAGCGCTCGTGCGTCAGCAAGGAAGCTGGCCTCGCTCTGCGAGCCCCAACCCACCAGACTGGGGCTGCTGCCCTGCATGAAGGCGAGGTTGACCACGTTGACCTGCGACGGGGTGTTGCGCAGCTGCGGTGAGCCGGAGTTCGACCACATCATGTGGTAGAGCGCCTGCACCTTGCGGGGCAGCTTCATCGGGGCCTTCGAGCGGGCAGCTGCCGACTTCCTGGGTGCGGGCCTCCCCTTGCCGGGAGCAGCGCTGGACCCCTTCAGTGAGGCAGAGGTGCCGACCTTGGCCTGCTTGCGCAACCACGATGCGGCAGCGCCGGAGCCGGACAGCACGTAGCCGTGCTGCGGCACCTGGACGTGTCGCCTGCGGGCGCCGGGCTGGTGGCCCTTGAGCGCGGTGACCTTGCCCCGGACGACGACGGCGTCGACGCCGTACGTGGTGCGAGGCGTCGTGGTGCGCGGGGCCGTGTGGACGACGAGCCGGCCACGGTCGCGATGGACGTTCTTGCCGGAGACCGGAAAGCTGGAGCTCCCGAGCACCGCCCGCGTGCCGGCCGTCGGCGTCGTCCGGCTCGAGCTCGACGCCGACGTCGGCGCCTGGCTCGTGGCGACGGGCTGGGCGGTTGCGCTCGGAAGCACGACTCCGAGCAGTGTCAAGGTGGTCAGTGCGGTGAGCGCCGAGCTCACGCTGGCCCTGCGCGCGGGGCGGGGGACCTTCGTGGATCTGTCGGACATATCAGGAAACCTCATCAATTGGGAACAATGACCTATCTACAACCGTAAGAGAGTTCCTGATATTTGGGGCGAGAACGGGGGAATTGACCCGTATATCGCGTGCGACGCACCGCGGTGCGAGCTTCCACGAATCCCGCTCGGCCTGGTCTAGTGCGACCGCCCGTCGAGTGGGTTGCCGAAACGCCGCGGACCTAGGGTGGGGTCATCGCCGCGGTGAAGTCGGGGGGCGCGTTGGCCGGATGCGGCGAAACCAATCGGGTGCCAACGTGCCGGGGGAGACGGTCTGGGTGACAGTGCTCGGGGGCAGGCGCGTGCGGGCCGTCTTGGGCCGCACGCACGGGGCTGCTCTGTCCGAACGCATCGATCCCAGGCACAACAGCATCAACGCCATGCGGCTGGTGCTGGCTTTCGCGGTCCTGTTCTCACACTCGATCCAGCTCGCCGAGGGCGAGTACGCCGCTCCCACCGGCTTCATGGTGGATCTGAGCACCCTGGCGGTGGACGGCTTCTTCGCCCTGAGCGGGTATCTGATCCTGGGCAGCTACCTCGGCTCGCGGTCGCTGCGCGGCTACCTGTGGCGACGGTGCCTGCGGATCTTCCCGGGGTTCTGGGTCTGCCTGGTGGTCAGCGCGCTGGTGATCGGGCCGTTGACGGCGCTGTTCGCCGGCCGGCTCGGAGGATATGCCTGGACCGGGTCGGAGTCCGCAGTCTCGTTCATGTGGCGCAACGCGCTGCTGCTGGTGCGGCAGTTCGAGATCGCAGGCGGCTACGGCGGGCAACCGGTCAACGGGTCGCTGCACACCTTGTTCTACGAGTTCCTGTGCTACCTCGCCGTGGCCGCCGCCGGTGTGCTGGGTCTCTACCGGCTCCGTCGCGCCAGGATCGGCGTGCTCGTCCTCGGGGTCTGGCTGCTGGCGATCGTCGTCGCTCTGGCGGCCCCCGGCCTGGTCGAGGGCCATCCCGCCCGCTCGCTGCTGCTCCGCTACGGATCGATGTTCCTCTTCGGGTGCGGTGCGCACCTCTTCGCCGACCGGGTGCGGATGCACGTGGTGGGCTACCTGGTGGCGCTCGCTGGGTTCGCCACCGCGGTCCTGGCGTCGGGGATCGTCGGCGGTGGGCGCGGGCTGATCGTCTACACACTGCTCGCGCCGCCGGCGGTGGCCTATCTCGTGCTCGGGCTCGGGGCCAGCACCCGGTTCGCGCGGATCGGTTCCAAGCGGGACCTGTCCTATGGGCTCTACGTCTACGCGTGGCCGGTGCAGGCGACGCTGCTGGTCCTCGGTGCTGCCGACTGGTGGGTGGGGTCCTTCATCGCGGCGAGCCTGGTGATCAGCCTGGCCCTGGCGTTCCTGAGCTGGACCTGGATCGAGGCTCCCGCTCTGCGGCTCAAGACGTGGGCGCCGAAGCGACGCCCTGCGGCGGCGGCGATCGGTCCCATCGGAGAGGACCGGGTGGAGACCTCCTCTGAGGCACCTCGACGCTGAGGCGGGGCCCCCGGCCCCGGTCGGATGACCGGAGCCGAAGGCCCCGCAGGGTCTGGAAGTGCTGGCTATCCCTGGAGGAAGGGGTAGAGCCGGTTCGCCCAGTCGGAGGTCCCGGCGCGGCCGGCCTCCCACAGGTAGCCACCGCGGATACCCGGGTAGCTGGCCTTGATGAAGCGCACCGCCTCGATGCACTCGTCGACCGTCCAGTAGTGGTCGGTGTTGCCGACCATCATCCCGATGCCGATCTTGGACTGGGGGATGCCCGAGCCGACCAGCTGGGCGATGCGGCCCTTGGCGGCCTCCTTGGAGACCACGGCGTCGTAGAACTGCTGGCCGATCATGTCCAGGGCGTTGTTGGCGTGCAGCTGGACGGCGATCGCGCGGTACTGGTCGATGTTGCTGCCGTTGGGGGCCAAGGTGATGCCGAAGTTCTGGCCTCGCAGCTCCTTGAGCCGCTTGGAGATCCAGACCACGTCGCTGGCCGCCATGGCGGTGCCACCCTCGATGTCCCAGTCGAGGCCGTCGAGGGGCATCTTGTCGTTGAGCTTCATCACCCCTTGGACGAAGGCCTCGCGGTTGGCGATGTTGACGTTGCCGCCTGCGCCGCCGATGGAGATGTAGATCCGCACACCCCGTGCTCGCAGGGCCTTGGCGTCAGCGAGGAAGCTGGCCTCGCTCTGCGATCCCCAACCCACCAGGCTGGGGGTGGCGCCCTGCATGAAGGCGAGGTGGACGACGTTGACCTGCGACGGGGTGTTGCGCAGCTGCGGTGAGCCGGAGTTCGACCACATCATGTGGTAGAGCGCCTGCACCTTGGTGGGGAGCGCCATCGGGGCGCTGGTGCCGGCCGGCGCAGGGGCCGGGGGAGCCGGTGTCGCCGGGGGCGGGGTCGGGGCAGGAGGTGTCGGCGCCGGGGTCGTGGCCGGCGGCGGAGTGGCCGGGACAGAGCCCCCGTCGGTGACGGTCGAACCCACCTCGGCGTTGCTGCGCAGCCACTCGGCGGCCTGGCCGTGCCCGGAGAGGATGTAGCCACCGGCGGGGACCTTCGTGCCAGTCGTGCTGCCCGTGACCTCGCGGTCGCTGACGGCCGTGACCTTGCCGTTGACGACGCTGACCTCGACGCCCCACATGTTGGTGGGGGTGACCGTGACCGGGGTGGTGTAGGCGATCAGGGCGTCGACGTCGCGCTCCACGTTCGTCCCGGTCACCGCGAGACGGGCCGAGCCGATCTGCGCGCTCTTAGGGATCGCGGGTGCGGACGCAGGCGGGACCGGAGCGGGCACCGGAGCGGGAACGGGGTTGGGGGCAGGAACGGGGGCGGGTGCGGGGGTGGTCGGCGTGGCCCCGTCGGTGACGGTCGAGCCGACCTTGGCGTTGCTGCGCAGCCACTCGGCGGCCTGGCCGTGCCCGGAGAGGATGTAGCCGCCGGCGGGGACCTTGGTGCCGGTGGCGCTGTTCGTGCGCTGGCGGTCGCTGACGGCGGTGATCTTGCCGTTGACGATGCTGACCTCGACGCCCCACATGTTGGTCGGGGTGATCGTGACCGGTGCCGTGTAGGCGATCAGGGCGTCGACGCCGCGCTCCACGTTCGTCCCGAGGACGGGGAAGCTCGAGCTGCCGATCGAGGCTCGCCTGGGGATCGCCGGAGCCGCGGCGCGCGGGGTGGCGGAGGACGGGCTCGGGGACGGGCTCGGGGTCGGGCTCTGGGTAGGGGCGCCGGACGAGGTGGCCGGCGAGACCTTGCCACGGGCGACGCTCGCGCCGACCTTGGCGTTGGCGCGGAGCCAGCTCGCGGCCTTGCCCTGGCCGGAAAGGACGTACCCGTTGCGCGGGACCTTGAGGCCGGCGGTGCGCTTGGTTCGGGTGCGGTCCGTGACCTGGCGCACCTTGCCGTTCACGACGCTGACCTCCATGCCACGCTTCCCGGCCGGGGTCACCTTGACCGGTGCCGTGTAGACGACCAGGGCGCCGGCACGGCGGGCCACGTTGGTGCCGAGCACGGAGAAGCTCGAGGAGCCGATCGCCACGTTGGATCCCGGAGCGAACCTGACCCCCGACAGGGCCGCGCGGGACAACGAGGGGCTGGAGGCGACGGGGCCGGTCAAGGACGTGCTGGGCGCGACCGGTTGGGCCGTCGCGGTGGAAAGACTGGTTCCGAGCAGCACCAAGGCAGTCGTGCTGGTGAGCGCCGAGCTCACCCGGGCGAAGCGCTGCAAACGCCAACCGGTGTTCGGAGAGTAGGACATGCTTTTGGCCTCATAACGGGGGGTTTTGGGGTGTATGTCTAACGAGAACGGTAAGCGACATTTGAGACGTATATAGCGAAATGCTGACATTGCTGGTAGTGCGTGACGCGAACCGTCGGAGAACGCCAACGAGGAGCCGGGCGCGGACTCGAGCACGGCTCCTGAACGAGGCCGGATCCCTCCGTGGCCGCAGGGCGCGTAACCTCCCCCCATGTCCGAGGTCCCGCCCAGACGCTCGCCCACGATGGCGGACGTGGCTGCCCGGGCAGGGGTCTCGCACCAGACGGTGTCCCGCGTGCTCAACGGACTGCCAGGAGTCAAGGAGGAGACCGGCCGTCGCGTCCGGGAGGCCATCGCCCAGCTCGGCTACCGGCGCAACATCGCGGCCCGGATGCTGGCCTCGAGCCGATCGCGAGCGATCGGGGTGCTCAGCTGGGGCACCGACCAACTGGGGCCGCAGAGCATCCTGCTGGCGCTGGAGGAGGCTGCACGGCTCTCCGACTACCGGCTGGCCACCGTCAGCCTGCACTCCCTGACGCCCACGGTCATCCACGCCGGCATCGACCAGGTCCTGGAGCAGAGCGTCGAGGCGCTGGTCGTGATCGTGCCGCACCGCACGGTGCTGGGCATCGTGCGTGAGCTCGCGCTGGAGATCCCGGTCATCGTGGTCGAGGGCGACCTGTCCGCGAGCCCGCTGACGGCGGCCGTGGACAACGTGCAGGGAGCCAGGATCGCCACCCGCCACCTGCTCGACCTCGGACATCGCACGGTCGTCCACCTGGCCGGACCGCCGGAGTGGATCGAGGCCACGGCGCGCGTCGATGGGTGGCGGGCCGAGCTGGCGGCAGCGGGCGTCACCCCGCCGCCCCTGCGGTGGGCGGGCGACTGGAGTGCTGCCAGTGGGTACCGCGCCGGGGTGTCGATCGCACGGGACACCGAGATCACCGCCGTGTTCGCAGCCAACGACCAGATGGCCCTGGGGCTGATGGCCGCCCTCCGCGAGGGGGGCCGGCGGATCCCCGAGGACGTGAGCGTCGTGGGCTTCGACGACCGTGCGGAGTCGGCGTACTTCGCGCCGCCGTTGACCTCGGTGGTCCAGGACTTCGGCGAGCTCGGCCGCAGGGTGATGTCGCTGGTGGAACGCCGGCTCGGCGGGGAGTCGGACCCGCACGTGGAGCTGGTCGAGACCCGGCTCACCCTGCGCAAGTCCACCGCTCCGCCCCCGCTGGTCTAGTCGGCCTGGCGCCCGGTGTCGCCTGCGCGACCCGGTGGGCCGGTTTTCTGGACCCGACCCTTGACGGGAGCCTTGTGAGCGCTAACACTTCTCGACTGTGAGCGCTAACAACGTGACCGCCGTCACCAGTCCGGAGTCCGGCAGGGCTGAGTCCTGCACCGTGGGTGTGGACTTCGGCACCCTGTCCGGACGTGCTCTGGTGGTGCGGGTCTCCGATGGCGAGGAGCTGGGGTCGGCGACCTTCGACTACCCCCACGCGGTGCTCGACGTCGCCCTGCCCGACGGCACACCGCTCGGTCCCGACTGGGCCCTGCAGGTGCCGGCCGACTACGTCGGCGTCCTGGCCAACGCGGTGCCCGGTGCCATTGCAGCGGCTGGCATCGACCCCAGCCAGGTGATCGGGATCGCGACCGACTTCACCGCCTGCACCATGGTGCCCACCACTGCCGACGGCACGCCGCTGTGCGAGCTTGCGCAGTTCTCGAGCACGCCGCACGCCTACGTCAAGCTCTGGCGCCACCATGCCGCCCAGGGCCAGGCGGACCGGATCACCGAACTCGCCCGCAAGCGCGACGAGGCCTGGCTGCCCCGCTACGGCGGGCTGATCTCCTCGGAGTGGGAGTTCGCCAAGGGGCTGCAGGTCCTCGAGGAGGCCCCCGAGGTCTACGCCGCGATCGACCACTGGGTCGAGGCTGCGGACTGGATCGTGTGGCAGCTCTGCGGCCGCTACGTGCGCAACGCCTGCTCGGCCGGCTACAAGGGCATCTACCAGGACGGCACCTATCCGACCCGGGACTACCTCGCAGAGCTGCACCCCGACTTCGCCGACTTCATCAGCGACAAGCTCGAGCACGAGATCGGTGAGCTCGGTGCTCCCGCCGGTCTGCTGACCGAGGCTGCGGCCGAGCTGACCGGCCTGCCGGTCGGCATCCCGGTCGCCGTCGGCAACGTGGACGCGCACGTCACCGCCCCCGCGGCCAACGCCACCCGACCCGGTCAGCTGGTCGCGATCATGGGCACCTCCACCTGTCACGTGCTCAACGGCGAGGTGCTGCGCGAGGTCCCCGGGATGTGCGGCGTGGTCGACGGCGGCATCACCGCGGGCATGTGGGGCTACGAGGCCGGGCAGAGCGGTGTCGGAGACATCTTCAACTGGTTCGTGACGACCTGCGTGCCGCCGGCGTACGTCGAGGAGGCGGACCGGCGTGGCCTCAGTGTGCACGAGCTGCTCACCGAGCGTGCCGCGGCGCAGGCCGTGGGTGAGCACGGGCTGCTCGCCCTGGACTGGCACAGCGGCAACCGGTCGGTCCTGGTGAACCACGAGCTCTCGGGCCTGGTGCTGGGCCAGACGCTGAGCACCCGGCCCGAGGACACCTACCGCGCGCTGCTCGAGGCCACGGCCTTCGGGACCCGGACCATCGTCGAGGCGTTCACGACCTCCGGCGTGCCGGTCGAGGAGTTCGTCGTGGCCGGGGGGCTGCTGCGCAACCCGTTGCTGATGCAGATCTACTCCGACGTGCTGAACCTGCCGCTGTCCACGATCGTCTCGACCCAGGGCCCGGCGCTGGGTTCTGCGATCCACGCCGCGGTGGCCGCAGGCGCCTACCCCGACATCGACACGGCGGCGGACGCGATGGGCAGGGTCGTGCGCAACGCCTACACGCCGATCCCGGCCAACGTGGCGGTCTACGACGAGCTCTACGCCCAGTACCAGCTGCTGCACGACCACTTCGGTCGCGGCGCCAACCCGGTGATGCTGCAGCTGCGCGACCTGCGTCGTCGAGCGCGAGGGACACGATGAACGCCCTCGGTCCTCAGGTGTGGCGCATCCGCGAGGAGGTCGCCGCCCTGCACGAGGAGCTGACCCGCAACGGGCTGGTCATCTGGACCGCGGGGAACGTCTCGGCCCGGGTGCCCGGGGCCGACCTGATGGTGATCAAGCCGTCGGGTGTCTCCTACGACGAGCTCACCGCCGAGGCCATGGTGGTGTGCGACCTCGACGGCCGGCTGGTCGACGGCGAGCGGCAGCCGAGCTCGGACACGGCTGCGCACGCCTACGTCTACCGGCACCTTCCCGAGGTCGGCGGCGTGGTGCACACGCACTCCACCTACGCCACGGCGTGGGCCGCCCGGCGGGAGCCGATCCCGTGCGTGCTCACCATGGTCGCCGACGAGTTCGGCGGCGAGATCCCGATCGGACCGTTCGCGCTGATCGGCGACGACTCCATCGGCGCAGGCATCGTCGAGACGCTGCGGGAGAGTCGATCTCCGGCGGTGCTGATGGCCAACCACGGGCCGTTCACCGTCGGCGCGACAGCACGCGCCGCCGTCAAGGCCGCCGTCATGGTCGAGGACGTGGCCCGCACCGTGCACATCGCCCGCCAGCTCGGGGAGCCGCTCGCGATCGCGAGCGACGACATCGACTCGCTCTACGAGCGCTACCAGAACGTCTACGGCCAGGCCGGGACCCAGAACGCCGAGGAACTCGCATGAGCATCATCACGAACTCCGCGCCCAAGATCTGGTTCCTCACCGGGAGCCAGCACCTGTACGGCGAGGACATCCTGCGCCAGGTCGCCGATCAGTCGGGCGGCATCTGCGCGGCCCTGGACGCCTCGCCCGACGTGCCGGTGCGGCTGGTCGCGAAGCCGGTGCTCACCGACGGCGAGGCGATCCGGCGTGCGCTGATCGACGCCAGCAGCGACGACGACTGCGTCGGCGTGATCGCGTGGATGCACACCTTCAGCCCCGCCAAGATGTGGATCACCGGGCTCGACCTGCTCCGCAAGCCGCTCCTGCACCTGCACACGCAGGCCAACCAGGCGCTGCCGTGGGACCGCATCGACATGGACTTCATGAATCTCAACCAGGCCGCGCACGGCGACCGGGAGTTCGCCGCGGTGCAGACCCGGATCGGGGTCGCACGCAAGACCGTCACCGGCCATGTCGAGGACCCGGAGGTCTCGCGCCGGGTCGGGGTCTGGGCCCGGGCGGCGCTGGCACGGGCCGAGCTGGCCACGATGAAGGTCGCCCGGATCGGCGACAACATGCGCAACGTCGCGGTGACCGAGGGCGACAAGGTGGAGGCCGAGCTCCGCTTCGGGGTCTCGGTGAACACGTGGGGTGTGAACGACGTGGTCGAGGTCGTCGACGCGGTCGAGCAGCGCGACATCGACGCGCTGGTCACCGAGTACGCCGACCTGTACGACGTACGCCCCGAGCTGCGGCCGGGTGGGGAGCGGCACGAGTCGCTGCAGTACGGCGCCCGCCTCGAGCTGGGTCTGCGCAGGTTCCTCGAGGCCGGCGGCTTCACCGCGTTCACCACCAACTTCGAGGACCTCGGTGGCCTGCGGCAGCTCCCGGGGCTCGCCTGCCAGCGTCTGATGGCTGACGGCTACGGCTTCGGGGGCGAGGGCGACTGGAAGACCGCGGTGATGCTGCGCACGCTGAAGGTCGCGGCAGAGGGGCTGCCCGGTGGCACCTCGTTCATGGAGGACTACACCTACCACCTGGTGCCGGGGGAGGAGAAGATCCTCGGCGCGCACATGCTCGAGGTCTGCCCGAGCATCGCCGGGGGCACCCCGAGCCTGGAGATCCACCCGCTGGGGATCGGGGGACGTGAGGACCCGGTGCGGCTGGTCTTCGACGCCGCTCCCGGTGACGGCGTGGTCCTGGGCACCGCCGACCTCGGTGACCGGTTCCGCTTCGTGGCCAACGAGATCGAGGTCGTCGCCCCCGACCAGCCGCTGCCCAACCTGCCGGTGGCACGTGCGGTCTGGCGCCCGGCCCCGAACCTGCGCACCTCCACCGAGAGCTGGCTGACCGCCGGTGGACCGCACCACACCGTCCTGTCCACGGCACTCGCCACCGAGCACCTCGACGACCTCGCGGAGATGACCGGCACCGAGCTGGTGGTCATCGACCAGGACACCAACGTCCGCACCCTGACCAGGGAACTGCGGTGGAACCAGGCCTACTACCGACTCGCGCAGGGACTGCGATGAGCCGCCGACGACTGGTTCCGAGGAGCGCGAGACCCTCTCGTGCTCGCACCACCCACACACACAAGGAGACGGTAGTGCGCAAGGTACTCACCATCATCGCTGCTGGCAGCCTCGCGCTCAGCCTCGCCGCGTGCGGCAGCAGCAGCGACGGGGCATCGGGCAGCGGCGACAAGGGCACGGTCGGCGTCGCGATGCCGACCAAGTCGTCCGAGCGCTGGATCGCCGACGGCAGCAACATCAAGAAGCAGCTCGAGGCCGCCGGTTACAAGGTCGACCTCCAGTACGCCGAGGACGACATCCCGACCCAGGTCTCCCAGGTGGAGAACATGGTCACCAAGGGCGACAAGATCCTGGTGATCGCAGCGATCGACGGCACCGCACTCGGCGACGTGCTCGAGACCGCGAAGAGTCAGGACATCCCGGTGATCGCCTACGACCGGCTGATCCGCGACACCGAGGCGGTCGACTACTACACCACCTTCGACAACTTCAAGGTCGGTGAGATCCAGGCGCAGTCGCTCATCGACGGCCTCGCGGCCAGGGGCAAGGGTCCCTACAACGTCGAGCTGTTCGCCGGCTCTCCCGACGACAACAACGCCACCTTCTTCTGGAAGGGCGCGATGTCGAAGCTCGAGCCGATGATCAAGTCCGGCGAGATCGTGGTGCCCTCGGGGCAGACCGGCTTCGAGCAGGCCGCCATCCTGCGCTGGGACCCCGCCACGGCCCAGAAGCGGATGGAGGACCTGCTCACCAAGACCTACGCCTCCAAGGTCGTCGACGGCGTCCTCTCGCCGTACGACGGTCTCTCGCTCGGCATCATCGCGGCCCTGCAGGGCAACGGGTACGGCGGCGGTGGCAAGGAGCTCCCAGTCGTGACCGGGCAGGACGCCGAGCTGCAGTCGGTGAAGTCGATCGTGGCCGGCGAGCAGTACTCCACGGTGTTCAAGGACACCCGCGAGCTCGCCAAGGTGACGGTGGACATGATCAAGGCCATCGGCGCCGACGAGAAGCCCGAGGTCAACGACACCGAGACCTACGACAACGGCAAGATGGTCGTCCCGTCCTACCTGCTGGACCCGGTCTCGGTCACGAAGGACGACGTCACCAAGGTCCTGGTCGACTCCGGCTACTACGAGGCCTCCGAGATCTCGTGAGAGCCGCGGTGCCTGGGCCCTGAGGACCGGGCCCAGGCACCGCACCCAACCGACCGGCGTCAGACAAGGAGGTACCGAAATGACCCAACCCATCCTTGAGATGCGTGGGATCACCAAGACGTTCCCGGGCGTCAAGGCGCTCTCCGACGTCCAGCTCACCGTGAACCGGGGTGACATCCATGCGATCTGTGGAGAGAACGGCGCCGGCAAGTCCACCTTGATGAAGGTGCTCAGCGGGGTCTACGCCCACGGCACCTACGAGGGAGAGATCGTCTTCGACGGCCGTCCGGTCGAGTTCAGGGACATCCGCCACAGCGAGGCCGCCGGGGTGGTGATCATCCACCAGGAGCTGGCGCTGATCCCCGAGCTCTCGATCGCTGAGAACATCTTCCTCGGCAACGAGCCTCGCCGGTTCGGTGTCATCAACTGGAGCGAGGTCAACCACCGCGCCATCGGGCTGCTCGCCCGCGTGGGGCTGGCCGAGAACCCGCTGACCCCGGTGAAGGACCTCGGCATCGGCAAGCAGCAGCTGGTCGAGATCGCCAAGGCGCTGAGCAAGGACGTGAAGCTGCTCATCCTCGACGAGCCGACGGCCGCGCTCAACGACGACGACTCGACCCACCTGCTCGGACTGCTCAGGGAGCTGAAGTCCAAGGGCATCACCTCGATCATGATCAGCCACAAGCTCAACGAGATCGAGCAGGTGGCCGACGAGATCACGATCCTGCGTGACGGTCGGACCATCGAGACCCTCGACGTCAGTGCCGGTGGGATCGACCAGGACCGGATCATCCGCGGCATGGTCGGCCGGGACCTCGAGCACCGGTTCCCGGCGCACACCCCGCAGATCGGGGAGGTGCTGTTCCGCATCGAGGGCTGGACGGTGATGCACCCGCAGGACAGCCACCGCGCCGTGATCCGGGAGGCCGAGCTCCACGTGCGGGCCGGGGAGATCGTCGGCATCGCCGGGCTGATGGGGGCGGGCCGCACCGAGCTGGCCCGCAGCATCTTCGGCCGCTCCTACGGCAGCCGCACGGAGGGCCGGATGGAGCTGCTCGGCAAGGAGCTGCACCTGAAGTCGGTCACCGCCGCCATCGACGCCGGCATCGCCTACGTCAGCGAGGACCGCAAGGGACTGGGGCTGAACCTGCTCGACGACATCAAGACCTCGGTCTCGGCCGCGGGCCTGAAGAAGCTGCGCAAGGGACTCACCATCGACCAGGGCGAGGAGATCGTCGTGGCCGAGGGCTACCGCAAGAGCTTCAACATCAAGGCGCCCGGTGTCGGGGCCGGTGTCGGGAAGCTCTCGGGTGGCAACCAGCAGAAGGTCGTGCTCAGCAAGTGGATGTACACCGACCCGCAGCTGCTCATCCTCGACGAGCCCACCCGGGGCATCGACGTCGGGGCGAAGTACGAGATCTACGGCATCATCCAACGCCTCGCCGAGCAAGGGCGCGGCGTGCTGGTGATCTCGTCCGAGCTGCCCGAGCTGCTCGGACTGTGCGACCGGATCTACACCCTCGCCGAGGGTGTCATCACTCAGGAGTTCACGCGGGAGACGGCCAGCCAGGAGTCGTTGATGCGATGGATGACGGTAGACGCGAGATGAGGACCAACCGATGAACACCCTGCTCAACACCCTCCGAGGCAACCTGCGCCAGTACGGCATGATCATCGCCCTGGCGACGATCGTGATCCTGTTCCAGCTCTCCACCAACGGGATCCTGCTCAAGCCGGTCAACGTCTCCAACCTGGTCGTGCAGAACGCCCAGATCCTGATCCTGGCCATCGGCATGGTGATCGTGATCGTGGCCCGGCACATCGACCTCTCGGTCGGCTCGGTGGCTGCGTTCGTGGGCGCCGTCTGCGCGATCATGATGACGCGGTACGACGTGCCGTGGCTGCTCGCCGTGGTGATCAGCCTCGCGCTGGGTGCCCTGATCGGCGCGTGGCACGGGTTCTGGGTCGCCTACGTCGGGATCCCGGCCTTCATCGTCACGCTCTCGAGCATGCTGCTCTTCCGTGGCCTGACTCTGGTGGTCCTCCAGGGCGCGACCGTGGGTGGTCTCCCCGAGGGCTTCCGGAAGATGGGCAACGGCTTCCTGCCGGAGTTCGGCCCGGACACCGGCCTGCACAACCTGACCCTGGTGCTCGCGGTGCTCGTGGTGGCGATCGTCGTCGTGCTCGAGCTCCGCAAGCGCTCGGCCGCGCTGCGCTACGAGTTCGACGTACTGCCGCTGCCCGCCTTCGTGGTCAAGCTCGCGCTGCTGGCCGCGGTCATCCTCGGCTTCGCCTACCTGCTGGCCTCCGCCCGCGGCCTACCGGTCGTGGGGGTGATCCTCTTCGTGCTGATCGCGTTCTACAGCTTCATCATGGCGCGCACGGTCTTCGGCCGGCACGTCTACGCCATCGGCGGCAACGTCGACGCGGCGACGATGTCGGGAGTGAACACCAAGCGGGTCGACTTCCTGGTGATGATGAACATGGGTCTGCTCGCCGGGCTGGCGGGCCTGGTCACGGCCGCCCGGCTCACCGCGGCCAATCCCAAGGCCGGGGTGAACTTCGAGCTCGACGCGATCGCGGCCTCCTTCATCGGCGGGGCAGCGGTCACCGGCGGTGTCGGCACCGTCGTCGGCGCGATCATCGGCGGCATGGTGATGGGCGTGCTCAACAACGGCATGTCCCTGCAGGGTGTCTCGATCGACTGGCAGCAGTCGATCAAGGGCCTGGTGCTGCTGCTGGCCGTGGCCTTCGACGTCTGGAACAAGAAGCGCACGGCAGGTGGCGGCGGCAGCGGTGCGGCGGCCGGGTCGACCGCGCCCCCGCCCGAGGAGCTGACCGAGGAGCTCCGAGCCCCGGATGTCGGAGTCGGCGCCGGCTCCGGGGGAGGCTCACCGAAGCCGCTCTGAGGCGAGGAGCTGCCCCCACGCGTCCACTGCCGCTGGCACGATGGCGACATGGCAGTCGACCCACGCGGCAAGGACATCAAGAACTACCTGCAGGAGGACCCTGGCGGCCCGGTGGTGATGCTCAACCTGCTGCGCTTCCGCCCTGACGGGCGCGAGCTCTACGCGCAGTACGCCGAGCACCTGAGCAGCACCTTCCTGCCGCGCTACGGCGGGGAGGTGCTCTACGCCGGCGAGGGGTCGAGCGTGCTGGCCGCCGAGCCGGGGCAGGAGTGGGACGCGGTGCTGATGGTCCGCTACCCGAGCCGGGCGGCGTTCAGCCAGATGGTCGCGGACCCGGAGTACCAGAAGGTCACCCACCTGCGCACCGAGGCGCTGGAGGAGGCGGTGCTCCAGGCCACGGTGCCCTGGGCCTGAGGGCACGGCCTCGGGGAAGGCACTCCGTGTGCGCTGGTCGACCGGGATGCTCGTCGTGCGGCCGGATGACGAGGTGGTCGTACGCCTGCCGGAAGGGGCACGCGAGCCCGCTCGAGCGGGTGCGACGCCATGGAGCAGGGGCGGCGCCCACCGGGGCTGTTGCGAACGGTCGGCGGCTGGACGTGATGGTTGACACGGGAGCAGAGAGTCCGTAATTTTCACCAGGGAGGATTACCGTTTCCACTCTGTGGAAAAGGGATGCCCGGACCTCGGACCGTAGCCCAACGTAGGGAGTGGAATGGACCAGCGCGTTCAGGCCGGTGAGCTCAGCATCGCCGGCAGCCTGCACCGATTCGTCGAGGAGGAGGCACTGCCCGGCTCGGGCGTGGACGCTGCGGCCTTCTGGGAGGGTGTCTCGGCCATCGTGCACGACCTCGCTCCGCGCAACCGGGAGCTGCTCGAGCGCCGCGAGGAGCTGCAGTCGCAGCTCGACGCCTGGCACCGGGAGCACCCCGGCACACCGGACCAGGAGACCTACACCGCCTTCCTGCGCGAGATCGGCTACCTCCTCGAGGAGCCCGCGGAGGTCGCCGTCACCACCGCGGACGTGGACGACGAGGTCGCGCGGATCGCCGGACCCCAGCTCGTGGTCCCGCTGCTCAACGCGAGGTTCGCGACCAACGCCGTGAACGCCCGGTGGGGCTCGCTCTACGACGCGCTCTACGGCACCGACGTGATCTCGCGCGAGGGTGACCTCGCACCGGGCAAGGGCTACAACAAGGCCCGCGGCGACGAGGTGATCGCGCGCGGCCGTGCCTTCCTCGACGAGCACTTCCCGCTCGAGTCCGGCTCGCACGTCGACGCGACGTCGTACGCCGTGGACGACAGCGGTGTGGTCGTCACGCTCAAGGACGAGACCGTCCGGCTCGCCGACCCGGCGCAGCTGGTCGGCCACCGCGGTTCCGCCGAGTCCCCGGAGGCGGTGCTGCTGGTCCACCACGGCCTGCACGTCGAGATCCAGGTCGACCCCGAGGACTCGATCGGCGCCACCGACGCGGCCGGCGTGAAGGACCTCCTGCTCGAGTCCGCGGTCTCCACGATCATGGACCTCGAGGACTCCGTCGCGGCCGTCGACGCCGAGGACAAGGTGCTCGGCTACCGCAACTGGAAGCAGCTGATGGAGGGCACGCTCGCCGAGCAGGTCACCAAGGGCGGCGAGACCTTCACGCGGTCGATGAACCCCGACCGCACCTACACCGCTCCCTCCGGGGAGGAGATCACGCTGCGGGGTCGCTCGCTGCTGTTCATCCGCCAGGTGGGTCACCTGATGACCACCGACGCCGTGCTCGACCGCGACGGCAACGAGGTGCCCGAGGGCATCCTCGACGCGGTGATGACCGCGCTCGGCAGCCTGGCCGACCTGCGTGGGGAGTCGGAGCTGGCCAACTCGCGCACGGGCTCGATGTACGTCGTGAAGCCCAAGATGCACGGACCCGACGAGGTCGCCTTCGCCGTCGAGCTCTTCGGCAGGGTCGAGGAGCTGCTCGGCCTGCCCCGGCTGACGATCAAGGTCGGGATCATGGACGAGGAGCGGCGTACCAGCGTGAACCTCAAGGCCTGCATCGAGCAGGCCCGCGAGCGGGTCGCCTTCATCAACACCGGCTTCCTGGACCGCACCGGCGACGAGATCCACACCTCGATGCAGGCGGGCCCGATGGTCCGCAAGAACGAGATGAAGGGCCAGACCTGGATCAAGGCCTACGAGGACCTCAACGTCGACATCGGCCTGGAGTGCGGCCTGCTCGGTCGCGCCCAGATCGGCAAGGGGATGTGGGCCGCGCCGGACAGCCTCGCCGACATGTACGAGGCCAAGATCGGTCACCCGCGGGCGGGCGCCAGCTGCGCCTGGGTGCCCTCGCCGACCGCTGCCACCGTGCACGCGCTGCACTACCACCAGGTGGACGTGCGTGCCCGCCAGGAGGAGCTCGCCGCCGGCGGTCGCCGCCGCGAGCGCGACGAGCTGCTGCAGGTCCCGCTCGGTGACCCCGGCGACTGGTCCGAGGACGACCGGCAGGACGAGATCCAGAACAACCTGCAGAGCCTGCTGGGCTACGTCGTGCGCTGGGTCGACGCCGGGGTGGGCTGCTCCAAGGTCCCCGACATCACCGGCGAGCCGCTGATGGAGGACCGGGCCACCTGCCGGATCTCCGCGCAGCACGTCGCCAACTGGCTGCACCACGGTGTGGTCAGTGCCGAGCAGGTCGAGGAGACCCTGCGCCGGATGGCGAAGGTGGTCGACGAGCAGAACGCCGACGACCCGACCTACGTGCCGATGGCGCCCGGCTTCGACGGCGAGGCCTTCGTGGCAGCGCACGCCCTGGTCTTCGAGGGGCTCGAGCAGCCCAGCGGCTACACCGAGCCGATCCTGCATCGTCGCCGTGCCAGCGAGAAGTCCCACGAGAGCTCGACCGAGAGGACCGCCCCGTGACCACGTCACTGGACCTGGAGACCGCCCGCACGATCGTCGCCGGAGCCCGCGCCCACGCCAAGGAGCAGGGCCTCAAGCCGATGACCGTGGTCGTCCTGGACGCCGGTGGTCACGTCGTGGCCGTCGAGCGTGAGGACGGCTCGTCGATGAAGCGCTTCGAGATCGGCTTCGGCAAGGCCCACGGCGCGCTCTCGCTCGGGATGGGCTCGCGCTCGATCATGGGCCGCGCGGAGCAGCAGCCGTTCTTCATCGCCGCGGTCACCACTGCCGTCGGCGGCGCACTCGTCCCGGTCCCGGGCGGCGTCCTGGTCCGCAACGGCGAGGGCACCCTGCTCGGAGCGGTCGGCATCACCGGTGACACCTCCGACAACGACGAGGCAGCAGCGGTCGCCGGCATCGAAGGCGCCGGCCTCACTGCTCAGGTCGACTGAGGGGTTGGGAATGCTCACGGGCATCGGGGCCGTGGCCGAGGTCGCTCGTCGGCTGATCCCGGCCGAGGGAGTGATCACCGAGCGTTCCCGGCTGCGCACCTACGAGTGCGACGGCCTGGCGCACTACCGCGTCACCCCCGCGCTCGTGGTGATCCCCGAGGACGCGCACCAGCTGGCCGAGGTGGTGCGTGCGTGCGCGCAGCACCGGGTGCCGTTCGTCGCGCGAGGGTCCGGCACCGGTCTCTCCGGCGGGGCCCTCCCGCACGCGGAGGGCGTCCTCGTGGTCACCTCGAGGCTGCGCGCCATCACCGCCGTACGCCGTGAGGACCAGCGGGCCGTGGTCGAGCCGGGAGTGATCAACCTCGACGTGACCCGGGCGGCGACCCCGCACGGCTACTACTACGCACCCGACCCGTCCAGCCAGCAGATCTGCTCCATCGGCGGCAACGTCGCGGAGAACTCCGGCGGGGCGCACTGCCTGAAGTACGGCTTCACCACCAACCATGTGCTCGGCGCCGAGTTCGTCACCCCGGCGGGGGACACCGTCACGCTCGGGGGTGTCGCACCCGACAGCCCTGGCTATGACCTGCTCGGCGCGGTCGTGGGCTCCGAGGGCACGCTGGGCATCGTCACCTCCACGATCGTCCGGCTGGTCCGGCTGCCCGAGGAGGTCCGCACCCTGCTCGTCGGTTTCGAGTCCACCGACCAGGCCGGGGCTGCCACCTCGGCGATCATCGCCGCCGGGATCGTCCCCGCCGCGATCGAGATGATGGACGCGCTCGCGATCGAGGCGGCCGAGGCCGCGGTGCACTGCGGCTACCCCGCCGGCGCGGGAGCGGTCCTCGTGATCGAGCTCGACGGTGCGGCCATCGAGGTCGAGCAGGAGTTCGCGGAGGTCGAACGGCTCTGCAACGAGAACGGCTCCTTCGAGCAGCGTGTGGCGACCGACCCTGCCGAGCGTGCGCTGATCTGGCGTGGCCGCAAGTCCGCGTTCGCTGCCGTGGGCCGGATCAGCCCCGACTACATCGTCCAGGACGGTGTGATCCCCCGGACGGCGCTGCCCGAGGTGCTCAAGGCGATCGCCGAGGTCTCGGAGTCCTCCGGCGTGCGCGTGGCCAACGTCTTCCACGCCGGTGACGGCAACCTGCACCCGCTGGTGCTCTTCGACGACAGCATCGAGGGCGCCGGCGAGGCGGCCGAGAAGGTCAGCGGCGCGATCCTCGACCTGTGCATCCAGCACGGCGGGTCGATCACCGGGGAGCACGGCGTCGGCGTCGACAAGGCCGCCTACATGCCGCGGATGTACACCGATGACGACCTCGACACCATGCAGCTGGTCAGGTGCGCCTTCGACCCCGACAACATCTCCAACCCCGGCAAGATCTTCCCGACACCACGGTTGTGCGGCGAGGTCCCCGGGCGTCACAAGGGCGTGCACCCGCTTTCGGAGTCCGGCGTGACGGAGGTCTTCTGATGACGACGCACACGATCGACGACGCTGCTCGTACGGCGATCTCCTCGGCCTGCGCGACGGTCGAGGACGTCTCGGCGAACGACCTCGTCGACGAGGTGATGCCCGGCGTGGTCGCACGTCCGGCGGACACCGAGCAGGTGGCCGAGGTGCTGCGCGCGGCTGCTGCCCACGGGCTCACCGTGGTCCCACGCGGCCGCGGCACCAAGCTGTCGTGGGGACTGCCTCCCGCCAGCGCCGACGTGCTGCTCGACCTGAGCGCGCTCGACCAGGTGCTCGACCACGCCGCCGGTGACCTGATCGTGGCTGCCCAGGCAGGAGCTCGCCTCGCGGACGTGCAGGAGGTCCTCGGCGACGGGGGCCAACGGCTCGCGCTCGACGAGACCGTGCCGGGCGGCACCATCGGCGGGATCCTCGCGACCAACAGCAGTGGCCCCCGCAGGGTGGCCAGCGGCACCGCCCGCGACCTGCTGATCGGGGTCACGATGGTGCGCGCCGACGGCGTCGTCGCCAAGGCCGGGGGGCGCGTGGTCAAGAACGTCGCGGGCTACGACCTCGGCAAGCTGGTGATCGGCTCCTTCGGGACCCTCGCGGTGATCACCGACGCGACCTTCCGGCTGCACCCGGTGCCGGCCGACTCCCGCTGGGTCAGCCGGACCGTGGTGGATCCGGCCGAGGCCCAGCAGGTGGTCCAGGCCGTGCTGCACTCGCAGGCGGTCCCCGCGGCGATCGAGATCGGCTGGACCGCGGAGGGTGCCGGATCGGTGCACGTCCTGCTCGAGGGTCAGCAGGACGGTGTGGCCGGTCGGGCTGCGGCGATCCGGGCGCTGCTCGGGGAGAGCGCGACCGAGGCGGCGGACGCACCGGCGGGCGGCGCGGCGTACCCCTGGGACGTGCGCGCCACCGGCGACGACCGTGCCACCGCAGTGAAGCTGACCTTCGCCCTCTCCGGGCTGACCCAGGTGCTCGTCGCCGTGCGCGACTGCGGTGTGCCGGTGGAGCTGCGCGGCTCGGCCGGAAGCGGCGTCGCCTACGCGGCGATCGCCCCCGGGACCCCGGTCGAGGCCGTGGCAAGCGCACTCGGGCGGGTGCGCGGTGCGTGCGTCCGCGCCGGCGGCAGCGCTGTCGTGGTGGACGCCCCGGCCGCGGTGAAGGCCGCAGCGGACGTGTGGGGCGAGGTCGCGGCGATCGACCTGATGCGTCGGGTCAAGGACCAGTTCGACCCCGAGCGCCGACTGGCGCCGGGCCGCTTCGTGGGAGGCATCTGAGCATGAGCAGCACCCCGGACCAGACCGCCGGCCAGGCAGCCGCAGGTGCGGCCGTCGGAGAGACCGGCAGCATCATCGACCTCGGCATGCCCGTGCCCGGTGGTGCTTTCGACGAGCACCACCCGCCGGACGCCGCGCTGATCGGCGACTGCGTGCACTGCGGCTTCTGCCTGCCGACCTGTCCCACCTACGTGCTGTGGGGCGAGGAGATGGACTCCCCGCGCGGTCGGATCTACCTGATGAAGGAAGGGCTCGAGGGCGAGCCGATGAGCGACGAGATGGTCTCCCACTGGGACGCCTGCCTCGGTTGCATGGCCTGCGTGACCGCCTGCCCCTCGGGGGTGCAGTACGACCGCCTGATCGAGCAGACCCGCTCCCAGGTCGAGCGTCGCCACGAGCGTCCCCGCAAGGACAAGGCGCTGCGCGGGCTGATCTTCTCGCTGTTCCCGCACCCGCGCCGGTTGCGTCTGCTCCGCGGTCCTCTGCGCGCGATGCAGGCCAGCGGTCTCGACCGCGCGATGCGCCGCACCGGCCTGCTGGACCGGATGTCCCCGCAGCTCGCCGCCATGGAGAGCCTCGCTCCCCGGCTGGGTCGTCCCGAGCCGCTGCCGCCGTACATCCAGGCGACCGGTCAGCGCCGCGCCGTGGTGGGGCTGCTCACCGGGTGCGTGCAGGGCGCGTTCTTCCCGGGCGTCAACTCCGCCACCGCGCGGGTGCTTCGAGCCGAGGGTTGCGACGTCGTGGTCCCTCCGACGCAGGGCTGCTGCGGTGCGCTGTCGGCGCACAACGGCCGGGAGGCCGAGGCGCAGAAGTACGCCCGCAGGCTGATCGACTCCTTCGAGCAGTCCGGGGTCGAGTGGGTGGTCGTCAACGCGGCCGGCTGCGGCTCCACGATGAAGGAGTACGCCGAGCTGCTGGCCGACGACCCGGCGTACGCCGAGAAGGCTCGCGGTTTCGCCGAGCGGGTGCGCGACGTCTCGGAGATCCTCGTCGAGCTCGGTCCGGTGGCGCCGCGGCACCCGCTGGACCTGAGCGTGGCCTACCACGACGCCTGCCACCTGGCCCACGCGCAGGGAGTCCGCGTCCAGCCGCGCCGGCTGCTCGAAGGCATCCCCGGGCTCGAGGTCAAGGAGATCGCCGAGGCCGAGCTGTGCTGCGGGTCGGCCGGCATCTACAACATCCTCAACCCCGAACCCGCTCGCGAGCTCGGGGACCGCAAGGCGGCCAACATCGTCAACACCGGCGCCCAGGTGCTCGTCACCGCGAACCCGGGCTGCCTGATGCAGGTCACCTCCGCGATCGAGCGCTCGGGTCACCCGATGGGCATGGCCCACACGGTCGAGGTGCTGGACGCCTCGATCCGGGGCGTTCCCGCCTCCACGTTGCTGCCCCACCCGTAGTCCGTCCGGCTGTCCCATCCGCTCCATCCATCCAGTTCGGGAGAAAGCATGTTCCAGCAGAACCTCCAACCGGTAGGCGACTCGCTCGCCCTCAGTGCGCTGTGCGCGGCGCTGCCACTCGTCACCTTGTTCCTCCTGCTCGGCGGTCTGCGGATGAAGGCGTGGGTGGCCGGTGTGATCTCGCTGGGTGTCGCGCTGGTGGTCGCGATCCTGCTCTTCGAGATGCCGGCGGGACAGGCGCTGCTCGCGGGCACCGAGGGTGCCGCCTTCGGCTTCTTCCCGATCCTGTGGATCGTGATCAACGCGATCTGGGTCTACAACCTCACCGTGGCCTCGGGGCACTTCGACGTGCTGCGACGCTCCTTCGAGAAGGTCAGCCCCGACCAGCGGATCCAGGCGATCATCATCGCCTTCTGCTTCGGCGCCCTGCTCGAGGCGCTCGCCGGGTTCGGCACGCCGGTGGCGATCACCGTGGTGATGCTGATGGCCCTGGGCTTCCGCCCGATCAAGGCCGCCGCCGTGGCGCTGATCGCCAACACCGCGCCGGTCGCGTTCGGTGCGCTCGCCACCCCCATCGTCACCCTCGCGTCGGTCACCTCCGGTGCCAGTGACGACCCCAGGCTGAACATCGACACCCTCGGCGGGATGGTCGGTCGACAGACGCCGATCCTGGCCGTGATCGTGCCGCTCGTGCTGGTCTTCGTCGTCGACGGCAAGCGGGGCGCCAAGCAGACCTGGCTGCCCGCGATCGTGTGTGGTCTGGCCTTCGGCGTCGCGCAGTTCGTCGCCGCCAACTACATCTCCGTGCCGCTCGCCGACATCCTGGCCGCGCTCGTCGCCGCTGCTGCTGTCGTCCTGCTGCTGCGGGTCTGGACCCCGTCCCACACCCTGACCGCCGACCAGGTCGCCGCCGAGGAGGACGAGCTCGTCGCCGCGCAGGGCGGTGCCACCGGTTCGGCGCGTCGTCAGCCCGACGGCATCTCCACCTCGGTGACCTCCTCGACCGGGCGCGCCGCCGCAGGGGGTTCGGGCGCCGGCGCCACCGGTGCCGGACGCGAGAAGGTGCACGACAGCGGTGCCGAGGTCGCGAAGGCCTACGCGCCGTACGCCGTGATCATCGCGATCTTCTCGATCACCAACATCCCGGCCGTCAAGGAGTTCTTGGCGCAGAAGCCGTTCACCACCACGTTCGCGTGGCCCGGCCTCAACGTCCTGAACACCGCCGGCGACCCCGTCTCCACGACGACCTACAACTTCAACTGGCTCCCCGCCGCCGGCACCCTGATGATCATCGCCGGCCTGATCACGATGCTGATCCTGAAGGTCTCCCCGGCCAAGGCGCTGAGCACCTACGCTGCCACCTACGTCGAGCTGAAGTCCGCGATCATCACGGTGATGGCCGTCCTGGGGCTGGCCTACGTGATGAACCTGTCCGGCCAGACCGCGTCGCTCGGGGCCTGGCTGGCCGGTGCCGGCAGCGCCTTCGTCGTGATCTCGCCGATCCTGGGCTGGATCGGCGTGGCGGTGACCGGCTCGGACACCTCGGCCAACGCGCTGTTCGGTGCCCTGCAGGTGCAGACCGCGACCAAGGCGGGGCTCGACCCCGTGCTGATGGCTGCGGCCAACACCTCCGGCGGAGTGCTCGGCAAGATGGTCAGCCCGCAGAACCTCGCGATCGCTGCTGCTGCGGTCGGCATGGCCGGCAAGGAGGGCGACATCTTCCGCAAGGTGATCGGCTGGAGCCTCGGCCTGCTGGTGCTGATGTGCGTCATCGTGGCGTTGCAGTCGACCGCCGTGCTCGGGTGGATGGTGCCGTAACGGCGTACCCCCGCCCCCGGTTCCGTGGACCGGCCCCTCGTCGTACGTCGGCGGGGGGCCGGTCCAGTTGTGCGCGGCGGTGCGGCGCGGTGGCGAAGGTCGGACCAGCGCCATGGACGCGTCGCGGAAAGGGGGTCATCCTTGGCGTATGGGTGGCGACCGCGAGCCCGGCGGTGACCGGCACGAGCACTCTGCTCGCATGCCGAGCCGGTATCGCGACCCGGAGCGCCCACCCGGGCTCCCACCCGAGCCGGGGAGCATTACGAGCTTCGATCTCGTGGTCGAGGGCCAGGAGTTCGCCGTGCGCGTGACGGTGGACGCGGAGACGGGCTTCACGGACTCGGGCTACACGTGGGTGAACGGTCCCCACGTGGGATACGGGTTCGGCGTGGCAGGTCCGCCGGATCCGTCCCTGGAGGACCATCGGCGAAGGATCCGTGAGTTCCTCACCATGGTGGACCCCGCGACGGGGCACCTTGGGGAGGACCCGGGGTAGTCGTGCTCGTGCGCGCGTCTGCGCGGCGGTCTACGTGGTCTCCAGCTTCCGCACCGAGTCAGGGCCGAACCAGCCGGCCTGCGGCTGGTCCGCGATCGTGTACTCCACCCACCCGTTCCAAGCCTCGGCAGCCTGGGTCCAGGCGGTCAGCCGTCCCTCGCACCACTCGTCGGCGAGAGGACCTGGACAGGGATGTCGACCGTCAGCGGCCGCACGCGAACGCGCAGGGCAGGAACATCTCCGCCGCACGGTGACTCAGCAAGCCCGCGGTCAGCCCGGGTCGGGCGGCGGGAGCGCGGTGGTGCCGCCGGGGTCGCGGCGGTAGTGGTAGCCGTGCGGGCTGGTCCAGGTGAAGCTGCCCAGGGTGGTCATGACGCAGTGCCAGCCGCCGTGGGTCTTGAGGCGATGGTGTCGGCGGCACAACGGGGCAAGGTTGTCGCTGGTGGTGGTGCCGCCAGCCTCGAACGGGACCACGTGGTCGAGGTCGCAGTCACGGGCGGTGCGGGTGCAGCGGGGGAACACGCAGGTGCGGTCGCGCAGGACGACCTGTTCACGCAGCACCGGTGGGACGGCGTACTGCTCGCTGCCGAGGTGGGCGTTGAGGTCGATCACCGGGCGCACGGTCACCGTCGTGGCGGGGTCGGTGCACCAGGTCCTGACCTGGGCGGTGGTGACGAGCTGGTGCTGCTCCTCCACCGTGGCCAGGTCCGGGCACTGCGGGTGGGTCAGCGCGTGGGAGGAGAGGTGGACGTGCAGCACGACCTGGCGCGGCTGCAATGCCCTCCCGGGCTTCGCGGATGGGCCCGCGGAGCCGGCGAAGCCCTGCTGGAGCTCCAGCGCGAGCTGGTGGCGGGCGATCAGGCCGGCGGCCATGGAGCGGCGTACGTCGAGAGGAGCCTCGCAACCAGCAGCGGCCAGGGTGGCGGCTTCGCGGGCGATCGCGTCGTCGAGGTCGAGGGCGTCGGCAAGGTCCAGGACGCCCTCGACGCGGCTGGTGCCGTGGGCGGTGAGGTGCTCGTGGTGGATGGTGAAGTGTCGGTCCTCCCACGCGGCAAGGGCATCTGCCTCGGCCTGGGCGGGCATGAAGGACGCCAAGGCTTCGGTGACCAGGCGCTCGATCGCCGCCGGACCCAGCGTGTGCGCGAACGGGGTGATCTGAGCATCGACCCAGGTGGCGGCCTCGACCGAGAGCGAGTGGGTGCGCTCGGCGATCCGGCGCGCGCGCCACGCGACCACGCGTCCGGTCTGCACGGCCGCCCATAGCCGGGGCAGGCGGTGCCGCAGCTCCAGGGCATCGCCGATCAGGGCACGTCCGGCGTCGTGGGACATCCCCAGCGCGAGGGCCAGCTCGGGGATGCAGAACTCCGCGACCAGGGGTGCCCCGGGCCCGGCCAGCGGGATCCCGGTCTCGTGTCCGCCGCCGGCGCGCACGGTCGCTGCGGTGGCGATCGACTCAGCCGGGTGCTGCTCGGCCCAGGTCGCGGCCGCCGCCAGGATGTCGGCCTCCGCAGCATCGGCCTCGACCCGGCGAGAGCGGGCGAAGACCAGCACCGACCGGGCGTCGTCGAGCTCCTCGACACCGGGCGCGGGAGTGCTGGTCATGTCTCCTATTGGATCACCGAGCACCGACAACTTGGCTCGAGGACGAGGCGCCGTCAGCGTTCGGCAGGACTCGGCACGAGACAGCGGTCGTCACTCCTGCTGCGCACCTACAAACGCCGGATCGGTGAGCCGGGTCGACGAGCCACCTGGCGATGAGGAGCACCGTCGGCCTCGTCGTGCGGACGGCCCGCGATGACGTCTCAGACATAGAAGTTGTCGTGCTCCTCCATGAACGCCACCAGCTCCTCGTGGCTGGGCTGCCAGCGGCCCTCGGCCAGGTCGGCGAGGCCGCGGAAGTAGGCCTCGCGGGGGGCGCCGGGAGCGAAGTGGATGAGCATCGACGCGGGCTCGGGGGAGACGTTGCGGAAGCCGTGCAGGCCGCCCTCGGGGACGTGGACGAAGTCGCCCGCGTGCGACTGGACCCAACGCTCGCCCTGGAACAGCTCGACGGCCCCGGAGAGCACGAAGAACGACTCGCTGATCGTGCGGTGGAAGTGCGGCTGGGCGCCTCCGGCCTCGGCGTCCATGTCCCAGCGGTAGAGGCCGAAGCGGCCGGCGGTGGAGGCGCCGGTGGCGAGGAAGTGCGCGGCGCCTCTGGCGAGCGGCAGCTCGGGTGGGGTGTCGACCGGACGCAGCCAGGCGGTGACCTCGCCACCGTCACCGAGGTAGACCGGTGCCGGGTAGGACATGACAGGACCGTACGCCGAGGGTGCCGAGCGTCGGAAGAGGCGGGCGAGGGGTCAGGCGGCGTCGTCGCTGGCGAGGTGGGTCTGGGGGTCCGCGCTGGGGTGGGCGTGGATGCGCAACCAGGCGTTGAACCTGGCCGGGAAGCGGCGCTCGAGCTCGTCGAGGTAGGCCAGGCGCAGGTGGCTCAGCCGCTCCATCTGCACGGGGTCGTCGGTGGAGGCCAGCGCCACGTAGCTCGCCGTCCAGCCGTCACACAGCTGCTCGAGGCCCATCGTGTGCAGCGGCTGCACGATGCCGTTGCCGAGGGAGGGGTGGGTCCAGGTGGAGGTGGTACGCCGGCCCCGGTGCACCAGCCGCCGGTGCACGAGCGGTGAGGCCGACAGCGCCAGCAGGAGCAGGACCAAGCCGGAGACCCCGGCCAGGTTGCCGAACCCGATGGCGGAGATCAGGACTCCTGCGGCCGCCGCACCGGCGGCGGCTAGCTGGCGCCGTGGCGAGAGGGAGCTGCGCCTGCTCGCGACCGGCACCACCGACCGGGCCCAGACGCCGGTCGCGCTCGCGGCGACGCCGAGCAGCACGAACCCGTCACGGCCGAGGGCGTCCCAACCGAGCGCCAGGCCCGCGACGAGGGCGAGCAGGGCGACGGTGTCACCGGCCCGGCACAGCAGGGTGGTGGGTGAGGTCAAGGAGGTCTCCGCGGCTGATGGCTCGGTGATCCCGAGACCGACCTCAAGGTTAGGCCGAAATCGCGCTCGGCGACCGAGAACGCGACAACTCACACCCCCTGGACCGCCTTGGAGATCTCGTTGAGCGCCAGCGCCCCGAACGCCAGCGTGCACAGCACCAGCGCGATGTTGGTGGGCAACTTGTTGCGCCACTCCCGCGGCACCCGGTCGGTGTTCAGCATCCACAGGAGCGTGACCGAGAGGAACGGCATGAAGAACGCGCCGAGGACCCCGTAGGCGAGGATCAGGTAGACCGGCTTGCCGAGGAAGATCAGCACGATCGGCGGCAGCGTCAGCCACAGCACGTACGCCTTGTAGTAGGTGCCGCCCGCCCGGCTCGCGGGGTGGTCGGCGCCGTGGCCGCGCACGTGGCCCACGAAGTCGGCGAACATCAGGCTGACGCCGTTCCACACGCCCACCAGCGAGCTCATCGCTGCGGCCCAGAATCCGATCAGGAAGACGGTGCCGGCGGCCGCGCCGTACCGCTCGTCAAGGACCGTGGACAGGTCGAGCAGGCCCTCGTCCCCGGTGGCCACGGCGATCTGGGCGGAGTGGAGCAGCTCGGCGCCGACGATCAAGGTGGCCACCACGAACAGCCCGGTGACGGTGTAGGCGACCGAGTTGTCGATCCGCATCACTCGCATGTGCCGCGGGGTGACCCAGCCCTTCTCGCGCAGCCAGTAGCCGTACGCCGCCAGCGTGATCGTGCCGCCGACACCGCCTGCGACGCTGAGCACGTTGATCAGGCCGCCGTCCGGGATCGTCGGCACCAGCCCGGCCGCCAGCTCGGGGAGGTTCGGCACGGTGAGTGCTGCGGCGCCGACCATGGAGACGAACATCAGCAGCACCATCACGCTGAGCACCTTCTCGAAGATGCCGTAGCGACCGCTCCACACCAGGGTGAGACCGATCAGCCCGGAGATGATCCCCCAGGCCTTGACGCCGAGGACCGGCAGCAGCGAGTGCAGGGCGAGGCCGGTGCCGGCCATCGCGGCGGCGCCGTAGACGAAGCCCCAGATCACGATGTAGGGGCCGAAGTAGTAGTGCGTCCACCGCCCGAGGCTGCTCCAGCCCTCGTAGATGGTGCGGCCGGTGGCCAGGCTGTAACGCCCGGCCCCCTCGACCAGGACGATCTTCATCAGGCAGCCGAGCACGGCGCACCACAGCAGGGCGTAGCCGTACTTGCTGCCCGCGACGAGGGTCGCGACCAGGTCGGCGGCGCCGACGCCGGTGGCCGCGACCACCAGTCCGGGCCCGATCAGCCGCCAGCGCGGTCGTTCGTCGGTGGTGGCGTCAGGAGTGGTCTGGGTGCGGTCGGACATGGGCGAACCTCCGAGGGTCCCGAGATGGCACGTCCCGCCGCACGTTACCGAACTCGCGAATCAGCATCCCCCGGCGTACGTCGTGCGCTTGGTGCGCGGGGCCTTGACCGACTTCGCGTTGGGCCGCTCAAGGCTGTAGTAGCGCACCCAGTCCATCTGCATCCGGCCCTGGCGCATCCGCTTGCCCTTGGCCGCGAGCAGGCGGAAGCGGATGTCGTAGCGCCGCCCCGGTGCGCGCAGCGGGACGGGTCTCGGTGCGCACGACCTTGGTGTCCACGAACCAGGAGATCCGCTTGCGGGTGACCTCGACGGCGTAGGTGTGGAACTCGTTGCGGCTCAGCCGGAGCCCCTTGCGCGCTGTGAAGTCGTTCTTCGGCAGGTTGCGCAGGTGCATCTTCGCGGAGCTGCTGCCCAGGACGTAGTCGCTGAGCACGATGCCGCGGGCACCGCAGTGGTCCCGCTTGCGCGGGGTCAGCTCCCACACGGCCCGGAAGGGGGTGCCGCCCTTGCCGTACTGCCGGCCACGGACACGAGCCTCCCAGCGGCCGTAGCGGCGCGCCTTCCCAGAGAGGGTCGCCGAGACGGTGCCGCTCCTGCGGGTGGAGTCCAGGGTGAGCATGCCGTGCTGGTTGCGGACCAGCTTGCGCTTGTTGACGCGCCAGGAGCGGCTCAACGGAGCCTTGAACTCGTCCTTCACCGAGGCGTGGCCCCAGCGGTAGACCTTCGCGGCGTTGGTCGGGTGCGAGCCCGAACCCGACCCAGCAGCCGACGCTGCGGGCACCGAGCCGGCCAGCGGGAGGACCAGCGCGAGCGTGAGCAGGGGCGCGGCAAATCGCAGCATTCTGGGGAAAGGCATGCGGACCACCGTAAACGGGAGAGCGCGTGGGGCAAAGTCCTTGCGGAACGCGTTAGTCCGAATGAACCATGTGCACCCCGGCCCGACACGGCTACTGTCGAAGGCGTCCGGCGGAGGGCTTGTCCGATCTACCGACCCCGATCCTGCGGCGGGCAGCGGACATGAGAGTTCTTGTGGTTACCGAGATCCGTCTCTACCGGGACGGCGTCGCCGACGCGTTGCGTGCGCTGCCGGACGTCGAGGAGAGCCCTACGGCGGCCAGCGGGATCGAGGCCGTGGAAGCGGTCCACGACGGCTGTGACGTCGTACTCATGGACATGGCCCTGCCCGAGGCGCCGGTCGTGGTGGCGGCGATCCTGGCGGCGTGCCCCGGGGTGAAGGTGGTCGCCTTGGGCGTGCCCGAGGGCGGCCCCGAGGTGGTGGTGCTCGCGGAGGCCGGCATCGCCGGCTACGTCCCCCGGGAGGCCAGCCTGGACGAGCTCGGCGACGCCCTGCGCGCCGCCCTGAGGGGCGAGGCCGCGTGCTCGGGCAAGGTCGCCGCCGAGCTGCTGCGGCACATCGCGCTGCAGGCACGCAACCGGCGCGACCCGGTCCTGCCCCCGCAGCTGACGCCGCGCGAGCGTGAGGTGCTGCGCCTGCTGAACACCGGGATGAGCAACAAGCAGATCGCGCGCTCCCTCGACCTGCAGCTGAGCACGGTGAAGAACCACGTGCACAGCGTGCTGGCGAAGTTCGGTGTGGGCGGTCGTGCCGAGGTCTCCGACGTCCTCGCGGGGTCCGGGTCCGGGATCCAGTACTCCCGGCACGACTGAGGCGGAGCGGGGCGGCCCGGGGGATCCAGTACCCCGCACCTGCCGCGCGATCGGCTGCTCCATCCCCGATCGGGTGCCCGGGCCACCAACCCAAGACACACCCCGTTGCGCCTTGTCCGGGTCCACTGCGGAGGTCCCTACTGCTGGGAGGAGCAGGAGGGGAGTGCGGGTGCCGGAGGATGCCGAAGCGACACGGGGGGACCGCCTGCGGGTGGCGCTCGTGGGCTGCTCGGGCCTGCTGGGGGACATCATCAACCGCGCGGTCGCGCACGAGCCCGATCTCGAGGTGGTCGCCGACCTGCCGCTGCCGGACCCGGACGAGGACCTGCCGATCGTCGACGCCGACATCGTGCTGTGGAACGACTCGGAGAGCTCGCACTACCGCGAGTGGATCGACAGGCTCAGGCGCTCGACCTGCCCGCCGGTGCTGGCCACCCACTACGACGGCCGGGAGGCGTCCCTGTGGGAGCTGGTGCCGCAGCGCACCGAGCTCGGAGCGCTGTCGCCGACCACGCTGGTGGAGACCATTCGCGCGGTGGCCCGGGGCCGCGAGGGGGTCGCGTGATCACCGCGATCCGCGCGACCAGTCGCACCCTGGCCGACTTCCTCCAGGCCGAGTTCGAGCGCGACCCCGACCTCGGGGCGTCGTTCGGTGCGGCCGGCCCGATGCGCGTGCTGCTGAACACGCCGGCCGAGATGACCGGCACTCGCAGCGGCCTCTCGGTGTGGCTGTACCGGGTCACCCGTGACGAGATGACCTCGAACCGGCCACCCGAGCGGATCAGTCCCACGCGCCTGCGGCCCGCTCCGTTGCCGGTCCGGCTGCACTACCTGGTCGCGCCGATGACCAGCGCCAACGTGACCGACGCCCCCGAGACCGAGCAGGTGATCCTCGGCAAGGCGCTGCAGGTGCTGCACGACCACCCCACGATCTCCGGGGTCGACCTGCGTGACGACTTCGCGGGCACCCGCGCCCTGATCACCGCGCGCTTCGAGGCGCTCACCATCGACGAGCTCGGCCGGATCTGGGACGCGTTGGCGACCTCCTACCGGACCTCGGTCTCCTACGAGGTGACCGTCGTCGACATCGAGGCGCCCACCCGTGACCAGAGCGGTCCGCCGGTGCGGGTGCCGATCGTCGAGCCCGCCGTCGTGGTGGGAGGTACGCCGTGAGTCGCAGCGTGGTCACGTTCGCCGACCGGGCCCACACCGTGAGCGGCCTCGAGCCGCGCGACCGCTACGAGGTGTTCCAGGCGATCGTGGTGGTGCAGCTGCTCGACGACCTCACCGGTGCTCCGGTGACCGGTCCGGTGCAGGTCTCCGGTGACCTGCCCGGGCTGCGGCCACGGGTCGGGGCGAGTGGCTTCGTCGGGCTGGTCGGGGTCCCGTCCAGGGTGCTGCCGATGCTGGGGGGCAACGCACACACCCTGGAGCTGGTGATCGGCGCGGCCGGGTACGAGCCCCGCCGCGAGCTGGTCCCGTTCCCCGCCCAGTCCGGCTTCACCGCGGCCGACCTCGGCGTACGCCGGCTGCGGCGTACGGCGGTGTCGGTGGCCGTGAGCACCTACCAGACCAACGCCGCCGGGCAGCCTGTCCCGCTGGACGGGGCGACCGTGAGGGTGGCCGGCTGGTGGGCCAGGGGGGCCGAGCTGGCAGCAGCACCCCGCACGACCGACCTGCTGGGACTGGCCCCGGGGCTGAGCGCAGCCCGCGCGAGCGGGGCCGCCCTCGACGTCCCGGCGCTGACGTCGCCGGTCGAACCGCCCCGAGTCCTCGCGACCGGGGTCGGAGCCGGCAGCACCCGGTTGTGGGTCAGCAACACCGGGGCGCTCGCGGTGGGTGACCTCGTCGGACTTGACCTCTCGGAGCCCGACCGGGCCGAGCGCGTCGAGGTGAGCAGCGTCGATGGGGGAATCGACCTGCTCGCCCCGACGACGCTCACCCTGCGCTGGCCGCTCCGGCACGACCATGCCGCCGACGCGGCGGTGGTGCGCCTGGTCGCCCCGGCTCCAGGGGGGACGACCGCGACCACGACCGCCGCGACCTTCGAGGGTGACCGGAGCGTCGAGGTCAGCACGCTCACCGGGCTCCCGACCGGCTCCGTGGTGCGGCTCTCCGGCGGGGGAGTCCCGGCGGAGTACCACGTCGCCACCCGCTACGAGCTCACCACGAACACCGACGGCGTCGGCAGGCTCGCGCCGCTGAGCGGGGTCGCGGCCGTCGTTCTCGACGCCACCAAGGGCGCGCTGCACACCAGCGCGCGACACACCCTCACCCAACCGTCCGCAGCAGTCGACCTGACGCTCACCTGAGCGCTGAACATCGGAGGACCAGATGCCTGAATACCTCGCCCCGGGCGTGTACGTCGAGGAAGTCGACACCGGGTCCAAGCCGATCGAGGGCGTCAGCACCAGCACCTGCGGCATGGTCGGCGTGGCCGAGCGCGGCCCGGTCGACGTACCCGTGCTGGTCACCAGCCTCGGGGACTACAACCGCTGGTTCGGCGCCCAGCTGCGACCCGGGGAGGACTACGGCGAGCACCGCTACCTCCCGCACGCCGTCGAGGGTTTCTTCACCAACGGCGGCAGGCGGGTCTACGTCGTGCGCGCCCTCTCCGACGCTGCCACGCGGGCGAGCTCGAACCTCTTCGACCGCGGGCAGGGCACCCCGTTCGCCTCGACCCTGGTGCGCAGCGCCGGGGAGGGGACCGGCACGTCGATCACCGGGCCCGACCTGCTCGTCCTCGACGGGACCGGACTCAATGCCCTGGACACCGTGCGCATAGGGGAGGGCAGCTCGGCGGAGTACGTCCAGGTCGCGACCAACCCGGCCACCGAGGACCTGATGGTGGTCCTCGACCTGCCGCTGAGCCGGTCACACCCCGACACCGAGCAGGCGCACCAGATCGTGCGTACGCCGGGGGACACCTTCACGGCGACGGCGGCTGTCTCCGCGGGGGACGCGACGGTCGCGGTGCACGCCCCGACGGCAGACCTCACCGCCCTGCAGACCGCTGCGATCGCGGGCGACGCCTGCCTCGAGCTCGCCGCCGGTGGGCGCACGGAGTACCGGATGCTGTCCGAGGTGAAGGACCTCACCGCAGCGGGAGGGACCGACTCGACCGCACAGCTGGTGCTCGACTCCCCGCTCACCGGTGGCTACCCGGCCGCGACGGTCCTCACCGCCGTCGACCTGACCGTGGTGGCGGTCGATGACCAGGACATCGACTCGGCCGCGGCGGGGACCTGCCTGGCCTTCCTCACGACCCGGGCCGGCAACTTCGACACCGCCGACAACCTCGTCATCGTCGGAGATGCCGCGGACCGGGAGGTCCGCCGCATCGGACGACTCTCCACCCTCGACATCTCGCCGGGAGCCGCGCTCGACTACGGGGTGGGGTTCGTCGTGGACCCGGTCGACTTCGCGACCAGGTCGCTGCAGGCCGGACCTGTCGCCGGCGACACCACGCTCACCCTCAAGCCGGGTCAGGCAGCCGGACTGGTGGTGGGCCAGTCGCTGCTGGTCGACTCCGGCGGCGCGAGCCCGCAGCCGGTCACGGTCACCGCGATCGTCGGCGACGCAGTCAGCTTCGTGCCCGCGCTCACGGCCGGCGCCGCAGCGAACGCGCTGGTCGACCCGGCCCCGAAGCTGACCACGGCGGCCGGCACCCCGGGCGCCCGCACGGTGGTGGTGGACAACCGGGTCGGCGTGGCCGTGGGCAGCCTCCTCGAGGTCGGCAGCGGGTCGACCAGCGAGGTCGTCACGGTGACCGGGGTGCCCGGGCTCACCGGGGTCGCTCCCGACTCAGGGAACATCGCGATCGACCCGGCGCTGGCCGGGGCGCATCCGATCGGCACCAAGGTGCAGCTCCGTGGAGCCCCGGCGACCGCGACCGCCGGTGGGGCGAAGGTCTCCGCGCTGGCGATGGCCGCGGAGGAGGGAGCCACGACGCTCGCCGTCTCCGACGCCCGGGCCTACGCCGGCCACCACCTCCGTGTGTTCTCGCCGTCCGGGTCGGCGTACTTCCACCAGATCAACGGGGCCGTCGGCGTACCCACCCCGGACGCCTTCCAGATCGCCACCCCGCTGGCGCGGTCACACCAGGCGGGGTCGGTCGCGGTAGCGCGGGCGCCGCTCTTCCTGGTCGAGGCACTCGACGCCGGGAGCTGGGGCGACCGGCTGCGGGTGACCGTCACCGACGACGACCCCGGGCTGGTCAGCCGCACCACGCTCGCGACCCTGGTCAACCCGACCACGATCCGGCTGGCGTCACGTTCCGGAGTCCAGCCGGGGACGGTCCTGGAGTTCAGCGACCCCGTGGACGGTGCCGTGCTGGGCGACCCGGTCAAGGTGCGGGCGGTCGACCGTGCGACCGGCAACATCCTGCTCGCGGGGGCCGGCCTGGCGGCCGGTCAGCAGGTGATCGGCACCGTGGTGCGCTCGCGCGAGTTCACCCTCACCGTCTCCCTGCTGCGGCAACCCGACCCGGCCACGCCGTCGCGCGACGACCAGGTGATCGACCGGGAGACCTTCCGCAACCTCTCGATGGACCCCCGGCACAGCAACTACGTGGAGAAGGTGATCGGCAGCACCGCCGGGCCGCTGCGTGCCTGGGACCACCGACCCGAGGGTGGGTCGCTCTACGTCCGGGTGCGCGACGCGGCCACCACCCAGGCCGACCTCGAGTCCGCCAGGGTGGGCCCGGAGGCGCTGGTCGACCGCCGCCCCGACGGGCGCCTGACACCCGCGCGGACCCGGCTCGAGGCGGTGCCCGGCGACGACTCGATCGGCACCCTCGCCGACGCCCACTTCCTCGGCGCCGACAACGTCGACCCCGAGAGGCGCACCGGGCTGCAGTCGCTGCGCAACATCGAGCAGGTCAGCCTGGTGGCGATCCCGGGACAGGTCAGCGCCACCGTGCAGCAGGGGCTGATCGACCACTGCGAGCTGATGCGCTACCGGTTCGCGGTGATGGACACCACGCCGGAGCCGCGCGACACCATCACCGACGCCCAGGAGCAGCGACAGCAGTTCGACACCAAGTACGCCGCGCTCTACTACCCCTGGCTCTCGATCCGGGACCCCTTTCCGCAGAACCTCGCCGACGTCCACGACTACGCGATCCCGCCGGCCGGGCACCTGCTCGGCGTCTATGCCCGCACCGACATCGAGCGCGGCGTGCACAAGGCGCCGGCCAACGAGGTGGTCCGCGGCATCACCGGGCTGCGTCGCCAGGTGAACAAGGAGCAGCAGGACATCCTCAACCCCTACCCGGTGAACATCAACGTGATCCGGGACTTCCGCGACAACAACCGCGGGATCCGGGTGTACGGCGCCAGGGTGATCACCTCCGACCCGGACTGGAAGTACGTCAACGTCCGGCGGCTGCTGATCTTTGTCGAGGCCTCGATCGAGCGCGGCCTGCAGTGGGTGGTCTTCGAGCCGAACTCCGAGCCGCTCTGGGCCCGGGTGACGCGGGTGATCACCAACTTCCTGACCGTGGTGTGGCGCAACGGAGCGCTTGAGGGCACCAGTCCCGAGGAGGCGTTCTTCGTGCGCTGCGACCGCACCACGATGACGCAGACCGACGTCGACAACGGGCGGCTGATCGTGCTGGTCGGGGTGGCGCCGGTGAAGCCGGCGGAGTTCGTGATCGTCCGCATCGGCCTGTGGACCGCCCGGTCGGACAGCTGACCGGACATGCCGACCCGACCAGACAACGCCTGACCAGAAGAGGAGACGACCATGGCAGACGACCGGCGCGACCCGTTCCGCACCTTCAACTTCCGGCTCGAGATCGACGACATCGCGGTGGCTGCGTTCAGCGACGTGGGCGGGCTGCAGTCCGACGGCGAGATCGCCGACTACCGCACGGGGATGGACATCCCGCTGACCATGCGCCGCATCCCAGGGCTGCGCAAGTTCGGACCGATCACGCTCAAGCGCGGGATGGTCTCGGACACCACGCTGTGGGACTGGTACCGCAACATCGTCAAGGGCCAGCAGGACCGCCGCAACGGCTCGGTGATCTTGATGGACGAGCAGCGCAACGACGTACTCCGCTGGCACTTCGAGAGTGGCTGGCCCAACAAGATCACCGGCCCCGACCTCAAGGCCTCGGGCAACGAGGTGGCGATCGAGACCCTCGAGATCATCGTCGAGGACATCGTCCTCGAGGCCGTCTGACGATGTTCGCCACCGACCAGGCACCGGGGGTCTACTACCAGACCGTCGACGCGGGCAGCCCGCCCGTGACGCCGCTGCGCACGGACATCACGGCGTTCGTGGGCATCGCGGAGCGGGGGCCGGTGGACGTGCCGGTGCCGGTCGAGTCGTGGCAGCAGTTCGTCTCGTGGTTCGGGAGCAGCACACCAGTCGCCTACCTCGCGCTGGCGGTGCGCGGGTTCCTCGAGAACGGCGGCCGCCGCTGCTGGGTGGTCCGGGTGGCCTCCGACGACCCGGTGACCGGACGGGCGGCCGCGACGACCACCCTCACCGGTGCCAGCGGCCCGGTCTGGCGGGTGAGCGCCTCCAGCCCCGGGGTGTGGGGCGACCAGGTGGGCCTGAATCTCCGCGAGACCAACCGCACCCAGGTCCTCACCACCTCCAACGATCCGGGGGGCCGCTGGAGCACGGTGCCCCGGATCGCTGGGTTCACCCGCGCGACGCTGGTGCGGCTGACGCAGGCCGCGTCGCCGCAGGTGCTGCTGCGCACGGTCGCCGCCGTCGACGCGGCTGCCGGGAGGTTGCACTGGGTGCACCCCGAGCCCGGCGCCGGGCTGCCGTACGACGCCCCGGTGACCGGCTTCGCTCCGGACCAGCCGATCCTGGTCGAGACGGTCGACTACCAGCTGCTGGTCAGCGAACGACGCCGGCTGGTGCGGGTGTGGGAGGGCCTCTCGACGGTGCCGGAGCACCCGCGCTACGGACCGGGACTGCTGCGCGCGGTCGCCGCGCCGGTCCACCCGGTGACGGGGGAGGGGCGGGTCACCGCCCCGGAGCCCGTGGTCGTGGAAGAGCTGCGGACCTCGATGACCGGGCCTGCCGCGCTGAGCGCGCTGCTGGTCGACCCGTCCGCGACCGTGATGCTCGACCGGGGGACGCGCGGGCCTGGCGCCGCTGGTGGTCGCCGACTTCGTGGGGGAGCCGTTCGCGCCCGACGACAGCGTCGAGGTGCTCACCCGCAAGCGCCGCGGGCTGCGGGCCGTCGAGCTGGTCAGCGAGGTCGGGCTGCTCGCCGTACCCGACATCTTGATCCACCCGTCGGAACCACACGCGACCGCGCCGCTGCCGCCGTGCGTGCCGGACCCGTGCCTGGACGAGCCGACCCTCGCGCCGGTGGCCGTCTCGGACACGCCGCCCGACCTGCCGCCGGTGTTCTCGCCCGAGGACGTCCACCTCGTGCAGGCCGAGATGGTCTCGCAGTGCGAGCGCCTGCGCGACCGGTTCGCGCTGCTCGACGCGCCGCTGGAGGTGGCCCTGGACATGACCGCGGGCGTCCGCGGCGTGCTCGACTGGCGCTCGCGCTTCGACACGGCGTACGCCGCGCTGAGCTGGCCGTGGCTGGTGCTGAGCGACCCCAACGGCGCCCCCGGGGACCTCAGGCTGGTGCCCGCCTCGGGGCACGTCGCCGGCGTGGTGGCCGGCACCGACCTGGACAGCGGGGTGCACCGGGCGCCGGCCAACCGCCCGGTCTCGTGGGCGATCGGCCCCAGCGTCGGGGTCGGCGAGGAGGAGCACGCGCTGCTCAACGTCGCGGGCGTCAACGTGGTGCGCACGATCGGGGGCCGCGGGCTGCGGCTGCTGGGCGCACGCACGATGAGCTCCGACCCGGACTGGCGGTTCGTCAACGTGCGCCGGCTGATGATGATGATCGAGAAGGCTCTCGAGATCTCACTGCAGTGGGCGGTCTTCGAGCCCAACGGCTTCCTGACCCGGGCCCGGGCCACGATGTCGGCGACGTTCTTCCTCGACAGCCTGCACGAGTCGGGGATGCTCGCCGGGTCGGTGCCGGAGGAGTCCTTCTTCGTGCGCTGCGACCTGGACAACAACCCGCTCGCACAGCGTGCGCTCGGCCAGCTGGTGATCGAGATCGGGATCGCACCCGCGCAACCCTTCGAGTTCGTGGTGCTGCGGGTCGGGCGCGTGCACGACTCACTGGAGGTGCGCGACGTGAACTCCGCGCTGGGCGCCGTCGGGGCGGGGGTCTGAGCGATGACGCTGCTGCCGGCACTGGAGGACGCGACCGGGCTGCGTCTCGACCCGCCGTTGAACCACAACTTCCTGGTCATGCTGGCCGACACCTCCAGCGCCTCATCGCTGCTGAAGACCGGGATCCCGTCGGTCCTCGGGGACGCCCTCTTCGGCGGCTTCAGCGAGTGCGAGGGCCTGAAGATGCTGCAGGAGGAGGAGAAGCGGCACGAGGGTGGTCGCAACGACACCGAGCTGCGGTTCCCGAGCCGGCTCACCTGGCCCAACCTGATCCTCACCCGTGGGGTGTCCCGGATCAGCCAGAGCGGCTGGGACTGGTTGTACGACTACGGCCGGGGCAAGGTCCGCCGGATGGACGGGATCGTCGTGCTGATGGACGACCGGCACCTCCCGCACAACCTGTGGAAGTTCAAGCGCGGCATCCCGGTGCGCTTCGAGGGGCCCAAGCTCAAGGGCGGCGCCAACGAAGTCGCGGTCGAGGCGCTCGAGATCGCCCACGAGGGGCTCTGGCAGCTCTCGGTCCTGGCCCTGGGCGCCGAGGCACTGGGGGTGAGCACCTGATGCCGATCGAGATCCAGGAGCTGCACACCACCGTCGACGTCGCCGCGCCGGAGTCGTTGCTCAGCCCGCCCGTGCTCGCCCAGGTGGTCAAGGCGGTGCTCGCCGAGCTCGAGGCCAGGGAACGCCCCGCCCAGGCACGCGCCTCCGAGCTCGACCTGCGGCCGGTCATCCAGCAGCAGCGCCGGCGAGGTGGTCGGTGATGGCCGGGCTGAGCAAGGCGAAGTTCAAGGTGTTCAAGGAGGACGGCTCCTCCGAGCAGATTCCCGTGCAGTTCAACCCCAGCACGTTGTCCTTCGAGAAGCCGGTGGTGATGGCCGACATCACCATCCCGGGGCTGGACAGCCCACTGAAGCAGTTCGTCCGCGGCGGCGCGGAGAGCGCCAGCGTCGAGCTGTACTTCGACACCACCGAGCAGGGCACCGGGGCAGGGGCGACCAGCGTCACCACGCTGACCGACGCGTTCTACGGGCTGGTCAAGATCGACCCCAAGACGCACGCCTCGCCGGTGTGCAGCTTCATCTGGGGGGAGAAGTTCCCCGGCGACAGGCTTCCCGAGCGCTACGGCAACCAGCGCCGCACCGAGTTCCCCTGCGTGGTCACCAACGTCAAGCAGGACTTCACGTACTTCAGCCCCGAGGGCACCCCGCTGCGCGCCGTACTCACCCTCAAGCTGGAGGAGTACGTCGGCCTGGACCGCCAGATCCAGCAGCTGAACCTGCAGTCCTCCGACCACACCCGCAGCCACGTGCTGAAGGAGGGCGAGTCGCTGGCGCTGGTGTCGTGGCAGCTGCTGCACGACCCGCGCGAGTGGCGGCACATCGCCACCGCGAACCTCGTCGACGACCCGCGCCGGGTGACCCCGGGACAGGTCCTGACCGTGCCGCCGGTCGGTTGAGGGGGAAGGGCCATGACCGTCACGCTGCAGCACGAGGCGCTCGACCAGGGCGGGTTCTACGTGCCGCGCTACGAGGTCAGGATCGAGGGCGCCAACCTCCCGCGCGACGTGCTCTTCGACGTCCGCAGCCTGACCTACCACGACGACGTCGACGGCCTCGACGGGTTCGACCTGGTGATCAACAACTGGGACGAGCAGCAGCGGGCGTTCAAGTACATCGGCTCGGAGACCACCGCGCAGCTCGCCGAGGGCCACCAGGACCACGCCCGGTTCACGCTCTTCGAGCCGTGCGGCAAGGAGGTCGAGCTCCGTCTCGGCTACGGCAACAAGTTCACGACGATGCTCAAGGGCACCTTCACCACGATGCAGCCGAGCTTCGACAGCAGTGCGGCGCAGCTGACCGTGAGTGGGCTGAACGCGCTGCACCAGCTGCGCCGCAAGCAGTACACGACCCACTGGGTCGACAAGAAGGACAGCGAGATCGCCCGGGACATCGCGCGGCGCACCGACAAGGGGCGCAAGCGGTTCCCGATGCCGATCGTGATCGACGAGGAGTCGCTGGGCAAGGAGAAGCCGATCCCGCTGGTGACCCAGGAGAACGCCTACGACATCGACTTCCTCTACCAGCGCGCCCGGATGCGTGGCTACGTGGTGTTCGTGCAGGAGGCCGACCCCGCCACCGGCCGCGAGCGGCAGCTCTACTTCGGCCCTTCCCGGCCGGGGATGATCCCGGGCCTGCGCGACGTCACCTTCGAGCTCGCGTGGGGCCGGTCGCTGATCGAGTTCAAGCCCACCATCCGGACCGCCAACCAGGTCTCCAGCGTGACCGTGCGTGGCTGGCACCGGGTGCGCAAGGAGCCGATCAGCCGCACGGTGACCCTCGACGACGAGCGGATCACCGCAAACACCGACCTGCACCGGGTGATCAACGCCTGCGCTGCTCGCGAGGAGATCGTGGTCGACGAGCCGGTGTTCACCAACTGCGAGGCCCGGGAGCGGGCGATCTCGATCCTGCTCGACCAGACCAAGGAGATGGTCACCGCCGACGTGAAGGTCGTCGGCCTGCCGGACCTGCGGGCCGGCCAGATCGTGGTGATCAAGGAGCTCGGCGCGCGGCTGAGCGGGAAGTACTTCGTCACCAGGACCACCCACACCGTCAACGACTCCGGCTACCTGACCAGCTTCAGCTGCCGGCGCGAGGGGAGCGTGGACTAGGTGGAGCCGCAGTACGGCGTGGTCACGGCCCTGGTCGTGGACGTGGAGGACCCGACCGGTGCCGGGCGGGTCAAGCTGAGGTACCCGTGGCTCTCCGACGACCCGACCGACAGCGGCTGGGCCCCGATCGCCAAGCCGATGGCGGGCAGGGACCGTGGCTACCACTTCCTGCCCGAGGTCGACGACGAGGTGCTGGTCGCCTTCGAGCAGGGCGACGTGAACCACCCGATGGTGCTGGGCTTCCTGCACAACGGGGTGGACACCCCACCCGCGGACGGCATCGACCAGCACGTGCGCCGACTGAAGTCTGTCGCCGGGCACGTCTTCGAGCTCGACGACCGCAGCGGGCAGGAGAGCGTCCGGCTGCACACCGCCAACGGCCACCAGCTCGAGCTGCACGACACCAACGCCGCGGTGGAGCTGCGCACCGTCGGAGGTCACCACGTCAAGCTGGGGGACAACCCGACCGGCAGGATCGAGGTGGCCACGGCCGGTGGCACCACGATCACCCTCGACGACCTGCCCAGCAGGATCACCCTGACCACGACGGCCGGGGTGAGCATAGAGATCTCGGACGTCGGTGGTGTCACGGTCACCTCGGCCACGATGCCGGTCTCGGTGAACGCGCTCTCCGCCACGGTGCAGGCCACCACGGCGATGTCGCTGACCGCGCCGGCACTGAACGTCAACGTGCCGATAGCGATGTTCGCGGGAGTGGTGCAGTGCCAGGCGCTGATCGCGAGCTCCGTGGCGAGTCCCGTGTACACCCCGGGCGTCGGGAACATCTGGTGAGGCCGCGATGCTGACCGTCCCCGTCCCGAGCGTGGCCTACGAGCCCGTGGCCCCCGGTGTGGCCGCCCTCGAGCTGCCGGTCACGGTCGCTCTCGGTCCGGTCACCGACGACGGGCGGGTCTTGGAGCCACCCGACCTCGCGGCCTTCGGTCTGGTCGTGCAACGGCGGCTGGTGCCGTGGGCGCTGCCGGAGACCTGGGACCCGACCGCCGGGGCATGGATGACGGCACCATCCGATCTCGCCGCGACGCCGTACGCCCCGGTCGCGTTCCTCGCCGGTAAGCCCCAGCCCTGGCAGGCGATCCTGGTGCCGGCGGCGGGCGAGGATGCGGCAGGTGCACCGGTGTTCGCCAAGGGTGCGGGCGGAGCGCCGGCCTACGGCTTCGCGGGGCTGTTCGTCACCAGGGACGACCGGGCGGTGCTCGGCGGGAGCAGCTCCTTGATGAGCTTCGTCGCGGCCGCCGACCGCAACCTGGTGGTGATGGGCGCCGGCGACGGTGAGCAGGTCGAGAGCGCCACCCAGGCGCGGCTGCAGCTGAGGAGCCCTTCCTCCAGCACGATCGGCGGACTCGTCGTCGACCGGTCGGGTGCGGGGGCCCGGGTGACGCTCAGCAACTCGAGCGGGGCGTCGGTGGTCCTGCGACCCGACGGCTCGATCGAGCTTCGTCCCGCGGCCGGACGCGGTGTCGAGGTCGTCGGCGACCTCGAGACCGGCCGGATCACCTATCAGCCCGCCGGCGGCGGGCCCAAGAAGCCGTTGACGTGAGGAGCTGACATGGACCGAGCATTCCTGGGGGTCGGCTGGAAGTTCCCCCTGCAGGTCACACCGAGCGGGGCGATCGCGGTCTCCCGGCTGGAGCAGAAGATCGAGGAGTCGGTGTTCCTGATCCTCTCCACCGGCAAGCGCGAGCGGCAGATGCGGCCCGGCTTCGGCTGCGGCATCCACGACCTCGTCTTCGCGCCGGACACCCCGGGCACGATCGCGGAGGTCTCGGCGAGCGTGCGCGAGGCGCTGGTGCTGCACGAGCCGCGGATCGACGTGCTCGCCATCGACGTCTCGGCCGCTCCCGGGCAGCCCAACGTGCTGCTGATCCGGATCGACTACCGGGTCCGTGCCAACAACGCCCGCGGCAACCTCGTCTACCCCTTCTTCATCACCGAGGGGATGTGACCTGATGCCTCTCGAGGACCACGTGCCCAGGCTCGACGACCACACCTACGACTCGATCGTCGCCGAGATGCGCTCACGCGTCTCGCGCTACACCCCGGAGTGGCAGCCGGCATGGTCCGACCTCAACGACAGCGACCCCGGGGTCACGATGCTGCAGGTGTTCGCGTGGTTGGGGGAGATGCTCGCCTACCGGATGAACCAGGTCCCGACGCTGAGCCAGCTGAAGTTCCTCCAGCTCCTGGGGGTCGAGCTGCGAGCGGCCGAGCCCGCACAGGCGCAGATCACCTTCCCGATGGCCGCGGCCTTCCCGAAGAGCACCACGATCGTCCCGCTGGGCACCCAGGTGATCGCCGAGACCGCCGGCGGTGGCCCGCCGCTGGTCTTCGAGGCCACCCGCGCGCTGACCGTGCTGCAGCCGGGCCTGGTCGCGGTGATCGCCTACGACGGCAACGCGGGCTACGAGCGGGTCACCCCGGCCAACGACCTGGTCAGCCCGTTCCAGCCGTTCGGCCCGACCGCCTCGGTGGGGGCCGCCCTGCTGCTGGGCTTCGACGCGACGGGTGCGTTCCCGGCGACCGAGCTCACCCTGCACGCCTGGGGCGTGGACACCGGCCAGCGTGCCGCGGTCAGCTGCGGGCTCGGTGCCAGCCCGTCGTACCCCTCGGCGACGCTGCGCTGGTCGGCGTGGACCGGGCTCGACTGGACGCCGATCACCCTGCTCAAGGACGACACCCTGGCCTTCACCCGCACCGGCGAGATCGTGCTGCGCACGCCGGCCGACCTGGCCACCACCACGGTCCCGCCGGAGCCGACGGCCCGCTACTGGCTCCGGGCCGAGCTGGTCACCAGCCAGTACGAGCGCCCGCCCGTGCTGCAGGCCGTGCGGACCAACACGATGACGCTGACCCAGATGGAGACCGTGCGCGACGAGGTGCTGGGTGGCAGCACCGGGCGCCCCAGCCAGGTCTTCCGGGTCACGAGCACCCCTGTGCTCGAGGGCAGTCTGCAGCTCGAGGTCGACCAGGGATCCGGCGCGGAGGTGTGGCAGGAGGTCGGGGACTTCCTGGCCTCCTCCGCGCGCGACCTGCACTACACGCTCAACCGCACCACCGGCGAGGTGCGCTTCGGAGACGGCCGCACCGGCGCGATCCCGATCGCCAACGTGAACAACCCTGGGGCCAACGTCGTCGCGCGCAGCTACCGCTACGGCGGCGGGACCCACGGCAACGTGGCGGCCGGGGCCCTGCACGCCCTGCGCAACGCGGTCCCCGGGATCGACGAGGGTGGCCTGACCAACCTGGTGGCCAGCTTCGGCGGTCGCGACGAGGAGACCCTCGACCAGGCCAAGCAGCGCGCTCCCGCAGCCATCCGCTCACGCTGCCGGGCGGTCACCTCCGACGACTTCGAGTTCTTCGCCACCCAGGCGGCGAACATCGCCCGGGCCAAGGCGCTGCCGTTGCGGCACCCCGACTTCCCCGGGGTGGAGGTGCCCGGCGTGGTCACCGTGGTGGTGGTTCCGGACTCACCCGATCCCGAGCCACGGCCCAGCGAGGGCACGATGCGCACTGTCTGCGCCTACCTCGACCAGCGGCGGCTGCTCACCACCGAGCTGTACGTCGCACCGCCGACCTACCAGGAGGTCCGCATCGAGGTCGAGGTCGTCGCCGGTGACGCGGCCGACCTCGCCGAGGTGCAGCGCCAGGTGGAGCAGACGCTGCTCGACTACTTCCACCCGCTGCGCGGCGGCGAGGACGGCCGGGGGTGGCCGTTCGGCGGCACGATCTCGTTCTCCCGCACCTTCCAGCGGGTGTTCTCGGTGGCCGGCGTGACCTCGGTGGACCGGCTGGTGATCTCCGTCGACGGCGTCGAGGCGCCGGAGTGCCGCGACGTCACCCTGCAACCGGACGCGCTCGCCTCCTCGCGCGCCCACCGGGTCTCGGTCGGCTACGCCCGGCTCTCCCTGGGGGCGACATGACCGTGACCCCCAGCACGACGAACCGGGTCGCGCCGCTGCGTCAGCCGCCGCACGACCCGCTCTTCCTCCGCCTCGGCGGCCGGTTGGGCTGGCCGGTAGCGCAACCTGCCTCGGATCCTTCGAGCGACCCCGGGCCGGACCAGAGCCTGGAGCTCCCGCGTGCGGCGTCGTCGCTGCGGCTGCTCACCGAGCCGTCGGGCAGCCTGGGCGGTCGCCGCCTTCCCGCCAACGTGGCGCTCACCGACACCGGCGAGATCTGGCTGCTGGACCCCGAGCGCGGGTTGCTGCGGTTCGACCCGTGCGCGTGCGGCTTCGAGGAGGTGCCCTGCGCCGGGGGGAGCATGGACGGCGCTCGCGGGGGGATCGCGTTCGCGGCCGGGCACCTCTTCGTCTGCGACCCCGACGCGCAGCGGGTCGGGGTGCTTCTCACGCCGCAGCTGGTCCTCGGCGCGGTGTGGCACCGGCCGTCCGGCCTGGCGACCTGGTCGCCCACCGGGGTCGCGGTCGACCGACGGTTCCGGGTGCACGTGAGCGACCCGGCCAACGGGATGGTCCACCACTTCGGCTGGTCCGGTCGCTACCTGGGTCACACCGACGGCGTGGGCAGTGCGACCTTCGTCGCGGTCGAGCACGACGGCACGCTGGTCGTGGCCGGCCCCGGCGCCGCCTACGAGGTCGATGGGGCCACCGTTGCCACCGAGATCGCGCCCGAGACCGCCGTACGCCTCGTCCCCGCGGCAGTCGAGGTGGAGGTCGCCGCCGACGGCCGGATGCACCTCGGGAGCTACTGCGTGCCACCGCGGGCGACGGACTCCTGGTTCGACCTGCACGGCCGGCCGGTCGCGGCGCCGGTGCAGGTGACCCACCTCTACGACGCATCCGCCACCGTCGTGCTCGGACCCCTCGACAGCCTGGTCGACCAGTGCACCTGGCACCGGGTCGTCCTGGCCGGTGAGCTGCCCCAGGGCTGCACGGTAGGCATCGACACCTTCACCGCGCAGGTGCCGCTCTCGGCGGCGGAGGTCGCCGGACTGCCCGAGCAGGCGTGGGAGACCCGGTTGAGCGCCACGGCGTTCGACGCGGGCAGCTGGGACGGTCTCGTGCGCGGGCCGACCGGGCGCTACCTGTGGCTGCGGCTGCGGCTGGCCGGACCCGGGTCGGCGACGCCCCGGCTCGACGAGGTCGTGGTGGAGTTCCCGCGGATCAGCCTGCGCCGCCACCTGCCCGCGGTGTACGGCGCCGAGCCCACCAGCGCCGACTTCACCGACCGGCTGCTGGCGATCTTCGACCGCAGCCTGCGCGACGTCGAGCAGCGCATCGACGACCTGCCGAGGCTCTTCGACCCGCAGGCCACCGACCACCTCGACTGGCTGGCGTCGTGGATCGGGCTGGTGCCGGACCACCGCTTCCCCGAGCAGCTGCGCCGCGACATCGTCGCCAACGCCCGCCACCTGCTTGACCTGCGCGGGACCGTCGCCGGGCTGCGCGACCTGCTCGTGGTGGCGCTGGGGCTGGACCGGGTCTCCTGCGCGAGCGACGACTCGGGGACCGGCGCCTCCTGCTCCCACGGCTGCACCGGCTGCGCTTCGTGCCCGCCACCGCGGCAGACCTGCCCGCCGCGGCCCGTCGTACGCAGTGCGTGGCAGCCGCCGCCGTTGGTGCTCGAGCACTTCCGGCTGCGTCGCTGGTTCGAGGCGGGCGCCAGCACGCTGGGCGACAACACTGTGCTGTGGGGCGAGTCGATCGTCAACCGCAGCCAGCTCGACCGCTCCGCCCGCGTCGGCGCCACCGCGCTCAAGGGCACCCAGGACCCGTTGCGCGACCCCTTCCACGTCCACGCCCACAAGTTCACGGTCTTCGCCCCCGTCTCGGCGGGCGCGAGCGAGACCCGTCGCCGGGCCCTGGAGCAGCTGGTCGCGTGGGGCAGCCCGGCGCACACCGTCGGCCACGTGGAGTACGTCGGCCCGCGGATGCGGATCGGGGTGCAGTCCTCGATCGGGCTCGACTCGGTCGTGGCGCGGCTACCCGTCGGAGTGACCCTCGGCAGCACCCCCCTGGGCCTCGGAAATGGCAAGGCCTCGGTCCTCGACAGCGACGAGCGACGGTCGCTCGGCAACGCATCAGTCCAGCAATCAGCCCGGCATTCCCTCGGCACGACCACGGTTCTCGGGTGAAGGTGAGGAGTCCCATGAACACCACGGCGACGACAGCGAGTGGCCACCACGTCGGCTGCGACTGCGGCACCTGCGCGGTCACGCACTTCGAGCGCAACAACTACTTCACCGGCAAGCTGCTGCTGGAGCGGGACTTCACCGACGAGCAGGAGTACGTCCTCGCCAAGCTGCGCCACCACAACCAGCGGCTGCACGGCAGCGGGGTGGTGTGCGGGCTCCGGATGGTGCAGCACCCCAACCGGGACTGCCGGACCCGCTTCGTGCGGCTGACACCGGGCACGGCCGTGGACTGCTGCGGCAACGACGTCCTGGTCACCGACGAGGAGGACGTCGAGCTCGCGTCCCTGGCTGCCGTCGCGGGCATCGCCCCGAACGACGAGGCGCTGCACGAGCTCGCGATCTGCGTGCGCTACCACGAGTGCGGCAACGAGCCCGTCCCCGTGCTCTACGACGAGTGCGGTTGCGACGACGACCGCTGCCTGCCCAACCGGATCCTGGAGTCCCACCTCGTCGACGCGGTCCTCGACCCGCCGGTCTCGACGGCGTGGACCGGGCCGACGCTGAAGCACCTGCGCGACGTCGCGGTCCCCGACGCCCACCTGGTCGCGGCCCTTCCCGACGGCGCGTTCGCCGTGGCCGGGGAGACCGAGGTGCACCGCGTGGACCCCACCGGAGCCGTGGTGGCGACCAAGGACCTGACCACCACCATCCACGGACTCGACGTCGCGCCGGGGGGAAGCCTCTACGCGACCCGGGACGACGGCAGCGGCAAGGTGGTCGTCACGGTGCTGGACGCCGGCACGCTCGCGGAGACCCACGAGAAGAAGATCGCGAGCAGCGCCGTACCCGCCGCGACCGCGGTGCTGGCCGACGGCCGACTCGCGGTGCTGCAGCAGTCGATCGGCAGCCTCGCGGTGCTGGAGGCCGCCCTGGAGACCGGGAGCACGGCGGCCGCGAAGAAGGTCGCGGTGGACAAGGAGCGCGGGCTGCTGGTGGCGCACCCGACCAGGGCGGTGGCCTACGTGGCGGCCGGGCCGGGCTCGGCGGACCTGCACCCCGAGCGGCTCGACGCCGTCGACGTGGACGCCGGCACCGTCGCCGCAGCGGCGTCGCTCACCGACGGCACGCAGGTGCAGACCCTGGCCGCTGTGGGTGAGGGGACTCGTGCGTTCGTGCTGGTGGCGCTGGCCGACGAGGAGGTGGTGGTCCTCGAGGACGACGGCACCGTCGCCGGGCACGCCGGGCTCACGGCAACGGCCGTCGACCTCGCCGGCGGGCAGTGGACCTGGGCGGTCTCCTCGACGAGCGGGACCGCCGGCGGACAGGGCGGGGTGCAGCCCGTGGGTGTGTCGCAGCTGGTCGGCTCGGGGGCGGGGGCCGTCGGGCCCGTGACGCCTCTGCCCGGGGCGGGTCGCTCGGTGGCGGTCTCCGCCGACGGCCGCACCGTCTACGTCGCGTACGGCGGCGGGGTGGACGGTCAACCGGAGGGTGGGGTCGCCGTCCTCGACGTCGTGGGCAAGGACTGTCGCGCGGACTGGGAGCAGCTGACGGACTGTCCCTCGTGCGAGCACGGCGACTGCGTCGTGGTCGGCACCATCCATGGCTACCGTCCGGGGTTCGAGGTCCTCGACATGCCGGCTCCCGGCGCCGCCCCACCGGACCCAGCAGCCGACGCCGCGGCCGGCATCGCGCGGATCGACAACCACGCCGGTCGGCAACGGCTGCGCAGCACCGCCGCACTGGAGCGTGCGATCGAGTGCCTGCTCGACAGCGGCACCGGGGGTGGCGCGGGTCGCGACGGGCGCGACGGCAGGGACGGGGTCGACGGCCGCGACGGGATCGACGGGGTGGATGGGCGCAACGGCACCGACGGCACCGACGGCCGCGACGGGGTGAACGGCACCAACGGCACCGACGGCCGCGACGGCCGAGATGGCGAAGGGCTGGAGGTCGACCTCACCCGGATCGTGATGCTGAGCTGGGAGCACACCAAGGAGCACCTCCTCGCGATCCGGCAGATCAGCGACCCGCAGGGGGAGCGGCACGACGGCCTGGTGCTGGTGTTCTCCCGGCCGGTCGACGTGACCCTGATCGACGCCGCGCACGTGTTCACCGTCGAGGCGCCCGACCCGTTCGACCGCAAGGCAGCGCTTGAGTTCGGGATGCGCTGCCGCTGCCCGGTGGCCGGGGACGTGTTCCCGGTCAAGGTCACCGGGGTGACCAACGGGATCGTCGACTCCGCCGACATCACGCCGGGCGTGCAGTTCTCCGAGGCGGTCGCGTTCGTGTTCAAGGACTCGATCACCTCGCTGGTGCGGGTCATCGAGGAGCTCTACAGGCAGCTCGAGGAGGAGCCGACGTTCGTCGTACGGCTGCATGGCGAGTTCGTGCTCGACGAGGAGGGCAGGGCCGTGGACGCGGAGTTCACCCGCGCGGAGCTGCCCACCGGGGACCACCCCTCCGGCAGCAAGTTCGGGGTGCAGGGCGGTCTGTTCCAGAGCTGGTTCAACGTGAGGAACGGTTAGGTGAGGTGACCCATGTACGGACATGACCCCACGGGGGGATGCGGCTGCGGCGGTGGCACGGTCAGCACCCGGCAGCGATACGGCCACATCGACACCCAGGGCCGCTGCGTGTGCGGGGAGTGCGAGCAGTGTGCCGGGCTGACCTGCCTGTGCCGGCCGCGCTTCTACGACGGGCAGCTGCTCTCGGCTGCCGACTTCAACCGCCTCGACCAGTACATCGTGGCCAAGGACAGGCTGCACAACCGCTACCTGCACGGTGTGGGCGTGGTCTGCGGACTCGAGGCCGTGTGCAGCGCCTGCGACGACACCGTGACGGTGCGGCCCGGCTACGCGCTGGGGCCGTGCGGAGAGGACATCGTGGTCTGCGCGGACGCCGAGGTCGACGTGGCCGCGCTGATCCGCGCCCAGCGCGGGACCGGCAGGGTGGCCGACTGTGCGCCGTACGCGGAGCCGGTGCCGCGCACCGAGGCCGTGCAGCAGAAGTGGGTGCTCGGGGTCTGCTACGACGAGCGCCCCGCCCGCCCGGTGACCTCGCTCAAGCGCGCCGGCGGCGGCTGCGGATGCGGCGGAAGCAGTGGCGGGAGCGGCGGCTGCGGGTGCGGCGGGAACTGCGGCGGGGTCTCCAGGGCGGGGACGTGCGAGCCCACACAGGTCTGCGAGGGCTACCGGTTCACCCTGACCCGGCTGGAGGTGTCCGCGGAGACGAAGCTGAACAACGTCAGCCAGGCCCAGGCCTACGCGACGACTGCGGGGGGCGGGCAGCTGCCCGCTGTCGCCACGGCCTGTCTCGCCCGGCTCAAGCGCGGGCTGACGCAGATCCCCAGCGACCCGAGCGCCGAGCAGCTCGTGGCCTACGCGCGCGAGCTCAAGGCCGACCTGCGCGAGCTGATCGAGACCAGCAACGTGCACGACTGCCTGCTGGCCCAGCGACTGAGCAACGTGGTGGTCCCGGCCGTGGACGACCAGGAGGCGAAGGCCAAGGCGCAGGCGGCGATCACGGAGATGCTGCAGATCGTGATCGACCTGTTCCGGGAGTGCATCTGCTCCGCGCTGCTGCCGCCGTGCGGGGTCAGCTGTGCCGACGACTGCGTGCCACTGGCGGTGGTGACGGTGCGCTCCTCGGACCTGAAGGTGCTCGACATCTGCAACTGGAGTGCGCGCAAGTTCGTGATCACGATGCCGACGCTGTCGTACTGGTTCGGTTGGCTGCCGATCTTCGGGGTGATCCGCGCCAGCCTCGAGCGGCTGTGCTGCACCCGCCGCGACCGGCGGGGCTTCGAGCTGAACGACCGGTTGCGGGTCACCGCGACACCGCCCACCCACGTCGGACTCGTCGAGAGGCCGCAGGGTGACGCAGCCGGCGCCACGGGCGCCGCGGAGACGAAGGCGGCGGCCTCGAAGCTCACCAACGCGGGCAGCTTCGCCAGCCTGGCCGGACAGTACGCCGAGACCTGGAGCTCGCTCTCCGGGCTGGAGGCCACCGTGCTCGGAGCCCTCGGTGCGCAAGGCGGCGACAACCAGCCCCTCGCCAGCGCCGCCGAGCTCGAGCATCCGCTCGCAGCACTGGCCCTGGGCCGCCTCGGTGCCGAGGCCGGGGCCAGCCTGGTGCCTCCGGAGCTGCGCGCGACCCTCGGTGGAGTCCTCGCCGAGCGCATCGGTGGCGCCGGAGGCGGTGTGCACGAGGTGAGTGAGAAGCGGCTGACCGAGCTCGAGAGCAGGCTGGGCAAGCTGCAGCGCAAGGTCGACACCCAGGCCAGGACGATCCGCGAGCTGCGCGCCGAGGGGCCGAGGAAATGACCGAGGTGCAGGCCAGGCCGCGCTTCTACGAGGGGCAGTTCCTCGCAGCGGCGGACCTGACCGCGGCCGTCGACTACACCCGCACCCAGCGGGCACGGATGCTGCTCGCCGCGCACCGGTGGGGGATCGCCGTCGGGATGGACCTGGTGGAGGTGCCCGGCCCGAACTCCTCACTCGACGTCGTGGTCACTCCCGGTTACGCGTGGGACGGGTTCGGGCGCCCGATCGTCGTGGGAGAGTCGACCAGGCTGCCGACCGCGTTGTTCGCCCGGATCGACGCACAGGTCCCCCCGGGTGGAGCGGTGCCGCCGCCGGTGCCGGTCGAGGTCTGGATCAGGTACGACGAGTCGCTCAACCGGGGGCCACGGCCCGGCTTCGAGACCTGCGACGGCGGCTCGGCGTACTCCCGCGTCAGCGAGCGCTTCGTGCTGGAGGTGGGACCTCGCGACCTGGCCGCCCGGCGCGACCACATCGAGGTCGCGGGTCGCTCGATGGAGGCCAGCCAGGCGTTGCGCACCTTCGACCCCACCGCTCCGGAGATCGTGGACGCGAGCATCCCGCACCAGGTGCTGCCCCAGGAGGGCGAGCCCGCGCTGTGGCTGGTGCCGCTCGGAGTCGTGCTCTACCAGCCCGGCAGCCCGGGGACCCTCGTGGCGCGGGACGCCACGACGCTGCAGCGGCACGCCCTCAGCCGGGAGTACGCCGGGGTGGTGGCCGGGTCGATCGAGGCCGCCGCAGGATCGGTGCGCGTGCACGACCGGGGTCGGCCCTACTCGACGTACCGCACCGAGGAGCTGCTCCAGGTGGAGGGGGAGGTCCGCGCCGACGGTGACGTCCGGATCTTCGGGCACGCGTTGTCGTTCGTCGCGTCACACGCGGAGAGCCCCCGGCAACCGCTGCAGGTGCTGCGTCGCGACGACCTGGCCACCGGGTCCGCGTCGCTGACCTTGGTGATCGGTGACAAGCAGGCGGGGAAGAACCGGCTGGTGGTGGCCCGCCAGAGCGGAGCCGACAGCTACGAGACCAAGCTGGTGGTGACCGACCAGGGACGGGTGGGGGTCGGCACCGAGGAGCCCAAGGCGCCCCTGCACCTTCCCGACCAGGGACTGCAGATGGGCACCTCCACGACGGCGACGAACAACTTCTCCCTCCAGGTCGGCGACGGCCCGCGAGCGCTGCGTTTCCTCAACGGTGACAGCGGATCCGGCACGCCGGTGCTGACGCTGACCGCGAGTGGGCGGCTCGGGGTGGGTGCGACCGACCCCTCCAACCTGCTGCACGTGCAAGGCAGCCTGGGCCTGCGGCAGAACGCGATGTACCTCAGCGGGGACTCCCGGTGGAGCAGCCTGACCTTCAACGCCCACCACGACACCGACAACGTGGCCTGGGTCTTCCCGGACACCAGCAAGCCCGCGGTCACCGTCGAGATGGACGCCGTGGACGGCTTCCCGCGCTTCGAGGTGTGGGCCACGCAGCCCGGACTGGACAACAAGCAGTGGACCCCCCGGCTCCACGTCAACGGACACACCGGCAATGTGGGCATCGGCACCCGGTCTCCCTCGGCGCGCCTGGACGTGGCCGGCAACCTGCGCTTCAACGGTCTGGACGCCGTCGGTGCGGAGAGCCGGACCCGGCTGGTGTGGGGGGCGGTGCGCTCCACTGGCAGCTCCTCGGTGCCCGGCCAGTTCACGGCCGTCCGCACCCACGAGGGGCGTTACGTGGTCACCTTCGCCAGCGCGTTCGCCGGTCCACCGGTCGTGGTCGCGTCACGGGTCTTCGGCGACCTCGTCGTCGACGCCAGCACCAGCGCCGAACCGGGGGAGACGGTGGTGGTGGACCAGGTGCTACCCGACCGCGTCGTGATCGTCACCGCCAACAAGGGCGCCGTGCGGGCCGACGGTGGCTTCACCTTTCTCGCGATCGGGCCCCGACCGTAGGCACAAGGGAGAACGAGATGTACAAGGACAGACTGCTCAGCCGGTTGCAGGAGCTGCGCCTGGAGCACGCCAACGGCAGCCAGCAGCTCGCCGCGCTCGACGCGCGACGCGACGACCTGCGCACCACGATGCTGCGGATCGAGGGGGCGATCCAGGTGCTCGAGGAGGAGCTGGCGGACAACCCCGAGCCCGCGACCGAGCCCATCGCTGTCGCCGAGACCGACTGAGCCGGTAGGCCCAGAGATGGCCCAGAGATGACCCAGAGATGACCCAGAGATGACCCAGAGATGACCCAGCCCGACGTCCTCATCCGGCGACTGGTCGCGCACGGCCGGGTGCCCGCCGGGTCGGCCTCCGGGGCCGCCTTGTCCAGGGCGATGGAGGGGGGCCTGGCGGGGCCGCTGGAGCAGGCGCTCGCGGCGACCGGGCATCAGGGCTACTGGCTGATCCGCAGCCTGCAGGTCCGTGCCTGCGTCGGCGCGGACTGGACGGTGGCGAGGATGGCTGAGGGGGTGGCGCGCAGCGTGAGGGACGCGGTGGAGCGCAAGGCCCGTCGCGGTGGCGACGCCGCCGAGATGCTCTGGTTCCCCGACCGCGCGAGCTTCTGGGCGCAGTACCTCCTCGACCTCGCCCGTGGCCGGACCCGTGGTCGCTGGGAGTACGCCGGCTTCGATGCCGCGCGTTCCTGGGTCGACGGCGCGAGCGCCCTGCTCCGGCGGGACGGCCCCGGACTGGTCGAGGCGCTGGCGACACTGACGCCCTCGGAGCTCGACGAGCTGGCCGGTCGCGTGAAGGCCGACCCGCTGCTGGAGTCCGTGACGGACGGGACCCGGTCCGTGGGGCCGGTGCTCCTCGCGCTGCGACTGCTTCGGGAGCAGGGCCGCCTCGCGGTGGGGGACTCCACCGGACTGCTGCTCGCGGTCACCGCGATCACCGCGGCCTCCGCTGGCGCGCCGAGAGGCCCGGAAGGGCTGAAGGCGCTGTCGTCGGTGTCGCGACCGGCGCTCGACGTCGCCGCGCTGGTGCGGCTGGTCTCCGCAGCGGGAGCGGGCTCCGTGCCGCTGCTGACCGCCGTGGCCGACGGGCAGTGGTCGCAGATCGCTCGGATCGCCGGCGCAGACGACTTCCTGGGGTTGGTGCCGTGGTCGACCGCGGAGCGCGGCACCCTGGTCGACACGCTCACCAGTCGGCCGGTGGAGGTGTCCGGGGAGCGGTGGCACACCCGGTTCGGCGGCGCCTTCGTGCTGCTGCCCCTGCTTCAGCAGCTGTGGCCGTGGCGCGAGGCGACCGCCGCCTGGCCGGAGCCCCGGGGCGCCCCTGCCGAGCGGGTCGCGCAGCTCGGGGTGCTCGCAGCGGCCATGGGCGCGAGGGGCCATGACGCGGCCCTCGAGGACCCGGCGCTGCGCACCGTGCTCGGCATCCCCACCGGCGTCGAGGCCCACGGGTGGCTCACCGGTCTCGACCCGGCACCGTTCGCGGAGGCCACCGGTCTCGACCCGGGGGAGGAGGTCGACCCGTGGCTGGCCACGACGCCGGCCTTCCTCGGCGGGGCGGCGGCGGCGCTGCTCCGCGAGCTCGGCCGACTCCTGCCCGGGATGGCGTCCGCGTCTCCGGCGTACCTGTGGCACAACGTGCTCGACCTCGAGGCCTGGGTGACCTGCGCCCCGGACGACCGGGCCGGGCTGGTCGAGCTGGGCCACGCGCCGATGGGGGTGCTGCTGGCGGTGAGCGGCCTCGGGCGAGGCGAGCTCCGCGTCGAGGGTGCGGAGGTGAGCAGGTGGATCCTGACCTCGTGCAGCTGAGCCGGCCCGACCGCTCCGGGTGGACGGGGTCGTGGCTCTCGTGGCTCGATGCCGCCCTGCACCGGGAGGTGCTGCGGTTGCGGGCGCGCTACGAGCTCAGTGCCGATGAGCTGCGCGGCCTCTACATCAGCGACGCGCAGGTGGACCGGCTGCTGCGGCGAGCGTCGGTGACCTCCGGGATGGCTGCTCGACTCGAGAGCGTGGACGAGCAGCGCGACCTCCTCCTGTGTGAGGCGCTCGCCCTGCCCGACACGCCGCTGGGCCAGCTGGCGCAGCGGTTCGGGCTCGACCGGACGGCGCTGCTGAGCGTGGTGGTGTGCCTCGCCCCCGAGGTGGAGCTGGAGTACCAGAGCATCTACGCCTACCTCAACGACGACGTCACCCGGCGGCTGCCCACGGTGGATCTCTGCGCCCGGCTCTGCGGGGGTGCCGCGCTGGAGCCCGACGGTCCTGCCGTGCGTGACGGACTGCTCGAGCCTCTCCGCGTCGACACCGCGCCGCTGTGGCGCTCGGCGGGGCTGGTGCTCGCCGAGCCGGTACGCCGGTTCCTGCTTTCGCCGTACCGACCCTGCGTCCCTGCCCCCGTCCCCGACCCTGGCCCCGACCCAGCCCCGGGATCGGGAAGGAGCAGCCTGACCATCCTGGAGAGCCGTTCGGAGCGGGACGCCGAGCTGGTGGCGGCGGAGATCCTCGACGACGGATCCGCCCTGGTCCGACCGCACCGGGACGGGGCCGAGGGTGAGCGTGCCCAGGACATCGGCCGGGTGCTGGGTCGGGCACTGCTCATCGCCCGGCTCGAGCAGCGCAGCGTCCTGGTCACCGGGGGTGAGCTGGGGCTGCCCACGGACGGTCCGGTCGATGCCCCGGGCGCGGCGCTCCTGCACCGGCTCGCGGAGGCACCCGTCAGAGTCCTTCTCGTCGTCCCCCCGGGCAGGACCGCGTCGTTGCCGCTCGAGGGTGCCGACGTGCAGCGGATCACCATCGAGCGCCCTGGCGTCGTGGAGCGCCGGTCTCGGTGGCACACGGAGCTCGATGTGTTCGGGGTCGCCGTCGACGCTGCCGACCTCGAGCACGTCGCCGGCATGTTCGGCCTCGGCCGCGCCCAGATCATCACCGCGGCCCGCACGGTGGCGCGTGGGCTCGACGACTCGACCGGTGCCCGGGCCAGTCGGGACGCGCTCGCCGCCGCCGCGCGGGCGAGCAGCACCCGGGACCTCGACGGCATCGCCGAGGAGGTGTCCACCGACTACCGCTGGGACGACCTGGTGCTGCCGCCGGGCACACGTCGCCGGGTGGAAGAGCTCGTCGAGGCGGTGCGCCACCGTCACCGGGTCTTCGACAAGTGGGCCTTCGGTCGCCTCACCGGGGGGCACGCGTCGATCCGGGCGTTGTTCTCCGGGCCCTCCGGGACCGGCAAGACGATGTCCGCCGCCGTGGTCGCCGCCGACCTCGGGCTGCCGCTGTACCGCGTCGACCTGTCCTCGGTGGTCAGCAAGTACATCGGGGAGACCGAGAAGAACCTCGAGCGCATCCTGACCGCCGCGGAGTCCAGCAACGCGATGCTCCTCTTCGACGAGGCTGATGCGCTGTTCGGGAAACGCACCGAGGTCAAGGACGCCCACGACCGCTACGCCAACATCGAGACCGCTTTCCTGCTCCAGCGGATCGAGAGCTTCGACGGCGTGGTCGTCCTGGCCACCAACCTCGCCGGCAACCTTGACGAGGCGTTCGGCAGGAGGATCCACTTCCAGGTGGAGTTCCCGGTCCCGGACCGGACCCTGCGGGCCACGTTGTGGCGGCATGCCGTGCCCGCCACGGCACCGATCGCCGACGATGTCGACCCCGACTTCCTCGCCGAGATGTTCACCATGACCGGCGGCGACATCCGCAACGCCGCGCTGATGGCGGCGTTCCTCGCGGCGCGTGAGGACACCCCGATCGCGATGTCGCACCTGGTCCGTGCCCTGGCCCGGCAGCGCCGGCTGCAGGGCAAGATGCCCTCGGCCTCGGAGTTCGGTGACTACCTGCGGCTGGTCCGTGACGAGGACTCCTGAGGCTTGCGGAGTGACGGGGTGAGGCACCTCACCCACCCACCCGGCACGATGGGGCGATGACCTCCCTCTGGCTCGACGGAGCCACACCCCTGCCCAGTGACGAGCTGCCTCCCGGCCCGGTGGACGACCTCGTCGTCGGCGCCGGCCTGAGCGGGCTGGTCACCGGCCTCCTGCTCGCGCGCTCCGGCCGCCGTGTCGCCGTGGTCGAGGCACGCCACGTCGGTGCGGTCGCCACCGGCAACACCACCGCGAAGCTCTCGCTGCTCCAGGGCACGAAGCTCTCGCAGCTGCTGCAGCACCAGTCGGAGAAGGTGGCCAGCGCCTACGTCGAGGCCAACACCGAGGGACAGCAGTGGCTGCTCCGCTTCTGCGCCGACCACGGTGTCGACGTGCAGCACCGGCTGGCGGCCACCTACGCCGCCGACGAGTCCGAGGTCGGCTCGGTCGACGACGAGTACGACGCCGCCACCAGGCTCGGCCTCCCGGTGAGCCGGGTGGACGCCATCGACGTGCCGTTCCCGCAGCACGGCGCGGTCGTGCTCGCCGACCAGGCGCAGTTCGACCCGATGGCGGTCCTCACCGCGCTCGCCGTACAGCTCAGGGAGCACGGCGGCACCCTGCACCAGGGGCGGCGGGTGCGCTCGGTCTCGGTGACCGGCACCCCGAGCGTCAAGCTCGACGACGGCACCACCCTGCGCGCCCACAACATCGTCCTCGCCACCGGTGCTCCCATCCTCGACCGGGCGCTGTACTTCTCCCGGCTCGAGGCGAAGCGCTCCTACGCGCTGGCCTTCACCGGCGTCCAGGCACCCGACGGGATGTTCCTCTCCGCCGGCTCCAACGGTCGCTCGATCCGTGACGCGCCCACCGCTGAGGGCCGGTTGCTGCTGGTCGGGGGGAGTGGTCACTCGGTGGGACGGACCCGGTCGGAGCACCAGCACGTCGAGGAGCTGCGCGAGTGGACGGCCACCCACTTCCCGGGCGCGACCGAGACGCACTCGTGGTCGGCCCAGGACTACAGCCCGCACGACGGCGTACCGCTGGTGGGTCGGCTGCCGCGTGGTCGCGGCCGGATCTACGTCGCGACCGGCTTCGACAAGTGGGGGATGACCAACGCGGTGGCGGCCGGCCTGGCGATCACCGGGCAGATCCTCGGGTCCCGGCCGTCGTGGGCGACCACGATGAGCCGACGTCCACTGCGTCCCACCTCCGCGGTCTCGCTGGCCACGATCAACGCCAAGGTCGGGGCGGCCGCGGTCGGCTCGGTCGTGGACCGTCTCGGCAAGGAGCGCAGCAGCGAGGTGGTCGGTGTGTGCACCCATCTCGGTGGGCTGCTGCACTGGAACGACGCGGAGAGGACCTGGGACTGCCCGCTGCACGGCTCCCGTTTCGACCAGGACGGGTCGGTGCTCGAGGGCCCGGCCACCCGGCCACTGCTCCGGAAGCGGACGACGGGCGAAGCGGACGGGTCCGTCTCGTAAATCCCCTCATAACACCTGATCTAGACCGCTGCTGCACAAAGCATTCCATTTCACGTCGGAGAGTGGGAATCTCGTCGAGTTGTTTTCCGAGACTCGGGAGGGGTCATGGAAGCTGCTTCGACGTACCACCCATACCCGGATCGGCAGAGGTTCGTCGCGCCCGCACCGGGCCGGAGGTTCCTCGCGCTGGGTCTGGCCTGCTCGTTCGTGCTGCTCGGTGCCGGGGCCTACGCAACCCACCACGGTGGCGGCGGCACCGCGGTGACCGGGATGGCGGCGGCCACGATCGGGGTCGTCGTGTTCTGGACGGTGCTGGCCGCCCGGTTGCCTCAGGAGGTGATCCTCCGCGGGGGCCTGGTGATGATCACCCGCGACCGGCACACCGAGGTCTACGACCTGGACGACCCCGCGGTCGAGGTCAGGATGGAGGCCGACGGCGTCGCCTTCTCGCACTATCTCCAGCCCTGGGTGGTGGTCCGGGCGTGCGACGTGGACTGGGAGGTCTTCCGGACCGCCGTGTGCGAGCGCCTCGCCGGCAACCCGCACCGGCTGGTGGCGCGGCACCGCGGCTCGTGCTGAGCGCGGGCTGAGCCCCAGCGCTCAGCCGCCGATCTGGTCGAGCAGCCAGCTCGGGCTCATCGTCTGGCACGACAGTGCCTGCACCCGTTGCTGCAGCGCCCGGTCGGCGGTGATCACGACGACCGTGTCGCCGCGCTCCCGGGCGGTGCGCGCCTCCGCGGTGATGGCGGCATCCCCGTCCTTGCTGGCGTGCACGGTGCGCAGGTGCCCGTCGCGGCCACGAGGTACGCCGCCCTTGGCCTGCCCCTCGAGGACCAGCACGATCTCGTCCCACGAGGTGTCCGCCACCGCCAGCCGGCCGTGCAGCCGCGCCGCCGCTGCCGCGCGGTCGCGCCACCATCCGTCGGGGCGCGAGCCGACCACGTTGGCTCCGTCGACGACCAGGATCCGTGCCATGGCGTCATCGTGTCAGGCCACGCCGAGACCACGTCGGGCCCCGGCAGGTCAGCCGAGCGTTCGGCCGAACATCGCCGCGGTCGCCCGCGCCGACGGGGTCCCGGCGTCGGGGTCGGCACCCGCCTCGAGGAGTACGGCGACCACGTCGTCCTCACCTTTGAACAGCGCGCCCGCCAGCGGGGACTGGTCGCGGTGGTTGCGCCGGTCGACGTCCGCGCCGCGGCCGACCAGCATCGCGACGGTCTCCGCGTGACCGTGGTAGGCGGCCAGCATCAGCAGCGTGTTGCCGTCGTGGTCCTGCACGTCGGCCGGCAGCCCGTGGTCGACGAACCCGGCCAGCTCCTCGGTCATCCCCTCCCGGGCGAAGTGCATCGCGAGCTCGACCACCCGCGCGGTCTCTTCGGGGGTCAGCGGTCGGTCGGTCGGCTCGGTCACTGCGCCTCCACGAGCCACAGGACGTGCTCGCCCGGCAGGCCCTTGAGCTCGACCGGCGTGGTCTCGGTCAGACCGTAGCCCGAGGACTCGCCGAGCCGGTCGGCCAGCTCGCTGCTGACCAGGATCTCGCCGCCGTCGGCCATCGACGCGACCCGCGCCGCCATCGCCACGTTGCGGCCGAAGTAGTCACCGTCGCGCTCGATCGCGGTGCCGGTGTGCAGGCCGATCCGCACCCGGATCGGCGTACGCCGCAGGTGGCGGTTGCGTTGGCGCTTGGCCCGCAGCGCGCGCTGCACGTCCAGCGCGCAGCTCAGCGCGAGCTCGGGAGTGGAGAACACCACCATGTAGCCGTCGCCCTGGTTCTTCACCACGTGGCCGCGGTGCTTGTCGATGTAGGTGTGCAGCAGCCGGTCGTGCGCCCCGAGCAGCCGCATCCACGCCTCGTCACCGAGGTCGGAGTTCAGCGTCGTGGAGTTCTCGATGTCGGAGAAGAAGATCGTGACCGTTCCGTCGGCGGCCGCGACCCGGACGATCTCGTTGCGGTCCTCGAGCGCCCACGCGGTGAGGTCGTCGATCGAGCTCAGCAACATCCCGCGTACGCCTTCGGTGCGCACGCGAGAAGCGGTCTCCATCACCGTGCGCATCGCGAAGCCTGCGGCCTGCACCGCCCGGGGGCTGCGGGAGGACTCCACCACGAGCCCCGCCTCGAGCGCCTCCAGCTCGCCGATGCGGGTCCGCGCCCGCGTGAGTCGCCGCGACTGGACGACGAGGCCGGCCACTGCGACCAGCAGCAGGATCCCGAGCAGCAGCGCGGTCAGGGAGGTGGGGGACACGCGCCCACGATTCCACAGCACCACAGGGAGGCAGCGTGACGGGAGGCCGCCCGGCTCGTTGATGTGGTCATGCGCCGTACTGCTGCCCTGCTCCTGCTTGCCCTCCCGGCCGCGCTCCTGGCGACCACCGGCTCGACCGGCGCTGCGGAGGCGGCCAGGAAGTCCAGGCACGGCCTGCGCGACGTGATGTTCGTGGGCAACAACTGGGCGGGGACCGCCTCCATCGTCGATGCCCGTCGGCTCAAGGTGCTCAAGCGGGGCGTGGACTTCATCCCGGACAAGGACCAGGAGCTCGCCGACATCCGCAAGTCGCCGGACAAGCTGGCCTTCTACTACGCCATCCAGCAAGGTCCGGGCGAGGGCCACGACCAGTACGTCGACGACATGTTCACCACCCGCAACGGACGCTACGTCGCGGTCTCGCGTCCCAGCTTCGCCGACGTCGTCTGGATCGACATCGCCAAGGCGGTCGCCGGCTCACCGAACAGCATCGTGCGCGAGCAGCAGATGGACGGCTACCGCACCGACCACATGGGCCTCTCCCCGGACGGTCGCCGACTGCTGGTCAGCGACTCCACCGAGCGCCAGGTGATCGAGTACTCGATGGTCAACGAGACCGTGCGAGGCAAGCGGATCCGGATGGGCGACCGGCTACGCACCTTCGAGTCGGGCGAGACGCCGCACGAGAGCAACTACACCGCGAACGCCTCGCGGATCTTCCACGCGAGCATCGGCAAGGTCTACACGCCCGGCGATGCCACCGGTGCCGGCCCGGTCAAGATCGGGCCGTTGCACGACGAGCTCAAGGGTGACCGCTGGTTCGAGATCGTGCGCAACTCCGACTTCAAGGTGACCCGACGCTGGGACATGGGCAAGGAGCTCGCCGAGGCCGGACACCCTGACATGAGCTCGGCGGTCCGCCCGATGGCGATCGCCCCGGGGGAGCGCTTCGTCTACTTCCAGGTCTCCTACTTCCACGGGATCGTGGAGTTCGACACCGAGGCCAAGGACATCGACGGGAAGGTCGGCTACACCAGCGGCGGGCTGGCGGAGCCGCGCACGGGCGCCGTACGCCGCGTCGTGGAGCTGCCCGACCGGGTGCCCACCATGCCGCGTGAGCAGTACGTCAACGACTCCGCCCACCACGGCCTCGCCATCGACAAGTCGGGCCGGACGCTGTGTGCAGCCGGAACGATGGACGACTACGCCGCCCTGGTCGACCGCAGGACGATGAAGCCGAAGATCTTCGACACCGCCAGCACCGGCCACTCCTACGGCAAGCCCTACTGGACGACCGAGGGGCTGAGGAACACCTGCTGGATCTCCTTGAGCGAGGCCGACTCCGTGGCCGTGCTGGACTTCCGGACCAAGAAGGAGATCGCCTACTTCGGCGTCGGTGACCACCCGCAGCGGATCCGCCACGGCTATGTCCGCAACAGTGTGCTCCGGCCAGCAGCCTCGTTCCCGACCACGGGTGGAGGCAAGGGCGGCCGGATGGCTGCGTCACTTCCGGCGCTGGGCGGGCTGTTCGCCACCAGTCACTCCGGACCGCGCGGCACCGACGGCTCGGGTGCGGGCGCTGCTGGGTCAGACCCCGCGCTGCCCGCGACTCCCGACCAGGCCTCGGTCGACGAAGCCACCGCCGCGCTCACCCGGGCGCGTACTGCCGCGACCACAGGGGAGCACCCGATACCCACGGCGGAGACCACGCCGGTCGACGAGCGCTCCGGCCCGGACGGTTCCTTCGTCTGGCTGCTGCTCGGGATAGGCCTGGCCTCACTTGCCAGCACCGCTCTGCTGCGTGCAGTGACCCACCGCGATCCGGCAGCGCCCTGAGTACGCTGCTCCCGCGTGGTCAGGTGTTCCCCTGCCGACGACGTACCCCCGACAGGAAGGGCTCCAGATGAAGCCTGCCACGGCTCTGATCTCCATGACCGCTGTCACTGTGATGCTGAGCGGCTGTGGTGGCCCTCCGACGGATGCCTCGCAGAAGGACTTCTGCGCCCAGCTCAAGGAGGTCAACACCCAGAAGTCCTGGAAGGCCACCAAGGAATCGGTCGCGAAGCTCGAGGAGATCGGCACCCCGAAGGGGATCTCCGATGACGCGCGCGAGGGCTTCGTCGAGCTGGCGGCCAACACCGAGAAGGCCAAGGACCGTGAGGGGCTGCTGAAGACCATCGAGGGGCTCGGCAAGAGCGACCGCAAGCAGCTCACGGCGTTCAACGACTACGTCACCAAGGCCTGCGCTGGCTCCTAGGGAGAGGTTGCCCCTCCGGGGCCGAGCACGACGTCACCGTCGAGGTAGAACCAGCGGCCCGCCCGCTCAGAGAACCGACTGCGCTCCTGGAGCACGCCCCGGCGGCCACGTTCCTCGAAGTGGGCCCGGAACTCCACCACGTCGCCGTCGGTGTCGAGGATCTCCAGCGCGGTCCAGCGGGTGGACGGGTCAGGGGCGACGCCCTCGGGCCGGGTCCGCGGGTGCCAGGTGCGGAAGACGTAGTCGTCGAGCCCCATCGCGTAGGCGGTGAACCGCGAGCGCATCAACTCCTCGGGCGTCTGCGCCTGCCGCTCCCCGCGGTGGAGGGGGGCGCAGCAGCCGTCGTACGACGCACCACCGCAGGGGCACGCGCGGTCCAGGCTCCCGATGTCCATGCCCCGAGTCTCGCAGGGGCGTCCAGGGGGCTCGCGGTCGCGACCGTTGCGTGATTGGGCGGCTGGGTAGCGTGGACGGGGTGACCAACACTCCACCTGCGATCCGCACCCTTGCCGAGCTCCGTGCCAGCGGGCACCAGCTGAAGTCCCTGCGCGAGGAGCTGCGCGACAACCTGCTGGCCGCCCTGCGCGAGGGGCGCGACCCGTGGCCGGGACTGCACGGGTTCTCCGCGACGGTGATCCCGCAGCTGGAGCGGGCGCTGCTCGCCGGGCACGACATCGTCCTGCTGGGGGAGCGCGGGCAGGGCAAGACCAGGCTGTTGCGGACCCTGGTCGGCCTGCTGGACGAGTGGACCCCGGTGATCGCAGGCGTCGAGCTCGGGGAGCACCCCTACGAGCCGATCACGCACGCCTCCCGGCGCCTGGCCGCCGAGCACGGTGACCAGCTGGCGGTGGAGTGGCGGCACCGCGACGAGCGGTACGCCGAGAAGCTGGCCACGCCCGACACCAGCGTCGCGGACCTGATCGGCGACGTGGACCCGATGAAGGTCGCCGAGGGCCGCCATCTCGGCGACCCCGAGACGATCCACTTCGGTCTGATCCCCCGCTCACACAGGGGAATCGTGGCGATCAACGAGCTGCCCGACCTCGCCGAGCGGATCCAGGTGGCGATGCTCAACGTGATGGAGGAGCGCGACATCCAGATCCGTGGCTACGTGCTCCGGCTGCCGCTGGACACCCTGGTCGTGGCGAGCGCCAACCCCGAGGACTACACCAACCGCGGCCGGATCATCACGCCGCTCAAGGACCGGTTCGGTGCGGAGATCCGCACGCACTACCCGGTGGAGCTGCTGGACGAGGTCGCGGTGATCCGGCAGGAGGCCCACCTCGTGGCCGACGTACCCGACCACCTCGTGGAGATCCTCGCCCGCTTCACCCGTGCCCTGCGGGAGTCCAGCTCGGTCGACCAGCGCTCCGGGGTCTCGGCCCGCTTCTCGATCGCCGGTGCGGAGACGGTGGCCGCCGCTGCGCTGCACCGCGCCACCGTGCAGGGGGAGGACACCGCCGTCGCCCGGGTCGTCGACCTGGAGACCGCGGTGGAGGTCCTCGGCGGCAAGGTCGAGTTCGAGAGCGGCGAGGAGGGGCGCGAGACCCAGATCCTCGAGCACCTGCTGCGCAAGGCCACGGCCGAGACCGTCCGGTCCCGGCTGGCCGGCGTCGACCTGGGCCTGCTCGTGCAGGCGATCGAGAACGGCGCCAGCATCGTCACCGGCGCCCAGGTCACGGCCCGGGACTTCCTCACCGGCCTGCCGGTGCTCGGGGAGTCCGAGCTCTACGACGAGGTCTGCGACCGCCTGGACGCCGGCAACGACGGCGAGCGGGCGGGTGCGGTCGAGCTCGCGCTGGAGGGGCTCTACCTCGCCCAGAAGGTGAGCAAGGAGTCCGGCGACGGGGAGACCGTCTATGGCTAGGTCCCGCTCACGCTACGGGCGGTACGCCGGCGGGCCGGACCCGCTCGCGCCGCCCGTGGACCTCGCCGAGGCCCTGGAGGCGATCGGTGAGGACGTGATGGCGGGCTACTCCCCGGAGCGGGCGATGCGCGAGTTCCTGCGCCGCGGTGGGCAGGACCAGCAGGGGCTCGACGACCTCGCGCGCAAGGTCGCGGCCAAGCGACGCGAGCTGCTCAGCAAGCACAACCTGGACGGCACCATGCAGGAGGTCCGCGAGCTGCTGGACCGGGCGGTGCTGGAGGAGCGCAAGCAGCTGGCCCGCGACGTGGACCTCGACGACGCCGACCGTGACTTCCGCGAGATGCAGCTGGCCAACCTGCCGCCCAGCACGGCCGCCGCCGTGACCGACCTGGCGGACTACGACTGGCAGAGCACGCAGGCGCGCGAGGACTACGAGAAGATCAAGGACCTGCTGGGCCGGGAGCTGCTCGACCAGCGCTTCGCGGGCATGAAGCAGGCGCTGGAGAACGCCACCGACGAGGACCGCCAGGCCGTCAACGAGATGCTCCAGGACCTGAACCGGCTGCTGGAGAAGCACCGGCTGGGCGCGGACACGGATGAGGACTTCGCCGAGTTCATGGACAAGCACGGGGACTTCTTCCCCGAGAACCCGCAGGACATCGAGGAGCTGATGGACTCGCTGGCGCAGCGGGCCGCGGCGGCGCAGCGGATGCGCAACTCGATGACGCAGGAGCAGCGTGACGAGCTCGACGCCCTCGCCTCCCAGGCGTTCGGGTCCCCGGAGCTGATGGAGTCGCTCGGTCAGCTCGACGACAACCTGCGGGCGCTGCGCCCCGGCGAGGACTGGGGCGGGTCGGAGGAGTTCGGGGGTGAGCAGGGGCTCGGCCTCGGCGACGGCACCGGCGTCCTGCAGGACCTCGCGGACCTCGACGACCTGGCCGACCAGCTCGCGCAGTCCTACGGCGGCGCGCGCCTCGACGACGTCGACCTCGACAAGCTGGAGCGCCAGCTCGGTGACCAGGCCGCCGTAGACGCCCGCACCCTCACCGAGCTCGAGCGAGCGCTGAACGAGACCGGCTACGTCAAGCGTGGTTCCGACGGGCAGCTCAAGCTCTCGCCCAAGGCGATGCGCCAGCTCGGCAAGGCACTGCTCAAGGACGTCGCCAACCGGATCTCGGGGCGACAGGGCCAGCGCGACCTGCGTCATGCCGGCGCGGCGGGCGAGCTCAGCGGGGCGACCCGGGAGTGGGCCTTCGGCGACACCGAACCCTGGAACGTCACGCGCACCGTCACCAATGCCGTCGTGCGTTCCGTCGGGGAGGGGCGCGATCCCTCGTCCGGCGTACGCCTGCAGATCGGGGACGTGGAGGTCAACGAGACCGAGGCTCGCACCCAGGCCGTCGTCGCGCTGCTCGTGGACACGTCCTTCTCGATGGCGATGGCCAACCGCTGGGTGCCGATGAAGCGCACCGCCCTGGCCCTGCACCAGCTGATCACCACCCGCTTCCGTGGCGACCACCTGCAGCTGATCGGCTTCGGCCGCTCCGCACGGGTGATGGAGATCGAGGAGCTCACCGGGCTGGACGCGATGTGGGACAAGGGCACCAACCTGCACCACGCGCTGCTGCTCGCCAACCGGCACTTCCGCAAGCACCCCAACGCCCAGCCGGTGCTCCTGATCGTCACCGACGGCGAGCCCACCAGCCACCTCGAGCCCGACGGCGAGGTGTGGTTCTCCTACCCGCCGCACCCGCTCACGGTGGCCTGGTCGGTCCGCGAGCTCGACAACGCTGCCCGGCTCGGGGCGCAGACCACGATCTTCCGTCTCGGCGACGACCCCGGCCTCGCGCGCTTCCTGGACCAGCTGGCCAAGCGCGTGGACGGCCGCGTCGTCGCCCCCGAGCTCGACGACCTCGGGGCCGCGGTGGTCGGCAGCTACCTCGGCTCCCGGACCCCTCGCTCCTCGTTCGGCCGTGCCGGCGGGTACGGCGACTACGGCGACTGGTTCGGTGGCCGCGGCTCCTGGTTCGGAGGCTGAACCCGCTCCCACCCCGCCGACCGGGCACTCACGTCCGCTCCCAGCGCGCCGACCGGGCATTCGCGTCCGCTCCCAGCGCGCCGACCGGGCACTCGCGTCCGCTCGGCGCACCGCTGCACCCGCTCATCGACACGGCGTACGGCGGGCTGTTGACTCGACTCTCCCCAGATCCGCAGCGTGATGGTCATCACTCTCGGGAAAGGGACACCACCATGACGTCGCAGAACTCCGCACCGGACACACCCAGCCCAGCACTCGCCCGCAGGTCGTTCCTTGGAGCGCTCGCCGCAGCGGGAGTCGTGGGCGCCTCTGGTGCCAGCGCCACCGGCACCGGCACTTCGGGACTGCACTCGACCGGTGCGGTCGCGGCCGTCCCGCCGGCCGACCTGGACCCGCTGGACCTGCTCAAGCGCATGCTCTCCATCGACACGCAGAACTTCGGTGAGGGTGCCAAGACCCGGCCGTTCGCGGAGATGCTCAAGGGTGTCTGGGACAACGCTGGTGTGTCCTCGGAGATCATCGAGACCCCGCAGCCCGACAACGTGCACCTGATCGCGCGGGTCAAGGGCACCACCTCGGCGGCGCCACTGCTCATCCTCGGGCACTCCGACGTCGTACCGGTGGAGCGGGAGAAGTGGGCCACCGACCCCTTCGGTGCCGTGGTGAAGGACGGTCAGATCTTCGGTCGGGGCGCCCTGGACATGAAGGGGATGGACTCCGCCGCCGTCTCCGGGCTGCTCCGGCACGTCAACGAAGGCGCGAAGTTCGAGCGGGACATCATCGTGCTCACCGACTGCGACGAGGAGGCCGGCAGCTACGGCTCGCGCTGGTTGGCGGAGAACCACTGGGACAAGGTCGACGCCGGCATGGTGCTCACCGAGGGCGGTTGGTTCCTGGCGCAGAGGAACGGGACCACCCCCATGCTGATCACGGCCACGAGGCAGGACAAGGTGTACTTCAACCTGGACCTGACCGCCAACGGGATCGCCACGCACTCCTCCAAGCCCAACCCGAATGCCGCCATCGTGAAGCTGGCCCGGGCGGTGGAGGAGCTCTCCGGCTGGTTGGCCCCGGTCCATCTGACGCCGGTCACCCGCGACTACTTCAGCGCGCTGGCCGACGCCACGCGGGACCGTCGGTTCGCGCGGTCCATCGAGATGCTCCTGCACGCCAAGTCGCAGCACGCGAGGGAGCGGGCCGCGCGGGTGATGGTGGCCAGGTCGTCGTACCCCTGGCTGCACTCGGCGTTGCTGCGCACCACCGCCGCCTTCGTGATCGAGGACGCCGGCTACAAGGAGAACGTGATCCCCTCCACGGCCCACCTCCGGATCAACTGCCGTGCCATCCCCGGTGGACAGAAGCCTCGCCGGTTCCTCGCCCAGGTGCGGTCGATGCTCGAGCACAGGCACGTCCACGTCGCTCTCGCGACACCGGAAGGCACCAGCGAGGCCGACTACCTCGACGAGCTCGACAAGTCGTGGGCCACCAAGCCCGCCACCCTCGACACGCCGCTCTACCAGGCGCTGGCCGGGGCGGCGAAGGCGACCTACCCCGGCGCGGTCTTCTCTCCGGCGCTCTTCGAGGCGGGGACCAGCCTGGCGCCCTGGCGCAAGAAGGACATCCCCGGGTACGGCGTCTACCCCTACGTGATCGACAACGACCAGCTGATCGCCATGCACGGCAACAACGAGGGCATCTATGTGGACGCCCTGCGCCGCGGCACCGACTTCATGTACCGGATGTACGACCGCTTCCGGGTGTAGTCCGTCCGCACTACGCCGAGCGGGCAGTTGTGCCCGCCCGTACGACGCCCAGCGGGCAGTTGTGTCCGCCCGTACGACGCCCAGCGGGCAGTTGCGCAGCCACGTCGCTGCGCAACTGCCCGCTCGGCGAGCCACAAGCCTGCGCAACTGCCCGGTCGGCGGGCTACAGGCGGACGCAACTGCCCGGTCGGCGGGCTACAGGCGGACGTAACTGCCCGGTCGGCGGGCTACAGGCGGACGTAACTGCCCGGTCGGCGAGGCTAGGGGAGGGGTTCGACCACGCCGTAGGAGGTGAGCCGGCGCGAGAGGTTCCGGATCTGCTGCCGCCCGTCACCGAGGAGGTGGTCGATCGCGGTCAGGCGGGCGGTGAGATGCCCGACGGAGTACTCCGCGGTCATCCCGATCCCGCCGTGCAGCTGGATCGCCTCCTGGCCGATGTGCCGACCTGCGCGACTGACCTGCAGCTTGGCGCGCGCGGCGGCCTCACGACGGGTCTCCGAGGAGGTGTCGGGGTCGGCGAGCACCATCGTCGCCCAGGTGACGATGCTGCGGGTGAGCTCCAGGGAGGTGTACATGTCCGCAGCCCGGAAGCTCAGCGCCTGGAAGCGGTTCAACGTGGTGCCGAACTGCTTGCGGGTGGTGAGGTAGTCGGTGGTCTGCTTCAGCGCCGAGTCCATCGCCCCCAGCGCCTCGTGGCAGTAGGCGATCGTGGCCGCGGCGATCACGTCCTTGGTGGTCTCGGTCGCGTCGCCCCCGTCGCCGAGCGGTGTGGCCGGGGTCTTGTCGAAGACGATGCGTGCCGCACGGCCACCGTCATAGGTGGAGTACGACGTCCGCTCGGTGCCCGCGGGGTCGACGAGGAAGAGCTGTCCCTCGGCGAAGACCACCAGCACGTCGGCGCGCGCGCCGTTGAGCACAGGCTCCTTGGTGCCGCTCAGCGTGCCGTCCTCGACCCGCAGACCACCCTGGCCGCCGGTGGCGTCGGACCAGGCGAATGCCGGGACCAGCTCGCCCGAGGCCAACCCTCCGAGGATCTCGCTGCGCTGCTCGTCACTGCCGCACGCGGCCACCAGCCCGCCCGCCAGCACCACGGCCTCGACGAACGGCTCGAGTGCGATCACGCGGCCGACCTCCTCGGCGACCACCGAGACCTCGACCGGCCCGGCACCCATCCCGCCGTCCTCCTCGGCGAACGGCAGGCCGAGCGCGCCCATCTCGGCGAGCCGGGCCCACATCCTCTCGTCGAAGCCGGGGTCCTGACCGGCGGCCTCGCGACGGTGCTCGGTGTCGTAGCCCTTCAGCAGGCCGCGTACGGCGTCGCGCAGGGCGGTCTGCTCACCATCAAGTGTGAAGTCCATGTCAGGTCCTCTCTACAGGCCCAGGATCGTGCCGGCGATGATCTGGCGCTGGATCTCGTTGGACCCGCCGTAGATCGACGCCTTGCGCAGGTTGAGGTACGTCGGGACGGCGACCCGGGCCCACGCGGGGACATCGGTGCCCGACTCTGCGTCGGCACCGGAGGCCAGCGTGAGCGGACCACCGAGATCGACCATCAGCTCGGAGACCGCCTGCTGGAGCTCACTGCCCTTGAGCTTGAGCACCGACGACGCCGGGTGTGGCTTGCCGTCGGCCGAGTGGGCCACGACCCGCAGGGCCGTCAGCTCCAGGGCGAGCAGCTCGTTCTCGAGCTCGATGATCTGGGCGGCCACCAGGGGATCCTCGATCTGGCCGGTGTCGGTCGCGATCTGCTTGACGGTGGCCAGCACCCGCTTGGTCGCGCCCACCGGCGCCACGCCCACGCGCTCGTTGCCGAGCAGGAACTTGGCGTAGCTCCACCCGGCGTTCTCCTCACCGACCAGGTTCTCGGCCGGGACCCGCACGTCTTCGAAGAACACCTCGTTCACCTCGTGACCCCCGTCGATCAGCTGGATCGGTCGCAGCGTCACGCCCTCGGCGTCCATGGGGCACAGGATGAAGGAGATCCCCTTCTGCTTGCGCTCGGCCTCGGGGTCGGTGCGGCAGAGCACGAAGATCCAGTCCGCGTGCTGGCCCAGCGTGGTCCAGGTCTTCTGGCCGTTGATCACCCAGTCGTCACCGTCCCGGACCGCCTTGGTCTTCAACGAGGCCAGGTCGGAGCCGGCGTCGGGCTCGGAGAACCCCTGGCACCACCAGATGTCGAGGTTGGCGGTGGGCGGCAGGAACTTCTGCTTCTGCTCCTCGGAACCGAAGTTCGCGATCACCGGACCGACCATGCTGGTGTTGAACGCGAGCGGCGGCGGCACGCACGCCAGCTGCATCTCCTCGTGCCAGATGTGGCGCTGCAGCGGGGTCCAGTCCTGGCCGCCCCACTCCACTGGCCAGTTGGGCACCGCCAGCCCGGCCTCGTTGAGGATGCGCTGCGCAGCGACGATCCCGTCCTTGCCCACGTGCCGCCCGGCGGCGACCGTGTCCCGGATCTCCTGGGGGATCTTCGTGGTGAAGAAGGTCCGCATCTCCTCGCGGAAGGCGCACTCCTCCTTGCTCAGCGCAAGCTGCATCTCGGCTCCTGGGGGTGGGCGGTCAACGACGTCGTCAACCTACCGGTCGATCCCAGACCCAGCCCGTGATCTACCGGACCGGGCCCGCGACTGCACGGATCAGGCTGCGAGCGCCCGCTCGATGTCCTTGGCGATCTTCTCGGGCTTGGTGGTGGAGCCGTAGCGCTTGAGCACTGTGCCGTCCCGGCTGATCAGGAACTTGGTGAAGTTCCACTTGATGTTCTCGCCGAGCAGGCCGGACTTCTCCGAGCGCAGCCACGCGAAGAGCGGGTGCGCCTCGTCACCGTTGACGTCGACCTTCTCGAACATCTCGAAGCTCACGCCGTAGTTCTTCTGGCAGAACGTGCCGATCTCCTCGTTGCTGCCGGGGTCCTGGCTGCCGAACTGGTTGCACGGGAAGCCGAGCACGCTCAGGCCCTGCTCGCCGTACTGCTGGTGCAGCTGCTCCAGGCCCTCGAACTGCGGGGTGAAGCCGCAGGCGGAGGCCGTGTTCACCACCAGCGCCACCTGGCCCTGGTAGGCAGCGAGGGGCTGCTCCTGGCCGGTGATCGTGGTGACGGTGAAGTCGCTGAGCTTGGGCACGTCGGCTCCTGAGGTGTGGGGGGGATTGCAGGTGGTTCGTAGTCCTCAGCACCCCGGATGGGTGCTTTCTTCCCGAACCGGGAACAACGGCTCAGCGCAGCGTGGCCCGGACGCGGAACTTCTGGGCCGAGCCCGAGCGCGCGCTGTTGGTCACCACGACCGCGAGAGAGCGGAGCGTACGCCGGCTGAAGCCCACCAGCACCCGTCCGTCGCCGTTGGCGTTCAAGCTCATCCGGCTGTGCTGCACCCGACCGTCGGCATAGCGGCGCTGCAGCAGCGCTACCGTGCCGGCGCTGATGGGCGGGCCGTCGACCGTGATCTGCACGCGGGCGCGGCGACCGAGCTTGCGGTGGGGGGAGAGCTGGATCGCGGAGTTGCCGAGGTGACCGACCTGCATCGTCTGCCACCCGGTGCTCCGGGAGCGTTGCGACAGCGTCTTGCGCAGCCACCAGGCCGGTGCGGGGTAGCCTGCGCGCTCGCTGTAGCTCCCCGCCGGGAGCGTGTTGAAGCTCCCGAAGAGTGAGAAGAACCCGGGCCACGCAGACGCACCGATGGCGTCGTGCACGGCCTGCAACGAGGTGGAGCCCGCAGCGGCGCGCTCCCAGAAGTCGCGCACGGTCCCGGCACCACGCTGCTCGGAGACGAAGGTGAAGAAGAGGAAGGCGCCGTAGGGGTACGCGCCGTCGGCGCGGTCGAGCGAGGTGCGCGGGTAGCGGATCGAGCTGTAGGTCAGGAACTGGTAGTTGTCGTTGATCGAGTCGTAGACCTGGTCCTCCATCCAGGTCGCAGTCCCCTCCATGAACCAGACGTCCTCGTAGGAGTCGTAGCCGAACTGGATCGCGTGGAAGAACTCGTGTGCGGCGGTCACCCGCAGGGCACGCAGCGGAGCGGTGCGGAACTGCGCCGTGGCGTAGTCGTTGTCGAGCACGCAGTAGCCGGGCTGGGTGCGGGAGCGGGAGTTGGTCCCATCCGGAGCGCAGTAGCCGTAGAGCCCACGGCTGCCGACGTCGGCCAGGAAGATGTCGAGCTTCGTGTCGGGATTGCCTGCGAGCGCCGGCAGCCCACCGTCCGGCAGCGGGGCGCGGTAGCCGAGTGTGTCGACCTCGCGGTCCCAGACCTCCTTGGTCGTGGCGTAGACGGTGTCCACGTAGTCGGGTACGCCGTTGCCGCTGGCGTCAGTGAGATCGGTGACCCGCTCGGTCCCCTTCTCGACCCAGTGGATGCACGCGACCCCGCCTTCGGGGCAGTAGGTCTTGCGTGTGGCCGCCGGCACCCCGTCGTAGCTCACCGGCTTGGCGGTGCCCACGTCGTCCCCGCCGGGATCGGTGGGCCGGGCGAGCAGCGCGTCGGCAGCGCGGCGGTCGACACCGGTGAGCGACTCGCGTGCCCGGAACAGGTCGCGCAGGGTCAAGGTGAGCTCCCCGGTGCCCCCCGGGTCGACCTCGGTGGCGGTGCCGGGGGCGGCCTCGCGGTGTGACCGGCCCTGCGCGGGCACCTTCTTGTGGCGCAGCTGCCGGGTGGCCAGCCCGAGGAGCGCGCGCGCCTCGGCGCGGGTGAAGTCCGGTGCACCTGCCCCTGTGCCGCGCTCCACCCGAGCCCTGTCGAAGCTCGCCTGCGCACCGGTCGGCGCGATCAGGCCGAGGGCGAGGGAGAGCACTGCGGCGGGGAGCAGCACACCGCGAAGAGCATGAGACACCGGCGCAGTCTATGTCGGCGTACGGGACCTGCCGGCCCTTTGGATAGGTTGCCGTCGTGAGTTCTGCGTCGACGACCGTGACCGAGACCGAAGCCGACGCGGTCCGGCGCACCCGCCTCCGGAGGATGCAGTCCGTGGCGCTCGGCCTGCTGCTCTTCGCAGCGGTGGTGTACGTCGTGACGCTGGACCGCGGCGGAGTCTGGGGATACGTCAACGCCGGAGCCGAGGCGAGCATGGTCGGTGCGATCGCCGACTGGTTCGCGGTGACCGCGCTGTTCCGGCACCCCCTGGGCCTGCCGATCCCGCACACGGCCCTGATCCCGCGGAAGAAGGACGAGTTCGGCAAGAGCCTGCAGGAGTTCTTCGCCGAGAACTTCCTGCACGAGGACGTGATCCGCGAGCGGCTGGCCGCGGCCGACATCTCCTCCCGGGTCGGGACCTGGCTCACCGACCCGGTCAACGCCCGTCGGGTGGTCGCCGAAGGTGCCTCGGTCGCGGCGCTCGGCCTGCGGCGGATGCGGGACCAGGACGTCCAGGCGGTCGTCGAGGAGGTGCTGATCCCGCGGTTCAAGGCCGAGCCGATCGCGCCTGTGGCCGGCGGGCTGCTCCAGGAGATCGTCGCCGACGACGCGCACCACGGCCTGGTCGACCTCGCCCTGGAGGAGGCGCACCGCTGGCTGGTGCACAACCAGGACACCTTCGCCGACGTCCTCGGCGAGCGCGCACCCTGGTGGGCGCCCGAGCGGCTCAACGACGCGGTCACCGCGCGGCTGCACGTGGAGGCGATCCGGTGGGTCGCCGACATCCGGCGAGACCCGCAGCACCATGCCCGCCAAGCGCTGGACAGCCTGCTGCGTCAGCTGGCCCAGGACCTGCTCACCGATGCCTCGACCCAGGAGCGTGCCGAGGCGCTGAAGATCAGGGTGCTCGAGCAACCGCAGATGGTGGTCACCGGGATGTCGCTGTGGAGTGCGCTGCGTCGTGCCGCCCAGGCGGCGCTGGAGGATCCCGAGGGACCGCTGCGGGACCGGGCCAGCCGTGAGCTCGGGAGCTTCGGTGAGCGCATCGGGAGCGACGCGGCGCTGCGCGCCAAGCTGGACACCTGGCTCTCGGACTTCGCGGTGTGGGCCGTCGGGCGCTACGGCGACGAGCTGACCGCCGTGATCACCCATACGATCGAGCGGTGGGACGGTCGCGAGGCAGCCGGCAAGATCGAGCTGCACGTGGGTCGCGACCTGCAGTTCATCCGGATCAACGGCACCATCGTCGGCGGACTCGTCGGCGTCCTGATCCACGCAGTCTCACTGGTGCTCTGAGGAGGGCGAGATGGACGACGTAGCGATCCGCGACGACACGATCCGGCTGGGCCAGTTCCTCAAGCTGGCCAACCTGATCGAGACCGGCTCGGAGGCCAAGGAGCTGATGATCCAGGGCCTGGTCACGGTCAACGACGAGGTGGAGACCCGACGCGGACGCCAGCTCGTGCCGGGGGACGTGGTCCGCCTCGGCGCGGCCGGCGCCCGCGTCGTCGCTCTGGTCGAGGGCGAGGTCGGCGACGACCTGCCCTGGTAGGTCCTGCGGGACTCGTGGGTCCTAGCGGACCGCGATCAGGTCCACCACGAAGATCAGGGTCTCGCCCGGCTTGATCACGCCGCCGGCGCCGCGGTCGCCGTAGGCGAGGTGCGGCGGGATCACCAGACGACGCCGTCCGCCGACCTTCATCCCCTGGACGCCCTGGTCCCACCCGGAGATGACCTGGCCGACACCGAGGCGGAAGTCCAGCGGGGTGCCGCGGTTGTAGGAGGCGTCGAACTCCTCGCCGGTGGAGTGGGCCACACCGACGTAGTGCACGGACACGGTGCTCCCGGAGGTGGCTTCCTTGCCCTCACCCTCGGCGAGCTCGGTGATCTCGAGGTCGTCGGGGGCCGGGCCGTCGGGCGGGTCGATCTCAGGCTTGTCTGCATTCATGCGCCCAAGCCTGCCACGGCCGTGCGAGTGCTCCCCAGGGTGGTTGACCCCTGGCGGCGGTCAGGTCTGGTGGACGTAGGAGTCGAGCTGGTCGCGCTCGAACTCCAGCTGGGTGATCCGGCTCTTCACCACGTCGCCGATGCTGACCACCCCGACGAGGTTGCCGTCGTCGATCACCGGGACGTGCCGGATCCGGTGCTCGGTCATCAGGCCCATCAGCGAGTCGACGTCCTGGCCCGGCTCCACGGTCTGCACCGAGGCGGTCATGATCTCCTGCACCGGCGCGTCGAGGACCGCGTCGTTGCCGTGCAGCTTGCGTACGACGTCCCGCTCGCTGACGATGCCGTCGACCGCCGATCCGTCGCCACTGACGATCACGGCACCGATGTTGTGCTCGGCCAGCAGGGCGAGCAGGTCGCGCACGCTGGCGTCAGGCGTGATCGTGACGATCTCGCGGCTGCTCTTCGCCCGGATGACGTCGTGGATCTTCATCGTCGACCCCTCGTGAGTGGTGGCTGGTGGGTTGTCCCTCGAATCTAGTGCTCGGCGACGCCGCGCGACAGCATTACTCAGGACTCGTCGTCGGTTCCCGCAGCCGCGGGCTCTCCTCGGCGAGCGCTGAGGTCGTGCACCGTGCCGCCGCGCTGGCTCTCCCGCTCCTCGGGCAGTGAGCCCAGGAAGGCCAGTGCCTGGTCGTGCAGCTTGCCGTTCGTGGCCAGCGCGCTGCCGCCGGTCGGGCCGGGCTCCCCGTCCAGGGAGGTGAAGTAGCCGCCCGCCTCGCGCACGATGATGTCCAACGCCGCCATGTCGTAGATCTCGAGCTGGGGCTCCGTGGCGATGTCGACCGCACCCTCCGCGACCAGCATGTAGGACCAGAAGTCGCCGTACGCCCGGGTGCGCCAGCAGCGCCGCGAGAGCGAGAGGAAGTCGTCGAGGCGTCCGCGCTCGTCCCAGCCGGAGAGCGAGGAGTAGGACAGGGACGCGTCCTCGATCCGGGAGACGTCGGAGACCTGGCACGCGGAGGCCCGCAGCAGCGACTTGCCGGTCCACGCACCGCCGTCCTTCATCGCCCACCAGCGTCGGTTCAGCATCGGCGCGGAGACCACCCCGACCACCACCTCGCCGTCGACCATCAGCGAGATCAGCGTCGCCCACACCGGGACGCCGCGGACGAAGTTCTTGGTGCCGTCGATGGGGTCGACCACCCAGCGGCGCTGGCTGTGCCCGGTCGAACCGGACTCCTCGCCCAGCACGGCGTCGCGTGGCCGCGCCCGCGAGAGCGTGCGCCGGATGCCTTCCTCCACCGACCGGTCGGCATCGGTGACCGGGGTGAGGTCCGGCTTGGTCATCACGTGCAGGTCGAGCGCCTTGTACCTCGCTTCTGAGAGGGAGTCGGCGTCGTCGGCCAGCACATGGGCAAGCCGGAGATCGTCGGTGAAGTCGGACCGCATTCGGACAGGGTATTCCCCAGCTTCGGCGCGGACGTGGCTACCGTGGCCAGATGGAGATCAACGGGGTCCCGCTCCACGCCCTGGTGGTGCACGCAGCCGTCGTCCTGGTGCCGCTGGCGGCCCTCGCCGTGCTGGCCATGGCGAGACCCGGATGGCGGTGGCTGGCCCGGTGGCCGGCGCTCGTGCTGGCGGTGGGCGCGGCCCTGACCGTGCAGCTCGCGGCGCTCAGCGGGCAGAACCTCCGGGACTCGCGCAAGCTGGACTCGCCCCTCGTGCAGACCCACCAGGAGTGGGGTGGGCGGCTGGTGGTGGCGATGTGGGTCTTCGCCGCCGTGACCGTGGTCGCGTTCTGGGCGCTCCCACACGTCACCCGGCTGGTGGACGGACGAGACCGTCCCGGGCGGGTCGCGGTCCTGGAAAGACCGCTGGTGGTCGTGCTCGTGCTCCTGGCCGTGCTCGTGCTGGTGCTGGTCTTCCTCACCGGCGACGCCGGCGCCCGGGCCGTGTGGCAGCGAGCCTGACCGGCCGCACCGCCTCAGTAGTGCTGGTCGCCGCTCTCCCGGCTCGCCAGCAGCCGGCGGAAGGAGAGCACGCGCTCACCCTCCTGCCCGGTGGCCTCGCTGAGGCCGCACTCGGGCTCGTTCTCCCCGTGGGTGCAGCCGCGCGGACAGTCCAGGGTGAGGTCGTGCAGGTCGGGGAACGCCTCGATCAGGGTGTCGGCCTGCACGTGCGCCAACCCGAAGGACCGGATCCCCGGGGTGTCCACGATCCAGCCGCCCTGGGGCAGCGCGACCATGATCGCGCTCACCGAGGTGTGCCGCCCGCGGCCGGTGACGGCGTTGACGACCCCGATCAGCCGGCCGGCCCCGGGCACCAGCGCGTTGACCAGTGTGGACTTGCCGACCCCGCTGTGGCCGAGCATCACGCTGGTCCGGCCGGCGAGCCGCTCGGTGATCGCGGAGACGTCGGCGCCGCGCTCGGTCACGACGAAGGAGACCCCCAGCGGCCGGTAGGCCGAGAGCAGCGTCTCGGGGTCGGCCAGGTCGGCCTTGGTCAGGCACAGCAGCGGCTCCATGCCGGCGTCGTACGCCGCCACCAGGGCGCGGTCGATCAGGCCGAGCCGCGGCTCGGGGTCGGCCAGGGCCACGACGATCACCAGCTGGTCGGCGTTGGCGACGATCACGCGCTCGACCGGGTCGTCGTCGTCGGCGGTACGCCGCAGCACAGTGCGCCGCTCGTCGACGGTCACGATCCGCGCCAGCGACCCGTCGACTCCGGAGGTGTCCCCGACCAGGCGCACCCGGTCGCCGACGACCACGCCCTTGCGGCCGAGCGGGCGCGACTTCATCGCGGTGACGAGCGGCTGGTCCGGCTCCAGCATGCAGGTGTAGCGACCACGGTCGACGGTGACCACCATCGCGGGGACGGCGTCGGCGTAGGTCGGGCGGTCCTTCGTCCTCGGGCGCGTACGCCGGCGCGGCCGCTCGTAGCTCTCCGGGTCGAACTCGTCGTAGCGGTTGCTCACGGCACCAGCCCCGACCACACGTCGGCGAACCCCGGGAAGGTCTTCGCGGTGGTGCCGACGTCCTCGACCAGCACGTCGGGCACCGCCGAACCGATCACGACGGCGGCGTGGGCCATCCGGTGGTCGGCGTAGGTGTGGAAGGTGCCGCCGTGCAGGCTCGCCGGCTCGATCGAGAGGCCGTCCTCGTGCTCGGTCACCCGCGCGCCGAGGCCGTTGAGCTCGGCCGACAGCGCAGCCAGCCGGTCGGTCTCGTGGCCGCGGATGTGCGCGATGCCGCGCAGTCGCGAAGGCCCCTCGGCCAGCGCGCAGAGCGCGGCCACGGCGGGTGCGAGCTCGCCCACGTCGTGCAGGTCGGCGTCGATGCCGCTGATCGAGCCGGTGCCGCTGACGGTCAGGCCCGCGTCGTCGAGACGAACCTCGGCACCCATCTCGGTGAGCAGCCCGCGCAGGGCGTCCCCGGCCTGCGTGGTCGTGCGCGGCCAGTCGGCCACTGTCACCCGGCCGCCGCTGGTCAGGGCCAGCATCAGGAAGGGCGCGGCGTTGGAGAGGTCGGGCTCGACGTCGACGTCGGCGGCACGGATGGTGCCGGGGGCGACGGTCCACCGGTTCGGTGCGGTCTCGACCTCGATCCCGTGCTCACGCAGGCAGGCGAGGGTCATCTCGATGTGGGGGAGCGAGGGCACGGGTGCTCCCCGGTGGAGCACGCTCACCCCCTCGTCGTACCGCGCACCGGCGAGCAGCAGCGCCGAGACGAACTGGCTGGAGGCCGAGGCGTCGATGGTGACCGCGCCGCCGCGCACCCGGCCCTGGCCACGGACGACGAACGGCAGCGTCCCGCGACCGTCGTCCTCGACGGTGACGCCGAGGCGGCGCAGGGCGTTGAGCACACCGCTCATCGGCCTGGTTCGGGCGTGCGGGTCGCCGTCGAAGGCCACCGCACCCTCGGCCAGGGCCGCCACCGGTGGCACGAACCGCATCACCGTGCCGGCCAGACCGCACTCCACCTCACCCCCGTGCAGCGAACCGGGGGTGACCCGCCAGTCCTCACCGGCCGTGTCGACCTCGGTGCCGAGCGCGCGCAGGGCCCCGGCCATCAGCTCGGTGTCGCGTGAGCGCAACGCGCGACGCAGCACCGACGGTCCGTCGGAGAGGGCCGCGAGCAGCAGCCCACGGTTGGTCAGCGACTTCGAGCCGGGCAGCTCCACCCACGCCTGGACCGGGCCCCGCGCCACCGGCGCGGGCCACAGGGGCAGGTCAGGATCTGTGCGTGCGTCCACGCACTGAGGCTAGGGGGCCAGCGACTTGGCAGCGAGACGGGCCTCGAGGCGAGCCTCCCGCGTCAGGTGCTTCGCCTCGCGCCGGGCACCAGTGGCGACGTGCTTGGCGCGCCACGCGACACCGGGGCGACCCTCGGTGTCGACCGAGGCGAGCATCAGGCCGCCGAGCATCGAGAGGTTCTTGAAGAAGTGGATCTGCTGGTTGGTGCGGGTCTGCGGGTCGCTCTCCTTCCAGAACTGGTGGCCGGCCACGGTGGTCGGGGCGAGGGAGGCCGCGAGCACGGCGCTGGAGAGACGGGGGGCGCGTCCCCGGGCGAGAGCGACTGCGGCCACGAGCTGGGCGGCGGCGTTGATGCGGACCAGGGTCACGGTGCTCTCCGGGACGGGGACCTGCGGTGCCGCCTTGGCCACCATGGGCCGGATCCGGTCGACCACGGGCTTGGCCTTGGTCGCGAGCGCCGGAGCGTTCCTCAGCGCGTTGACCGAACCGACGACGAACATCGACGCGAGCAGGGGGCGGGCGATCATGCGGGTGGCTGTCATGCCTACATCAATACCCGATGATCGCGTGCTCAACCAGATCGGCCCCCCACGCTCACCGGGGCCCTGAGGTCGCCGCCGTTCCTGGTGCGGCCCTGGACGGAGCGGCTGCTCCTGTCCGGGCCGACGACGCACTTCAGCTCGAGGCGGTGGAGGCGGCACCCGACCCGCACCCGAGGGTCGTCCTCGGGACCGAGCGTGACCGCGACGTCCAGGTCCGCGGTGGTGGGTTCCGGCTCGGTGCTGCCCGGTGCCGGGGCGGGGTGCGACGGCTCGGGGGATCGGGGCTTGGGCCGCACCGACGCCGCGGCCGGCTCCGGGCGGGGTGCCTGCACCTGGAGCGGTGCCGCGACCAGCGCCACCGGCGAGGGCAGGACGGCCGCTGTCTCCGCCTGCCCTGGGGTCGTCTCGGCCGCCGGGGCCTGGGGTGCCGGCTTCGACCTCGCGGCTCCCGGGGTCGGTGGCAAGTCCGGAGGCGCCGGGGACGTGGCCGGTGCCGAGGCGCCGGGAGTCTGGGAGGCCCGGGGAGGGCCGGCCTGCGGCGGTGTGGCCGTGCCGGCGCTGAGCGCGAACGCCCCGGCGACCGCGGCGACCACCACGGCGGCCGCGGCGGCGCCGGCGATCGCGAGGTTGGTGGAGACGAGGTCCTTGGCGCGGTCGAGGCCCGCGAGGACCAGACCGACCGCTCCCGTGGCCACACCGCCGCCGACGTACGCCGCGGCAGCGCCACCCAGCACGACCGGGCCCAGCAGGGCCGCGAGGGAGGAGTTCACCTGGACCAGCTCGAGGTAGGCGCCCGTGCACCTGCGACACCCTTCGAGGTGGTCGCGCACCTGGGCGCTGTCCCGGCGGGAGAGCGCCGCCCGCACGTAGCCCCCGAGGAGGTCGCGGGTCCGCTCGCAGTGCTCGTCGGTGTTCTCGGCCGCGTGCATCGTCAAGAACGCCTGCCGCAGGCCCTCGCGAGCGCGGTAGGCGAGGGCGGAGACGGAGTTGGCGCTGATCCCCAGCAGCGGGGCGATCTCGGAGGGCTTCTGGTTCTCCACCTCGAGGTGCCACAGCACCAACTGCCAGCGCTCGGGCAGCGACGCGAACGCCTTCGCGGCCGCACCGCCCTCGAAGGCCTGCACCGCGGTGTCGGTGAACGGAACCCCGACGTCGTGCGCCTCGATGTCGTCGGTCGGGGTCACCCGCTGGGTGTTGCGCACCCGGTCGACGTGCAGCCGACGCACGGCAGTGAGCAGGTAGGCGCGGAACGCCACGTCGGGCCCGCCTCCGGCCAGCAGCACACCGAGCACCTTCTCGAAGGCCCCGGCGACGAGGTCGTCGGCGTCCGCACTCCCGGTCAGCAGCCGGGCGAGCCGGATCGCAGCGTCCCGGTGACGCGCGAACAGCGCACCGTAGGCGGCCACGTCCCCGGCGCGCACCTGGGTGATCAGCTCGGGATCGGCCAGGTCGACAGCAGTGGAGTCCGTGGCGAACATGTCGCTCCCGAGGAAGACGGATGTGGCGGTTCCGAAACTTTATGCCGGATTTCGCGTCATAGGGGAGTGATGGGCCCGTCTTTCTGGTGAGGACGTCGTCACCGAGCGTTCTTCGACGCGAGAGGAGGAGGACGTGATGGGCATCTTTGTGAGCACCACCCGCAAGTCGAACCCGGCCCGGGCGTCCCGCGTCGCCGCGAGCACCGAAGGCATGGGGCATGGGTTGCGTGCATGCTTCGAGGCGGTCAGCGAGCACCTGGAGGGGTCTCGTGCGACGGACGCGGCATGTGCAGAGGTGGGCCGCAGGCTGGCCCGTGACAGTGCCGACCTGGGTGAGGCACTGGACGGGCTGCGGTCCACCTACGTGCAGGTGGCGGGTGTGGAACCGGACTTCGCGGCGATCCGGGCGATGTGTGTCGCCTGGGGGGAGGAGACCCTGGGCCTGGTGCACCGGGTCTCCTGCGAGGACCCGCTCACCGGCCTGGCCACGCAGGGTCACCTGCTCGCCCGGCTCGAGGAGATCTACCGGGAGGGACTGCAGCACGACCTCTCGCCGGCGCGCAGCCACGCTCTGGTGGTCGTGACCTCAGCCCGGGACGACCCGTCGGGCGCAGCAGCGGGGCCGTTCGGTCATGCCCTGGGCCTGGCGCTCCAGGGCTCGACCATCCGCTCGGTCTTCCCGGGCGAGGAGCCGATCGGGCAGGTGGGACAGGACCTCTTGGTGGTCGTCGTACGCCGCAACGACATCCTGGCTCGCCGGGTCCTGCTGCTGCGCGAGCTCCTCGGGGGGCCGGTCCCGCACACCGGGAGGGGGCGGGTCTGGGTCGAGGGTCTCCCCGAGGGCTTCGCAGCGGCCGTCCACCTCCTCGACGAGGTCTCGCGCCACTAGCCTTGGCGCCATGTGCGGCCGCTACGCCTCCAGCAGGCAACCCGAGGACCTCGTCGAGGAGTTCGAGATCCGCCAGTCCGACCTGCCCCGGCTGGAGCCCGACTACAACGTCGCCCCCACCAAGGAGGTGTACGCCGTCGTCGAACGCCCGCCCACGAGCGGGGACAGGGAGGGCGAGGACGGCGAGAGGCACGACGCCGTGCCCGAGCGCCAGCTGCGTGTGCTGACCTGGGGACTGGTGCCGTTCTGGGCCAAGGACCCCGCGATCGGCAGCCGGATGATCAACGCCCGGATGGAGACCGTCGCGGAGAAGCCGGCCTACCGCCGTGCGTTCGAGAGGCGCCGCGCCATCCTCCCGGCCGACGGCTACTTCGAGTGGTACCCCACCGACGCCGTGACCGCGAAGGGCAAGCCACGCAAGCAGCCCTACTTCATCCGGCCCAAGGACGGCGGAGTGCTCGCGATGGCCGGCCTCTACGAGATCTGGCGCGATCCCGAGCGCGCGGAGGACGACCCGGCGCGGTTCCGGTGGACGTGCACGGTGCTCACCACGACCGCCGAGGACTCCCTGGGGCACATCCACGACCGGATGCCGCTGATGCTCCCGCGCGAGCGCTACGACGACTGGCTCGACCCGCGCAACAACGACCGCGACACCCTGCTGGGGCTGCTCGAGCCCGCCGCCCCCGGTGGCCTGGAGGCCTACCCGGTCCCGACGCTGGTCTCCAACGTCCGCAACAACGGCCCCGAGCTCGTCGAGCCGTTGGCCTTGGAGGAGAGCTGATGCCGACCGAGCGCATGGTGAGCACGCCCAAGGGGGAGGCCCGGGTGGTGCTCAGGCGGGCCAAGCGGCCGGTGGCCACGCTGGTGCTCACCCACGGTGCCGGAGGCGGCATCGACGCTCCCGACCTGGTGCGGCTGGCACGCACCCTGCCCCAGCAGGACATCTCGGTGACCCTCGTGGAGATGCCCTGGCGGGTAGCCGGGAAGAAGCTGGCACCCGCGCCGGCGGTGATCGACGAGTGCTTCGTCGCGGTGCTGGACACCCTGCGGATGCGCTCGCCCCTGGTGGTGGGTGGGCGCAGTGCCGGTGCCCGCTCCGCGTGCCGGATCGCCCGTGACGCCGGTGCCCGCGGCGTGCTCGCGTTGTCGTTCCCGCTGCACCCACCCGGCGCCCCGGAGAAGTCCCGGCTCCACGAGCTGCAGCGCGCCCGAGTGCCGACGCTGGTGGTGCAGGGCGAGCGTGACCCCTTCGGGACGCCGGCGGAGTTCCCCGAGGGCACCGAGCTGGCCGTCGTACCCGCGGCTGACCACTCGCTCAAGGTCCCGGCCAGGGCTCCGTTGACGCAGGCCGACGCGCTCTCGATCGTGCTCGAGGCCACGCTGGAGTGGGTTGTCCGTGAGATCGGCGGGAATCGTCCGGGGTGAGTCGCTGTTATAGGCGGGACAAGCCTTGCCAACGCACGAAGGGGGTCCGCCGGTGCTTTGCACCCTGGAGCGACCGCCGTCCACCGACACTTCGCTACTGTGGACGACGATGACTGACACCGCACCCGAGGACCTCGAGTCGCCGGCAGCTGCCGAGACCGACCAGGTGGACCCGGCCACCGAGACCGATGAAGAGCGCCAGCTGCGCTTCGAGCAGGACGCGCTGCCGTTCCTCGACCAGCTCTACGGCGCCGCCATGCGGATGACCCGCAACCCCTCGGACGCCGAGGACCTGGTCCAGGAGACCTTCGCCAAGGCCTACGGGTCCTTCCACCAGTTCCGGCCCGGCACGAACCTCAAGGCGTGGCTCTACCGGATCCTGACGAACACCTTCATCAACACCTACCGCAAGAAGCAGCGCCAGCCGCAGCAGTCGATGGCCGAGGACGTGGAGGACTGGCAGCTCGCCCGTGCCGAGTCGCACTCCTCGACCGGGCTGAAGTCCGCTGAGATGGAGGCGCTCGAGCACCTCCCCGACTCCGACGTCAAGGACGCCCTGCAGCGACTTCCCGAGGACTTCCGGTTGGCCGTCTACCTCGCCGACGTGGAGGGTTTCCCCTACAAGGAGATCGCCGAGATCATGGAGACGCCGATCGGGACCGTGATGTCGCGGTTGCACCGCGGTCGTCGCCAGCTGCGCGAGATGTTGTCCCACTACGTGCGGGACAACGACCTGCTCTCGTCCTCGACGAGGGGAGGCACGCCGTGAGCTCTCAGGAACAGCTCCCCACCGATTGCTCCGAGGTCCTCAACCGGGTCTTCTTCTTCATCGACAACGAGCTCGACCAGGCCGACTGCTCCGAGATCCAGCAGCACCTCGACGAGTGCGGTCCGTGCCTGGCTCGCTACGACCTCGAGCGCACCGTGAAGACCCTGGTCGCACGGTCCTGCGCCGAGGTCGCGCCCGACGGCCTGCGCCAGCGGGTCAAGCTCTCGATCCGGCAGGTCCAGATCGAGATCAGCAGCCAGGACTGAGCCCGGGGCGCACGCAGGATCCGGGGCCGGATTCGTCTTGCGGCCCCGCACCTGAGAGGATGTAGGCCGCCCCACGGCTCCGACAGCGGACCAGATACGGGGGCTCCGTAGCTGCAGGACGTAGGAGGAACACCATGGGCAAGACCGGACGCAAGCGCCGCGCGCGCAAGAAGAAGGCAGCAAACCACGGCAAGCGCCCCAACGCCTGAGCCGTCACCGGCTCGGCAGCGCGCCGAACCCAGGAGCCTCGGACCACCGGTCCGGGGCTCTTGTGACGTCTGGAGGGCTCTCTGGGAGGCTCGGAGTCATGGACATCCCCACCGGCCTGACCGCGACGCTCGATCGCACCGTCACCGAGGAGGGCACCGCAGTGGCGGTCGGCTCCGGGAGCCTGCCGGTCCTCGGCACACCGACCCTGCTGGCGTGGTGCGAGGCGGCCACCTGCGCAGCCCTGGAGCCGGTGCTCTCTGAGGGCCGCACCAGCGTGGGCACGCGGGTCTCCCTCGAGCACCTGGCACCCTCACCCGTGGGCGCCGAGCTGACGGTCACGGCGAGCAGCGTGCACGTGGACGGCAAGCTGGTCCGGTTCAGCGTGGCGGCCCGCCAGGCAGGCAGGCTGGTCGGATCCGGGGAGATCACCCGCGTGGTCGTGGACGGGGACCGGTTCCTGTCTCGCGCCGCCGGACCTGCCTGAGGGCTCAGTCCAGCTCCAAGACGAACGCGAGCAGGTGTACGCCGGACAGCGGGGACCAGTCGTCCTCCGGGGCGCGCTCGAAGCCCAGCCGGCCGTAGAGCCGGTGGGCGTCGCGCATCTGGTCCAGGCTGCAGATCCGCACCGCCCGGTAGCCGAGGTCCCGGGAGCGGGACAGGCAGTGCTCCACCAGCGCCCTGCCCACGCCGCGACCGCGACCCTGGGGCGCCACGGCGAGCATCCGGAACTCACCCTCGTCGTCGCGGCCGATCTCGCGCAGCCGCGAGTCCGTCGGGCAGAACGCCACCGACCCGAGCAGCCCGTGCTCGTCGACGGCCACCCACAGCTCGGCACGGGCAGCCCGGCCGACGCCGTCGCTGAGCTGCTCGACGTAGGCGTCCTTCGAGTCGATGTAGCCCTCGCCGACGTAGACCTCGGCCGTCAGCCGCCCGACCTCGTGCAGGTCGGCCGGACCGGCGAGCCGGATCTCGAAGGCGGCGGGCTCAGATGCCGAAGGTGTTGCGTGGGTACGCGGCGTTGACATCGGTGATCACGTTGACCAGGTAGGGGACGTTGGCGGCGAAGGCGCGGTCGATGGCAGGCCCGATCTCGCGCGGGTCGGTGACCATCTCGCCGCCGCCGCCCAGTGCGCGCACGACCTCGTCGTAGCGGGTCTGCGGCGCCAGGTCGGCCGCGACGTCGTACCCGTAGAGCATCTGCATCGGCTGCTTCTCCAGCGCCCAGGCGGAGTTGTTGCCGCAGATCATCACCACCGGCAGGTTGTGCCGCACGAGCGTGTCGACGTCCATCAGGGACATGCCGGCGGCGCCGTCACCGTAGAGCAGCACCACCTGCGCCGACGGCCGGGCCAGGCGGGCCGCGATGGCCGAGCCGAGGCCGGCGCCGAGGCAGCCGTAGGGGCCGGGATCGAGCCAGCCGCCGGGGCGCTTGGGCTCGACGAACTTGCCGGCGAAGGAGACGAAGTCGCCGCCGTCGCCGATCACCACGGAGTCCTCGGCGAGCCGCGGCACCAGCTCGCCGTAGATCCGCGCCGGGTGGATCGGGTCGGCACTGGCGCTGAGCAGCTCGGAGTCACGGGCGGTGGCCGAGCGCACGGTGTCCTGCAAGGTGGTGACCCATCCGCCCCAGTCGGGGGTGCGGACGAGCTGGTGCACAGCCTCGCCGATGCCGTCGAGCACCAGGGTCAGGTCGCCGCTGGCCGCACCGGCGAGGTCGGCGTGCTGGGAGATCTGGCCGGGGGAGTCGGCCAGGTGCACCACCCGGGCCGGTCGGCTGCCCTCCTCCCCTCCCTTCCCTGGGCCGCCGAAGACGCCGTAGCCCAGCCGGAAGTCCAGCGGCGTGCCCGCGACCACGATCAGGTCGGCACCCCCGAAGGCGACGCTGCGGGCCTTGGTGACCAGAAGCGGGTGCCCGCCGGGTACGACGCCGCGGCCCATCCCGTTGGTGATCACCGGGATGCCGATGCCCTCGACCAGACGCAGTGCGGCCTCCTCCGCGCCGTCGGCCCACACGTCGGTGCCGAGCACGAGCACCGGTCGCCGTGCCTGACCGAGGAGCTCGGCGATGTCGGTCAGGGCGTCGCCGTCGGGCTCGGTCCGGCGGCGCTCACCCAGCGTCGGACGGGTGGAGGTGGCGGAGTTGAAGAACTCGTCCATCGGGATGTCGACGAACACCGGACCGCGGTGCGAGGACCCCGCCACGGTGAACGCCTCGTGCATGCCGTCGGCGACCTCGTCGGCCTTGTGGATCGTCCGGGACAGCTTGGAGACCGGGGCCAGGATCGGCGGCTGGTCGAGCTCCTGCAGGGAGCCCGAGCCCCACCGGTTCTGGGGCGCCCGACCTCCGACGACCACGAGCGGCGAGCCGCTGAACTGGGCCTGGGCGATGGCGCTGACCCCGTTGGTGACGCCAGGCCCCGCCGTGAGCACGGCCAGTCCCGGCTTCCGGGTGAGCTTGCCGGTGGCCTCCGCGGCGAACGCGGCGGTCTGCTCATGGCGCACGTCGAGGATGCGCATCGGCGGGTCGGCGGTCACCGCGCCGTCGTACATCGGGAAGACGTGGGCGCCGGAGAGGGTGAACATCGTCTCGACGCCGTGCGCGCGCGCGACCGCCACGGCGTGCTGACCCGAGTGCGCCTCGACCGGACCCGTGGGGTCCGCGGACGTGCCGGAATCTGGACGGGGCTGCTCGGGTGCCTGGCTCATGACGCGACCCTAGGCCACGCCCGGTGGGCGCGGGGAGAGTGCGGGAGCAAGAGCGGTCCTGACGGCCTCGAACGGCTCAGGACTGCGCGAGGTAGGGCCGGTTCGTCGCGCGCAAGTGGTCGATCAGTACCAGGAGCAGGTCGGTGCGCAGCAGGGGCGGCTCGGGGGCGAGCGCGAGCTGGAGGTGCAGGCTGCGCAGGAAGGCCTGCGCGTTGCCGGCCACGAGGTAGGGATTGCGCTGCGCGCTGCCCGCGGGTACGGCGGCTGCGGCGATCCGAGCGACCCAGGAGTCGAGCACGTCGACGCCGAGCAGGTTGCGCCGCAGGCCGTGCAGGCAGGCGGCGGCGAGCCGGTCGTCCTCCCCGCACACGAAGAAGGTCTCGGTGCGCTGGAGCAGGCGGTCGGCGACCACGTCGAGGAGCACGACCAGCTCCATCTGGCCGATCTTCGGTGAGCGCATCAGCGCCCCGATGGCGTCGGCGCCGTGGGCCAGCGCGCGCGCCCACCCGTGACCGGGCACGAAGCCGCGCAGGTCGCGCTCGCGCAGGAGCCAGCCGGCGATCCGGTCGCCCCAACGGAGCACCTGGTCGCGGGTCAGCAGGTCGGCGACGGTGTCGCGGTCGATGCACTCGGTGAGCACCAGCGCGGAGAAGCTGCGCCGGAAGATCGAGTCGCCGGTCTCCTCGCCGAGTCCCACGTCGAGCCCGGCGCACATGCCGTCGCCGAGGCCGCGCAGCAGGTCGTCGTACACGCCCTCGCCGATCCAGGTGGCGAGCGTCGGGAAGGCGATCCCGTCGCGGACGTCGGGGTCGCTGTCTCCCAGCATCCGGGTCAGGTCGGCGGTCATCTCGTCCAGCGGACGACCCTCGGGAACCCGTAGCCCGTCGGCCACCACCTGGTTCCAGAACGCCGACGTCATGGCGTCATTAGACCACCTGGGGGACCGGCGCGACCGACGCGGGCGGTGGGCGTCCTACGCTGGCGGCGTGCCCTCCCTGAAAGCCCTCGCACGCGCCCACACGCGACTCTCCGGTGCGGACGTGGAGTGGCTCTCGATGCTCCTCGCCGACTGGCAGATCATCGCCGACCTGAGCTTCGCCGACCTGGTGCTGTGGTTGCCCGCGGCGGACGGCTCGGGGTACTGGGCCGGCGCGCAGATGCGTCCCACCACCGGGCCGACCGCGATCCTCGACGACATCGTCGGCTCCTTCCTGCCCGGGGGGAAGCGACCGCTGCTCGACGCGGCCCTGCGCGAGGGTCGGATCGCGCGCGAGGGTGATCCGGAGTGGCGCGACGACGTGCCGGTGCGGGTGGAGGCGATCCCCGTGCGCCGCGGCGAGCACCTGATCGCGGTCGTGGCCCGCAACACCAACCTGCAGGGCGTCCGCACCCCGAGCCGGCTGGAGCTGTCCTACCTGCAGACCGCCAGCGAGCTCTCGCAGATGATCGCCAACGGGGCGTTCCCCTTCCGCGGCCAGCGCTCCGACCACGCCGACACCCCACGGGTCGGTGACGGCTTCATCCGCGTCGACGAGCACGGGCAGGTCAGCTACGCGAGCCCCAACGCGCTCTCGGTCTACCGCAAGCTCGGGCTCACCGGCGACCTCAGCGGCCAGTCGCTGGCCGGGATCACCCGCGCGCTGGTGCCCGCCGCGATGCGGCCCGACGAGGAGGCGGTCAGCGCGGTCCTGGGCGGGCGGATGCCGCGCGACACCGAGATCGGCAACGGGCAGGCGACGGTGATCCTGCGCTCGATCCCGCTGCGTCCCGCCGGCCTGCACACCGGCGGTCTGGTGCTCCTGCGCGACGTCACCGACCTGCGCCGGCGCGACCGGGAGCTGGTCACCAAGGACGCGACCATCCGCGAGATCCACCACCGGGTGAAGAACAACCTGCAGACGGTTGCGGCGCTGCTGCGGCTCCAGGCCCGCCGGATCGGCGTACCCGAGGGCCGGGTGGCGCTGGAGGAGGCCGTACGCCGGGTCGGCGCCATCGCCGTCGTCCACGAGACGCTGAGCCAGTCCTTCGACGAGACCGTCGACTTCGACGACGTGATCGACCGGCTGACCCGGCTGGTCACCGACGTCGGGTCACCGCGCGAGAGCTCCGGCGCCCCGATCCGGGCCCGGCGTACCGGCTCCTTCGGCGCGATCAGCTCCGATGCCGCCACCCCGCTGGCGATGGTCTTCACCGAGCTGGTGCAGAACGCGGTCGAGCACGCGTTCGGCGACGAGGCGCCCGGCATCATCCTGATCGCCTGCGAGCGCGACGGCCACGCCCTGCGGCTCAGCGTCGAGGACGACGGCGTGGGCATGCCCGCGGACTTCGACCTCGAGCAGTCCTCGAGCCTGGGACTCTCGATCGTGAGCACCCTCGTCGGTGAGCTCGGCGGCCGGATCGTGCTCGCCGGCCGAGACGACGGCCCCGGCACGCGGGCGGTCGTCGACATCCCCGACGTGGCCACCCGCCGCTGACCCCCACCAACCCCCCCGCCGAGACGTCGCAAACGGATGCGAAAAACCCGCCGAGACGTCGCAAACGAACGTTCATTTGCGACGTCTCGGCGGGGGAAAGTCGTCCGTTTGCGACGTCTCGGCGCAGAGGGTGGGCGGCGAGGTCGATCGGGAAGAGGTGGTCCGGAGGGTCAGGCGGTGCGCACGCGCGAGCGGGCGTTGCGGCGCTTGAGCGCGCGGCGCTCGTCCTCGCTCAGGCCACCCCACACACCGTGATCCTGTCCGACCTCCAGGGCCCATGCGAGGCACTGTTCGCGCACATCGCAGCGACGGCACACCTGCTTGGCTTCCTCGATCTGGAGGATCGCCGGGCCGGTGTTTCCGATCGGAAAGAACAGTTCCGGGTCCTCATCGAGGCACGCGGATCGGTGACGCCAATCCATGGCTGGGGCAACCCTCCTTCTCACTAGTGAAGACATTCACGAACGCACCCGGGGGCGCACAAAAGGGACAAGATCCGGGATTTTGGGGGCACAACACACAAAGGCAGCTGGTGTGTACGTGTTTGATCGTGCCAACTCGCACGCCCGATGACAACCCTTTCCAAGGTCGGGTTGATCACAGCGACCTGTGGAATACGGCCGCTGAAGGCGGGGACGAGCTTGGTACGACCCCATCATAGGCTGCTGGGGTGAGTCCTCGTCCCGACGAACCCGCTGCCGACCCCCCTGGCGCCGATCAGCCGGCTCCGGGCTCGCCGTACTCCCGCCACGGCGCACCTCCACCGCTGGTGGCGGCCGCAGGCCTGGCGTTCGTCCAGGGCCTGCTCACGCTGATCTTCGGCATCACCGAGGCCGTCGACATCGACCTGGAGCGGCTCACGATGGGGGTGACCACGGCGGTCTTCTTCCTTGCGTACGGCGCCACGCTGATCGCCTGCGCCTGGGGCCTGAGCACGGTCCGGTCCTGGGCGCGGGGCCCGGTCCTGCTCGCCCAGCTGATCTGGCTCGGGCTGGCCTGGAACTTCCGCCACGGCGACACCCTGGCGATCGCGATCGGCCTGGCCGTCTCCGCGGTCCTGGTGCTCGCCGGACTGCTGCACCCGCGGGCGATGGACGCCCTCGAGAGGGCAGCCGGCCGCGCCTGAGCGAGCACCTGGACGGCGATCTCCCAGCTGTATCTCCCAGCCGTGGCTCCCAGCCGTGGCTCCGCGTGGCTGCGCAGACGTGCCTGCTCAGACGGCGATTCTCAGACGGCGATTCTCAGACGGCGCTGCTCAGCGAGGCGCGCAGCTGCTCGAGGGTGCGGTTGAGCAACCGTGACACGTGCATCTGGGACACCCCGATCTCGGCGGCGATCTGTGACTGGGTCATCCCGCCGAAGAAGCGCAGCAGCAGGATCTTCTTCTCCCGCGGCGGGAGCTTCTCGATCAACGGCTTGATCGACTCACGCAGCTCGACGTGCGCCAGGTTCTCGTCGTCGACGCCCAGCGTGTCCAGCATGCTGGAGCCGGCACCCTCCTCGCCGTTGTCGCCACCGGCGTCGAGGGACAGCGTGGAGTAGGCGTTGGCCGACTCGATCCCCTCCAGCACGTCCTCGACGCTGACCCCGAGCCGTTCCGCGATCTCCCGCGGCGTGGGGGAGCGACCCAGCTGCTGGGAGAGGTCCCCGGTCACCGCCGAGATCGACATCCGGAGCTCCTGCAGGCGCCGCGGCACCCGGATCGCCCAGCCCTTGTCGCGGAAGTAGCGCTTGATCTCGCCGATGATCGTCGGGGTGGCGTACGTCGAGAACTCCACGCCGCGCCCGGTGTCGAAGCGGTCCACCGACTTGATCAGACCGATGGTGCCCACCTGCACGAGGTCGTCGGCCGGCTCGCCGCGGTTCATGAACCTGCGGGCACAGTGCTCGACCAGGGGGAGGTGCAACCGGACCAGCTCGTTGCGGCACTCCAGGCGGCGGCTCTCGGAGATGAGCGGGTCGGCCATCTCGTCGAAGAGCCGCAGGCTGGTCTCGCGGGTGACGCGCCGCGCCGCGAGCGCGGGGGTATCGGGACGGGACTGGCGGGTCGACTCGGCAGCGAGGTGTTCGTGAGGAGCGGTTCCGGGCGCAGGTGCCGCGCCCGACCCAGAGGTGGGCAGCATGGTCGTCACACCGCGATGCTTGATCGCACGGTGAAGGTGACCGAGCGGCGGCCGTCTCCGTGACTGGTCTCGACGTCGGTGGTCAGTGCGGTCAGCACCTGCCAGCCGAAGTTGTCGATGTCCGGCTCGTCGGTGCTGGTGGTGTCGGCGGAGATCGTCACCCGGATGGTGCCGTTGCTGAGGTCGAACGCGGCGTGCAGGCTGCCGCCCGCGTCGGCTCGCTCGAGGACGAGGGCACAGGCCTCACCGACAGCCATCCGCAGGTCCTCGATGTCGTCGAGGGTGAAGTCGAGACGGGCCGCGAGCCCGGCCGTGGTCATCCGCAGGACGGCGACGTAGGCGCTCTCTGCGGGGAGTCGGAGTTCGACGGCTGGCGATGCGCTCACGGGCTGTCCTCGGGGTGGCGAGACGGGTCACAGAACACACTAATGGGGACGAGGCGCCCGTGGGCCCCTTCTGCCTCACCAGCCCCCCGGCAAAGCCGGAACCCCCGGTCCGCGCGTGGCGGTCCGGGGGTTCACGGTGATCGGGTCGAGAAGCCCTGGGCTGGTGCTCAGGCCTTCTTCGTCTCCCAGAAGATCTCGGCGATCTCGTCGATCTTGGCGAGCAGCTCCTCGACCTTGGCCTCGTCGGTCTCGCCCTTGGTGCCGGAGGCGCCGGCCAGCTTGGTGGCCTCGTTGAAGAGCTGGTGCAGCTGCGGGTACTTCTCGAAGTGCGGCGGCTTGAAGTAGTCGGTCCACAGCACCCACAGGTGGTGCTTGACCAGCTCGGAGCGCTGTTCCTTGATCACGATGGCGCGCGTGCGGAAGTCGGGGTCGTCGTTGTCCTTGAGCTTGCCGATGATGCCCTTGATCGACTCCGCCTCGATGCGGGCCTGCGCGGGGTCGTAGACACCACAGGGCAGGTCGCAGTGTGCGGAGACCTCGATGGTCGGGGCGAACAGCTTGTTCTTCAGCATCCGGATGATTCCTCTCGAGATGTGGCAGGGGTGGCGCCACGTGACTCCAGCGCCATGGCTCGGCTGCGACACTACTCCCGCTGACGAACCACGACGAGGGAGGCCCGAGGTGCCGACCGGCCCCGATCCGCACCGCGTCCCACCGCCTCGTCGCAGGCTCGGCATGGCCGTCGTGCGGGGTCGCTCGATGGCACCCACGCTCCGCGACGGTGACCGCCTGCTGGTGCGCTACGCCGCGGCGCCCCGACCGGGCCAGGTGGCGGTGGTGCGTTTCTCCGACGGTGTCGTCGCGGTCAAGCGGCTCGACCACCGCGACCGCGACGGCTGGTGGGTGCACCGGGACAACCCGAGCGAGGGGCGGGACTCCTGGTCGGCGGGAGCGGTCGCCGAGGACGGCGTACTGGCGGTGGTGCTGCTCCGGCTGTGGCCACGGCCCGGGTGGCTGCGCGCGGCACCGCGTGTCGGATAGGCCACATTCAGTCGCGGAACCGGCCCGGATCAGGGGCAGCGTGCCATGATGGCGGCCTGGGTCACCCCCCACTGTGTGCAGCGAATCCGCGGACTCACCATCGGTCCGGCGTCGAATCGCCCCATCGAAAGTGCCGACCCATCCCTGCCTTTGGAGTCATCCCCATGGTTGCATCAGAGCAAATGCCTGACCTCGAGAACCCCCGCGCCCACGATCCCGTCTTCGCGCTGCACGCCGGCGGCAAGATGGAGGTCGCCTCGCGCATCGCCATCAACGGCCCCGAGGAGCTCTCCCTGGCCTACACGCCGGGTGTGGCGCGGGTGTGCGAGGCGATCGCGGCCGAGCCCGAGCTCGCCGACGACTACACCTGGGTCTCCAACACCGTCGCCGTGGTCACCGACGGCACCGCCGTCCTCGGCCTCGGCGACATCGGGCCGCGTGCCGCCATGCCGGTGATGGAGGGCAAGGCGGTGCTCTTCAAGCAGTTCGGTGGCGTCGACGCGATCCCGATCTGCCTGGACACCGTCGACGTCGACGAGATCGTGGAGACCGTGGTCCGGCTCGCGCCCAGCTTCGGCGGGATCAACCTCGAGGACATCTCGGCGCCCCGCTGCTTCGAGATCGAGGACCGGCTCAAGCAGCGCCTCGACATCCCGGTCTTCCACGACGACCAGCACGGTACGGCGGTCGTGGTGCTCGCCGCGCTGGAGAGCGCCGTACGCCTCACCGGCAGGCTGATGGCGACCACCCGCGTGGTCGTCTCCGGTGCCGGCGCCGCGGGCGTCGCCGTCACCCGGATCCTGCTCGCCGCGGGTGTCCTCGACGTCGCCGTGGTGGACCGCAAGGGGGTGCTGCACTCGGGACGCGGGGACCTCAACGACTCCAAGCGGGCACTGGCCCAGATCACCGCTGACGTGACCGGTCGCAACGGGACCCTGGCCGACGTGATGGCCGGCGCGGACGTGTTCGTCGGCGTCTCGGGCGGCACCGTCCCCGAGGAGGTCGTGGCCACGATGGCCGCCGACGCGATCATCTTCGGGCTCGCGAACCCGATGCCCGAGGTGCACCCCGACGTGGCACACCGCCACGCCCGGGTGGTGGCCACCGGTCGGTCGGACTTCGCCAACCAGATCAACAACGTGCTCGCCTTTCCGGGGATCTTCCGGGGCGCCTTCGACGCCCGTGCGGTCGCGATCACCGAGGGGATGAAGCTCGCCGCTGCCGACGCGCTCTCCGCGATCGTGGGCGACGACGTCAGCGAGGACTACATCATCCCGTCACCGTTCGACAGCCGGGTCGGGCCCGCGGTAGCCGCTGCGGTCGCCGAGGCGGCACGCCGCGACGGGGTGGCGCGCCGCTGACGTTGGGTGCCCCCGGTATGTGACCCGGTGTGTGACCCGGTGTGTGACCCGGTATGTGACCCGGTGTGCGTGGAGTCGCTAGGGTCGCAGGATGTTCGCCGTCTACGCCGACAGCTTCTCCTCCGACGACCCCTTGAACGGCCTGGTGGTCGGGGAGAGACCCGACCCCGCGGTGCCTGAGGGGTGGACCACGGTCACCGTCAAGGCCGCCTCGCTGAACCACCACGACCTGTGGTCGCTGCGTGGCGTGGGGCTGCGCGAGGAGGCGCTGCCGATGATCCTGGGCTGCGACGCCGCCGGGATCGACGAGGACGGCAACGAGGTCGTCGTGCACGCCGTGATCAGCGACCCGTCGTGGACCGGTGACGAGACCTTCGACCCCAAGCGCTCGCTGCTCAGCGAGCGCCACCAGGGCACCTTCGCCGACAAGGTCGCCGTACCGCGGCGCAACGTGGTGCCCAAGCCTGAGTCGTTGTCCTTCGCCGAGGCCGCCTGCCTGCCCACCGCCTGGCTGACCGCCTACCGGATGCTCTTCACCCAGGGCGGCCTCAAGGCGGGTGACACCGTGCTCGTGCAGGGTGCGGGAGGCGGCGTCGCCACCGCACTGATCACGCTGGCCCGCGCCGGCGGGTTGCGGGTGCTCGCCACCAGTCGCGACGAGGCCAAGCGCGCCAAGGCCCTGGAGATCGGTGCGCACGAGGTCTTCGAGTCCGGCGCCCGGCTGCCGATCAAGGTCGACGCGGTGATGGAGACGGTCGGGCGCGCCACGTGGTCGCACTCGATCCGCTCGTTGCGGCCCGGTGGTGCAATCGTCATCTCCGGCACCACCTCGGGCCCGAAGCTCGACGACGCGGAGCTGACCCGGATCTTCTTCCTGCAGCTGCGGGTGATCGGTTCGACGATGGGCACCAGCACTGAGCTGGCCTCCCTGGTGAACATGCTCGACGCGACCGGCACCAAGCCGCTGATCGACCGCACGATGCCGATGGAGCAGGCCAGGGACGGCTTCGCGGCGATGGCCGGAGGCGACGTCTTCGGCAAGGTGGTCTTCACCCGCTGATGCCCACCCATCTGATCACCGGTGCCGGGTCCGGCATCGGCGCCGCCCTCGCCGACCTCCTGCACGCGCGCGGCGACGAGCTGGTGCTGCTCGCCAGGTCGACCGAACGTGCTGAGGAGCTGGCGGCCCGCTGGCAGGGCGCGAGCGCCGTGGTCGCCGACCTGGCCGATCCCGCTTCCGCCTCGGGCCTGGAGCTGCCCGGTCGGCTGGACTCGGTGGTGCACGCCGCCGGTGTCGTCGACCTTGGCACCGTCGCCGAGCTCGGGGTCGAGCAGTGGCGCTCCCAGATCGACGTCAACCTGGTCTCCCCGGCCGAGCTCACCCGGCTGGCGCTCCCCGCGTTGCGCGCGGCCCGTGGCACCGTGGTCTTCGTCAACTCCGGCGCCGGCCTGCACGCACATCCCCAGTGGGCGGCGTACGCCGCGTCGAAGCACGGTCTGCGCGCCCTGGCGGACTCCCTGCGCGGGGAGGAGCGCGACCGCGGCGTCCGGGTGACCACGGTCTACCCGGGGCGCACGGCGACCCCGATGCAGCAGAAGGTCCACGACCAGGAGGGCAAGGAGTACGACGCGCAGGAGTGGATCCGGCCCGAGACCGTGGCCGCGGCGATCCTGCACACCCTCGACCTGCCGCGCGACGCCACCATCCCCGACCTCTCGGTCAGCCCCGGCCCCTGAGAGACGGACCTGAGAGACGGACCTGAGGAACGGACCTGAGAAACGGACCTGAGGAGCCGAACCTGCACGGCCGGTTTCCTGTGGAACTGATCCCCGGGCGAACGCCTCAGCGTTCGTCGGAGGAGCGCCAGCGCAGGACGCCGACGATGACCATCCGCAGCTGGGTGCGGGCGCGTTCGACGATCGCCTGCTCGGCCGCGGGTCGTGAGGCGAGGATCGCCTCGGCGGTGCCGACCATCGAGGTGACGATCAGGTTGGCCAGGACCTGGAGGTCCTCGGTGGACCAGGCCGTCGGCTGGGTGAGCCGGGCCAGGTCGGCGGTGAGCTCGCGCTCGACCAGGTCGAGCTGGTGACGGATGGCTGCGCGCACGGACGGGGGACCGGCCACGCGTTCGCGGGCGATGAAGGCGAAGTGCGAGCGCCGCGAGCGCACATGATCGTGCAGCACCGAGATCGAGCTGTCGATGATGTCGAGGTACTCCGGGTCGCTGCGGCGTACGTCGCGGAGCATCGCGCGCAGCGACACGAACGACTCCTCGACCAGCACCATGCCGAGCTCCTCGATGGACTCGAAGTGCCGGTAGAAGGCCGTCGGGACGATGCCCACCTGCTTGGCCACCTGTCGCAGGGAGAGGGCCACCAGGCTGCTGTCCTCGCAGAGCGCGAGCGCGGCGTCGAGGATCGCCCGCCGGGTCCGCTCCTTGCGCTCGCCCCTCGACTCCGCGCGTGACCCGCGTGCGGGGGCGGCCCCGACAGAGGCGGGGGAGCGGTCACCTGGCATGACAGCGAGGATATCGTCCGTGATCCGGTGAACGGCCGTTCACCCTGTGGGAGCCACCTTGACGCCGTCCAGGTAGACGCCTCGAATGCGTCCTGCCAGGGCGCTGACGTCGTCGGGACGTCCGTCGACCACGACCAGGTCGGCTCGCAGCCCGGGTTGCAGCGTTCCCCGGTCCGCGGCGACGTCGAGCAGCTCGGCGGCCGACCCCGTGGTCGCGTGCAGTGTCTCCAACGGGCTCATCCCGGCCTGGACCATCAGCTCGAGCTCCTCGAGGTTGGTGCCGTGGGGACCCACCCCGCAGTCAGTGCCCATCGCGATCCGGACCCCGGCCCGGTGGGCCCTGCCGACGCTCTCGAAGTGGACGGCCGAGAAGTACCTCGCCTTGTCCACGGCCGACTGTGGCAGCGGCAGCCCCGCCTCCGCCGCGGCGATCACCGCGCGCGGCGCGTGCAGGGTCGGCACCAACCACGCCCCGGTGCTCAGCATCAGCTCGATCGCCTCGTCGTCGAGGAGGATGCCGTGCTCGATCGAGCGCACGCCGTGACGCAGGGCGGCCTTGACGCCCTCGGCCCCTTGGGCGTGGGCCATCACGTGCAGGCCGGCAGCGGTCGCCTCGGCGACCATGACGGCGATCTCGTCGTCCCGGAAGTGCGCGTGGCGGGGGTCGTCGCGCGGGGACAGCACGCCGCCGGTGGTGGCCACCTTGATCACGTCCGCGCCCGCCCGGATCAGCTCGCGGGTGCGCCTGCGCACCTCGTCGGGACCGTCGACGCGGCCGTCGGGACGACCGGGGTGAGGAACGAAGAGCGGCGCCTCGGCCCCGCAGATGCTCCAGTCGTCGCCGTGGCCACCGGTCTGGCTGAGCATGATCAGGGAGATCTGCATCCGGGGGCCGGGGATCATGCCGCGCTCGACGGCCTCCTTGATGCCGAGATCCGCGCCGCCCGCGTCGCGGACGGAGGTGATCCCGATGTCCAGGGTCTTGCGCAGGTTGGCCGCGGCGATGAAGAACTGCAGGCTGAACGGCGTCTCGAGCACCTTCATCACGCTCGGTGCGTCCAGCGCGAGGTGCACGTGGCAGTCGAAGAACCCCGGTGCGACGTAGCCACCAGTGCAGTCGACCACCTCGTCACCGTCGAGGCCCACGCCGACCTCGACGATCCGGCCGTCTTCCACGACCACGTCTCCTGGAGCTGGGGCGGCAGTGGTGCCGTCGTGGACGAGTCCTCCGGTGAAAAGGGTCCGAGTCATGCGCCCGACCCTAGCCGTGCGAGGGGTGGGTGGTGGGCATCACGTGCGGCGCACCTTGACCGGTGGGCACCAGCCCGACAGTCTGATGAGTGAACAGATGTTCACTCAAACTTGGAAGGAGACGACGATGACGATCCTGCGAGACGCAGCGACCAGCATCCTCGGCTCGAAGACGCTGGCAGCCCTCACCTCACCGCACGGCGTGGACCGCTACCTCGAGCAGATCAACCCGATGTGGGCGGCCACCGAGGTCCGCGCCCGGGTGGTCTCGATCACCCGGGAGACCAGTGGCGAGCACCCCGTCGCCACGCTCACCCTGCAGCCCACCGGCACCTGGCGCGGCCACCGCGCCGGGCAGTACGTCCAGGTCGGCGTGGAGATCGCCGGAGCCCGGCGTACCACCCGGTGCTTCTCGATCTCCTCCGCGGAGTCGGGCCCGGGCGAGCCGTTCAGCATCACCGTCCGCGCCCACCAGGACGCAGGACCGGGCCGACGCAGCGTCAGCAGCCACCTGGTCCGGGAGGCCAAGCCGGGGCAGATCCTGCACCTGAGCCAGGCCCAGGGCGACTTCACGCTGACCGAGAGCCCCGCGACCCCCTCGAACAACCACCTGCTGATGATCTCCGGCGGCTCCGGGATCACCCCGGTGATGGCGCAGGTCCGCACCCTGCTGCGGGACGGGTACGACGGCCACGCGAACCGCAAGGTCACCTTCCTGCACTACGCCCGATCGGCCGAGGACCAGATCTTCGCGCTCGAGCTCGCCCGGATCGCCCGGGAGGACAACGGGGTCACGGTGCACCTGCGGCACGGTGCGGAGCACTTCAGCGGCGAGGCGCTCGCCACACTGGTGCCCGACTTCCGTGACACCGACACGTGGGCGTGCGGCCCGGCGCCGATGATGGCGCTGGTCGCGGAGGCCTATGGGAACTCCCCGCGCCTGCGCACCGAGTTCTTCAAGGCGCCCACCACCTCCACCGGCACCGCCGAGGGCGAGGTCTCCTTCTCCCGCACCGGCGCCAGCGCGACCAACACCGGTGCCTCGCTGCTCGAGCAGGCCGAGGCGCTCGGGCTGTCACCGGAGTTCGGCTGCCGGATGGGCATCTGCTTCTCCTGCACCTCGCGCAAGACCGAGGGCACCGTGCGCAACGTCCTGACCGGCGAGGAGTCCTCGCTGCCCGACGAGGACGTCCGCATCTGTGTCTCCGCCCCTGTCGGCGACTGCACCGTCGACCTCTGAGAACCCCCCTGACCGGAAGGACCCCTGACATGAGCACCAAGCACAAGCACCTGACCCCCGAGCAGCTCGACGCGTTCGGCGCCGAGATGGACGCCATCCGCCAGCGCGTGATCGGCCAGCTCGGCGAGGAGGACGCCGCCTACATCCGCAACGTGGTGAAGCGCCAGCGCCAGTTCGAGGTCGCCGGCCGCGCGCTGATGTACCTCCCGCCCGCCTGGCCGCTCGCGGTCGCCTCGCTGAGCGTGTCCAAGATCCTGGACAACATGGAGATCGGGCACAACGTGATGCACGGCCAGTACGACTGGATGGGTGACCCCGGCCTGAACTCGCGGATGTACGAGTGGGACAACGTCTGCCCCAGCGACCAGTGGAAGTACTCCCACAACTACATCCACCACACCTTCACCAACATCCTCGGCAAGGACCGCGACATCGGCTACGGGATCCTCCGGATGGACGAGGACCAGAAGTGGCACCCCTACTACCTCGGCAACCCGCTCTACGCGTTCTTGCTGATGGTCTTCTTCGAGTGGGGCGTGGCGATGCACGACCTCGAGGTCGAGAACCTGGTGAAGGGCAAGCGCACCCTCTCCGACAACAAGGCCCTGCACGCGGGCCTGATGCGCAAGGTCCGCAAGCAGGCGCTCAAGGACTACGTCCTGTTCCCGGCGCTGACCGGGCCGCTGTTCCCGCTGACCTTCGCCGGCAACGCGACCGCCAACCTGGTGCGCAACATCTGGACCTTCAACATCATCTTCTGCGGTCACTTCCCGGCCGGGGTCGCGACCTTCAGCGAGGAGGAGTGCGAGGACGAGTCGCGGGGCCACTGGTACTACCGCCAGCTGCTCGGCTCGGCGAACATCACCGGAAGCAAGCTCTTCCACGTGATGAGCGGCAACCTCTCCCACCAGATCGAGCACCATCTGTTCCCCGACCTGCCGGCGCGCCGCTACCCCGAGATCGCCCCGGAGATCCAGGAGATCTGCCGGCGCTACGGCCTGGAGTACAACACCGGCCCCCTGGGCAAGCAGCTGTTCAGCGTGGCGAAGAAGATCTGCCGGATGGCGCTGCCGAACCGGCGTACGGCGAACCAGCCGGCCGTGACCGACGACGAGCACGCCCTGGCCGCCTGAGCCGCCCGGAGCTGGGTGACAATAGGAGCCGTGGAGGTGATCCGATGACCGACAAGCTGAGCAAGGCCGAGATCCGCAAGGACGCGCTGCAGGACGGCGTCACCGCAGCCAGTCACGCCGTGGGCTCGCTGGCGACGATCATCACCAGTGCCGTCGGCGACATCGCCCGGACGCTCGGTGGCCTGGCCACCGAGGTGTTCGAGATCCGCGACTCGGCCCGGCGCGCAAGCAGCGACCACGGGCTCGACGTCGCGGACCAGAGCCCCGAGGAGAGCCCCGACCAGAGCCACGAGGAGAGCCCCGACGAGAGCCCGGACGAGAGCCCGGAGCCGACCCTAGAAGATCCCGACGCCGACTGATCCGACCGGCGTCGTTCAGCCGAACGACATCGCGAAGTCGGCCATGCGCACCGACAGCACGGGCCGCTTGCCTGCCAGCCAGGCGAGCGGTCCCTGCTCGTCGAAGTCCCAGGAGCCGCGGCAGGGCAGGGCTCGCCCGCTGCCGGAGAACGACGCCCCGACCCACTCGGCGGCCCGTGGGTGATCGTCGGGGAACCGCTGCCAGGTGCCGGCCTTGAACGGGGTGCGGAAGGTCGCGCGCGAGATGTCGGTGAACCGGGCCGTCGCGATCGGCCGGCCCTCCAGGCTCGCAGCCCACGAGGTCCGCTGCAGGCGGCGACCGGAGACGTGCCGCTCGAAGTCGCACAGGTCCTTCGGGATCGCCCACAGCTCCCGGCCCCCGTCGCGGGAGTCCACGGAGTCCACCCAGATGTCGGTGATGCTGGCCCTGCCCCTGACCGGGTGAGCCACGAGCAGCTCGGAGTAGGTGAGCTGGCTGGGGTCCTCGTAGGAGACCAGCGCCGCGCCGTACAGCCCAGCAGGACGGTCGACGTGCTCACCGCCGCGGACCCGGAACAGCGAGAGCCAGAGCTGTCCGTGCATCTGCCAAGGGGCGGCGGGATAGGGCATGCGAGGACCCTACTGAGGCGACTGCTGCTCCCGTCAGCAGCGGTTCACCAGTGGGCTCGTAATCTCTTCTCGACGCGTGCCACGGAGCCGGGTCGTCGGGTTGCTTCCAGGAGGAGAGATCGTGTTCGGACGAGAGAAGGATGACTACTCCGAGGACGACCTCAAGGTCGGCAGGGCCAAGGACCACGCCGCCGGTCCGACCGCGGTCGCGATCTCGATGAAGCGGTCCCTGGACCACATGGGCGTCAAGCGCACCGCCCAGACCTTGCTGCGCCTCAACCAGGCCGAGGGCTTCGACTGCATGAGCTGCGCGTGGCCCGACCCCGACCCGGGTCACCGGCACACCGCGGAGTTCTGCGAGAACGGCGCGAAGGCCGTCGCGGAGGAGGCCACGACCGACCGGGCCACCCCGGAGTTCTTCGCCAGGCACAGCCTCGCCGAGCTCGACGAGCACTCGGAGTACTGGTTGGGCCAGCAGGGCCGGATCACCCATCCGATGGTCAAGCGCCCCGGCGGCACGCACTACGAGCCGATCGAGTGGGACGAGGCCTTCGAGATGATCGGGTCCGAGCTGCGCTCCCTCGCACCGGACCAGGCGACCTTCTACACCTCGGGTCGTGCCTCGAACGAGTCCGCCTTCGCCTACCAGCTCTTCGTCCGCGCATTCGGCACCAACAACCTCCCGGACTGCTCCAACATGTGCCACGAGTCCACGAGCATCGCGCTGCAGGAGTCGATCGGCATCGGCAAGGCGAGCGTGAGCCTGGAGGACGTCCACACCGCCTCGGTGCTCGTGATCGCGGGGCAGAACCCGGGGACCAACCACCCGCGGATGCTCTCCGCCCTGGAGATCGCCAAGAAGAACGGCGCCAAGATCATCACGATCAACCCGCTGCGCGAGGCCGGTCTGGTCCGCTTCAAGAACCCGCAGAACGCCCGAGGCGTCGTCGGTCACGGCACCGCGCTGACCGACCTGCACCTGCCGGTCAAGGTCAACGGAGACCTGGCGCTGTTCCAGGCGCTGGGCTCGCTGCTCGTGGAGTGGGATGCGCTCGACCACGAGTTCGTGGCCGAGCACACCACCGGCTTCGAGCAGTGGCGCGAGCACGTGCGCGCCCTCGACTGGGACATGGTCGTGGAGACCACGGGTCTGACGCGGGAGGAGATCACCGAGGCGGCGCAGCTGCTGCGACACTCCGAGAAGACCGTCTACTGCTGGGCGATGGGCCTGACCCAGCACCGCAACGGGGTTGCGACCATCAAGGAGGTCGTCAACCTGGCGCTGGCCCAGGGCAACATCGGCAAGCCGGGCGCCGGGCTGCTGCCCGTCCGTGGCCACTCCAACGTCCAGGGCGACAGGACGATGGGGATCTGGGAGCGTCCGCCGGCGCGGTTCCTGGACGCGCTGCAGGAGGAGTTCGGCTTCGACCCGCCGCGTGAGCACGGGCTGGACGCGGTGGACACGATCCGGGCGATGCGCGACGGCAAGGTGCACTTCTTCATGGGCCTGGGCGGCAACTTCGTCCAGGCCTCGCCGGACACCGACGTCGTGAACGTCGCGATGAGGCGGGCGCGGATGACGGTCCAGGTCTCCACCAAGCTGAACCGCTCCCACCTGGTGTGCGGTGAGACCGCGCTGATCCTGCCCACCAAGGGCCGCACCGAGCAGGACATCCAGGCCAGCGGCCCGCAGTGGATCTCCGTGGAGGACTCCACCTGTGCGGTGCACGCCTCGCGGGGGCCGCTGAAGCCCGCCAGTCCTCACCTGAAGTCAGAGGTCGAGATCATCACCCGGATAGCCGAGGCCACCATCGGCGACCGCTACGGGATCCGTTGGTCGCAGATGCGCGACGACTACCGCGTGGTCCGCGAGCACATCGCGCGCGTCGTTCCCGGCTGCGAGAGCTACGAGGTGAACGCGCGTCGTCCCGGCGGCTTCATCATGCCGCACCCCCCGCGCGACACCCGGACCTTCGAGACCGACTCCGGGCTCGCGGAGTTCGTCGCCTCTCCCGTGGAGGTCCTTCAGGTCCCGGACGGGCACGTGGTGCTGCAGACGCTGCGCAGCCACGACCAGTACAACACCACGATCTACGGCCTCAGCGACCGCTACCGCGGTGTCGAGGGCGGTCGCAAGGTGATCTTCCTGCACGCCGACGACATCACCGCCTTCGGCCTGCGCGACGGCGAGCTGGTGGACATCAGCACCCGGTGGGACGACGACCAGGTGCGGTGCGTCCGCGGCTTCAGGGTGGTCGAGTACGACACCCCTCGCGGTTCCGCCGCGGCGTACTACCCGGAGACGAACCCGCTGGTCCCGTTGGACTCCACCGCGATCGGGAGCAACACCCCGACCTCGAAGTCGGTGATCGTCAGCCTGGTGCCCTCACGAGCCGGGCACGACGACGCAGCGGCGCACGTCACGGACTCCCCCCAGGAGGCCACCGGAGCGGACTGGTCCCACAAGCGCGACCCTGAGCCGCATCACCTGTCCTGACCCGCGGGCAGCCGGGAGGCAGTGTGCGGCGGGTGCGGTGCTCGGAAGGTACGGCGGTACTCAGCCGGTGGCACGCCGACCTGGGCGCCGAAGTGGTGGCGCAGCAGGGCGGCGGAGCCGAAGCCGCTGCGCGAGGCGACCGTCTCCACGGGCAGGTCGCTGCTCTCCAGCAGCCGGCGGGCGTGGTGCAGGCGCTGGGCCAGCAGCCAGCGTCCGGGCGTGGTCCCGGTCTCGGCGAGGAAGTGACGAGCGAACGTGCGCTCCGACATCGCTGCGCGGCGGGCGAGGGCGGCCACGGGCTGCTCCTCGGCAAGGTGCTCACGCATCCAGTTCATCAACGGGGTCAGGCTGCCCTCGCCGCTCTCGGGGACGGGGAGGTCGATGAACTGGCGTTGCCCGCCCTCACGCTGGGGAGGCACCACCATCCGGCGCGCGATCCGGGTGGCCACCGCGGCTCCGAGCTCGCAGCGCACGTGGTGCAGGCAGGCGTCGATCCCGGCGGCGGTGCCGGCGCTGGTGGTGACCCGGTCCTCGTCGACGAAGAGCACGTCGGGGTCCACCCGGGCAGCGGGGAAGCGGGCCGCGAGATCGGCCGCATGGCGCCAGTGGGTGGTGCAGCGCCGCCCGTCCAGCAGGCCGGCCTCGCCGAGCAGGAACGCGCCTGAGCAGACCGAGAGCACGTGCGCACCGCGTGCGTGGCCGGAGCGAAACAGCTCCACCATCGCCTCGGGGAGCGGCACCGACTGGTCGTAGGCGGGGGCCACCAGCAGGTCGGCGGTCCCGGCCGCCTCCAGCCCGTGCTCGGTGCGCAGGGAGACCCCGAGGCCGAGGTCGACCGGCTCGCCGGGTCGTTCGGAGCAGACCAGCAGCTCCATCGCGGGGACGCCGTCGTCGGTGCGGTCGATGCCGAAGACCTCGTGGATCACGCCGAGCTCGAACATCCCGGTGCGCTCGGGCACCACCACGGCGATCCGGTCCAGGGGCATGGCCTCCATCATGGCAGGAAGTTGATGCTGCGGGTCCTTCCTGCCACTTTTGGCATCAACTTTGCGGGAGCAAGGTTACTGCCATGACCACTCTCGCCGCAGCCCTGGTGCTGCTCACTCTCCTCATCGTGGTGCTGGTCCCGCTGGAGCGCACCCATCACCGCAGGCGTGGCCTGCCCCGGGCGCCCTTCGGGGCGGGCGTCGACCACGACCTCGATCGCGTCCTGCACGACCTGACGGCGCGCTGCTGAGCCTCGCCGTCCGTGACGGCACGGCGACCTACTCCTCGAGCAGGTCGTCGTCGGGGTCGTCGAGGCGCGCCAGCCAGGTCGCGAAGCGCTCCACCGGGGTCTCGAAGTCGGGGTGCACGTCGACGAACTCCTGCAGGCGCTCGCCGAGCCAGGCCAAGGTGACCTCCTCGTCACCGCGTCGGCGCTGCAGCTCCTCGATGCCGCGGTCGGTGAAGTACACCGCTCAGTAGTCCTCGGCTGCCCGACCGCCGGGGGAGGCGAAGGCCGCCGCCATCAGACCCTTCTGCTCCTCGACGTGACGCGAGTGCACGCCCACCGACGGCGAGCTCGACGCCGGGCGCGAGAGCACCTCGACCTCCTGCTCGAGCTCGCTGAACAGGTTCAGCTGGAAGTGCGGGGCGGGCCCCATGTTGGAGGGCTCGTCCTGCACCCAGCGGATGGCGCGCAGGTTCGGGTAGCGACCGATCTCGTCCTTGAGCTCGGCGAGCGGCCGCGGGTAGAGCTGCTCGATCCGCACGATCGCGGTGGTCGGGGAGTCGCCCTGCTCCTTGGCGCGCTGCACCATCAGGTCCCAGGTGATCCGGCCGCTGCACAGCAGCAGCGTGTCCACCTTCTGCGGGTCGACGACCGTGTCGCCGATCAGCGGCATGAACGTGCCCTCGGTGAAGTGCTCCGGCCGCGAGGCGGCCTCCTTGCGCTTGAGCATCGACTTGGGAGTGAACACGATCAGCGGACGGTGCTCGTCTCCGAGCGCGTGGCGCCGGAGCAGGTGGAAGTAGCTGGCCGGGGTGGAGGGCTGGGCGACGGTGAACGCGTCGTCGGCGGCCATCGTCATGAACCGCTCGATCCGGGCCGAGGAGTGGTCCGGTCCTTGCCCCTCGTAGCCATGCGGCAGCAGGAGTACGACGCCCGAGGCCTGGCCCCACTTGGTCTCGCTCGAACTGATGAACTCGTCGATCACGGTCTGGGCGCCGTTGACGAAGTCACCGAACTGCGCCTCCCACAGCACCAGGGCGTCGGGGCGGGCGACGGAGTAGCCGTACTCGAACCCGAGGGCGGCGTACTCCGAGAGCAGGGAGTCGTAGATGTAGAAGCTGGCCTGGTCCTCGGCGAGGTTGGACAGCGGCGTCCACTCGTTGGCGTTGGTCCGGTCGATGATCGTGGCGAAGCGGGACACGAAGGTGCCGCGACGGGAGTCCTGACCGGCCAGCCGCACCGGGCGACCGTCCATCAGCAACGAGCCGAGCGCCAGGATCTCGCCGGTGCCCCAGTCGATCGGGCCCTCGTTGATCGCGGCCGCACGACGCTGCAGCTGCGGCAGCACCTTGGGGTGGACGGTGAAGCCCTCCGGCGCGCTGACGTAGGCGTCGGAGATCCGCTTCATGGTCTCCTGCGGGATCGCGGTGGTGAAGTCCTCGTGGCTCTTCTCCGGGTAGTCCGGCACCGTGGTCCAGCTCTCGGGCACGCTGGTGGCCTCGCGCACCTCGGTGAAGACCCGCTCCAGCTGCTGCTGGTAGTCGCGGAGGACCTGCTCGGCCTCCTCCAGGGTGATGTCGCCGCGACCGATGAGCGATTCGGTGTAGAGCTTGCGCACGGACCGCTTCTGCTCGATCAGGTCGTACATCAGCGGCTGGGTGTAGGAGGGGTCGTCACCCTCGTTGTGACCACGCCGGCGGTAGCAGACCAGGTCGATCACGACGTCCTTGTTGAACGCCTGGCGGTACTCGAAGGCGAGCCGGGCCACACGGATGCAGGCCTCGGGGTCGTCGCCGTTGACGTGGAAGATCGGGGCCTGGACCATCCGGGCCACGTCCGTGCAGTACAGCGAGGAGCGCGACGAG
>CAWAJE010000006.1:0-6603 GCA_963782215.1 uncultured Actinomycetota bacterium | reverse complement strand
ACCGGCGCTCTCCCCGCAGCACGCGGCCACGAGACTGCGCGCAGAGAGCACCGCCGGGCGGCTCGACCCCGAGGCGACGCAGGCGGTTCTCGCCGTCGCCGTCGGAGACCGGCGACGCTCCGGGGCCCGCACGCCACCACGGACTCGGCGTACGTCGGGGCCTGCCGGCCTGACGCCCCGCGAGCTCGAGGTGCTGGGCCTGGTGGCGTCCGGGCACAACACCGGCGAGGTGGCCCGCCGGCTCTCGATCAGCCCCAAGACCGCGCGCAACCACCTCGAGCACATCTACCTCAAGGCCGGGGTCACCAACCGGGTCGGCGCCGTGCTGTTCGCGGTCGAGCACGGTCTGGTCACGCGCCCCGAAGATGAGGCAGCCGCCCCATGACCGGCGGTTGCTGAGCGATGACGATCGGGGAAAGGGCGCGGACGTCGCGCCGTGGACCCGAGGAACTCGTCATGAAGACCAAGTCAGTGATCAGTCTCAGCACAGGACTGGAGGACGCCGAGAAGGTCACCGTCGCCCTCCTCGTAGCCGTCGGCTCGGCGGAGTCCGAGCGGCCCACCTTGATGTTCGTGGCCAAGGAGGCGGTGCGTCTCGCCGTGAGGGACGTCGCCCGAGCTACGGCGTGCGCCGGATGTCCCCCGCTGGAGGACCTGGTGCGCCGCTACGTCGCAGCCGGCGGCCGGTTCCTGGTCTGCCCGATCTGCTTCGACGCCAAAGGTCTCTCGCAGGAGGACCTCATCGACGGCGCCGGCCTGGGCGGGACCGTGCCGATGTGGGAGTGGATCGGCGATGAAGCAGCCAACACCTTCAGCTACTGAGCGCGAGACGCTCGGGCGGCGGCTGGCCGCCGCCCTCGCCGCACAGGACGCAGTCGCCCTGCGCGAGCTGTTCGCGACACCGCTGGTCTTCCGGGCAGTGACGCCGAAGCGGTTCTGGGACGCCGAGTCGGCCGTCGAGGTGGTCGACGACATCATGCTCGGCACCTGGTTCCACCCCGGGGTGAGCGTGACCGGGATGACCCTGATCGCTGACGAGGCGATGGGCGAGGTGCACAAGGTCGGCTACCGGATGGCGGTGCAGACCGACTTCGGGCCGGCGGTCGTCGAGCAGGTCGGCTACTACAGCCTCACCGCCGGTCGGATCTCCGCCCTGCGGATCGTGTGCAGCGGGTTCCAGACCGTCTGAGGCGATCCCCTCACCAACGCCCGAGGATGTCCGGGATCTCCTCGAGCGCGTGCGCCACCGCGTCGGGCTCGCCCACCGAGTGGCCGACCTGTTCGACGGGGATCTCGCTGTGCGGGATGTGGATCGTCCTCAGCCCGGCGTTGCCCGCTCCCCAGATGTCGTCGTACAAGCGGTCCCCCACGTAGACGCAGCGCGCGGGGTCCGTCACGCCCACGGCGTCCATCGCGGTCCGGAAGGCCTCCGGCGCGGGCTTGGTCCACGGGATCTCGCTGGTGTAGACGTCGCCGTCGATCAGGTCGAGGACCCCGTCGCGCCGGAAGAAGTCCTCGTGCCACGAGCGCGGCCAGATCGTGTTGGAGAGCACGCCGACCCTGATCCCGGTCGCACGCAAGTGCTCGAAGAGCGGCGCCACCTGCGGGTCGGTGCCGGTGTGCGGCTCCCAGAACGCGCGGTAGTGCACCAGCAGCTCGGGGTCGTGGTCCAGCCCCGCCTCGGCGAAGAGGTCGGCCACCGTGGAGCTCTGCTGGTGGTCGCGGCTGCGCCCCCAGATCACCTGGTTGGCCCGCTGCAGGGCCGCGGGGTGGAGGTGGGACTCGTGCTGCGAGCGCACGACGGCGGCGGCGAGTGCCACGGACTCGGCGTGGAAGTCGATGTCGTGCCACTGGGTCAGGGTGCCGCCCCAGTCGAAGATGACCGCGTCGATCTCGATGCTCATGGTGCGAACCGTATCGGCGTCCGGGACACCCGCACACGGCTCAGGCACCGGCTCCTAGGGTCGGTCCATGGACATGACCTATCGCCCCCTCGGCAGCTCCGGTCTCATCGTCAGCGCGGTCGGCATCGGGTGCAACGCCTTCAGCCGTCGCGTCGACCAGGACGGCGTCGGGGAGATCCTCGACGCGGCCCAGGAGGTCGGCGTCACCATGCTGGACACCGCCGACGCCTACGGCATCGAGCCGGGCGCCAGCGAGGAGATGCTGGGGCACGCCCTGCGGGGTCGGCGCGAGGAGTTCGTGGTCGCCACCAAGTTCGGCATGAACATGCGCGGCACCAACGGCACCGACCACGGAGCGCGGGGCTCGCGGCGCTACGTCCGCCGGGCGGTCGAGTCCAGCCTGCGCCGGCTGCAGACCGACCACATCGACCTCTACCAGCTGCACGTGCCCGACGACGTCACCCCGATCGAGGAGACGCTCACGGCGCTCACCGAGCTGGTCCGCGAGGGCAAGGTGCGTTACCTCGGGTGCTCGAACTTCGTCGGCTGGCAGGTGGCCGACGCCGACTGGACCGCGCGTACGGCGGGGCTGGAGCGGTTCGTCTCCGCGCAGAACCGCTACTCGCTGCTGGACCGTGACCTCGAGGAGGAGGTCGTGCCTGCGTGCGAGCGCTTCGGGCTCGGCGTACTCCCCTTCTTCCCGCTGGAGTACGGCCTGCTCACCGGCAAGTACACCCGTGGCGCCGACGCGCCCGCGGACTCGCGCGCAGCGCTCGACCCCAGCCGCTCGCAGTGGTTGGCGAAGGCCGACTGGGACCGCATCGAGGCGCTCCAGGCGTACGCCGCCGAGCGCGAGCTGTCCCTGCTCGACGTCGCCATCGCCGGTCTGGCCGCCCAACCGGCGGTCTCCTCGGTGATCTCCGGTGCGACCAGGCCCGAGCAGGTCCGTGCCAACGCGGCGGCGCTGCGGTGGGAGCCCACCCTCGACGACCTCGTCACCCTGGACGAGATCTGACCGAGCCGGCTCAGCCCCGGACGACGCCCACGAGGTGCTCGGCGGCCTCGCCGACGGGGACCTCGGTGCGCTCCCCGGTGCGACGGTCCTTGACCTCGACGGTGCCGTCGGCGAGGCCACGGCCCACCGTCACGATCGTGGGTACGCCGATCAGCTCGGCGTCCTTGAACTTCACGCCGGGGCTGACCTTGGGACGGTCGTCGTAGAGCACCTCCACGCGGGCCGCGGACAGCTCCTCGGCGAGCCGGGTGGCCGCCTCGAAGACGGCCGGGTCCTTGCCCGTGGCGACGATGTGGACGTCCGCCGGCGCGACGGCGCGAGGCCAGACCAGACCGAGCTCGTCGTGGTTGCCCTCGGCGATCACCGGCACGGCACGGGAGACCCCGATGCCGTAGGAGCCCATGGTGACGGTGACCAGCTTGCCGTTCTCGTCGAGGACCTTGAGGTCCAGCGCCTCGGCGTACTTGCGGCCGAGCTGGAAGATGTGGCCCATCTCGATGCCGCGCGCCGTCTCCAGCTCACCTGACTCGCAGTTGGGGCAGGGATCGCCGTCGCGCACCTCGGCGGCCTCGATGGTGCCGTCGGCGGTGAAGTCGCGCCCGACGACCAGGTCGAGCACGTGGCTGCCGTGCACGTCGGCGCCGGTGACCCAGCGGGTGCCCTCCACGACGCGCGGGTCGAGCAGGTAGCGGATGCCGCTCTCGGAGGACTCCCCCAGCTCGCCGGGCCCGATGTAGCCCTTGACCAGGGAGGGGAAGGTGGCGAAGTCCTTCTCGCCCATCGCCTCGATCTCGGTCGGCTCCATCATCCCCTCGAGCCGCTTCTGGTCGACCTCGCGGTCACCGGGCAGACCGATCGCCAGCGGCTCCCGGGTGCCGTCCGCGTGCTTGAGCACGACCAGGACGTTCTTCAAGGTGTCTCCGGCGTGCCAGGGCCGGTCGTCACGGGGGAACGCGGTGTTCAGGTGGTCGACCAGGGTGTCGATCGTCGGGGTGTCCGGGGTGTTCTCGGCGTGGGCGGCCGGCGCGTCGTCGTACGGCACGGGCGCGGGCGGGCGCACCTGGACCGCCTCCACGTTGGCGGCGTAGTCGCACGTGGTGCAGCGGACGTAGGTGTCCTCGCCGACCGTGCTGCTGGCGAGGAACTCCTCGGACTTCGAGCCGCCCATCGCCCCGCTGGTGGCCTTGACGATCACGTAGTCGAAGCCGAAGCGGTCGAAGGTCCGGATGTAGGCCTCGCGGTGGGCCTCGTAGGAGGCGTCGAGACCGGCGTCGGAGACGTCGAAGGAGTAGGAGTCCTTCATCACGAACTCACGCCCGCGGATCAGGCCGGCGCGCGGACGCGCCTCGTCGCGGTACTTGGTCTGGATCTGGTAGAGCCAGACCGGCAGGTCCTTGTAGGAGGAGTAGAGGTCCTTGACCACCAGGGTGAACATCTCCTCGTGCGTGGGGCCGAGCAGGTAGTCACCTCCCTTGCGGTCCTTGAGCCGGAAGATGCCGTCGCCGTACTCGGTCCACCGGTTGGTCGCCTCGTAGGGCTCGCGCGGCAGCAGCGCCGGGAACTGCAGCTCCTGGGCGCCCATGGCGTCCATCTCCTCGCGCACGATCTGCTCGACCTTGCGGTAGACGCGCAGACCCAGCGGCAGCCAGGTGTAGATGCCGGGAGCGGCCCGACGGATGTAGCCGGCGCGCACCAGCAGCCGGTGGCTGGGCACCTCGGCGTCCGCGGGGTCGTCGCGGAGCGTGCGCACGAACAGGGACGACATCCGCAGGATCATGGGCGCAAGGCTAGCCGTGGGGCTCGGGCCGCTTCGAACCGGTTTCCCTGCGCCCCCCGCTTGTAACGCGGTGTTCGCGCTGCTTCCTGTAATGCCGGCACCACATGCAGTAGCACGAACACCGCGTTACAAGGGGGAAAGCAAAGCCAAGGAGGGCGTCAGGCCGCGCGCGGGTCTGGGCACTCGACCTCAGAACATGATCGTGGCGAAGGTGTCGGTCTGCTCGAAGCCGACCTTCTCGTACGCCGACCGGGCCGCGAGGTTGTGAGCATTGACGTAGAGCGAGACCGCCGGGGCGATGTCGCGCAGGCACAGGTCGACCACGGTCGCCATCCCGGCGGTGCCGAAGCCCTGCCCGCGCACGGACGGGTCGACGTACACCCCCTGGATCTGGCAGGCACTGGGCGTCGCGCAGGCCACCTCCGCCTTGAACAGCACCTTCCCGTCCTCGATCCGGGAGAACGACCAGCCGCGCCCGACCAGCTGGTGCACCCGCGCCCGGTAGAGGTCGCGGCCGCCGTCGTTCTCTGGCGAGATCCCGACCTCCTCGGTGTACATCGCCACGCAGGCGGGGTAGAGCACGTCCACCTCCTCCTTGCGCGTACGCCGGACCAGCGGATCGGAGGGGATCGGCGAGCCCACTGTGGCGACGAGGTGCGGCTGCTCCCACCGGAAGTCGCGCGGCTCGGGCCAGTGCTCCGAGAGGCCCTCCCACATGGTGGCGACCGCGGTCTGCGGGCCGACGATCGTGGAGCTGCGCGGTCCGGCCCGCAGCGCGCGCTCGACGAAGGCGTCACACGCCTCGGGCGTGGCCGAGATCGGCACCAGGTTGGCGCCGACGTGGCACATCGAGACCAGCTCGTCGCCCACGAACCAGCCCCACATCTCACCGCCGAGCCACCGCGTGTCCAGCTGCGTGATCCGCGTGCGGTAGTCGGCGAAGACGTTGGTGACCGGGTCGCGGCCGATCAGCTCGAGCGCGGCCGACACGTCACTGGGGCCGAGCACGCGCACGCTCCGGCTGGGTCCGACCACGCCCGGAGCCTACGACAGAAGTCCTAGTGCGTTCCCACCTCACCGGAGCCGGACGCGCACTACGGTGAGCCCATGTCTCCCGCACGTGGCCGCCCGTTGCTCGTGCCCCTCGCGCTGGGCCTCGTCCTGTCGACCGGCCTCGCCGGTTGCGGCGAGAGCAGCGACGACGGGGCCTCCGAGCCGGACGCGGCGACGGTGCGGTGCCGCCAGCAGTGGCACGACCTCGGCGAGGAGGTCGCCGGCCACGAGTCCTTGCAGCAGCCGTCCTCCCTGGCCTCCCGCTGGCGCAACGTCAGCGCGACCCTGGACTACTACGCGGTGTCTGCGAAGAGCGCCGACTGCGGCGACACCCTCGCCCGGCAGCGGGGTGCGATCCGGGCGCTGGAGTACCTCAGTGCCCGGCTCCAGCCCTACGACATGGAGCTGCAGCTGGGCGTCGTGCAGGAACCGGCGCAGACCTACGCCGCTGGTCCCCGACCCCCCGGGCCCAGCGCCAGTCCTGGCCCGGCGACGAAGGGCAAGAAGGGCAAGCAGGCGGACCCGGAGCCACGGCCACCGAAGCCGGCAGACGTCGCGGCGGCCTTGCGGACGCTCACCGAGCAGGCCCCTCTGGCCACTGAGCAGCAGCGTCCCGGGTGGCAGCAGGCCACCGTCGTGGAGCTCAGCGACGAGGCGGCGGTGAAGAAGACCGTGAAGGACCTGAAGTTCCTCTCCGCCGAGAGCAAGGCGTTCGCGGCCGCGGCGAAGGCGCTGAAGACCATTCGCGCCGGGGTGCAGGCCGAGACCTCCGCCGGCTGAGCGAGCGCTGCCTCGCTAGGAGACGCTCACCTGCGCGGAAGCACCCTCTTCGGCCTCCATGCCCTCGGCCAGAC
>CAWAJE010000005.1:0-6032 GCA_963782215.1 uncultured Actinomycetota bacterium | reverse complement strand
GACGCCGGGACGCTGCACACCGACCCCCACCACCAGGAGACACCATGACCCCCGACCTCGCCCACTTCGGCCCAGAGCAGCTGCCCGACCTGACCGGCACCACCGCGGTCGTCACCGGCGCCAACTCCGGGATCGGCTTCCACACCGCCCGCGCCCTCGCCGAGCACGGCGCCGAGGTGGTCCTCGCCTGCCGCAACGCGGAATCCGCCCGGGCCGCCGCGGTCAAGATGCCCGGCTCGACGCGGGTCGAGGAGCTCGACCTCGCCTCGCAGAAGTCGGTGCACGCCTTCGCCGGCCGGTTCTCCGGCCCGCTCGACCTGCTGGTCAACAACGCCGGTGTGATGACGCCGCCGAAGTACCGCGAGACCGCCGAGGGCCACGAGCTGCAGTTTGGCACCAACCACCTGGGCCACTTCGCGCTCACCGGCCTGCTCCTGCCGGCGCTGCTCGCCGCCCCGTCCCCCGAGTGGTCACCGTCGCCTCGATCGCGCACCACCGCGGCGACGAGAGCGTCGTCGAGGGCAACCCCGAGTCGTCGTACGTCGCGGCCAAGGCCTACGGCAACAGCAAGCTGGCCAACGTGCTGTTCGCCCGCGAGCTGCACCGCCGCAGCACCGAGGCGGGCTCGCGACTGGTCTCGACCGGCGCGCACCCCGGCGTCTCGGCCACCAACCTGGTCGGCTCCACCGACGGGATGGGCGCCAACAAGATCGTGCAGCTGACCGCGCCGTACTTCATGCCGGTGCTGTTCCAGTCCTCGGCCGCCGGTGCCAACCCGACCCTGTGGGCGGCGACCCACGGCGAGCCCGGGTCGTACGTCGGGCCGCAGCAGCTGCGCGAGAGCCGTGGCCGCCTCGGCACCGCCAAGCTCAGCCGGCACGCCCGCAACGAGGACCTCGCCCGCGCGCTGTGGACGGTCTCGGAGAAGGCGACCGGGATCGTCTTCGACCTGAACGGCTAACCCCTCCCCGCCGAGACGTCGCAAACGAACGCCCAGAACCCGCCGAGACGTCGCAAACGCACGGCCAGAACCCGCCGAGACGTCGCAAACGCACGGCCACGCATGCGTTTGCGACGTCTCGGCGGTTTCAGCCGCGGGCGTCGAGCTCCAGGCCCACGGCGGCGCCGGGGCCGTCGAGGATCCGCGCCTGGCCGCCGTGTGCGACAGCGACCGCTTGCACCAGGTAGAGCCCCAAGCCCGAGCCGGGGGTGCTCCGGCTGGCGTCAGCGCGGGTGAACCGGTCGAAGGCGACCGCACGGAAGGCCTCGTCGAATCCTTCCCCACCATCGCGGACGACGAGCCGCAGCCGCGGTTCGTCGTACGCCGCCTCGACCGTGACCGGGCCACCACCGTGCCGGGCGGCGTTGCGCACGAGATTGGACACCGCGATCGTCAACCAGCGCCGGTTCACGCGGACCACGACATCGGGCACGTCGACCACCACCTGACGTGCTTCCGGCGGAGCTGCGCGCAGCGCGTCGGCGACGACCTCGCGCAGTGGCACCTCCTCCCGGTGCAACGGCCTGGTGGCCCGCAGCTCCTCGAGCTCCAGCAGCGCATTGGTCAACCCGACGAGCCGGGCGACCTGCTCTCGCAGTGAGCCGACCACCTCGGCCATCTCCTCTGTGCTGCGCGGACGGTGCTGCGCCCACTCGAGCTCGGTGCTGAGCAGCGCCAGCGGAGTCCGCAGCTCGTGGGAGGCGTCGGCGAGGAACTGGCGCTCGCGCGCGGCGCCGGACTCGATCCGCGTCAGCAGGTCGTTGAAGGTGTGACCGAGCCGGGAGAGCTCGTCGTCGCGGTCCTCGGCGACCGGCAGCCGGCCGAGCTCCTCGGCACCGGCGCGCGCGGCTGCTTGCCGGTAGGCCTCGACCGGGTCCAGGGCGGCTCGAGCGGTGCGGTACCCCACGAAGGACGCGGCCGCGAGCGCCAGGAAGTCGGCGATCGCGAGCTGGAGCAGCAGCTCCCGCAGTGCCTCGTCGTGCTTGCGCCTGCTGATCGCCGCGACCACGACCCGGTCACCGGCCGGGGTGCTCACCAGAGCAGCCACAGCGCGGTAGGCCCGATCCGGCACCGGCAGGAAGCTGCCCACGTCGATCTGGACCGGGTCACCGGCCACCGCATGGGCGACCTGGGTACGGTCGGCGAGCGGGGGCAGTGCGCGGTTGCCGGCGACGAGGGCGCCCTGCTCGTCGTAGAGCTGCCAGGTCTGCCCCGGGGTGTCTGCCGGCGGCTCCTCGCCCTGGCTGGTTGCCCGTGCCACGACGCTGCGCCAGGCTGCGAGGTCCTGGTCGAGCTGTCGGTCGAGCGCGAACGCGACCCGCCACCACACGAACGCCGCCGCGCCCAGGAGCACGACCGTCATCGCTGCCGCGACCGCCAGCACCAGCCGGGTGACCAGCGGGCGCTGTCCGACCAACCGCTGCCACAGGCGCTGGAACCGAGACCTCACGAGGGTGTCGTCACGGCGCGTGCTCCAGCCGGTAGCCGGTGCCGCGCAGCGTCTGCACCCGCACGCTGGCGGAGGCCTCGAGCCGCGAGCGCAGACGCGACATGTGCACGTCGATCGCGTTGCTGCGGATGTCCACCTCGCCCTCCCACATCACGTCGAAGAGCCGCTGGCGCGAGACCACTCGGTCGGCGTGCCGCATCAGCTCGGTGAGCATGGTGAACTCCCGGCGCGCGATCTCGGTCTGCACCCCACCGATCCAGACCCGCTGCTCCAGCGGGTCGAGGACCACGTCACCGACCTCCAGCCGGTGCTCGGCCGGCTCGCGCCGGCGTCCGATCGCTCGTAGCCGGGCCGCGAGCTCCTCCATCGCGAACGGCTTGACCAGGTAGTCGTCGGCACCCGCCTCGAGCCCGGCGACCCGCTCCGTCACGGCACCGCGTGCGGTGAGCATCAGGATCGGCAGGTCCACGCCCTCGCGTCGCAGCTGGCGGCAGACGTCCAGGCCGGAGACACCGGGCAACATCAGGTCGAGCACCATCACGTCGGTGCCCGGCGTGTGCGCGGCGGCCAGCGCCGCGAGACCGTCGTGGCAGCCGGTCGTGGTGAACCCGACCTCCTCGAGGTAACGCGTGACCAGCTCGACCATCCGGACCTCGTCGTCGACGACCACCACGTGCACCCCCGCAGCGTATGTTCCCTCGCGGTTCGGCACCTTCACGCTGCCGTCATGTGGGGGTGCCTACCGTCCCCTGTCATGAACCTGACCGATCTTCTGGACCTGGTCGGTCGACTCGGGATCGACGTGCTGTCGATGCTGCTGCTCGTCGGCTGGCTCTACCGTCGTCGCCTGGCCGCCCCCGAGATGACCCTGGTCTTCACCGCGCTCAACGTCGGGCTCTTCGCCGCGGTGTCGACGATCGGTACCGGCGACTTCCCCACCGGCGTCGGGTTCGGCCTCTTCGGGCTGCTCAGCCTGGTCCGGCTGCGCAGTACGGCCTTCTCGCTCAAGGACGTCGCCTACACCTTCGTCGCGCTGGTGCTGGCGCTGGTCAACGGGCTGCCCGGTCGTCACCTTCTGCTCGTGGTGATCCTCGACGTCGTGCTGCTGGCCGCGCTGTGGGTGGTCGACGAGACCCGGTCACGGACCCCGGTGACCAGGGTCCTTCGGATCACGCTCGACCACGCCGTCGGCAGCCCCGGCGAGGCAGCGCTGGCGGTGGTCCAGCGGCTGCAGGTGGAGCCGATCGACGTCGTGATCGAAGAGGTCGACCTGGTCAGGGAGACCACCCGGGTCGCCGTACGCATCGAGGCACCGGCCGGTGGCTGGCGTCCACCGCTCGACGAGCGCACTGAGACCACGGAGGCCCTCAGTGCTGGCTGAGCTGGCTCCGGTCGACCGCCCCGAGGTGTCGTTGGCCACCGTGCAGGGCGACGCGGCTGCACTGACCCGGGTCGACCGCAAGTACGTCGTACCCGTGCCCCTGCTCCGACAGCTGCTCACCGAGCTGTCCCACGAGTGGGCGCTGCTGGCCTTCGCCGGGCGCCGCACCACGCACTACCGGACCACCTACTTCGACACCGCAGACCTGGACACCGCACGCGCGCACGTGCAGCGGCGACGCCGGCGCTGGAAGGCGCGCAGCCGGCTCTACGTCGAGGACGGACTGTGTCGTCTGGAGGTGAAGACCCGTGACGGCCGCGACCAGACCGTGAAGACCCTCGCTCCGAGCACCACCGCGTCCTACGGGGCGCTGTCGCTGGCGGACCGCGCGTTCGTGGCGCGCACGCTGGCGGCCGTGTCGATCGAGAGCGACGTCGCTGCCCTGGCCCCCACGGTCGAGGTCTCCTACGAGCGGATGACCCTCGCCCGGACCCGGCACGACCCGGCCCGGTTGACCATCGACTGGGGGATGACCTGCGATCTCGAGGAGGAGCAGGTGCGGCTCGACGAGGACCACGTGCTGGTCGAGACCAAGGGTGGTCGACGACCCAGTGACGCCGACCGGCTGCTGGTCGGCCTCGGCGTGCGACCGGTCTCGTTCAGCAAGTACACCGCCGCAGCGGCCCTGCTGCGTGCCGACATCGCCGACAACGACGTACGCCGCCTGCGAGGCAGCGTGCTGCACATCGGCCAGAGCGACTCCCGGATCCGGAGGCACACCGCATGAAGCGCATCCCCGCCCGCTACACCCTGATCGCCTTGCTCGCGGTGCTGGCCGTCCTCGCCGGGACGCTGGGTGTCACCTACTTCGGCTCGAACGGCTCCCCGAAGGACCGGATCGCAGCGGACCCGCCCCCAGCGCTGTTCTCCGAGGCGGCGATCGCGGCAACCGAGCACGCTGTGGTGGCCCAAGGCCCGAAGGCCCACCGGCTCTTCGCTGCTTGGCTCTCCGCCCACGGGCGCACTCGCGACGACAAGGCGTTCACGACCTGGCTCGAGCAGCAGGTGCCGCGACCACCGTCGAAGTCCGCCCGCGCGGCCGAGCTCACCCAGGTCGACGAGGTCGCCTCGTCCCGGGACAAGGCGGGAGTGGCGGCGGCCACCTGGCTGGAGGCCTACGGCAAGAAGGACCTGTGGAAGCTCTACGCCCACGACCAGGCCGAGCTGCTGCCAGCCGCGGAGGGCACCGCGCGCAAGGACGACGTGAAGGCGATGCTCAAGCTTTCCAAGACCGTCGCGGACGCGCTCGGTGCGCGCTACCAGCAGTCAGCCCCCTACGTGCTGACCCCCTCGCTGCGCCCCGACCACACCGTGACCAAGGGACAGGTCTGCCCCTGCTCGTACCCTTCGCGCCACGCCGCTGCCGGTGCGGCGGCCACGACGTACCTCGCCGGCCTCGACCCCGAGCGACGCATCCAGTACGAGTGGACCGAGGGCCAGATCGACTGGTCGCGGGTCTACATGGCCGGCCACGTGCCCAGCGACCTCACCGCCGGGGCGCTGCTGGGGGACCTGATCGGTGAGTACTACCTCGCCACCCGCGCCTGAGCCGTGTCGTCCCCCTCATGACTCGGCGGTGGCGCGGGTGATCGGGTGATCGGTTGGTCGGGGCTTCCGGGGGCCGGGACCCGGCCGGGACCTTGGATCCTGCCGAGGACGGCGATGGCGAACCACGCTGGAACCATGAGCGAACCGATGGAGCTTCCCTACGCCAAGTGTCGTGAGCTGCTCGCCGCTGGTGTGGGGCCGGGTAGGTCTGTGCACCAAGAAGGGGCCACAGATCTCCCTGCGGATTACTTGGTGGTCAGTGAGGCGATCGTCTTTCGCACCACGCCGTACGGCGTCGTGGCCGCCCACGACTGGAACTCGCCGATCGCCTTCGAGATCGACTTCTTCGACCACGCCGACCACAAGGGCTGGAGCGTGCTCGCCGTGGGCCTCGGCAAGCGCCTCGAGGACCCCGACGACATCGCGCTGGTGCAGCGCACCGGGGACCCGCGCCCGTGGGCCTCGGGCAGCCGTCCGCTCTACATCCAGTTGCGGTGGGACGAGCTCACCGGTCGCCGGCTGAGCTACGGGTGGACCCACGAGAACGATACGCCCGTACGCCGCAGCGTCTGACGCCCCTGCGCCGAGAAGTC
>CAWAJE010000004.1:0-16187 GCA_963782215.1 uncultured Actinomycetota bacterium | reverse complement strand
AGCCTAGAACGGCTGCGCACCGGAAGGCGTAGGTTGGTGGGACATGGTCACTCGCCCAGAAGCGCACCCAGAGATTCGCCCGGACATTCGTGCTGGCCTGCTCAAGGTCACCCGCGACCTCAACGAGCCTCGTCGGCTCCAGGCGACGCTGGACACCATCGTCGAGACTGCTGCTCACAGCCTGCCCGGGATCACCCACGTCGGGGTCACCATCGCCGGCAGTGACGGCGATCTGGAGACCAGGGCCGGTTCGGACCCGTTCGTGTGGGAGCTCGACCAGCTGCAGCGCGAGGTGCACGAGGGCCCCGGTCTCCACGTGCTCGGCGTCGACCCGATCACCACGGTGGAGTGGGCAGCCTCCGAGCGACGCTGGCCCCGGTTCATGCCGTTGGCGGTGGCGAAGGGGCTGCGCTCCCAGATCGGGATGCGGCTCTACACCGAGAAGGAGACCCTCGGCGGCCTGAACATGTACTCCACCTCCTCGGACACCATCGATCCCGACGTGCTCCACATGGCGGAGCTGTTCGCGGCCCACGTGTCGCTGGCGCTGGGGCACGCCCGGCGCGAGGAGCAGCTGACCACCGCCATGACCACGCGCAAGGTGATCGGCCAGGCGATCGGCATCCTGATGGAGCGCCACGAACTTGACGAGGACGGCGCGTTCGACTACCTCGTCCGCCTCTCCTCGCACGCCAACGTCAAGCTGCGCAGGGTCGCCGAGGAGATCGTCGCCCTGCGCAACGACCTGTCCCGGCAGGCCGTCGACATGCTGGTGGCCCGTTAGCGTGGCCCGGTACAGTGTGGCCCGGTTAAGTGCTGGGATCAGGCCGACCGGGACGGCCCGGTAACGGCTCGGCGAGCGACCGCGGCGGACCGGCTGGGTCAGCGGCTCTCCCGCCGCCAGATCTTGGTCGGCCGGACAGCAGTTGCTGCCACCCCAGGGCGTGGGTACAGGGTGGTTCACCCCTGAACCGCCGGGGCGGAGGACGCGACCTGGGCAGGTTGCCCGTTCGGATCGTCGTCGTCGTATGGCTGTTGATCGGCGTACTGGCTCATTCCAGCGCGGCTACTTCTCCAACGAGCGCGAGGTGAGCTGCAAGAAGGTGAGCGACACCGTGCTCACGGTGGGTGCCGGCCCGTTGAACTACCTCGGGGTCAATCCCAAGGTTTCGTGCAACGTGCCGCAACCGTCCAAGTAGTCGCCCTCAGCACCTCTCCAGAGGGCGGGGCCGGTAACGTCACGCTTCGTGACCCAACCCACCCGTTGTACGAGCAGCTCGCTGCTATGCCCGCCTACACCGTGCAGCCCGTGCCGGTGCCGTTCGAGGACGCCAACGGTCACCTCAACGTGCGCCACTACACCGGCATCGCCAGCGAGGGTCTCGACGAGTCCCTGGTCGCTGTCGGATCCCGCAGAACTGGCCGGCCGAGGGGCACGCCTGCTTCTCTGCCGAGCACCACCTGACCTACCTGGCCGAGCTGCTCACCGGTGCCCAGATCTCCTCGCGGGTGCGCCTGCTGGGGCGTTCGGAGCGGGCAGCGCACGCGCTGGTCTACCTGCTCGACGACACCCATCAGCGGTTGAGCTTCGTGATGGAGGAGATCTTCCTGCACATCGACATGGAGACCCGGCGTACGGCGCCCTGGCCCGAGGATGTCGCGGCTGCCCTGGACGAGCAGATCGCCTCGCAGGCCGAGCTGCCCTGGGAGCCGGACGTCTCAGGCTCGCTGCAGCTGGCTGAGCTCGCCCCGGTGCGGCCCCGGTGCCCCCGGCCCAGGCCGCTCAGGCCACTCAGGCCGAGGCCATCCACTTGTCCGGGCCGAAGACCTCGTAGTGGATGTCGGTCTCGGGGATCAGCTGCTCGACCAGGCTGTGCCGCACCGACTCCATGAAGGGCAGCGGGCCGCACAGGTAGATCATCGCGCCCTGCGGGATCTCCACGGTCCCCAGATCGACCCTGCCCAGCTGGAGCACGTCGCGGGTCGGTCGGACGCCGAGGTCCTCGTACCAGCGGTGCAGCGACCCGGCGGGCAGCGCTGCCACCAGCTCCTTGAGCTCCTGGCGGTGAGCATGGCGGGCGGGTGACCGGTCGGGTGCAGCACCAGCACCTCGCGGGTCGAGCCGGTCCCGGCCAGGTAGTGCAGGATGCCGATCATCGGGGTGATACCGATCCCGGCGGAGATCAGCACCAACGGCGCGTCGGAGTCCGCCAGGACCAGCTCGCCGAACGGCGCCGACACCCTGATCTCGTCGCCCTCGAAGAGGCTCTGGTGCAAGAAGTTCGAGACCTCACCGGCCGGCACGATCGCGCCGGCGTCGGTGCGGCTGGCGGCGACGGCCTTGACCGAGATCGCCCACTCGCTGTCCTCCGGGGCGTTGGTGAGGCTGTACTGGCGGATCTGGTGAGCACCGTCGGGCAGCGCCACCTGGACCGAACGTACTGGCCCGGGCGCGCCTGCGGCAGCGCGCTCCCGTCGGAAGTGCCCAGCACGAAGGACACCGTGTCCGGGGACTCCTGCAGGCGGCGACGCAGCACGAGGGTGCGCCACACGTCGGCGAAGGCCACGCCCGACTCGGCGTACAGACCTGTCTCGATGGTGATCAGGGCCTTGGCCATGTGCCAGTAGACCTCGTCCCAGGCGGAGGCGACCTCGGGGGTGACGGCCTCGCCCAGCACCTCCACGATGGCGGCGAAGAGGTGCTCGTGCACGACCGGGTAGAGGTCCTCGGCGATGCCGAGCGAGGCGTGCTTCTGGGCGATCCGGGCCAGCACCTCGAGCGGATCGCGTCCGTCCTCGGCCACCAGGAGGGTGGCGTACGCCGCGATCGCCCCCGCGAGCGCGCTCTGCTGGTCACCCTGGGCCTGGTTGCCGCGGTTGAACAGGTCCCGTTCGAGCTCGGGGTGCGCGGCGAACATGCGCTTGTAGAAGATCGGGGTGATCTCGCCGATGGCACCGCCGATCACGGGCAGGGTGGCCTTGACGACGTGGGCGGACTGGGTGGAGAGCATGCGGGCTCCGTCGGGTTGTCGAGCACGGGGTGGTCGGTGCGATCGGTGAGCGTCAGCGGAACGCGCCTCGCAGCACACGATGTCTCCCTCAGGACACCAGCAGTGGACCTGACGGCAGCAGTGCCAAAGGTCCCTGTGACGCCGCGGAGGACCCTCACTGGCGCCGGTCCGGAAATTGCGATAGCACAGGCGAGTGCAAGTTCGGCCCCGGCCGACATCGAGAAGGAGCGCGCATGACAGCCGATCCCGGGTCCCACGGGCCGTCAGCCGAGTTCATCGACGCCGACCTGCGCGGGGCGCGCTTCACCAGGTCGGACCTCACCGGGGCGGTGATGCGCGGCGTCGACGTGGCAGGTGCCGACATCGACGCCCCCTGGCTCCTCGACGGCGAGAGCACCCTGCTGGTCAACGGGGTCGATGTGGCTCCGCTCGTCGATGCCGAGCTCGACCGGCGGTTCCCGGGTCGGGCGGGCCGGCGAGCCGAGGATCCCGAGGGCCTACGTCTGGCCTGGGCCGCCCTCGAAGGGGCATGGGCGGCCACTCTGGACCGCGTCGAGACGATGCCGCCAGGCAGTGTGGACGTGTCTGTGGCCGGCGAGTGGTCGTTCGCCCAGACGCTGCGGCACCTCGCCATGGCCACGGACACCTGGCTGGGGCGGGCGATCCTGGAGATCGACCAGCCCTTCCACCCGATCGGTCAGCCGAACTTCGAGTACGAGACCGACGGCAACGACATGTCGGTCTTCACGACCACCACTCCGTCGTACGCCGAGGTGCTGGAGGTGCGCGCCGAGCGGGTGTCGCGGGTGCGCGACTTCCTCGCCACCGTCTCGGCCGAGGAGCTGGACACGAGACGCAGGAACCCGTGGAACCCCGACTTCCCGGAGACCACGCGCTCGTGCCTGCACGTGATCCTCGAGGAGGAGTGGGAGCACTACCGCTACGCCGTGCGTGACCTCGAGGTGATCGCTGCTTCACAGCAGTGAGTCGCCGAACGCGTCGACGGCCTCGACCCACTTCGCGGGTTCGTCGAGGTGCACGTGGTGGCTTCCCGGAAGCTCGGTGACCCGCTCGGCCGGCAGCATCCGGAGCACCGCGCTGCGGCCCGGGTCGGACAGCGCCGAGTAGCCGCTGGCAGCGGCCACCAGCGCCACCGGTACCGGGCAGGCGCCGATCAGCGTGGGCAGGTCCCACGTCCCGGCACCCGAGGGCAGTCGCAGCACCCGCGGATCCGTCAGCAGTCGTCCCTCCAGCACGCTCCGGGCATCGCGACGGCTCCACGTCGGGTGTCCGCGCAGCATGGTCGCGATCGCCCCGCCCGGGTCGGCGCGTGCCTGGTCGACCTCACGCTGGATGTGGTCGACCATGTCCGCCGAGGCACGGCGACCGCCTCTTGCTGGCGGGTCCTCGAGGAGCACACCGCGCGCGTACGTCGGCATCGCGCTGAGGATCTGCAGCGTCACGATCGCCCCGAGCGAGTGACCCACGACGAGCGTGCTCCCGGCCGGTCGCCGGGCCACCACGTCCGAGGCCAGAGCCGCCAGCGACCGCGTCGTACCGACCGGCCGGCCGCCGTGGCCGGCCAGCTCGACGGTCTCCACGACCCAGCCGCGGGCCTCGAGCTCGGGCCCCACCCGCCACCATGTCCGCGCACTCGACGACATGCCGTGGATCAGCAGCACGGTGCGTCTCGCGGTCACGCTCCGAAGTTACCCGCCCCGGTGTGGGGGTTCGGGTGGGCGGGTGGGAGGGGGTGGAAGGGGTGTTCGGGCGTTCGGTTTGACCTCTTGACCTGGGAAACCGGCCGACGCACCCGGCCGACCCAAGCCCCACGCCTCGCCATCACCCAACCTTCAGCGCGCCGCGGTGACGGTGATCTCGAGCGCCATCCCGGGCATGGCCAGGGCGGGCACTTGGGTGGCGATGCCGCCCGCGGGCTGGTTGCCGGCCTGGGCGAACCGCTTCGCGACCTGCTCGTGACCGCCGCTCATGAAGTAGTCCTGCAGGTCGGTGGCGTAGATGTCGTAGCGGACGACGTCGGCCAGGGTCATGCCGGCGGCCGAGAGCACTGCCTCGACGTTCTCCATGACCTTGCGGGCCTGACCCGAGATGTCGCCGACGTGGACGACGGTGCCGGTGGCGTCGATGGAGCCCTGGCCGGCGGCGTAGAGCGTCTCGTGCGGCTGCTTGACCAGAACGCCCTGGGAGTAGCCCAGCTGCTCCGACCAGCTCCAGGGGTTGACGGTGCGCTTGCTCATGATCATTTCCTCTCGAATGGATAGGTGCTGCGGTGGATGGGTGCTGCGGTGGATGGTGCTCAGGACCGGACGGGCCGGTTGCTGCGGATGGTGTCCAACGGGTCACTGGCACGTTTGACCTCGCTGAGTCGTGCCCTGGTCTCGGGCGACCACCACAGGGCGGGGTCCTCGCCGTGCTCCTGGAAGTTCAGGAGCGTGCGTCCGCTGCTCAGGTGCGATACGGCGGCACTGACACGGTCGAGGTGGATCCTGATCGGTTCCATCAGTTCCGGCACCACCGGGATCCCGAGCGCGAAGGCGCTGTAGGGCTCGGTGACCGGACCGTGGGCGCCGGCTCCGTCGACCTCACGGGCAAAGGCGCCGCCGAGGTGCCGGATCTGGAAGACCGGGAGCGGTGACTGGCTGTCGGGGCCGACGGACGCCACCAGGCCTGCGATCGCGGGTTCGTCCAGGTCGGTCAGCAGGTGCGAGCGGTGGAAGCCCGGCGTCGGCTCGCTCGGTTCGTCGGCGACGGAGCCGAGCTTGGTCAGCGGGACCTCGCCCATCAGGTCCATCGCCAGTCCGGGGATCGCGCGGTACGGCGCGAGCAGCCGCTCGGCCTCGTCCCGGGAGCCCAGGAACGTCACGGCGATGGAGGCGAAGGCCTTGCCGCGGATCGCCTCGGGCAGCTCGGGCAGCGGCGGGAAGTGGTAGCTGTGGAACCACGTGGTCAGCTCCTCGGGGGCGGACGCGGTCATCTGCGCGAAGGTGCGCAGGAGCGGGCCCATCTGCTCGATCGGCCACAGCAGCCGGCCGCCGTAGATCGCCGGAGCGGGGTGGAGGGCGATCTCCATCCGGGTGATGATCCCGAAGTCACCGCCGCCCCCGCGCACGGCCCAGAACAGCTCGGCGTCCTCGGTCGCGGAAACGGTGCGCAACCGGCCCAGGCCGTCGACCAGCTCGACGGTCACGACGCTGTCGGCGCCGAGGCCGAACTTGCGCCCGAACCAGCTGATGCCGCCGGTGACGGTCAGGCCGACGATCGTGGGATCCGGGTTGGAGCCTGCCAGGAAGGTGAGTCCGGTGCCCTCCAGCTCGGCGAGCAGCTCACCGGCCTTGACGCCCGCACCCACCCAGGCCGTGCGCTTGTGGACGTCCACCGCGATGCCGTGCAGCCCTCGGGTGCGCAGGATCAGGGTGTCCTCCAGGGTGAAGTTGGCACCGTGACCGACCGGCTGGGCGGTCACCTGGACACCTTGCTGGTCGGCCCACCGCACGGCGGCGATCACGTCAGCGGTGTCGTGGACCTCGAGCACGGCCATCGGCCGCTGCTCGACATGGACGTTCCACGGCGTACGCGCCTGGTCCCACGTGGGGTCGCCGGGGCGGTGCAGCCGTCCCGCGACCAGCCGGCGCAGGTCCTCCAGCGCACGAGACTGGTCCGGGACCTCGGTCGGAGCGGTGTGCAGGGTCTGGGACATCGGAGTTCCTCTCGGTCAGCGGCTCGTTCCTGAGCCGGTGTCACCGAGGTTGCGCCGCGACGCTTGCGGCGTACTTGCCGCCGACTTTCCGCTGACCTACCCGGGCTGACGGACCGGCGCGGCCCGTGCCGCGAGTCGGTCGCGCAGCGTCTGAGCGCGTCGCAACCAGGGTGCGCACTGCGCCTGCTCGTTGAGTACGACGGCCCGCTCGGCGTGCTCCAGGGCTCGAGAGTCGCCGAGCGCGGCGTAGCCACACGCCAGGAAGTGGTCGACGACACCGAGATGGTCGACCGACCCGTAGGAGACCACCTGCCCGGCGTACGGCTCGAGCCGCGGCAGCGCGAGGCTGAGCTCCTCGAGATGACCGCTCTCCGCGAGCACCGCGACCCTGAGGCTGTGAGCCACCAGCGTCGAGTAGTCGTTCGCGAGCGGTGCTGCTGCCTCACCCAACAGGCGATGGGCCCGCTCCGGGTCTCCCGCCTCGAGCACCGCGTGGGCCACGATGCCCCGCACCCCGGCGTTGGAGTCCCGGCTGCCGGCGATGACCGACTCGGGCACGGCCGTGCCGGGTGGGGCGGAGCGGATCGTCTCGATGCACCACAGGTCCTCGAAGTTGATGTAACCCGCTGCGCGGTGCAGCTCGACGACCTCCCGACCCAGCACCGGTGCCGCCGGGTCGTCGAGGTCGCGAGCACGGGCGTAGCGCCACCAGGCCAACGGGATCTCCACCCCGGTGTGCCGCAGCACGGACGCCTCCTCGATGCACCGCGCCAGGACCACGTCGGAACCGTCCGGGTCGAGCACCTCGTAGAGGGCGCTGGCCAGCTGGAACAGGATCAGCACCAGGAGCTCACCCTCTGGTCGGTGGTCCATCACCTCGTTCGCCAGCTCCAGCCGCAGCCGGCCCCGTCCCGGACCCCAGGCGGAGATGATCCGCACCAGCAGCACCTCCAGCAGCAGCGTCCGGTCGCCCAGCTGCCGCGCCAGCTCCAGCGACTCGTTGCCGACCCGATCGGCGACGGTGCTGTCCCGGCCGTAGTAGTGCTCCATCTGCAAGGTGGAGAGCAGCCGCGCGCGGTCGAGGTCCGCGACGTGCTCCAGCGCCTCGGTCAGCAGCGCGATGAAGTCGTCGTCCTTGGTCCCGTGCTCGCGCCAGGACCAGACTCCCGCGTGGTTCAGCGTCGTGGCCGCGCGGGCGACGAGGTCCCACTCACGGAGCCGGTGGGCCAACCTCACCGCCCGACCGATGGTCTCCCGCGCCTCGGCGGTCCGAGCCATCCGGAGCAGGGAGGCGGCCACACCGCACATCGCCTCGGCCGTCCGCACCGACTCGGCCGGACTGTCCAGGACCGCCAGCTCCCAGAGGCGGAGCGCCTCCGGGTGGGCGTGCCTGGCGGAGGCGATCTCGGCGGCACGAGCGAGCCAGGTGCAGGCACGTTCGGAGTGCTCGCGGCCGAGCGGGGCCGCCCGGTGGGCGTGATGGGCGATGGCGGCGCAGGCGTCGGGGTCCCCACCACGCGCAGCCTCCAGGACACGTCCGGCGAGGTCGTGCAGGCGCATCCTGCGGGCGGCACTCAGCTCGGCGTACAACGTCTCGCGCTCGAGGGCGTGCACGAACGCATAGCCCGCACCGCTCTCGTGGAGCAGCCCTGAGCTGAGCGCCAGGTCCAGGGCGTCCAGACAGTCCTCCAACGCGATGCCGGTCAGCTCCGCCAGCAGCTCCGGCTCGATCTGGTGCCCCATCACGGCGGCGGCGGTCAGCGCCCGCACCGCCGTCGGGGGAAGGCGGTGGACGCGTTGGCGCAGCACGTCCCGCACACCGTCCGGAACCGGCAGGTCCTCGGGGTCGAAGCCTCCCCGGTCCGGCCGGGCGGCGAGGAGCCGGGCGTACTGCAGGACGAAGAACGGGTTGCCCCCCGTCATCGTCGCGACGCCCGCCGCAAACCGGGGATCGGACACACCGACACCGTCCGCCAGCAGCTCGCCCACCGCGTCGGCGTCGAGCCCGTCCAGCCGGACCCGTTCTGCGCCGACCCGGGCGAGCGCGGCCAGTGTGTCCACGAGCGCGGGCCCGGTCTCCGCCTCCGTCGTACGTCGGGTGCACACGACTGCCAGCGGGGCGTCGGTGATCGAGCCGGCCAGGTGACGGAGCATCGCCAGCGAGGAGTCGTCCGCCCAGTGGATGTCCTCGATCACCAGCAGCAGTGGGCGTTCCAGCGCCGAGCGCCGGATCAGCTCCGCCACCGCGTCGAACATCCTCAGCCCCGTGCCGCCGCCCCGGTCGGCCGAGTCGGTCTCCCCCTGCAGCAGTGGTTGCAGCAAAGGGTCGACCTGCTCGGTGCCACCGGTGAGCTCGCGGACCACTCCGAGCCACGGCCACAAGGCAGGGGTGTACTCCCCCTCGTGGCAGCGACCGACCAGCACCTCCACCCCATCGTCCGCGGCGCCGGCCGACAGGTCCTCGACCAGTCGCGACTTCCCGATCCCGGGCTCGCCGGCCACCAGCAGGAACCCGGGCGAGCCGGTGGACCACGACCGCTCGAGCAGCTGAGTGGCCGCTGCGATGACGGAGGTGCGCCCGACGGAGACGGCCCGCGTGACCGGACCCGCGACTGCAGGTGCGTGTGCACCGCCGGCCGCGTGACCCGCACGGCGCCCGGTGTCCACGGGTGGGGCAAGCAGCTCCGGGTCCTGTCGCAGCAGCGCCTGCTCCAGTCGCTGCACCTCGGCGGTCGGGTCGACCCCCAGCTCCTCGCTCAGGTTCCGGCGCAGTTCACGCAGGGTCTCCAGGGCGTCGGCCTGGCGCGCGCAGCGGTACTGCGCCAGTGCCAGCAGGGCCCAGAGCCCCTCCCGAAAGGGCTCTCGCGGCGCGAGCTCGGCCAGCAGCCGCGTGGCGTCGTCGGTGCGGTCGAGGTCGAGCAGCGCGCGTGCCTTGCGCTCCTGCACCGCGAGCAGGAGCTCCTCGAGCCGGGTAGCCTCGGCCCGCACCAGCGGCGCCTCGCTCCCGGCGTACGGCGCACCGCGCCACGCCGCGCAGGCGGTGTCGCACCGGCGCAGTTGGGTGACCGGCTCGGCGGCAGCCAGCGCCTCGGTCGCCGAGTGCTCGAAGCTCCAGGTGTCGACGTCTCCGGTCTCGGCGACCAGGACGTAGCCGGCCGCCGTACTGCCCAGGCGCGACCTCGTGCGCGGAGCACGGCGCGGTTCGAGCTGGCTCCGCAGACGTGAGATCACCACCTGCAGGGCACCCAGGGTCTGCCCCGGCGCCTCGTCCCCCCACACCTCGGTCAGCAGGCGCTCGGCCGGCACTGGAGCACCGTGACTGGCGAGCAGCACGGCGAGGACGTCGCGCTCGCGCCGGCGAGTGAGCGCCTGACGACCCCCGTCGACGCGCACCGCCATCTCGCCGAAAGCGAGATACTCCACGCTCACCTGCCCATGTTAGGGCTGAGCCGACCGCAGGTGGCGGTTCAGCGCTGTCGCGCCCGGACCACGAACCCCGCGCAGAACGCGCCCACCGTGCCCAGCGCCAGGTCACCCAGGGTGTCCTCGTAGGCCGTCTCGATCTCGGTGCCGTGCCGGATGAAGGTGAACCACTCCCCCAGCTCCCAGCCGATCGCCAGCACCGCGCCGAGCCCGGTCACCAGCGCCACCACCGCCCACCCCGGCTGCACCCGACCGGCCACCAGCAACCCGATGCCGGTGAGCAGCAGCAGCCAGTTGAAGAAGTGGTTGAAGTCGTCCCACCACAGCACCGTGTCGTAGAGGTCCAGACTGTTGCCGGTCACGTCGACCAGGAAGGGCAGCATCACCAGCGTGATCGCGCCGTACGGCGGCTCCGGCCGGTCGCCCCGGCGCCGGTGGACCACCCACCAGATCGCCGGTGCCAGCAGCATCAGCAGCGGGTAGGCGACCAACCGAGCGCCGAACGCCTTGTCGGCGAACCGCTCGATCCCCGGCCACCACTGCGCCACCGCCAGCTGCAGGACGGTCAGGAGCAGCACCAGCGCGGGGGCCCAGGCACTCCGGACAAGTCTCGTCACCGGGTCAGTGTGCCGCAACCGGCACCGCCGGGACGGCGAGATCGCTCCGGGAGATGATGCAGCCATGCCCTCCCTCCCGTTCAGGCTGCCGACGAGCAAGCAGATCTTCGTCAAGACCCTCCAGGCGCACCAGCAGGTCTACGAGAAGACCGGGGGCCTGGTCGGTCACCGCATCCTGATGGGGATGCCGGCCCTGATGCTGCGCACGACCGGCCGCAGGACCGGCCTGACCCGCACCAACGCGCTGGTCTACGGCAAGGACGGTGACCGGCTGATGGTGGTCGCCTCCAACGGTGGGTATCGCAAGCCTCCGGCGTGGTTGCTCAATCTGCAGTCCGATCCGGCGGTCGAGGTCCAGGTGGGCGTACGACGCTGGCCCGCGACCGCGACCCCGTTGTGGCCGGGTGAGCCGGACTACGACCGCCTCTTCGCGATCTGCAACCGCGCCAACCGCGGCCAGTTCGCGGCGTACGCGAAGCAGACCGAGCGGCCGCTGCCCGTGGTCGTGCTCACCCGGAGGTGAGCGGCCGCGTCGTGGCGCGGCTCCCCCGTGCCGAGGTCTCAGCGAGCAACCAGGACCAACGACGAGAGGGCGATCAGCCAGCTCACGAAGCTGCCCACCAGGAAGTACTCGGTGAGCTGGTGGATCCGGTGCTGGTCGCTGCGCGACTGCAGCTCGGGAAAGCGCAGCAACCCCTTGGCCGCGATCACGATGCTCGCCGCCGTGAGGTGTCCGGCCAGACCCAGCCCGACGATGAAGACGCGTTCCATCGGTCCCAGCAGCCGCCCTCCCTTGAGCTGCTGCTCGGGGTCGTCCGGCTCGCCGTGCAGCACGGGGTTGACGGTGCCGGTCACCGCGAGCACCAACCGGACCACGACGTTGCCCGTGCTGAGCTGCACCAGGAACACGGCGAGCAGCAGCAAGGCACGGTCCGGATCGAGGTCGCGCAGCACAGGCAGGGCTGCGCTGTCGAGGAAGCGAGCGACGAGCCCTCCGGTCGGCGATGCCTGTCCTGAGACAAGGACGCCCAGTGCCAGCGCGCCTCCTGCCAGGGTCAGCGCGGGCCACGCCGGCCCCCGGTCGAACCCCCGGGTGACCAGGTAGCCCCAGAGCATCACCACCAGCGCGATCACCGCGAGCGCCGCCGCGTCGACGAGGTCGGTGAGACCGGCTGCCAGGGCGACCGCGACGGCGACCGCCGCACCGACCGCCTCGTTGAGCACGCGTACGGGACGGATCGAGTGCGCGAGGTCGGCCACAGCCATGCCGATCAGGAGTACGGCGATCCAGCTCACGTGACCCTCCTCAGGAGCTCCCCGGCCGCGAGGATCGCGGCCAGGCCATCGTTGCGGAAACGCTGCGAGACTGCTGAGGCGGACACGCCCTCCTCCTCGGCCATCGTGGCCTGGGTGCGCCCGGCGAAACCGCCCTGCAGGAGCCGCAACGACCGCTCCGACACCGATCCCACCAGCTGGTCCCGACAGACCAGCGCGGCGTTCACGCTCTCGGCATCGGGTCCGTCCGCGTCAACGTGGCGTCGATAGGCGGTGCGCAGGTGCCGCAGGGACGAGCTCGCCGCCTCCGCCTTCGCCCACTCGATCGCCTCGCGGGCAGCCCACCAGCCGGGTCCGTCCTCCACGCGGGGGCTCTCCTCGAGCACGGCCACCGGCCCCCACCCCACACCGTGCCTGACGTCGGCTCCGGGCAGCAGCTCCAGGCGCAACCAGAAGGCGGCGTGCAGCGCCCCGCCCACGGTGGCGAAACAGCCCTGGTACTCATCGCCGACGGTGATCCGCAGCGGGACCATCGGCTGCAGCTCCTCGTTGGCCCGGCCGATCAGCTTGTCCAGGCGATGGTGCAGGTCGGTGCGGTCCGCCGCCGCACGCGAACCGACGACGTCCCCGATCAGGGCGGCGACACAGGTATCGGGCTTCATCTCGAACATATGAAGAGTCTACCTTCATTCTCGACAGATGAAGCCAATATCTTCATCTCAGTCCCAAAACACGCGGTCGACGATGCCCCGCGCCCGGCGGGCCGAGCGCAGGTAGTCGTTGACCATCGCGTCGGACTCCCCCGGCGCGTACTGCAGGATCGCTGCCACCGCTGCCCGCTCCCGGGCATCACGCGGGAGCTGGTCGGCCGGCTTGCCGCGCACCTGGACGGTGGCGTTGCGGGCGCGGCTGGCGAACCGCCAGGCCTCGGCCAGGCCCTGGGCGTCGGCCAGGCTCAGCAGGTCGTGCTCGACCGCCACCTGGAGGGCCTCGAGGGTCTTGGTGGTGCGCAGCTCCTCGACCCGTCCCGCATGTTGCATCTGCAGCAGCTGGACGGTCCACTCCACGTCGGAGAGACCGCCGCGCCCGAGCTTGAAGTTCGTGGCCGGGTCGGCACCGCGGGGCAACCGCTCGGCATCGACCCTCGCCTTGATCCGCCGGATCTCGACGACGTCGGAGGGCCGCAGCCCGCCCTCGGGGAAACGCAGCGGATCGATCAGGGCGGTGAACCGCTCCTGCAGGTCGGGGTCGCCGATGAGCGGGGCGGCTCGCAGCAGCGCCTGCGCCTCCCACACGGCCGACCACTTGCGGTAGTAGGCGGCGTAGGCCTCCAGAGTCCGCACCAGCGGGCCCTGACGCCCCTCGGGACGCAGGTCGGCGTCGACCTCCAGCGCCGGGTCCCGTGACTGCGCCGTCAGGAGCCGCCGCAGGTCGTTGGCCACGGCCTGCGCCATCGACGCAGCCTCCGCGGCATCGGCGTCGGGCAGGGGCTCGTGGACGAACATCACGTCGGCGTCGCTGCCGTAGCCGAGCTCGAAGCCGCCGTACCGTCCCATCGCCACGATCGCCATCCGCGTCGGCATCCGGGTCCCCCTGGCCCTCTCGACGCCACGGATCACCGCCGCCAGTGAGGCCTCGATCGTCGCGCTGGTGACGTCGGTCAGGGCATAGCCCACCTCCGCCACCCCGAACGGGACGCACAGGTCGGCGGCGCTGATCCGCAGCAGCTCGCGGCGCCGGATCGAACGGATCGCGAACACCGCCTCCTGCGCGTCGTCGCGTCGTTCGGCCGCCGAGGTCATCTCCTTCTGGATCGCCGCTCGCGTGCGTGGCTCGAGGCGCTCCTCCTCGCCGAGGATGGCCACGCCCTCCGGGTCGCGCTGCAACAGGTCCGTGGCGTAGCGGCTGGTCGCGAGCACCTGGGCCAACCGCTGGGCGGCCTCACCCTCGTCACGCAGCAGCCGCAGGAACCACGGGGTCGAGCCGAGCGCCTCGGAGATCCGGCGGAAGCCGAAGAGACCGGCGTCGGGATCGGGGGCGTCGGCGAACCACTGCAGCATCACCGGCAGCAGGGTCTTCTGGATCTGCGCGGTGCGCGAGACCCCCGCGGTGAGCGCCTCGAGGTGACGCAGCGCGGCGGTGGCGTCCAGATATCCCAGCGCCTTGAGCCGCACCTTCGCCGCCTCCGGGCTCAGGCGGACCTCGTCGCCGCTGATCCGCGCGACCGCGGAGAGCAGCGGGCGGTAGAAGATCTTCTCGTGCAGCCGCCGGACCTCGCGCTGGTGGAAGTGCCACTGCTTGTCCAGCTCGTCCACCGGGTTGCGGACGTAGCCCAGCGAGCGCCCCAGCCGACGCAGGGAGGCCTCGTCCTCCGGCACCACGTGGGTACGACGCAGTTGGAAGAGCTGGATCCGGTGCTCCAGCGTGCGCAGGAACGAGTAGGCGTCGTGCAGCGCCTTGCCGTCCTCGCGGCCGACGTACCCACCCTCGGTGAGCCGGGCCAGGGCACTGAGCGTCGTCGCGGAGCGGATCCGCTCGTCGGTGCGGCCGTGCACCATCTGGAGCAGCTGGACGGCGAACTCGACGTCGCGCAGACCCCCCGAGCCGAGCTTGAGCTGGCGCTCGGCATTGGTCGCGGGGATGTGCTCGATCACCCGGCGGCGCATGGACTGCACCTCCTCGACGAAGCCGTCGCGCTCCGCGGCCGACCACACCAGCGGGCCGATCACCTCGGCGTACTCGCGTCCGAGGGCGAGGTCCCCGGCGACCGGGCGGGCCTTGAGCAGCGCCTGGAACTCCCAGGTCTTGGCCCAGCGCTCGTAGTAGCCGCTGTGGCTGGCGATGGTCCGCACCAGCGGCCCGGACTTCCCCTCGGGTCGGAGGTTGGCGTCGACCGGCCAGATCGTGCCCTCACGGGTGTGGTCGGAGCACACCTGCATCAACGTGGACGCGAGCTGGGTCGCCGCCCGCATGGCCGGCTGCTCGTCGTGGCCCTCGGCGGCCTCACCCACGAAGATCACGTCGACGTCGCTGACGTAGTTGAGCTCGTGCCCACCGCACTTGCCCATCGCGATCACCGCGAGCCGGCACGAGTGCGCCGCCGCACCGACCTTGGCCCGCGCGACCGCCAACCCGGCGTCCAGCGTCCCGCTGGCGAGCTCGGCGAGCTCCGCGGCCGCGTCGTCCACCCCCAGGCTGTGCGCGAGGTCGCGGGCGGCGAGCCGGAGCAGCACCCGGCGGTACTCCACCCGAAGCGCGTCGCAGGCGGCGTCGTGCTCGAGCGTCGCCACCGGCTCGGCCGCCTCCGGGTCGGCGCCGACAGCGCGCAGCAGGCCAGCCCGGACGGCGAACGCCGCTGGCCGCGTGGACCCCATCGTGGGGTCCCGCAGCTCGCGCCAGTGGTCGGGGTGCCGGCGCAGGTGCTCACCGAGTGCCTGGCTGGCGCCGAGCACGGAGAGAACCGCATCGAGGTGCCTTCGTCGTCGGCCACCTCGCGCAACATCTCCGGGCGGTCGGGGGCCGCATCGGCGAGAGCCACCAGACTGGAGAGGGCCAGGTCGGGATCGGCGCTGCGAGCGATCAGCGGCAGCAGCTCGTGGGCGATCTCGCCGAGCTCGGCGACGTCCCGGGCGGCGCGCTCGGAGTCCAGGAATCCCAGCCGCACCAAGCGGGCCTTGCTGGTGTCACTGCGGGTAGCCACCCGCCGAACCTACCGGTTTCGCCGAGGCCCCGACGGCTGCACCGAACCCGATCCCGCCGACCAGCAGACCACCCAGCACCAACGGGACGGCCAGGACCACGCCGAACGTCTGCAGCGCGAGTACGCCGAGCCCGGCCACCAGCGAACCGAAGACGCACAGCACGACTCCGGCGCGGAAGGGGTGCCGGTGCGCCAACCAGACCGCGAGACCGGCCACGCCCAGCAGCAGCACCCCGAGCCCGCTGAGCACCGCGCCGAAGAGCACACCCAGCCCGTCGAAGTCATCGGTGCGCGTCCGCAGGTCCAGGGCCACCATGAACATCCCGCCACCCAGCCCGGCCACTCCCGCAACCGAGACCAACCCCGACGCGAGCAACGTCAAGAGCAGCGGTCCGGAGAGGTGTCGGTGAGCCATGCCCGGAGGTTGTCCCACGGACGCCGTC
>CAWAJE010000003.1:0-18610 GCA_963782215.1 uncultured Actinomycetota bacterium | reverse complement strand
TGAACTCGCGCACCATCTCGGTCGAGGCGCTCGGGATCGCCAGGATCGCGGTGGTGGCGCCGTACTTGTCGGCCACCTTGGCGAACTCCTGCGAGGTCCCGGCGACGGGGACCCCGCCGATCCGGCGGTGACGCTTGTAGGGGTCGTCGTCGACCAGGGCGACCGGGCGCCACGGGCACGCGGGGTCGCGGAACATCGCGGTGACCAGCTGGTGGGCGCCGTTGCCGGCACCGATCACCACCACGGGCTCGCGGCTCGACCGGTCGCCGGGGGCGCGCAGGTCGATCACGTCGCGCACGATCCGGTAGGAGGCCCGGATGCCCATGATCAGCACGAAGGCGACCACCGGCGCGGTCACCATCACCGAGATCCTGACCGGCGACCCCAGCACGAGGTTCAGCGCCAGCGCGGTCGCGGCGATCGAGCCGCCGAGCAGGTTGGTCAGCAAGGCGTCGGCGAACGAGCCGAGCGCGGCCCGCCCCTGGTGCAGGTGGAGCGGCATCCCCAGCAGCACGAACGCAGCACCGCAGGCGGCGCCCATCTGGGCGGCGCCCAGAGACTGGTGGGGTCGCCGTAGTCGGCGACCCGCTGAAGCGCCGGCCAGGAAGACGAAGCTCAGCACCCAGGCGCCGAAGTCGTAGGTGGCCAGCAGGTAGGTGCGCACCCGGCGCATGCTGATCAGAACGTCATTCAAAGCAGAATCCCCCGATTGGGTCCCCCGTCGGACCATGGCACGCACTGAGTTCTAGAGGGTTGTGAAGGACACTGCAAGTCGAGGACGGACTCCGTCCCAGCATCTGATCTGCCTGTTTCCAGGCGATAAGCGCGGGTGCGCCGCTGAATTGATTAGTGCGAGCGGCCGTAATCGTCCTGGATCCGGCAGATGTCGTCCTCGCCGGTGTAGCTCCCCAGCTGCACCTCCACGATCACCAGCTCCACGCTGCCGTCGTTGCCCAGCCGGTGCCTCGCACCCTGGGGTACGTCGATCGACTCACCGGCTCGCACGGTGAACACCGAGTCGCCCACAGTCGCCGTCGCCACGCCTTGAATGACCACCCAGTGCTCGGAGCGGTGCTCGTGGGTCTGCAGCGAGAGCCGGGCCCCCGGAGTGACGTGGATGCGCTTGATCTTGTAGCCGTCGTTGACGTCGATGACGTGCCACGAACCCCACGGGCGGGTCTCGGAGTTCAGCGCCGTGCCGGGACCCGATCCCTCAAAAGCCAGCATGATCATGCCCCCCCAACTAATCGGCACCAAACGGAGTTATGTCTCGTATTCGAAATTGCACTCTAGGTCTAGACCACTTGCCCTATTTATGCCCCTCGCAACGGCCGGACGTGCAGCCCGACCTCCGGGTCCACCAGCACCTCCTGCATCGCCGGCAGACCGTCTGCCTCCAGCTCGGCGTCCAGCGGCACGTTGCGCTTGATCAGGGCCAGAGCGATCGGGCCGAGCTCGTGGTGCCGCGCCGAGCTGCCGACGACGCCGACCTCCCGCTCACCCCCACCCGCTTGCCCCAGGGTGACCGGCCGGCCGCGCGTCGGCAAGCGGTTGTCCGAGCCGTCGAGATGGAGCAGCGTCAGCCGGCGCGGCGGCCGACCGAGGGTGTGCACCCGCGCGACGGTCTCCTGCCCGCGGTAGCAGCCCTTGTCCAGGTGCACCGCGGAGCCGATCCAGCCGACCTCGTTGGGGATCGTGCGGTGGTCGGTGTCCAGGCCCAGCCGCGGCTCCCCGCGGGCGATCCGGAGCGCCTCGAAGGCCCACATCCCGCACGCGGGGCCGGCCGCCTCGGCGTACGCCTGGAGCTCGGAGCGGGGGAAGACGTCGTACTTGCCGTCCTCGAGCGGGCGCCAGGCGACCGCCAGCTGCTCGGTGAGCTCCTCGACCTCGACGCGCATCATGAAGCGCATCCGGTCCAGCCAGGCCACCAGCGGGGCCGCGGCGCCGGGCTCGACGTGGGCGGTGAACGCCTCGCCGTCGTCGGTGCCATACATCGCGTGCTCGACGTGGCCGTTGGGCGAGAGCACCAGCGCGGCGGTCGGGACCCCCGGCGGCAGCGCCTCGAGGTGCTGGGTGGTCAGGGAGTGCAGCCAGGTCAACCGGTCAGGCCCGCTGACCCGGATCACGCCGCGGTGGGAGAGGTCCACGAAGCCGTTCCCGTGGCTCAGCGTGCGCTGCTCGCCGTTGAAGGAGCCGTAGTGGGCGGCCACGGGAGCGTCGATGCCGTCGCCGGAGACCGCGTCGGGCAGGCCCAGCAGCGGGCTGGGCCCGGGCGTGAAGGGAGGGCTGTGGTCGGGGTCCATGGCCCCATTGTCGCCTGTCGGGCCAATCCGGTCGGCACCACTAGGATCGCGCCATGCGTCTGACCGCCGTTCGGCTCCTTCCCGCCGCCCTCGTTCTCGTGCTGACGGGCTGCTCCGGGAGCGCCGACGAGCCCGGCAGCGCGTCTGCTGACTCCTCCCCCAGCGCTGACTCCACCCAGGACAGCGCGACCGCGACACCCTCCGCCGCGCTCGGCGCTCCGGCCGCGGGCATCCTCGCGGAGGCCGACCTGCCGTTCGAGCCGACCTCGGTCGAGGACGTCGGCCGGGCCGGCCCGCTGAGCACCGCCACCAGCTCCTGCCTGGGCACCGAGCTCGAGGTGCTGTACGACGAGGGGTGGACCGTCGAGGCCCGGGAGTACTCCGACGCCAAGGAGTGGGACATCGTCTCCGCGGTGATCACTCCCCCCGAGGGCGCGCCCGACGCCGGCATCGACCTGGTCCGCGCCCGCGCCGAGGAGTGCCGCGCCAAGGAGGAGCAGGCCAAGGTCAAGCCGCTGCAGCTCGGCGGGGCGAGCTACGGCTACGAGATCGACGACGCGGCCGGCGCGTTCGACTCGGCGCGCGCCTACCTGCGACTCGAGGGCGGCAAGCTGGCCCAGGTCACCGTCGGCAGCATGGCGTCGGGCCAGCGCTCGACCGAGGTGCTCAAGGGCCTGCTCGCCGCACTGGTCAAGTAGCTTCGGCCCCGGTTTCGGTCTGGGTTTCTTTCTGGGTTTCGGCCTGGCCGCAGCTCGCGCAGGTGCCGAACACGGTCAGGTGGCCGTAGTCGGGCGCGAAGCCGTGCCCGGCGGCCAGCGGCCCCAGCGCCTCGCCCATCTCGCCGATCCCGATGCTGGTGACCGCGTGGCAGCTGCGGCAGACCAGATGGGCGTGCTCGTGCCCGCGGGCGGAGTGGTAGGTCGGCGCCCGGTCGGTCAGGTGGGCGTGCCGGATCAGGCCGAGCTCGTTGAGCAGCTCCAGCGTGCGGTAGATCGTGGAGAGGTTGATCGACTCCGAGCGGGTCCGCACCTCGGCGTACACCTCGTCGGGGGTGGCGTGCCCCAGCGTCTCCACCGCCTCGAGCACCAGCTCGCGCTGCACGGTCAGCCGGTGGCCGGAGGCACGCAGCAGCTCCTGCCAGGTGGCTGCGTCGTGCCCGTGGCCGGTCATCGGCTACTGACGGACGAGCTGTGCGTGGGTGTGCGGCTGCAGCGGCTGGCCCATGGCGGCCATGTCGAAGGCGTAGAGCAGGTCGCCGTTGACGTAGCCGTAGAGGCGCTTGCCGGCGGTGTACTCCTTGGCGGTCGCGGTGCGTACGACGGCGTCGGTGCTCATCTCGAAGCGCGGCTGGTCGGGGTGGATCTCGCCGTGCCAGGTCTCCACGAAGCCGGTGTTGTGCGCCAGCAGGAACTCCAGCGTGCCGTCCTCCTGCGGACGGATGAAGCCGGTCTCCTGCGCGGCCTCGCGGACGTGGTTGCCCTCGGCGTCGATGATCCAGGCGCGGCTGACGTAGTGGATGAACGGGCGACCGTCCTGCTGGAAGATCAGCTCCTGGCCGAACTGGAAGCCCTCGATCGTGGGGTACTCCCCGTGGCCGTTGCCCGCCCAGGTGCCGATGATCCAGGCCAGGCGGGCGCAGTTGGGGTGGATGTTCTCGGGGATCGTGAAGGCCACGGGTCAGCGCTCCTGGTCGTCGGGCTCGGTCATCGTCCGCAGCCGCAGCAGCACGAGCGCGGCGACGACACCGACGCCCAGCATCGTGGCTGCGAGCAGCACGACGAAGAAGGCTTCCATGCCCGGCAGTCTAGGCATCCGCCACCCCCCGGCTAGGGTCCGAACATGCGGAGTCTTGTCGTGAAGTGCACCGCCGGCGCCGAGGAGCCCGAGCGCTGCAACCAGGCGTTCACCGTCGCGGCGGCGGGCGTGGCCGCCGGGGCGCAGGTCTCGTTGTGGCTCACCGGGGAGGCCGCGTGGTTCGGCGTACCGGGTCGGGCGGAGGAGTTTGTCTTGGACCTGGCCACACCGCTGGCCGAGCTCAGGGACCTCGTGCTCGAGGGCGGATCGCTGACGGTGTGCAGCCAGTGCGCCACCCGGCGCGGGCTGGTCGCGGCCGACCTCGTGCCGGGCGCGCGAGTGGCCGGCGCCGCGGTGTTCACCGAGGAAGTGCTGGGCGACGGGGTGCAGGCGCTGGTCTACTGAGGAGTGGGTCGGTGTCGCGACGGTTTCACCCGATCGCTGGAACATCACCGGCCCCAGGCGCCGACAAGTTTCCAGCGTCGGTCGTTTTCGAAGGCGGGATCGCTGTCCCGCCGGCGGGCCCACCGGACTGGGCCCCTGAGCGCGCACATCCCGACCGGCGCGACGGTTTCACCTGATCGCTGGAAGTCCACCGGCACCAGGCGCCGAGGAGTTTCCAGCGTCGGTGTCTTTCGACAGATCGAGCACGCTCCCCGGCCCGTCGGGCCCACCGCCCGTCCCCTCTGACCACGCAGACCCGGGCCGGCGCGACGGTTTCACCCGATCGCTGGAACATCACCGGCACCAGGCGCCGACAAGCTTCCAGCGTCGGCGCAGTTGCGGCACCGGGAGGGCCGCCCGGTCCAGCCTCTGGCCTGGAGCAGCCGTCCGAGGAGCGAGGCGAGTCGACACGCATCGGTCACCGGCCCCCAGCCGAGTCGGACGGTCAGCTGTCCCTCGACGGCGGCCAGCAGGTCGCGCAGGAGGTCGGCCCACTGGTCCTCGGCGAACTCGTGCCCGAGCCGGCCGTCGAGCTCGACCAATAGCCCCTGCCTCGGGTAGCGCACGTCGCGGAAGCCCCTCCGGTCCCCCGCGCGGAACTCGCTCTGCCGCTGGCCGCGCGGCAGTCCGTGGGCGCGCTCGACGCGGGAGAGGTAGCGGTGCTCGAGCAGCGAGTGCGTGCCCGTCGCGACATCTCCGAGCAGATCGGCGAGGAACCGGCGGCCCGGGAGCCGCAGCTGCTGGCCCAGCGCGTCGTGCAGGCGAGCCGCGGTCGTGACCCGCTGCTGGCACACGTCGGCGAGCACGGCCACCGCCCCGCCCTCGCCACCGGTCATCCACCGCCGTGAGGCGACGTCGAGCGCGGCGTCGTCGAGCCGGAGCCGGGGTGGCGTCCGGTTCCAGAGCACCCGCCCGTCGAAGTCGCGCAGTCGCACGACCGCCACTCCGGCGGGTGGGCGCACCCGCCGGCTTTCGGCGATGCCGACCCTGATCTCCGGCTCGGTCACGTTGCGTACGCCGTGCGCGAGCAGCGCCGACTCCCCCACGAGCGCGGCCGGCCAGGCGTAGAGCACCGCGGCCATCCGCTGCTGCTCCCGAGTGGGTACGCCGGTGTGGTCGACGTACACCCCGGGATGGATGGCGCGCCACTCGTTGCGCCGGACCATGCGCTCGATCAGGTTGTCGTCGCCTCCCGCGGCCAGCACCTGACGGCGCGCGAGCACGCCCGCCTGGTCGTGGAGGAGGTGGTGCACCGACTCAGCGTGCGGGGATGCAGGTGCAAGTGGCGCGGCGGACTCGACGGCTGTGGACCGCCCGGTCGCGGTCAGGGCCTGTGCGGGTGTCGAGGCGCCCGGGAGCGGCGATAGCGTCCCCCTCATGGGAGATCTGCTGATCACGGTGGCGCCGACGGGGGCCGAGACGACCAAGGACGACTGCCCGCAGCTGCCGACGACGCTCGAGGAGCTCGTCGACACCGCGCAGCGCTGCGAGCGGGCCGGCGCGGCGATGGTGCACGTGCACATCCGCGACGGCTGAGCACCGGCCGACGCTGGACCAGCAGCGGCTCAAGGACACCGTGGCGGCGCTGCACGAGAGCACCGACCTCGTCGTGCAGCTGTCGACCGGCGGCTCGGTGCACGACCCGCTCGATCAGCGGCTCAAGGTGCTCGACGCCCAGCCCGACTCCTGCAGCCTGACCATGGGCACCACCAACTTCGGCGACGACGTGTTCCTGAACCCGTGGCCGTTCGTGTGCGACCTCTACCAGCTCAGCCAGGAGCGTGGCGTCGTGCCGGAGTTCGAGCTCTTCGACCTCGGCCAGGTGGCGGCGCTGCACCGGCTGCTCGGGAAGTACGGCCTGCCCCACGGCGGCAAGGTGCACGTCGACCTGGTGATGGGCGTGCCCGGCGGGATGCCCGGCACCGCCGACGCGCTCGTCGCCGCCGTCGCCGCGCTTCCGGCGGAGACCACCAGCTGGGGCGCCACCGGGATCGGCCGCTCGACGCTGGCCGTCGGCCTGGCGTCGCTCGCCAAGGGCGGACACCTGCGCGTCGGCATGGAGGACGTGCTCACCCTCGCCAAGGGCGTGCCGGTCGAGCACAACGAGCAGCTGGTCGAGCGCGCCGTCGAGATGGGTCGGATCGCGCAGCGGACCCCGATGACGCCCGACGAGGCGCGCGTCCTGCTCGGCATGAGCTGAGCGCGAGGTGCGAGCGGTCCTCCAGCGGGTCACCTCCGCCTCGGTCACCGTGGCCGGCGAGGTGGTCGGCCGGATCGACGAGCCCGGGCTCGTCGTACTCCTCGGGATCACGCACGCCGACGGACCCGCCGAGGTTGCCTGGATGGTCCGCAAGATCCGTGACCTGAGGATCCTGCGCGAGGAGCGCTCGGTCGCCGAGACCGGGGCCCCCGTGCTGGTGGTCAGCCAGTTCACGCTGTACGGCGAGGCCCGCAAGGGCCGCCGACCCACGTGGCAGGCAGCGGCACCGGGAGACGTCGCCGAACCGCTTGTCGAGGCGGTCTGCACGGCCCTCGAGGAGCTGGGCACACCCGTCCAGCGCGGCCGCTTCGGCGCGGACATGGCGGTCGCGCTGGTCAACGACGGCCCGGTGACGCTGACGCTGGAGACGCCCTGAACCCCTCCCCGAAAATCGGGAAGGGGTCCAGCGGGGAAGCGATTCAGACGGAGACGGCGACTTCCTGCACGGCGCCGATCTCTGCGGTCACCGTGGTGTCCACGGGCTCGGACTGAGGGGCCAGGGTCCGCAGCGTCCACTCTCCGGGGCCGGCGAAGAACCGGAAGTGCCCGGTCGCCGAGGTCGGGACCTCGGCGGTGAACTCACCGGTGCGGTCGAGCAGTCGGACGTACGCCGGGGACACCGGGTCCGACCCGCGCAGCACCTGGCCCTGGATGATCGCCTCCTTGGCGACGTCGATCCCCTCGAGGGACAGCCCGCCCTCGGTCGCGCCGCACATCAGGCGCTCTGCCCGTCTGCCTGGCCGGGCTCGTCGCCGAGTGCCACCGGCACGCCGACCAGGGAGCCGTACTCGGTCCAGGAGCCGTCGTAGTTCTTCACGTTGTCCTGGCCCAGCAGCTCCTTGAGCACGAACCAGGTGTGGCTCGAGCGCTCGCCGATGCGGCAGTAGGCGATGGTGTCCTTGCTCCAGTCCACGCCGGCCTCGGTGTAGATCTTGTTGAGCTCGTCGTCGGACTTGAAGGTGCCGTCGTCGTTGGCCGCCTTGCTCCACGGGACGCTGGCCGCGGTCGGGATGTGCCCGGCGCGCTGGGCCTGCTCCTGCGGCAGGTGGGCCGGAGCGAGCAGCCGGCCGGCGTACTCGTCGGGGCTGCGGACGTCGACCAGGTTCTGGGTGCCGATCGCGGCGATGACCTCGTCGCGGAAGGCCCGGATCGAGGAGTCCTGCTCGGTGGCGGTGTAGGAGGTGGTCTCGCGCTCGGTCTTGGCGTCGGTCAGCTCACGGCTGTCGAGCTCCCACTTCTTGCGGCCGCCGTCGAGGAGCTTGACGTCCTGGTGGCCGTAGAGCTTGAAGTACCAGTAGGCGTAGGCGGCGAACCAGTTGTTGTTGCCGCCGTAGAGCACGACGGTGTGGTCGTTGCCGACGCCGCGCGAGGAGAGGAGCGCCTCGAACTGCTGCTTGTTGACGAAGTCACGACGGACCTGGTCCTGGAGGTCGGTGGTCCAGTCGAGCTTGATCGCTCCCCGGATGTGGCCCTTGTCGTAGGAGGTGGTGTCCTCGTCGACCTCGACCAGCACGATGCTCGGGTCGTCGAGGTGCTCCTCGACCCACTCGGCGGTGACCAGTGTGTTCTCGCGGCTCATGGTGTCTCTTCCTTATCGGTTTGGGATGTCTGGTGGTCTGGGTGTCAGGCGTTGCTGGGTGCGGGAACGCGGGCGGCGTCCTCACCGGTGCGGCCGGCCGTGGCGGGCAGGACGCGCTTGATCAGGAGGTACATCTCGCAGCCCAGACAGAAGCCGAAGACGGCGTTGAGCAGGGCTGCGGCCAGGGCGAAGCCGGTCGCCACGAAACCGAGGAGCGGCGCCCCCACAAGGAACCCGACCAGTGCCACCGAGGCGAAGACCAGACCCACGCCCTGGGCGAAGCGCGGCGGCTGCGGGTCCTCGAGGTGGGTGGGCGCACCCAGCCGAGGCCGGACGAGGTGGCGGAACAGGTAGGCCGCCGGCGTGCGCTGCACGCCGAGCAGGACCCCGACTGCGAAGAGCGCGGTCTGCACGCCGAGCAGCACGACGCCGAGCGCGCCGGGCGCGGTCAGCAGCGTCACGGCGAGGACGCCACTGGTGAGGATGGCGTTGAACTGCGGGCCGCGGGGGTCGATCTGGGTGTTCATGGTTCTCCTGAGGATGTCCTTGACCACGCGCACCGGTCGGGAGACCAGGGGGTCAGGAAGTGACGAGACGAAGGTGAGGCGTCAGGAGGTTCGACACAGCGACGAGCGCATGCGGCAGTTGTCCACTGCGCGGCGCCGGGTCAGCATGGTCGAGGTCACGGGAGCAAGAGTAGGCGGGGTCGGCAACACCCAGAAACGCATCGTCCAACATCCGGACTCCCGTCTCATTAAGCGAGACGCGAGGACGAGCACCTAGGCTCAGGCCTCATGAAGCGAGCGTTCATCACCGGGATCACCGGCCAGGACGGGTCCTACCTGGCCGAGCTGCTCCTGTCGAAGGGGTACGACGTCCACGGCCTGGTCCGCAGGTCGTCGATGCTCAACCGCAGCCGGATCGACCACCTGCACGACAACGAGCACCTCACGCTGCACTACGGCGACCTGACCGACGGGGTCAGCCTGGTCAACCTGGTCCGCTCGATCGAGCCGGACGAGGTCTACAACCTCGGCGCGATGAGCCACGTCAAGGTCTCCTTCGAGATGCCGGACTACACGGCCTCGACCAACGCCATCGGCACCCTGCGCCTCCTGGAGGCCATCCGCGCCGCGGAGCTCGACTGCCGCTTCTACCAGGCATCCACCTCGGAGATGTTCGGCTCGACACCGCCGCCGCAGAACGAGGACTCCAAGTTCCACCCCCGTTCGCCGTACGGCTCCTCCAAGCTGCAGGCGCACTGGGTGACGATCAACTACCGCGAGGCCTACGGGCTGTTCGCGGTCTCCGGCATCCTGTTCAACCACGAGTCACCGCGGCGCGGTGAGAACTTCGTGACCCGCAAGATCACCAAGGCGGTCGCCGCCATCGAGGCCGGGATCCAGGACAAGGTCGCTCTGGGAAACCTCACCGCCGTGCGCGACTGGGGCTTCGCCCCGGAGTACGTCGAGGGCATGTGGCGGATGCTGCAGACCGACGAGCCCGACGACTACGTGCTGGCCACGGGAGTGGGTCACACCGTGGAGGAGTTCTGCGACGCCGCCTTCGCCCATGCCGGGCTCGACTGGCGCGACCACGTCGACTACGACAAGAAGTTCGAACGCCCCTCCGAGGTGGACGCCCTGATCGGCGACCCGTCCAAGGTCGGCGAGGCTCTCGGGTGGAAGGCGCAGACGACGGCGCTCGACCTGGCGCGGATCATGGTGGACCACGACCGCGAGGACATCAGACGGTTCCTGGGGCGATAGCCAGCGCGGAGAGCACCTGCTCGCGCCGCGGCGCCCCCGTCGCCCGGGTGATCTCCTGGCCGCGCGGGTCGAGGATCAGCGTCGTCGGGGTGCGCAGGATCCCGAGGCGGCGTACGAGCTCGAGATGGTGCTCCGCATCGATCTCCAGGTGTACGACGCCCTGCTGGTCCGCCGCGACGTCGGCGAGGATGCGGCGGGTCACGCGGCAGGGCGCGCAGAACGCCGAGGAGAACTGCAGCAGCGTCGCCCGCTCGCCCAGCTGGTCGGCCCACTGGGTCTCGGCGAGCAACGAGACCGCAGTCGGCTCGTCGGGAACCTCATGCGGCGACTCGGGCTCGGTCGATGCCCCGGCCACCTGGTGGGTGCCCCGGAAGCGGCCGTCGGTCAACGCCCGGTAGACACCGAACGACAACGCGGCCACGACGGCGATGACGAGGACCCAGGCACCTGTGTTCACGAGGGGGTCAACGACGCGGGCGCGAAAAGGCTTCCCCGCACGCGCAGGGACCCCGCCCCCCAGGGGGGACGGGGTCCTGCAGCAGCGGAGCGTTGATCAGGCGCGGGCGCGGATCCGGTTCAGCACCAGGCTCGCGGCACCGGCCACGACCAGGAGCATCCCGGCGAGAGCGGCCCACAGGAGCAGAGCCGCGGCACCGGTCTGGGGCAGGAAGCCGTTGCTGGCCTTGGCAGGAGCCGCGGCACCCTCGGCCTGCGCCTTCGGGGCCACGCTTGCGGCCGAGACCTCAGTGGAGCTGGACGCGTTCTCAGTGTTGCCACCCGTGAAGGTCGGGGGCGAGACCGAGGTGCAGCCAGTGCTCGAGGAAGGCATGCCCACCGGGCACTCCTCGCCGCCGGTCGGCGGGGTGGTCTCCTCGTCGCACTCGTCAGAGCCGTTGCCGGGGTTGCCGGTCATGTCGTCCTCACACGGACCCTCGCCCGAGCCGCCGCCGGTCGGCGGGGTGGTCACCTCGTCGCACTCGTCCTTGGGCGTGTTGGTGTTGTCCTCACAGGTGGGCGGGGTGGTCTCCTCGCCGCACTCGTCCTCAGGCGTGTTGGCGTAGTCCTCGCAGGCCGGCGGAGTCGTCGACGTGCAGCCGGTGTGCGCCGGGTTGCTGCGGCCGATGCCGTGGTTGCGGTCGCACTCGTAGCCGGCGTTGTGGTCGCTGCCGTTCGGGTACTGGCCCTTGGGGTTCTTGTTGTCGGCCTTGCCGACGCAACCGGCACAGGGCTTGCCGGTGGCCTTGCCCTTGCCGTTGCCGTTCCCCGACGGCGAGCCGTCCCGGGTGGAGTCGTAGGGCCCGGAGTGGTTCGCGCCGGTGCCGTTGCGGTCGGCCTTGCTCTTCGGCTGCGGGCTCTTCACGTCCCCGCTGGTGCCGGAGGTGCCGGACGTCTTGTGGTCGGCGGCCTTGCCGTGGGACTGGCTGCTCGTCTGCTTGTCCTGCTGACCGTTCGACTCGGTCGGCTTCGCGGCGTACGCCGGTGCGCTCATCCCGACGACGAGGGTCGATGCCCCCAGGAGTGCTGCGATCCGAAGACGCGAGCGGCCGACGGTGTGGTTGCGGTTGCTGTGGTGCTGCATGGTGAAACCCCCATTGAGTGTGAACGAAGAGGCCCTCCCCAGACCCTCGTCGTTCTTCGTGGAGATTAGTTACCCGGCGGTATTGACAAATGAACCGCGAATTCGATGTTTATTCCCGCAATCCCCGGCAAGCATTCCCGGTTTGCGCGACAAAACGGGACGAACTGTGACGTAGGCCTCAGCCGCCGGCAAACGGCGGCAGGAACTCCACGGTCTCTCCCGGGCGCACCATCACCGACTCGGGGTCGCCGGTGGTGACCGGACGGTCGCCCACCATCAGCGAGCAGCAGCCGATCACGGAGGCGAACTTCGGTGAGGCCTGGTGGGTCGCCCTCGCGCGGGACAGCAGCGTGGCCAGCGCGACCGGACCGTCGACCGCGAGCTCGTCGGTGTCCGTGCCCGCAGCGGCCCGGGCCGAGGCCCAGTAGCGCAGCGTGATGTGTCCACTGACGGCGCTCGCATCCGAGGAAGGGGTCATGTTCGATATCCTGTCCCATCCGTGGTCAACGACGACAACACGGTAGATGACCATCGGACCGCCGCGAGGCGCTCACCCCGGGAGGTGCCATGGGCACCGTGCTGTTGCTGACGAAGTCGTTGCAGCTCTCCGCCGACGTGCTGCCCGGGCTCGCCCTGCTCACCCACCAGGTCAAGGTGCTGCCCGCCGAGGGCAGCGCCCTGCTCGAGGCCCCCGACAGCGACCTGATCCTGATCGACGGGCGCCGAGAGCTGGTGCAGGCCCGCGACCTGTGCCGGCTGATCCGCACGACGGGCTCCGACGAGCCGGTGATCCTGATCGTCACCGAGGGCGGCCTCTCGGTCGTCGCAGCCGACTGGGGCATGGACGACGTGCTGCTCGACACCGCCGGCCCCGCCGAGATCGAGGCCCGGATCCGCGTGGCCATCGGCCGGCTCAACGCCGCGATCAACGCTGCCGACCCCGAGGCGCACCTGATCCGCTCCGGCGAGGTCGTCGTCGACGAGGCCAGCTACACCGCGAAGCTCGGCGGCAGGGTGCTCGACCTGACCTTCAAGGAGTTCGAGCTGCTGAAGTACCTCGTCCAGCACCCCGGTCGCGTCTTCACCCGCGAGCAGCTGCTGCAGGAGGTGTGGGGCTACGACTACTTCGGCGGCACCCGGACCGTCGACGTGCACGTCCGCCGCCTGCGCGCCAAGCTGGGCAACGACAACGAGACCCTGATCGGTACCGTGCGCAACGTCGGTTACCGGTTCGTGGTCCCTCCGCGGGAGCCCGCCCGGGACCGCGAGGAGTCCCCCGCGAGCTAGACCCGCCAGCTGAAACGTCTCCCGAGAGGTGGCTGTTCTTCCGCCATGGTCCAGATCGAGCGTGTGTCCCCCGGCGACTTCGACTGGGCGGCCGAGGACGGTCCCGCGTCGGAGGTACGCCGGATCGCCCGCGCCAGCACCGCCCACGACGGGGCGAGCACCCTCAACGAGGCCGCACTGCTCCAGCTGAAGAACCGCGGCCTGCGCGGCGCCGCGCTCTGGCTGGGTGAGGGTGGTTTCGCGCTCCAGCACGGTGAGGTGATGCTCGACCTCGCGGTGCACCCCTCCTCGCGCCGGCGCGGGGTGGGCTCGGCTCTCGCCGGTGCTGCGCTCTCGCCGGGACAGCAGGTGGAGGCCTGGTCGCACGCCGACCATCCCGGCGCGGCCAGGATCGCCGAGCGGTTCGGCGTACCCCGGGAGCGTGAGCTGAAGATCATGCGCCGCGACGCCTCGCTCCCCCTGCCCACGACGTCGGCGCCCGACGGGGTGCTGGTCCGCACCTTCGAGCCGAGCGACTCCGAGGCGCTCGTGGAGGTCAACGCGCACGCCTTCGCCCACCACCCCGAGCAGGGGAACATGTCGCTGCAGGACCTGCGCGAGCGCACCAGCGAGTCGTGGTTCGACCCGCGCGGCCTGTTCCTCGCCGTACCCGCTGACCCCGAGCCGGGTGACCCCCCGCTGCTCGGCTTCCACTGGACCAAGGTGCACACGGATGAGGACCCCGCCTACGGCGAGGTGTACGTCGTCGCCGTGAACCCCAAGGCAGCCGGGCGCGGGCTGGGCGGCTACCTCACCAGCGTCGGCCTCCAGCACCTGCACGACCAGGGCCTCGGCTCGGTGCTGCTCTACGTCGACGGGGACAACGACCCGGCGATCGCGGTCTACACGCGGCAGGGCTTCGAGGTCGAGCGCACCGAGGTGCAGTACCGCGGCGTGCCCGCGCTGCTGGGCTGAGACTCCTCCTTCGGAACGCCGCGCCCCGAACACGCGAACGGGCCCCCTCCTCGCAGAGGGGGCCCGTCGCTGGTGCTGCTACTTGATCTTCACGCTGGTCGCGCTGCTGGAGCTGCCGACCGCGCTGGCGTCACCGGCGTACTTCACCGAGAAGCTCTGCTTGCCGCGGGGCTGGCTGCCCACGGTCACGGTCGCCACCCCGTTGGTCAGCGCGACGCTGCTCTTGATCGCCTTCGCGCCGCGGTAGAACGTGACCGTCCCACCGGGGTTGGAGACACCGGGCACCGAGACGGTGGCAGTGAGCTTGACCGTCTTCAGCTTCGGCGAGGAGCCGCTCACAGTCGTCGACGACGTCCGCTTGGGCGTCACCGCCGCCGAAAGGGCGGTCCCGTCCAGGTCGTAGTGCTGGGCGTCCACCCGGACGCTGAGGGGACGACCTGCGTCGGCCGCCACCAGCTTGTACGTCGGACCCGTGCCGACCGGCATGGTCCCGCGCAACCAGGTGTAGTCGTAGGTGTTCTGCGCCATCAGGTTCCACTGACCGGTGGTGGCGGTGAGGGTGTTGCCCACCACCGGAGTACCGGTGACCGTCGGTGCCGAGACGGTCTCGAGGTCAGGCGTCATCACCGCGTTCACCCCGGTGACCCGCTGAGCCGAGCCCACCGACACCTTGCGGGAGCCCGCCAGAGTGGGGCTGTTGTCCCAGTACTCACGCACGAAACCGATGCACTCGTCCTCGCCGTTGTCACAGTGCTCACCGTCGAAACGCAGGGAGTAGGTGCCGGGGGGCACGAGCATCCGGTAGGAGTCGTTCTCGATGTTCGAGTAGCCGCTGTAGTTGTCGTCGATGTCGACTGCCAGTGCCTGAGACTCGGTCAGAGCGGGAGCGCCGGAACGCGCCTTCACCGTGCCCGAGATCAAGCCGTAGCGCTGCATCGTCACGTTGTACTGCTTGGGCGACGGTGCATCCTCGACGGCCGAGACCGTCGTGGCGTGCTTGATGTTCTGCTTGCCACCGCTCCAGACCCCGACGAAGGGCAGGTAGTCGAGGTCGCCCTCGTAGTCGTAGTAACCCTCACGGAGCTCGAGCTTGTAGTCCCCGGTCTGCAGGTGCGTGAACCGGTAGTTGCCCGCGCGGTTGACGCGCGCGTAGTCCTGCCAGTCGCTGTTGCTGTCGGCCGAGTCGCTGTAGGCGTAGACGCGCACACCCTCGGCGTTCTTCCCGTCGGTCCCGATGACGCGACCAGCGAGGTCCACGCCCTCGACCGAGCTGGTGTCGGGCTGCAGGGTCGCGCCGATGTTCGGCACGGTCTCTTCAGCGGCTACCGCGACCGGCTGCGCCGTCTCGAAGTCCGACGCGTTGTTGTAGTACTGCTCGAGGTAGTCGCCGAGACCGTCACGGAAGCCGACCCTGTAGGTACCCGGGTTCACCACCAGCTGGTAGGTGCCGTTGGTCCGGGACACCGTGTCCTGCGCGTAGTTGCCGTCCTCGTCGAACGCCGTCACCTCGACGCCGCGCAGCGGGGTACCCGCGGAGTTTCGGATGGTGCCGGTGATCCTGGGCCGGTTCAGCATGCGCACGTTCAGCACGACGTCGTCGGCCCCGACGGACACCGAGACCGGCTCGAAGGCCAGCTCACGCTCGTTGTCGGTGACGCTCAGCGTGTACTCACCCGGCGCAACGTCAGCGAAGCGGTAGGCCCCGCCGCGGCCGGAGTCTTCGTAGTAGCTGTTGTCCGAGCCCTCGAGGACGAGGTCGGCGTAGCGCACCGGCGTACCGTCGCTGGCGCGGGTCACCGTGCCAGAGACCGTGGCGGGCGTTTGGAAGACGATCTGGCCCAGGTTGAGGTCGTCGTTCAGGGAGTACACGTGGGCGTCGTCAAGCTGGGTTCCGCCGACCCACTGGCTCTGTCCGGTGGTGTAGTCGTACACCTGGAACTTGTACTCCCCAGGCGGAAGGTCGAGCGCCGAGCCGTTGTCGGAGGTGTAGATGCCGTCGTAGGCGTACTGACTGCCGATGTAGTCGAAGTAGTCCCCGTCAGCGTTGTACTGATAGGCGTCCAGCTCGGAGTCCAGGCCGTTGCCGTGGTTGTCCACCACCATCGCCTCTACTGCGTGGGTGTCGCCACCGTGGCTGGCCTGGGCGGGAGAGACGCCCAGGGACAGCGCGACCAAGAGCATCGCCACCACCGCCCCGAGAATCCGTGGGTGAGCATGACGAAGCGTCATCGAGCATCTCCTGGGCTAGGTGAGTTGTCGGACATCCACCGACAAGTGCCGAGAAGAATCTCCAATTCGTGAACTATTGGACATAGTCATTTGATGACTGATTTCTGCGCCGAATCATGGCGGCGTGCGGTCTCGAATTAACGCAGGGCTTGGCGCAGCCCCTCCGCGATCTCCCGGTTGTACGCCGGGGCCTCGTGACCGGCTCCGACGAGGTTGAAGAAGCCGTGGATCATCGAGGGGTAGCGCTTGGCCTCGACCACCACGCCGTGCTCGGCCAGCGCGCGGGCGTAGGCCTCGCCCTCGTCACGCAGCGGGTCGAAGCCGCCGGTCACCACGAGGGCCGGCGCGATCTTCTCGGGATAGTCCGTGCGGCGCAGGATCGAGGCGTCCGGGTGGCCCTTGTCGGCACCGGGGTGGAAGTAGGCCTCCTCGGCCCCGTCCATGAACTGGTCGGTGAGGAAGAAGCCCTCGCCGAACAGCCCGCGGCTGGGCGCGCGCTCGGTGAAGTCGGTGCCCGGGTAGATCAGCAGCTGCAGCGCCAACGGCAGGTCGTGCTCCGCGGCGTAGACGGCGACGGCTGCGGAGAGGTTGCCTCCGGCCGAGTCGCCGCCGACCGCGAGCCGGTCGGGATCCGCGTTGACCGAGGCGGCGTTCTCCACCAGCCACCGGTAGGCCATCTGGCAGTCCTCGAGCGCGGCCGGGAACCGGTGCTCGGGTGCGAGCCGGTAGTCGATCGCCAGGATCTGCACCCCCGACTGCTCGGCCTGGAAGCGGCACGCTGCGTCATGGCTCTCCAGGTCGCCGTACATCCAGCCGCCGCCGTGGATGAAGAGCATCGTCGGCGCCGCGTCGTCGCCGAGCCGTTCGGTGGGGGTGTAGAGCCGGGCGGCGATGGGTCCCCCGCCGCCGTCCACGGTCAGGTCACGGATCGCGCCGATGTGCTGGCGCCCGCCGACCAGCTTGCTCTGGCGGACCAGTTCCGCGCGCGCCTGCGGCAGCGGCATCGTCTCGATCGCCGGCACTCGCGCGAGCCGCTGCAGTCCCAGCATCAGCTGCAGCTCCGGGGCGAGCTGCTGGCCGTCGAGGACCACCGGCTTGCGGGTCAGGAAGCGCTGGACCGGGACCGGCAGGTCCAGGACCGTGCGGAGCAGGAGGGACTCGAGGCGAAAGCGCAGATCAGGCACAAGGGCACAGATTACCCACGAAGCCCCGCCCCAACCCCCCAGTCCGCCGACCGGGCACTCCCGTCCGCCCCCAGGACGCAACAGCCCGGTCGGCGAGGTGCAGAGAGTCACCTCGCGTTCACCCGGGAGTGAAAGACTGCCGCCCATGGCACCCGAGAGCTTCCAGCCCGCAGTCGGCTCCGACGCCGACGAGGGTCCCCTGGACCCGAGCCTGCGCGTCGTGCCCGCCGACATCTTCGACGTCGACCCGCCCTACGACCCCGAGGACGTCGCCTTCGACCCCAGCGAGTTCACCGACCGGTTCCTGGACCGCGAGCTGTCCTGGCTGCGGTTCAACCAGCGCGTCCTGGAGCTGGCCGAGGACGACGACCTGCCGCTGCTGGAACGCACCCGGTTCCTGGCCATCTTCGCCAGCAACCTCGACGAGTTCTTCATGGTCCGGGTGGCGGGCCTGAAGCGGCGGATCGCTGCCGGCGTCGCGGTGCGAGCGGCTTCGGGGCTGATGCCGCGCGAAGTGCTCGAGCAGATCTGGGACAAGACCGCCGAGCTGCTCTCGCGGCACGCCAAGGTCTTCTCCGAGGAGATCATCCCCGCGCTCGCGGAGGAGAACATCGAGCTGGTCCGCTGGCCCGACCTGGACCGCGACGAGCAGCGCACCTGCAAGAAGCTGTTCAAGGAGCGGATCTTCCCGGTGCTGACCCCGTTGGCGGTCGACCCGGCGCACCCGTTCCCCTACATCTCCGGGCTCTCGCTCAACCTCGCCGTGCTGGTGCGCAACCCCAAGACCGACAAGGAGCACTTCGCCCGGGTCAAGGTGCCGCCGATCTTCACCCGCTTCGTGGCCCTGGGCAACCAGCGGTTCGTGCCGCTCGAGGACGTCATCGGCGAGCACCTCAAGCGGCTCTTCCCCGGCATGGAGGTGCTCAGCGTGAACACCTTCCGGGTCACCCGCAACGAAGACCTCGAGGTCGAGGAGGACGACGCCGAGAACCTCCTCAAGGCGCTGGAGAAGGAGCTGCTGCGGCGGCGCTTCGGCCCGCCGGTGCGTCTGGAGGTGGAGGAGAGCATCGACGAGCACGTCCTGGACCTGCTCACCACCGAGCTCGGGGTCACCCGGTCCGAGGTCTTCCGGCTCCCCGGCCCGCTCGACCTCCGCGGGCTGCACGACATCGCCGACCTCAACCGCGAGGACCTGAAGTACCCCGTGTTCATCCCGGCCACGCACTCG
>CAWAJE010000002.1:0-21834 GCA_963782215.1 uncultured Actinomycetota bacterium | reverse complement strand
TTGCCGCGCCCGGGTGACCGCGGTGTAGAGCAGCTCCCGGGTCAGCAGCGGTGAGTCCCCGGGCGGGAGCACCACGGTCACCGCGGCCGCCTCCGAGCCCTGGCTCTTGTGCACGGTCATCGCATAGACGGTCTCGACGCCGGTGAGCCGCGTCGGGGCGAACGACCGCAGCTCGCCGTCGGAGCGCACCACCACCCGCAGCCGGCCGTCCTCGGCACGGACCGTCACCCCCAGGTCGCCGTTGGAGAGCCCCAGACCGCGGTCGTTGGCGGTGATCAGCACCGGCCGCCCGGCGTACCACTCGTCGAGGTGCGCCACCCCGGCACTCTCCGCGAGGTGGTGGACCACCTGCCGGTTCCAGCCGGAGACCCCGTAGGGACCCTCGCGGTGCGCGCACAGCAACCGATGACGCTCCAGGAGCTCGGTGGCGACGCCGGCCTCGGCCTCCTGGGCGGCCGCCGCGATGTCGACCGCGCGGTCGACCACGTCGTCGCGGACGGCGGCCGTGGCGGCCCGGTCCTCGGGGTCGACCAGCCGCACGGCGTCCCCGGAGGAGGACAGCAGCGCCACCGCGGCGTCGGCGTCCCCCGCGCGGATCGCCCGGGCCAGCGCGTCCAGCGCTCGGCCGCCTTCATCGTCGGCGGTGCGGTGCGTGGTCAGCAGGCGTACGACGGGAGAGTCGGCGCGGTCCTCGAAACCGGCGACGAGATCGGCCAGCACCGCCCCTGCCTCGACCGAGGCCAGCTGGTCGGGGTCGCCCACCAGCACCAGGCGCGTGGTCGGCCGCACCGCCTCGAGCACCCGGGTCATCTGGGTCAGCGAGACCATCGAGACCTCGTCGACCACGACCACGTCGTAGGGCAGCGGGTTGCCCCGGTGGTGCCGGAAGCGGGTGCTGTTGTCGGGCCGCCAGCCGAGCAGCCGGTGCACGGTGCTGGCCGCGATGCCGACCAGGCGGGCGGCGTCCTCGGCCGGCATCTGACCGCTGTCGCGCTCGCGGGCGACCGACTCCTGGAGCCGCGCCGCGGCCTTGCCGGTCGGGGCGGCGAGCGCGATCCGGGGCGCGCGACCGGTGGCGACCTCGTGCTGCTCGCTGAGCACCGCGAGCAGCCGGGCGACCGACGCGGTCTTGCCGGTGCCCGGGCCGCCGGTCAGGACGGTGGTCCACTGGCGGGTGGCGCGCTCGGTGGCCTCACGCTGCTCCTCCCAGCCCGGGGGGAACATCCGCTGCAGCGAGACCGCGAGCGGGGTCTCCTCGATCTCCGGACGCCGCACCTGCAGCCGGGCGACGAGGTCGTCGCAGACCTGCTTCTCCTCACGCCAGTGCCGGTCGAGGTAGAGCAAGGACCCCTCGAGGCGGAGCACCCCGCGCAGAGTCAGCGTGCTGCGGCGTACGTCCTCCAGCCAGGCGGTCTGCTCGGGCCAGGTCAAGGTGAGGTCGGGGTCCTGGGCCATCTCCGCCGGACTGGGCAGCTCGAGCAGGTCGACGCAGACAGCGCCGAGCCGGGCGGCGCGCACGGCGAGGGCCACGGCCAGCCGCACCGCACCGGTGCCCTCACCGGCGAGCCCGACCAGCTCGGCGAGCCGGGTGGCGACGTGGACGTCGGCGGCGTCGAGCACCCCGGCGCGGTTCAGCTCGGCGAGCCCGGGATCGGCACGCAGGGCGAGGTGGCGGCTGGTCGGGTCCTCGATCACGGCGTCACCCCCGCGGCGCGTCCGTCGAGCAGGTCCGAGAGGGCGACGACCAGCTCGGCCGGCGGCTGCCAGGAGAAGACCCCGCACGGGACGCCGTCCACGACCGGGGTGTGCTCGCCGAGCATGCCGCGGACGTAGAGGTAGAGCACACCGCCGAGATGCATCTCGGGCAGGTAGCCGGGCTGGCGCCAGCGCAGGTAGCGGTGCAGCACCACGGAATAGAGCATCGCCTGCAGCGGGTAGTGGGAGTGCAGCATCGCCTCGGTGACCAGCGCGGGGGTGTAGTCGAGGGCGGTGAGCGGGCGACCAGGCTCCCCCAGGCTGTTGGTCTTGTAGTCGACGACGACGTAGCGCGGCCGGTCGGCCTCGCCGACCCGCAGCACCACGTCGATCGAGCCGCTGAGGTAGCCGCGCAGCGCCTGCTCGCCCAGCGAGGGGTTGCGCAGCCGGTCGGCGTAGGCACGCATCGGGTCCTCGGCAGGCAGGTGCCTCTCGAGCGCGTCGGCGAACTCCCCCAGCAGGCGCCCCTGCGTCGCGGCGAGGTCGCCGCCGGCCATCGGGATCTCGAACTCCAGCTCGCGCAACCGGTCGCGCAGCGGGAACGCGGCCAGCGTGCGGTGGTCGGCCAGGGGGCCCAGCGAGCTGTGCTGCATGGGCAGCAGCGCGTCGGCGAGCTCCTCCGACGTCGCGGAGACCGACCACCAGCGCCGCTCCTCCTCGACCCGGGCCAGGAGCTCGGCACGCAGGTCGTCGGCCTCCGGGTCGGCGTGCTCCAGCACCGCGTGCACCAGCGACCCGAACGTCGCCCCGGCCACCAGGCCGTGCATGGGCGAGACCAGCCCGGCGAGGTCCTCCTCGACCGGGGCGTGCGGTGCCACCCCCTCGGAGGTGTCGAGCTCGTCCTCGTCGTCGGTGCCCGCCTGCTCGGGCTCGCTGGTGACCCCGGTGCTGGCGACCCCGGCGACCACCTGCTCCTCGGCGCGGATCAAGCCGCTGTAGGAGGTACGGCGCCACTGGGTGTCGATCGGCCGGTCGAAGGAGCGTGCCGCCAGGGCGTCCGGCGGCGGCGGGGCCTCGAGGGCGGCGTCCACGATCGCGCTGCGCTCGAGCCGGAACGCACCGGCCTCGGACCAACGCCGAAGCACGGCCTCGACCTCCTCGTCGGTCTCCCCGAAGCTCGCCCGTGGCTCCACCTCCGGTGTGCCCGGCTGGCGGCCGAAGAGCAGCCGGGTGAGCGCAGCGTTGGGGCCGTTGTAGGTCGGTGCCCACCACAGCACCACCTGTGCCTTGGCGCGCGTCATGGCGACGTAGGCCAGCCGCAGCTCCTCCTCGGCCTCCTCACGACGCGAGGCCCGTTTGGCCGCCGGGCTGTCCGCGACGTCGAGGCAGCGCTGGTCGTCCTCGTGGTAGGCGTGGATGGTGGGCCAGTCCTTGACGGCGCGGTCGAAGATCTGCGGCAGGTAGACGACGGGGTACTCCAGGCCCTTGGAGCCGTGGATGGTGACGAACTGCACCGCCTTGGCGTCCACGTCGAGGCGCCGGCGGCGGGAGTCGTTGCGGTTGCCCTCCTCGACCGCCTCCCGCAGCCAGGCCAGCAGCCCGGTGAGGCCCAGCCGCTCGCGCTGCGCGGCCTGGTGGAGCAGCTGCCCGACGTGCTGCAGGTCGGTGAGCAACCGCTCGCCCCCGGGCTGACCCAGCACCCGGGCGGCCATCCCTGCGGCCTGGGCGGCACCGAGCACGGCCGCCACGCCGCGGGAGCGGAAGAGGTCGAGCCAGCTGCGGATGCGCTCGGCGAGGGAGTCGGTGAGGTCGTCGCCACCGGCGTCCAGCTCGACCGCGGTGGTGGCGAAGAACGACGTCAGCGCCGCCGCCCGCACCCGCCCGGGCAGCTGGGGCTTCTCCAGCGCCTCGAGCAGCCGCTCCCACTCCCGGGCGCCCTGGCTGAGCATCACGCTCTCCGCGGCGTTGATCACCGACGGCACACCACGACGCGCCAGCTCGGCCTGGATCCGGGGCGCCTCGTCCTTGACCGAGTGCAGCAGCACCGCGATGTCACCGGCGCACAGCGGCCGCCGGCCGTCGGGGGCGTCGTACTCCACCCCGGAGGCGAGCGTCGCCGCGATGTCACCGGCGAGGTCCTGGGCGATGTGCTCGCGCAGCACGCCGATGGCGATGCCGCCGCTCTTGTTGATCCGGAAGCCGTCGCGGTGCACCTGCCGCAGGCGTACGCCGCCTGCGCGAGCCTTGTCCCCGCCGTGCAGCGAGCTCTCCTCGCGGCGGGCCTTGACGGGGTGGACGGTGATCCGCTCGTCGCCCAGCCGCGCGCCGCGGGTGAGCACCTGGAGGGCGTCGACCACCGCCGGGTCGCTGCGCCAGTTGTCGCCCAGGGTCTGCATCGTCGCGCCCGTGACGGCCCGCAGGTAGGTCGGGATGTCACCACCGCGGAAGGCATAGATGGCCTGCTTGGGGTCGCCGATCAGCACCAGCCTCGCGTGCTCGGCGAACGCACCCCGCAGCACGTCCCACTGCACCGGGTCGGTGTCCTGGAACTCGTCGACCAGCACGACGTCCCACCGGGCGCGCATGCGCTCGGCCGCGAAGGACTCCGCCGGCTCCACGGCCCGGGCCAGCCGGGAGAGCACGTCGTCGAAGGTGAACACCCCCGTGCGTCGCTTGCGCACCTCGACCTCGGTGCGCACGCCCTCGGCGAACCCGACCAGCGCACCGGCAGGGGAATCGCTCGCCTCACCCCGTGGACGCAGCTGCGCATGCGGGTTCTCCAGCGCAGCGCTCGCGGCCCGACGCGCCTCCTTGAAGCTCACCACGGCCTCGGGCAGGTCGGCGTAGGCCGCGAGGTAGCGGTCGTCGATGACCTCCCCGGCAAGCGTGGAGATGTCGTCCTGGAGCCGCTCGGCGGTGTCGGAGTTGCCCGCGACGCCGAGGGAGCGCAGCACCGCGTGGCAGAACTCGTGGGTGGTCGCGATCGTCGCGGCGTCGTAGTTGGCGATCGCGTCGAGCAGGCGCTGCCGCCGCTCACTGCGCTCGAGGTCGTCCAGGGGGCGCCCTTCGTCGGTGTTCAGGGCCGCGTAGAGGGTCGGGTGCGGGCCGGGCTCGCCGGTGCGCAGCGCCTCCGCCGCCTCGACGAACGTCGCGCGCACCCGGTCGCGCAGCTCCTGGGTCGCGGCCCGACTGAAGGTGATCACCAGCAACCGGTCGAGCGGCGCGATCCCCTCGGCGACGAAGCGGGCCGCGAGCGCTGCGACGGCATAGGTCTTGCCGGTGCCCGCACTCGCCTCGAGCACGGTCACGCCGGTCTCGGGCAGCGCTCCGGCCAGGTCGAAGGTCTGCATCACTCCACCTCCGAGGCCAGGACCGGGCCCCAGAGCCGCGAGGCCAGCTCACCGAAGAGGTGCTGCCCGGACTCCAGTGCTGGCGCGGCGGTGAGGTCCTGCCAGGTGGGTCGGCGCCCCCAGGCGACCTGGAGCTCGACGGCCCGGTTGTCCTGGCGCCACAGGTCCTGCAGGTCGCGCTCGAGCATCCATGCCGGGCGCGAGGAGGCCTGGGTCTGCGCGCACAGGCGTCCGGTGTCGGCGTTGAGCGGCAGCACCCGGGTCAGCGCCAGGTCGTGCAGCGCGACCAGGTCACGCAGCACCTGCTGGGGTTCCTCGGGCGCGGAGTACGTCGCTCGGGCGGGCGTGTCCCCCTGGGCGGCGCGGCCGATGGCGCGCGAGACCCACGGGCCGGGCGCCGCGGCGGCCAGCGCCACCAGGGAGACCCAGGCCTCGAGACGGTGCTTGGCCTTGAGGCGTGAGTAGCCGACCCGGACCAGCCGGTTGTCGTAGAGGCCGGCGACGCCACCGACCAGTCGGCGTCCGTCGCCGAGGTCGACACTGAGCTCGCGCACCCGGGCCGGGACCCCCTGGGTGGCGGACTCGAACATCTCCGCCAGCGGTCCGGCGCAGCGCGCGACGTCCTGGATCTGCTTCCAGCCGAACCTGCCGGGCGGCATCGTGCCGCGGCGCCACTCCATCTGCAGTGCGTCGTCCAGTGAGCGGCCGAGCAGGAACTCCTGGAGGATCCGGTCGCCGACCTGCCAGGTCTCGAGCCCGTCGAGGGACACCGGCATCGAGTCGGCGACCTCGTCCTGCTCGCGCGGCAGGTCGAGCTCCAGGCGGCGCCGCAGGAAGGCGCGCACCGGGCTGGTCACGGTGTCGACCAGGTCGCGGAGCTCGATGTCGCCACTGGGCGCAGGACCCAGGTCGAGCTCGTGCAGGGGGACCGGCGTGGTGCGTGGCCCGGCGGCGGCGCGGGCGGCCGAGGCTGCGTCGGGATCGAAGGAGAACCGCGCGGGGCCGGGAGAGAGCTTCGAGGAGGTGGTGAGGTAGTCGGAGTGGAAGGCCTGGGACCGGTGCTCCTTCTCGACCGCACCCGTCGTGGTGCGCGCGACGACGTCGAGGAACTCGCGCACCGGGACCGCGGGCGGACGCCGCTGACCGGTCGCCTCGGAGAAGCCGGTGTAGGTGATCACCAGGTGGTCCCCGGCTGCCATGATCGCGTCGAGGAACAGCTGGCGGTCCTGGCTGCGCAGGTCGCGCTCCCCCACCATCGGCATCCGCGCCAGCACGTCGTCGCCGTCGGTGGTGCCTCCGCGCGGGAAGACCCCGTCGTCGACCCCGAGCAGGCACACCACCCGGTGGGGCACCGACCGCATCGGGGTCATCGTGCACACGGTCAGGGTGCCGGTGCGGAAGTTGGCGCGCGTGGGACGGCCGCCGAGCTTGGAGTCCAGCAGCGCCCGCACGTCAGGCAGCCGCAGCTCGAGCAGCGAGCCGGCCTGCCCCGCACCGCCCGCGCCCGAGCCGGCCAGCCCGGCGAGCTCACGGTGCAGCTGGGCGATCTGCCACTCCTCCCCGCGGGGGACGTCGGCCAGCTGCACGACCCCCTCGCGCAGCACCCGCAGCCAGTGCTCGACCGGGTGCGTCCCGCAGAGCCGGGCGGTCAGCGCCTGGAGCCGGTCGACCGCCTCGGCCAACTTTCCCGCCAGCGCGATGTCGGTGGTGGAGACGTCGTCGAGCGGGAGCGTCGGCCCGAGCCACAGGTGGGAGTCGTCGGAGAGGGCCACCCCGGTCAGCACCCGGTCGAGGCCGAAGCGCCAGGTGTTCTGCTGGAAGGCCGCCAGCCCGTAGCGCTCGCGCCCGCCCTGGTCCCAGGCCCAGCGGACGCCGGAGCGGGTCACCCAACGGGTGATCGTCTCGAGGTGGTCCTCGGTGAACCCGAAGCGTCGCCGGACCGGGTCGGTGGCCAGCAGGTCGAGCACCCGGCTGGCCTCGGCCCGGCCGTCGCTGAGGTCGAGCAGCTTCTCGAGCACCCCGAGCAGGGGGTTGGTCTGCGTCGGCGACCGGTCGGCCAGCATCACCCGGAGCCGGTGTCCCGGGTGGCTTCCCGCGACCGCCTCGCCGAGCCCGAAGGCACCGGTGATCAGCGGCGCATAGGTCTCGATGTCGGGACACATCACCAGGATGTCGCGCGGCTCGAGGGTGGGGTCGTCGGCCAGCAGCCCGAGCAGCACCTCGCGGAGCACCTCCACCTGGCGGGCCGGGCCGTGGCAGGCGTGCACCTGAACGCTGGTGTCGTCGAACCCGCTCGGTCCCGGTGCCCGGTTGGCCGCGATGTCGGCCTGGAGGTGGCCCAGGACCGTGGCCGGTCGGTCGGGGTCCGGCAGTGCGCGTCCGCCGGTGGCGCCCACGCCCAGCAGGACCCCTTCGGTCTCGCGCAGGTCGCGGCCCATCGCGGCCAGCAGCGGGTGAGGGACGCCGACGTGGCTGCGGTCCTCGCGCCGCCACACGGCAGCGTCTGCGGTCAGCAGCGACTGCCACAACGCCTCCGAGGGGTGCGGCATCCAGAGGTGGACGTCCCGCTGCTCCCCCAGCGCCTGGAGCAGATCGGCCTCGGTCCGGCTCAGCCAGGTGTGTCCGAACAGCGAGATCCGTTGGGGCAGGTCCAGCTCGAGGGTGCCCGAGCGCAGCCCCTGCACCGCGAGCGCGTGCCGGACCACCGGGCTGGGGTGGTCGACCTCCTGGAGCAGACGACGCCACAGCTGCGGCTGCCACGCCAGGTCGAGCTCGAGCCGGCCGTCCGCACCGTCGCCGGAGCCACCGCGCTCCCAGTCGGTGAGCAGCTGCGGGCGTTGCACGGCGTACGCCGCGAACAACCCCGCCAGGCGACGAGCCACGGCGTAGCGACGGCCGCGCCGCAGCTGGGCCTCCTCCTCGTCATCGACCCCGTGACCGAGGTGCTCGCTGAGCACCCGGGCCCACGGCTCTCCGGCCACCTCGTCGATGACGCGGAGCAGCGGCCACACCAGCTGGTCCGGCGCCCAGACGTCGTGGTCGCGGGTGCCGAGGACCTGGGCGACCAGGCTGCCCGGCGAGCGGAACTGCACTCCGGCGCAGACGCCGTCGTCGCGGCCCTCGCCGTGCCCCAGTCGGTGGGAGAGCCGCTGGCTGAGCCAGCGCTCGATGCCCTTGGCCGGGACGATCACCAGCTCTTGCTCGAACGGGTCGGGCAACGGGTCCTTCAGCAGCTCGGCCAGAGCGTCGGCCAGCTGGTCGGAGCCCGACGCGCGGTGGAGGAGGAAACTCACCGCACATCCCCCCGTCAGGCTGGTCCCAGCTGGTCGGGGTCAACCTAGCCCAGGGGTCCGACAGCTCGGGCGTCCGCCGGTGGACCTGTGCCGGATCAGGACTCGCGACTCTGCCACAGGCCCATCAGGTTGCCCTCGACGTCCTTGAAGTACGCCGCCCAACCCATCTCTCCGACGTCCTGACGACCGAGCACCGTCGTCCCACCGAGCGCCTCGATCTTGGCCAGGGCGGTGTCGATGTCGTCGACGTCGATGGTGATCACCGGTCGGTCGATGGGGCCCTCCCGCTTGAGCATGCCTCCGCCGATGTAGCCCACGTCGGCGGGCCAGCCGCCCTCGCCGGCCGGACCGGTCTGCACGATCGAGTAGTTCAGCTCGGGGATCTCGTTCACCACCCAGCCGAAGGCCCCGGAATAGAAGGCGCGGGCGCGATCCGCGTCGTCGAAGGGGATCTCGAAGTGCACGACTCTTCCGCTCATGCTCCGACCCTAGACCGCGACGCGGGGCAGGGCGACGTACGTCGAGATGGCAGGCTGGGGCCGTGTCCGAGACCTACACCGCCGCTGAGAACCCTGCCCTGCGGGAGCCGGCCAACCTGGTCTCGCCGAAGGCGCCGTGGTTGTGGGCCGCCGGAACCCTGATCCCCTCGGCCCTGCTGGTGGCCGCCCTGGTCGCCGCCGAGCGCTTCGGACTCCTCGACGTCCCCTGGTGGGGCTGGGTCCTGCTGGTCGGCATCGACCTCGCCTACGCAGTGGCGATGCCGATCGTGCGCTACCGCGTGCACCGCTGGGAGAGCACCGAGACGGCCGTCTACACCCAGACCGGGTGGCTCTCGCGGGAGCGTCGGATCGCGCCGATGTCGCGAGTGCAGACCGTCGACTACGAGCAGACTGCCGTCGGTCGCCTCTTCGGGCTCGCCTCGGTCACGGTGACCACGGCCTCCGCCGCCGGGCCGCTGCGGATCCAGGCGATCGCCAAGGACGTCGCCGACCAGCTCGTCGAGGACCTGACCCGTCGCGCCGAAGCCGAGCACGGGGACGCCACGTGAGCGAGGAGCTGCCTCCTCCGCTCCCCGACACCGACGAGCCGGTTCCCGCCGAGGAGCAGCCCTGGAAGCGTCTGGACTCCAGGATGCTCCTGGTGCACCCCGTCCGGGAGCTGATCCGGTTCTTCCCGGCCGTGCTGGCCGCCCTGTTCCTCGGCGGGCAGGACGGCGGCCTCAGCTGGGAGCTGATCGGGATCGCCGTCCCGATCCTGCTCGGGGTGATGCGCTACTTCACCACCAGCTACCGCATCACCTCCGCGCAGGTGGAGCTGCGCCGAGGCCTGATCGGCACCAAGGTGCTGACCGCACGGCTCGACCGGGTGCGCGCCGTGGAGCTCACCTCCAGCTTGATCCACCGCGTGCTCGGGCTCGCCCGGGTCGAGATCGGCACGGCCAGCGCGACCACGGCCGGTGAGGAGAAGTTCGCCCTGGACGCCCTGGCGCTGGCACCGGCCCGCGAGCTGCGTACGGCGCTGCTGCACCGGGCCAGCCAGCCGGACCATCAGCGGGGCGATCAGCGGGGCGATCAGTCCATTGGTGCCCCGGCTGGTTCACCGGGCGGCCCGGCCCTCGCCCCGGCGGCCGGCCCGGTCGCCGACCAGGTGCTGGTGAAGCTCGACCCGACCTGGGTCCGCTACGCCCCCCTGACCTCCTCGGGCAACGTGATCGCCGCCGGGATCCTGGCCGTGGTGGTGCAGTTCGGCGAGCGCGCCGGGATCAACCTCGACGAGGGCGGTTCGATCGAGCAGTGGTTCGTCGGCGCCGGGATCATGCTGGCCCTGCTGCTGATCCTGGTGGGCTTCCTGGTGATCGGCGCGGTGCTCGCAGTCCTCGGCTACCTCGTCGGCAACTGGGACTTCACGCTCTCCCGGGACGCCCTCGGCCGCTCCTTGCGCAGCGCGCGCGGTCTGCTCACCCACACCGAGACCAACCTGGAGACCGCGCGGCTGCGAGGGCTCGAGCTGGGTCGGCCGCTCGGGCTGCGCCTCGCCGGGGCAGCGCGCCTGAACGCCGTCGTCACCGGCCTGTCCAGCGGAGAACGCAGCAGCACCCTGCTGGTGCCCCCGGCGCCGCAACAGGTCGTGATCGCGGTCGGCGAGGCGGTGCTCGACCTGCACGGCGACGAGACCAGCCCGCTGCGGGTGCCACTGCATCCGCACGGGCCGGCAGCGCGCCGCCGCCGCTTGCTCCGGGCCGTCGTCGGGGCCCTGATCGTGCTGATCGCCCTGGCCCTGATGGCCGACGCCGCGACGATCTCCTGGGTGACCCTGGTGCCGGCGCTGGTGCTCCTACCGCTCGCCTTCTGGCTCGGGCACGACCGCTACCGCCAGCTCGGGCACGCGCTCGGCGAGGACCATCTCGTGGTGGCCTCGGGCACGCTGCGCGGGCGTCGCGACGTGCTGCAGCGCACCGGCATCATCGGCTGGAACATCGAGGAGTCCTACTTCCAACGGCGTGCCGGGCTGTGCACGCTGATCGCCACGACGGCTGCGGGGAAGCAGCAGTACGCCGCCATCGACATCCCCGTCGCCGAGGCCACGGCACTGGCGAACGCCGCCGTCCCGGGGCTGATCGAGCAGTTCCTGGCCTGAGCGACCACCCGCCCGACCTGCAGAACCGCCCTGCTAGACCAGCTTCTTGAACAGCGGCAGCGGGGCGTGCCTCATCACCAGGCTCATCGGCGCCCACGGCAGCGGCGGCACGCAGGCGGAGTCCTTCTCCTTCTCGATCGCGTCGACCATCGCCTTGACGCCCTTCTCGGTGGAGGCCATCAACGGGGTGCTCTGCGCCACGCCCTCGTTCATCTCCGAGGCGATGTAGCCGGGGTAGATCACGCTCACCTTGATCGGCTTGCCGTGCATCTCGTTGCGCAGCCCCTCGGCGAGGTGGGCGACACCGGCCTTGGTCGCGGCGTACGTCGTCATTGTCTTGGGCAGCCCGCGCATGGCCGACATCGAGCTGATCATCACGAAGTGGCCGGCGTTCTGCTCGCGGAAGATCCGCATCGCCGCCTCCGCCTGGGCGAGCGCGGCCACGAAGTTGGTCATCGCCGTCTCGCGGTTGGCGGCGTGGCCGCCGGTGCCGATCGGAGCGCCCTTGCCGAGCCCGGCGTTGACCACCACCCGGTCGATCGTGCCGAAGTCGTTCTGGAACGCCGCGAACACCTCGAAGACCTGCTCGTCGTCGTTCACGTCGAGCGCGCGGACCTCGACGCGGCGGTCGGGGTGGGAGGCCAGGATGCCGGCCTTGAGGGTCTCCAGCTTCTCGGTCCTCCGGGCGCACAGCGCGAGGTCGTGTCCCAGGCCCGCGAACTGGCGCGCCATCTCCGCCCCCAGCCCGCTGCTCGCACCGGTGATCAGGATCGTCTTGCGCTTGAGGGTCATGGCCTCATCGTCCCAAGCGCCGTTCAGATCACCGCGCGCAGGGCCCGGATCGCACCGTGCAGGAACCGGTCGACAGCAGCGCGCTCCTCCTCGCTGAGGCTCTCGTCGAGCACGGCCAGCTCACGGAACATCGGCATCAGGTAGCCGATCACCTCGATCCTGCCGCTGGGGCTGATCGTCACCGAGGTGCGCCGGCCGTCGCTGACGTGCGAGGCCCTCTCGGCGTGGCCCCGCTTCTCGAGCCGGTCGATGATCCCCGACGCCGCGGCGGAGCTGACTCCGAGCACCCGGGCCAGCTCGCCGGGCCCCATCGGCTGGTCCATCAGGTGCTCGAGCGCGCGCAGCTCGTTGTGGGTCAGGGAGGCCCGGCGAGCCACCGTCGGCGCGACCTGGGCGGAGAGCTTGGTCAGGGTGCGCAACGCCGTCAGGGTGGAGGTCTGCTCCCACTCCGCGACCCAGGTCTCCCCATCACCGGGCGCGGACCCAGTGCTAGATTTGCTCACCTTGTTGCTCACTTAGTTAGTCATCGAACGAGACACACCGGGAGTGTAGCGCTGTGGGAACCCTGCAACGGATCATCGTCGGGCGCGGCAGTGCCCTGGTCAGCGCGTTCGTCCTGGGGTTCGGGGTGCTGCTCATCGCCGGTCTCGGGCAGGCTGACCGCACCCCGTCGGCCACCGATCAGCTGCCGGTCGGCTACGACAGCACGCGAGTGGCGCAGCTGCAGGAGCAGCTGCCTGCGGAGGACTCCTCGACCGCCGTGGTGCTGTTCACCGGCGAGGTGGATCCCTCGCGGACCAGCGAGCTGGAAGCGGTGGTGAAGGGGCTCGACGTCGAGAAGGTGAGCGCTCCCCGCACCGGGCCGGTGGTGATCCCGAGCGAGGACGGCAAGGCGGCGATCAGCGTGCTGGCCGTGGAGACCACCGGAGCCGCCGACATCGCCGATGCGGTCACGGCACTGCGCGACCGGCTGGAGAAGAGCGTCCCCGACGGGATCACCGCAGCCGTGACCGGTCCGGCCGCGGTCCAGGCCGATCTCGCGGCCGTCTTCGACGGCGCCGACTTCCGGCTGCTGGCGGCCACCGCCTCGATCGTGGCGCTGCTGCTGGTGATCACCTACCGCAGCCCGATCCTGTGGGTGATCCCGCTGCTGGTGGTGGGCATCGCCGACCAGACCGCCAGCGTGCTGGCCACGCACACGCTCGCCGGCCTCTCGGTCCCGTGGGACGAGTCGACCATCGGGATCTTGTCGGTGCTGGTCTTCGGTGCGGGCACCGACTACGCCTTGCTGCTGATCTCCCGCTACCGCGACGAGCTGCGCTCCCACGAGGACCGCCGTGAGGCGATGGCGATCGCGTTGCGGCGTACGTCGCACGCCGTGCTGGCCAGCTCCACCACCGTGGTGCTCGGTGTGCTGAGCCTGGCGCTGTCGGTCTTCCCCAGCACGCGCGGGCTCGGCATCGCCTGCGCGGTGGGGATCGTGGTGGCCGCGGTGTTCGCCCTGGTCGCCCTGCCGGCGACGCTGGTGATCTTCGGGCGTTGGGTGTTCTGGCCCAAGGTCCCCAAGATGGGCTCACAGGCGCTGGTGGAGGCGCGCTCGTTGTGGCGCCGGGTCGGCGACGCGGTCAGCCGCCGCGCGACGGCGTTCGTCGTCGGCACCCTGCTCCTGCTCGGCGTCCTCGGCTCGGGCCTGTTGGGGGTCAGCCTCGGCCTGCCCACCGCCGACCAGTTCCTGCAGAAGCCGGAGGCGATCTCGGCAGCGGAGCAGCTCGCGGAGTACTTCCCGGCCGGCAGCTCCGACCCCGCGACCGTGATGACCCGCACCCCGGACGCGGCACTGGCCGCCCTGGAGGACCTCGACGGCGTGGACTCGGTTCGACCCGGGGACGAGGCCGGGCCCTGGACCGAGCTCAGCGTGGTGCTCGAGGACCCCGCCGACAGCGACGGCGCCGGCCGCACCGTCGAGCGGATGCGAGCGACCCTGGGTGACCTCGACGACACCAGCTACGTCGGCGGGACCGCGGCGCAGTCGCTCGACGCCGCCTCGGCAGCGACCCGCGACCGGTGGGTGATCTTCCCGGTGATCCTGGTGCTGGTCCTCGGCGCGCTGCTGCTCCTGCTGCGTTCCGTGGTCGCGCCGGTGCTCCTGGTGCTGACCGTGCTGGCCACCTACGTCGCCGCGCTCGGTGCGAGCTGGTGGCTGTTCACGGGGGTCTTCGGGTTCAGCGGCCTCGACGTGGGGATGCCCCTGCTGGCGTTCCTGTTCCTGGTCGCGCTCGGCGTCGACTACAACATCTTCCTGGTCACCCGGGCCTGGGAGGAGAGCGAGGGCCACGGTTCGCGCGACGGCATGCTGCGTGCGCTGGCGGCCACGGGCGGGGTGATCACCAGCGCGGGCATCCTGCTGGCGGCGGTGTTCGCCGTGCTGGGGGTGCTGCCGCTGGTCGTCCTCGCACAGCTGGGCGTGGTGATCTGCCTCGGCGTACTCCTGGACACGTTGGTGGTGCGCACCGTCTTGGTGCCGGCCCTGGCGCTGCTCCTCGGCGACACGTTCTGGTGGCCACGCAACGTGCCACCGGCCCCCTCCCCTGATGTGACTGACGCCCAGACGCCCGCTGCCGCGCACTAGGTGGCAGGGGCCCGGGGGCGGAGACTGGCGGGAGGAACGCACCGCACCACCACCGGGAGCAGCCATGACAGGGCTCAGGCGTCGACAGCTCGCAGCTGCCGCGGCGGTGCTCGTCGGGGTCTGCCTGGGGGCCGGGCTGGGGGCCGGGCTGGGGTGGGGCGGGCTGGCCCGTCCCGGCGGCTCCGGAGCTCGCCCCGACGAAGCCGGGGGACTCGTGGCCGCCCCGGGCCGGCAGCTCGGCGACAGCCCCGCGCGACCGGCTCGGCCGCTGACCTACGCCGAGGGCCGGGTGCTGCACCTGGGTGACCAGCGCGTCGCGACCGGGAAGGACGTGCTCTCCCTCGACGTCGTGGACGGCGGCGCCGCCTTCACCACTCTGGACGGCGGCATCTGGTTCACCGACGGCTCGAAACCCGTCCTGGTCGGCATCACCACCCCCGGTGTGGTGCAGGAGGGCACCGTCGCCTGGGGGCCGGGCGGGCGCCCCGACGAGTGGGTCGTGTCGGACAACTCCGGCTCACACTTCGCCTGGTTCGAGTTCCCGACGGGAGACCGCCCCGAGCTCGTGGTCTTCGACGCCCGCACCCGGCAGCGCGTCGCCCGCGTCCCCGTCGACGTCAAGCCCAGCTGCGCGCTGTGCTTGCAGCTCGTCTCGGTCGGCGACCGGGCCGTCTACTGGACCAACAGCCTGTGGCGCGGCCTCGGCTCGCTGGGCGAGGGGCGCGACTCCCCCCGGCCGTTCCGTCACGAGTACGCCGGCCCGCCCGACCCGGCCGGTCCTTCCGCCACGAGCCAGGTCCCCCTCGGCACACTGCGGGCCGACCTGCTGGGCCGGGCCCGGATGCTGGTCGTCGGGGACTCGCTGGAGCGCGGCCGCCTCACCGACGGCATCGGGCAGGAGTTCGCCGTCGACGGCGGGCACCTCACCAGGGTCCCGGACACCCAGCAGGTCTTCGACCCACGCACCGGCCAGCGCCTGCAGTTCCGGGCACCCGCCCGCTACGGCTACGGCATCGTCGAACGGCTGCGGCTCTACCAGTGGCTCGACGACGACCGGTTCGCCCTTCTGGATGCCACCGGCTGGAACGCCGGGGACTTCACCGGCGAGGAGCTGCTGGTCTGCCGGATCTCGAGCATGCGCTGCACCATCGCCGTACACCGCCCCGCGGCGTCGGGTTCACCGGTCATCCCCGAGCTCGCCACACCGGGAGCCGCCCAGGCGCTGGCCCGTGCGACCGGGGACTGACCAGCCTGCCGGACCTCCCGATCGGCTGACACGCACCCCTCGAGGTGCGCGGCGGTAGCAGCTGAGGCGCTGGCACTCGGGCCGGGTTGTCGGGAGCCCGCCCAGCCCCGCCGGGGGGGTGTGGAGCCCGGCCGGCCCCGGCGGTGGTGTGGAGCCCGGCCGGCCCCGGCCGGTGGTTGTGGATCTGGCGCATCGAGCGACTCACAACCACAGGGACGAGCCTGCGTAGCGGTCGGGGCGTGCCGATGGCCCCGACCGGGCTGGGGTCGGGGTCCGGGGCGGTCAGGTTCGTCGGCGTTGGCGCGGGATGACGAGCTCGGTCAGCCGGGTGTCTGGTCGGGGTGCCGTGACTGCTGCCGTGACCGGGCGCGCTGCCGAGGCTGGCCGTCGGTCGGCGGTGTCGGTGTCGTACTGGTGCCCGGTGGGACTCGTCCAGGCGTAGCCGCCGTCGTCGCGCCTCTTGTAGTCCCAGGCGGTGTGGGTCTTGACCCGGTGGTGGGTCCGGCACAGCGGTGCGAGATTGCCGGGATGGGTTTGGCCGGGTGGTCCGCCCTCGTCCATCGGGACGTAGGGGGTGATGTGGTCCAGGTCGCAGGCCCGGGAGTCCCGGTGGCAGCCGGGGAAGACGCAGTGCGCGTCGCGCAGCAGGACTTGCTCGCGCATCGCGGCGGGTGGGTCGTGCTGGTCCACGGACGTCTCGGCGGCATCGGCGGTGAGGTCGAGGACCGGGTCGGAGGATCACCTTGCCGCCCGTCTCGTTGAGCCGGGTGAGCCAGTCGGTGAGCAGCCGGGTGGTGGCGGCCCCGAGCTTCTCGATCGACGCGGCGCCGGTTCCACCATGCAGGTCGGCCTCGAGATCGGCCGGGGTGAGGTGCACGAACAGGTTCGCCACCCCACCACTGCCCATGGTGGGTGCGGCTCCTTCGCGGCCCGACATCAGGTCCAGGGCGTACTGCGGGTCGGCGAGGATCCCCACCGCCCGTGCCCGCCGCACGTCGAGGCTGTCGGTGTCGCCGAGCTGCCGCAGGTCGCCGGCGACCCGGGACACGGACTGGTCGAACAGCTCGGCATCAGGGGTGTCCAGGGTCATCCACATCTCGGTGGTCGCCGGCGCTGCCCCGGGGCGTGACCAGACCCCGCGCTTGGCCAAGGCTTCGTCCTCGTCGGCGATCGCGCGGTCGGGGTCGAAGTACAGCCGCGCCTCCTGCACCAGACGAGCGGCGTGGACCGACCCGATCTTGTCCGGGGTCGCGGCGATCAACCGGTCCGCGAACTTCGCGGCCTCCAGGGACAGGTCGCGGGTCTCCCGGGCGATCAACCGGGCCCGCCACACCGGCACCGCCAGGTCCTGGACCAGCGCCCACAGCCGCGGCAGCCGGTGCGCCAGCTCCAGGGCATCACCGAGCAGCTGCTTGGCGGCGTCCACACTGATCCCGAGCGCGGCACCCAGATCGGCGGGCGCGAACTCCGCCACCCACGGCGCCCCCACACCTGCCAACGGGCACACGCTCTCGCCGTGCAGGTCGACCTCACCCCAATGCGCCGGGACCTCATCGACCGGGCAGGGGTGCAGCCGCGCCCAGATCAGAGCCATCGCGAGCTCCTCGGCAGCCGCTGCCGTGGAGGCCTGTCGGGCCTGACGGGCACGCTCGATCACCTGCGCCGGGGACATCCCGGGAGCGGTGATCGAGGTGGTGGTCATGGACCCATTCTAGGATCGGACCACCGACAGAATCGATAGCGTGTTCGACATCTGTGGACAACTTTTCCGAGCCGCTTCTCCGGTTGGCGAGGCCCTCCGGTGATCGTGCGGCCGGGGGATATCGAGACGCTCGCTCGGGAGCTGGCAACCACAGAAGACCCAGGCACGAGCTCCCAATCGCCCGCCAGGCAGCCAGCGCGACTACGGGTTCGCCTTCCGTGAGTCCCCCACCGACCCGCAGCGGGTGAGGAGGTCACGCAGCAACCGTCTCGAACCCAGATCACCCGCGCAGCGGCCCGTGGTCCGGGGGCTCGAGGCGCGCGCAGAGCGAGCCCCCTCAACCTCCGAGACCGTGCGTGGGTGCGCAACCGGCTCGACCCGGGTCACCACCTGCTCCCGCGCCGCCCGGCGCCTGCCGAAGAGGCTCAGCGGTAGGTGAGCAGGTCGGGTACGCCGTCGAGGTGGGCGTGCTCGTTGAAGCTGACCATCGTCACGCCGCGTCGCCCGGCCACGAGCCGCGTCACGCCGGAGTTCACGCAGACCGGGTTCAGCCGGCGCCACAGCCGGCGGCGCACGTCGGTCTCCTCGGCCAGCAGGTGGGAGACCGCCCAGGAGACCGGACCGCCGCTGCTGAACACCAGCGCCGTACCCGACCCGACCGTCTCGGCCGTACGCCGCAGCGCTGACCCGACCCGGTCGGTGAAGGCCGCGAACGACTCGTCGTAGTCCGCGTCGTGGTCGCCGCCGGTCCAGCGGTCGGTCGCCTCCTCGAACCACGCCTGGAACTCCGGGCGGGTCGGCGTACGCCCCTCGAAGGGCGCGGGCACCGCCGCGAGCATCGCGACGTGGTCGAACTCCGCCCACCCGGGATCGGTCTCCAGCGGCACCTCCACACCGAACGCCTCCAGGCAGGCCTCGGCGGTCTCCCGGTGGCGGCGCATCCCGCCGCTGAACGCCACGGCGGGGGCGACGCCACGCGCAGCGAGCGCCCTGCCGAGCAGCCGGGACTGCTCCCAGCCGGTCTCGGAGAGCACGTCGTAGTCCTCAGCGGCCCACGAGGCCTGGCCGTGGCGCACCAGCAGCAGCTGCCCCACTACGCGGACCCCTCGGCTTCCGCGATGATCCGGTTGCAGCGCACCTCGAGGTACTGCGCGGCCGGACCGAAGATGGCGTAGGCCTCGTTGCTGGTCTGCTTGTGGAAGTAGCGGTAGTAGATCTGCTGGGCGATCACCGCGAGCCGGAACAGTCCGAAGACCTCGTAGAAGCGCCACTGCTCGGCGCTGAGCGAGTAGCCCATCCGCTCGCAGTAGTAGGCCACCACCTCGTCGCGGCTGAGCATCCCCGGCAGGTGCGTGGGCTGGCGGCGGAACTGGCGGAAGAAGTCGTCGTCGTCGTCCTGCACCCAGTAGGCCAGCGTGCCGCCGAGGTCCATCAGCGGGTCGCCGACCGTGGCCATCTCCCAGTCGAGCACGCCGACCGGACGGGTCGGGTCCTCGCGGTCCAGGACCAGGTTGTCGAAGCGGAAGTCGTTGTGGATCAGCACGCTCGCGACGTCGTCGGGCTGGTGCTCGTCGAGCCAGGCCATCACGGTCTCGTAGTCGCCGACGTCCTCGGTGCGCGCGTTGCGGAAGCGGGTCGACCACCCACCCACCTGGCGGGCGACGTAGCCGCTGCCCTTGCTCATCGCCGCCAGCGGGGTGGCCGCGACGTCGACCTGGTGCAGGTCGATCAGCACGTCGAGCGCGTTGGTGCACAGCGCCCGGGTCTGCTCCTCGCTCAGGCTCACCCCGTCGGGGAGGTTGCGACGCGGGATGATCCCGTCGACGCGCTGCATCACGTAGAACTCCGAGCCGATCACCGACTCGTCCTCGCAGTGCGCCACCATGGCCGGGACGAGCGGGAACACCTCGCGCAACCCGTCCTGGATGCGGTACTCCCGACCCATGTCGTGCGCACCCTTGGCCTTCTGCCCGCCCGGGGGCCGGCGCAGGATCAGGTCGTGGGTGGCGTCGCGGACGGAGTAGGTCAGGTTGGAGGCGCCGCCGGCGAACTGGCGCACCTCGATCTCCCCGACCAGCTCGGTGCCCTGCGCCGCCAGCCACTCGCGGACGGCCTCCACGTCGAAGCCGTCCTCCTCGCGTACGCCGGAGGTGCCGTCGATCTCGCTCACTGCTGCTCCCCTTCCGCGCCGAGCGCGTTCAGCCGTGCCGCCTGCCGGCGCATCACCACGTCGTACGCCGCCCGGTCGGTCAGCTTGAGCCGGTAGGCGGCGCGGGCCGCCTCGTCGGGCAGGATCAGCTCCTCGCCCGCGTCGACTCCCGCGAGCACAGCGGCCGCGATCTCCTCGGGACCGAGCGGTGCCCGGGAGACCAGCGCCCCGATCACCTGGCCGATGGCGGTGTCGCTGCCCTGCATGTTCTCGATCAGGCCGGTGCGGAAGTAGGACGGGCACACCGCCGCGCAGCGGATGTCCCACTCGGCGAGCTCATGCCCACAGGTCTCGGTGAACGCCACCACGCCGGCCTTGACCGCGTTGTAGGAGCCCATCCCACCGGGGTGAACCAGCCCGGCCAGCGAGGCGATGTTGACGATCTGGCCCGAGCGTTGCGTCTTGAGCATCGGCACGAACGTCCTGGTGCCGCGGACCACGCCGAAGAGGTTGATCTCGGTGATCCACTGCCACTCGTCCATGCCAGCCACATCGACCCTGCCACCACCGGCGACACCGGCGTTGTTGACCAGCACGTCCAGACCACCCCACTCCCGCTCGACCCACTCGCGGGCTGCGGCCCAGTCATCGTCGGAGCGCACGTCGAGCCGGATCGAGTGCAAGCCGTCGTGCTCGGTGCCGGGGGCAGGCTCGTCGAGGTCGGCGACCAGCACCTGGTCGCCGCGGTCGAGGTAGGCCGCCACCAGCGCGGCCCCGAGCCCGGAGGCACCCCCGGTGACGAGCACCCGCCCCATCAGCGGCGCCCGGTCTGGTGCTTGGCGATCTCCAGCCGCGCGACGACGCCGCGGTGCACCTCGTCGGGGCCGTCGGCCAGCCGCAGGGCCCGCGCGTTCGTCCACATCCCGGCGAGCGGGAAGTCGGCCGAGAGCCCGCCGCCGCCGTGCAGCTGGATCGCCATGTCGATCACCTGCTGGGCCACGTTGGGCACGATCACCTTGATCTGGCTGACCTCGCTGAGCGCGTTCAGCGAGCCACCGACGTCCAGCTTCCACGCGGCGTTGAGCACCAGCAGCCGGGCCTGGTCGATCGCGATCCGGGCGTCGGCGACGCGTTCCCGGTTGCCACCGAGGTTGAGGATCGGCTTGCCGAAGGCCTCCCGGTCCAGGCCGCGTCGGATCGCCATCTCCAGGGCGACCTCGGCCTGGCCGATCAGCCGCATGCAGTGGTGCACCCGCCCCGGTCCGAGCCGGCCCTGGGCGATCTCGAACGCCCTGCCCTCGCCGAGCAGGATGTTCTCCTTCGGCACGCGGACCTCGTCGAAGCTGACCTCGCCGTGGCCGACCGGCTCGTCGTACTCGCTCATCGTGGAGAGCAGCCGCTCGACCTTCACCCCCGGGGTGTCGCGCGGCACCAGCACCATCGTGTGCCGGTGGTGGCGGTCGCCCTCGGGGTCCGAGAGGCCCATGAAGACGAAGATCTTGCAGTCCGGGTGGCCGACTCCGGTGGACCACCACTTGCGGCCGTTGATCACCACCTCGTCGCCGTCGACGACCGCGGTGGCCTCCATGTTGGTGGCGTCGGAGGAGGCCACGCCCGGCTCGGTCATCGTGAACGCGGAGCGGATCTTGCCGTCGAGCAACGGCTCGAGCCAGGTGGCCTTCTGCTCGTCGGTGCCGTACTTGAGCAGCACCTCCATGTTGCCGGTGTCGGGGGCGTTGCAGTTGAAGACGTACGGCGCCAAGAAGGTCGCGCGGCCCATCTGCTCGGCCAGCGGCGCGTAGTCGACGTTGGAGAGCCCCGCACCACCGTGGGTGCCGAACTGCTCCGCGTAGTGGCCGGTGTGCTCGACCGGCAGGAACAGGTTCCACAGCCCCTGGGCGCGAGCCTTGGCCCGCAGCTCGCCGAGGATCGGTGACTCGCGCCACTCCCCCGCCTCCTTGGCCGCAGAGACCTCGCGGCGGTAGTCGGCGACCACGGGCTCGATCTCGCGGGTGACGAAGTCACCGACGAGGGCGGTCAGCTCAGCGGCGCGGGGGGAGGGGGAGAAGTCCATGGTGGCGACCCTACCGATGTGGGGCTGGTCTCAGCCGACGACGGTGGTCACCACCCGCGCCCGCGTGGTCGCGTCCTCCCAGCGCTGGGCGCTGCGCTCGAGGCGCCATGACGACCAGAGCACCATCAAGACGACGACCATGAGCGTGACCCCGACGTCCCCGAGCTGGGCCAGGCCCGAGAACACCAGCCCGGTGATGGTGGTGACGCCGGCGAGGCGTGCGCTGTAGCCCGCCATCACCACCGGTGGCGCGGGCGTGGCGCGGGC
>CAWAJE010000001.1:0-68980 GCA_963782215.1 uncultured Actinomycetota bacterium | reverse complement strand
AGCACCGAAGTCCGCCAGCGCCTCGGCGAGCGCCTCGACCGACGGGTTGGCCGCCATCACGTCGACCCGCAGGCCGTGCTCCTCGGCGGTCTTCGCCGTGGCCGGCCCGATCACCGCGATCACCGTGGAGGCGTGTGGCTTGCCCGCGATGCCGACCAGGTTGCGCACGGTCGAGGACGAGGTGAACACCACGGCGTCGAACTTGCCGCTCTTGATCGCCTCGCGGGTCGGCGCCGGCGGCGGGCAGCCCGCACGGTCCGGTAGGCCGTCACGTCGTCGACCTCCCAGCCGAGGTCGACGAGACCGGCCACCAGGGTCTCGGTGGCGATGTCGGCGCGCGGCAGGAAGACCCGGTTGATCGGGTCCAGCACGTCGTCGTACGGCGGCCAGTCCTCGAGCAGACCGCGGGCGGACTGCTCACCGGAGGGCACCAGGTCGGAGTTCAGGCCCCAGTCGGCCAGGGAGGCGGCGGTCTTGTCGCCGACAGCGGCGATCTTGAGCCCGGAGAACGCACGCGCGTCGAGGCCGTACTCCTCGAACTTCTCGCGCACCGCGCGCACCGCGTTGACCGAGGTGAAGGCGATCCACTCGTAGCGGCCCTCGACCAGGCCGCGGACGGCCTTGTCCATCTGCTGGGGGTTGCGCGGCGGCTCCACCGAGATCGTGGGCACCTCCTCGGGCACGGCGCCATAGCCGCGCAGCCGCGAGGACAGCAGACCGGCCTGGTCCTTGGTGCGCGGCACCAGCACCCGCCAGCCGAACAGCGACTTGGTCTCGAACCACGACAGCGTCTCGCGCAGGTCCACGACCGGTCCGACGACCACGATCGCGGGCGGGGTCATCTTCGCGGCACGGGCCGCGGCACCGATCTCGGCCAGCGTGGAGACGATCGTCTCCTGGGTGGTCAGCGTGCCGGTGCGGGTCATCGAGACGGGGGTCTCGGGCGAGCGACCGGCGGCGACCAGCGCGGCCGCGATCTCACCGATCGTGCCCACGGCCGAGAGCAGCACCAGCGTCGCGTGGCCGGAGTAGCTGCTCCAGTCGATGCGCACGTCGTTGCAGGTCACCACGGCCACCTCACGGTGGTTCTTGGTGGTCAGCGGGATGCCGGCGTACGCCGGGACGGCAGTCACCGAGGACACGCCGGGGACGATCTCGAAGCCGATGTCGGCCTTGGTGCACGCCTGGGCCTCCTCGGGCCCGGAGGCGTAGACGAAGGGGTCGCCCGACATCAGCCGGACCACGCGCTTGCCGGTCTTGGCCTGCCTGACCACGACCTTCGCGCGGGCCGCGTGGGTCAGGGGCTGGCCGTCCTCGCCGAAGCCGCCGTCGACGAAGAGCGGGCCGACCTGCGCCACCGCCACGGGCTCGGCGCCCTCCTCGGAGGGGTCGAGGTGCTGCACCGGCGGCAGGCCGAGGACCGAGCGGACGAGCTCCTCGTGCCCGGGCACCTCGGTGATCACGACGTCGGCCTCGCGGAGGAGCTCGACGGCGCGCAGCGTGAGCAGGCCCGGGTCCCCGGGCCCACTGCCCACGAAGGACACCCACCTCACCGGGCGAGCGCCGGTGGGCGTGCTCGTAGGCGTGGAGGTGCTGGTCGTCTTCGTCTTGGTCACAGTCGCCTTCTTGTCACTTCGCTGGTTCGTTGATCAGTTCTGCTGCACCCTCGGCGAGCATCTCGGCGGCGAGCTTCTGGCCCACGCCGATCGCGTCGTCGAGCGGCCCCGAGGCGGAACGGCGCACGAAGAGCGCGCCGTCGGGGGAAAGGGCCACCGCACGGATCCAGAGTTCGTCACCATGGTCACCTTCCGCAACTTCTGCTAGCGCGCCCACGGGCGCCGAGCATCCTGCTTCGAGATCGGCGAGCAGTGCTCGCTCCGCCTCGACGCAGGCGCGGGTCGGCGCGTGGTCCAGCGCCGCCCGTACCTCCTCGAGCAGGCCGCTGCCTGCTCGACATTCCACGGCCAGGGCGCCCTGACCCGGTGCGGGCAGCACCTGGATCGGGTCGATCACCTCGGTCACCTCGTCCAGCCGGCCCAACCGCGCCAGCCCGGCACGCGCCAGCACGACGGCGTCCAGCTCCCCGCCGGCCACCTTCGCGATCCGGGTGTCGACGTTGCCGCGCACCCCGACCAGCTCGATGCCCAGGCCGAGGGCCTGCAGCTGGGCGACGCGGCGTGGTGCGCCGGTGCCCACCCGGGACCCCGGCGGCAGCTCACCCAGGGTGAGTCCGTCGCGCGCGATCACCACGTCGCGCGGGTCCTCGCGCAGAGGTACGGCGGCCAGCTCGATGTCCGGGTCGGGAGTGGTGGGCAGGTCCTTGAGGGAGTGCACGGCCAGGTCGATCTCGTCGGCCAGCAGCGCCTCTCGCAGCGCGCTGACGAAGACGCCGGTGCCACCGATCTGGGCCAGCGGAGCCGAGCTCACGTCGCCCTGGGTGCGGATCAGCACGAGCTCGGTGGCGCGTCCGGTGGCGGCCGTGAGCGCGTCGGCGACCAGGCTGCTCTGGGTGCGGGCGAGGACCGAGGCACGGGTGCCCACACGGATCGGCGCGGTCATACGCCCTCCACCCGGGTCACGGCCTCGACGGCCTCGGGGTCCAGCGCGAACAGCTCGGCGAGCGCGGCGGCGTAGGAGACCGCGCCGCTGTCGTTGGCCAGCTGCTTGACCCGGACCGTGGGCTGGTGCAGGAGCTTCTCGGCCACCCGGCGGATCGTCCGCTCCACCTCGGCGCGGCTGGCGGGGTCCAGGTCCGGGAGACGCTGCACGAGGCGCTCGAGCTCGGACTCCACGACACCGGTGGCCATCGTGCGCAGGGCGACCACGGTCGGGGTGACGCTCTGGCTGCGGCGAGCGGTCAGGAAGGCCGCGAGCTCCTGGGCGACGATCGTGCGCACTCCCGCGACGTCGCCGGCACCCTCGGTGTCCTCGAGCTCGGTGGCCAGGGTGCTCAGGTCGACGAGCAGCACCCCCGGCATGGCGGAGACGGCAGGGTCCACGTCGCGCGGCAGGGCGAGGTCGAGCACGGCCAGCGGGCGGTCGTCGCGGCGCCGCCGGGTGAGCATCTCGGCGGTGATCACCACGCCCGCGGCTCCGGTGCAGGAGATCAGCACGTCCACGGGCTGGTCGTGATCGGCCAGGGCCGAGAGCGGGATCGCCGTGGCGGCGTACTCGGTGGCCAGGCGGGTGGCGCGCTCGGCGGTGCGGTTGGCGACCAGGATCGAGGCGGCGCCGGCACGGGAGGCCGTGGCCACGGCGAGGCCGGCCATCGACCCGGCACCCACGACGACGACGTTCTTGCCGGCGAGGTCACCCACGTGGGCGGAGGCGCGGTCCAGCGCGGCACTGACCAGGCTGGGTGCGACCCGGTCGATGTCGGTCTCGGCGTGGGAACGCTTGCCCACGCGCAGCGCCTGCTGGAACAGGACGTTCAGCGCAGGACCGACCGTGCCGATCTCCTGCCCCACGCGCAGCGCCTCACGCGCCTGGCCGAGGATCTGGCTCTCTCCCAGCACCATCGAGTCCAGCCCGGCGGCGACGTGGAACAGGTGCGACACCGCAGCGTCGTCGTAGTGCACGTAGAGGTGGCCCAGCAGGTCCTCCGCGGCGGAGCCGGCTCGCTCCACCAGCAGTCCCGAGATCGCCTCGACGCTGCCGTGGAAGCGGTCGACGTCGGCGTAGACCTCGGTGCGGTTGCAGGTCGAGAGGACCGTGGCCTCGGTGACGTGCTCGGTGTCCGCAGCCTCACGGGCCAGCTTGGGCACCGCGCTCGCGTCGAGCGCGACCTGCTCCAGCACCCCGACCGGGGCGCTGCGGTGCGAGATCCCGACCACCAGGACGCTCATCCGGCCACCTCGACATCGGTCGCGAGCAGCCGGTCCGCGACCTCGTCGCTGGCACGGCGCTGCTCGTGGTAGGCCAGGATCTGCAGCTCGCTGGAGAGGTCGACCCGGCGCACGTCGACGCCCTCGGGCACCGAGATGATCGTGGGCGCGAAGTTCAGGATGCTGCGGATGCCGACGGCGACCATCTGGTCGCAGACGTCCTGGGCGGCCACGGCAGGGGTGGCGATCACGCCGATCCCCACGCCGTGCTCGGCCACGACGGCCTCGAGCTCGGCGAACCCGCGGATCTCCAGGCCGGCGACGACCTCGCCCTGCCTGCTGGGGTCGGCGTCGAGCAGCGCCACGGTTCGGAAGCCGCGGGAGGAGAAGCCTGAGTAGTTGGCCAGGGCGTGCCCGAGGTTGCCGATCCCGACGACCACGACCGGCCAGTCCTGGGTCAGCCCGATCTCACGCGAGATCTGGTAGCGGAGGTACTCCACGTCGTAGCCGACCCCGCGGGTGCCGTAGGAGCCGAGGTGGGAGAGGTCCTTGCGCAGCTTGGCGCTGTTCACGCCGGTAGCCGTCGCCAGCTCCAGGCTCGAGCACGTGGACGTGCCGGCCTCGACCATGGCGTTGAGGGCCCGCAGATACACCGGAAGGCGGGCCACCGTCGCCTCGGGAATGCGGGAGTTGCTCACTGCGCTGACACTCTCCAGACGTGGGGATCCTCGTCACTGTAGGAGTTTGTGAACGTGCGAACAAACCGAGCGGGGCTCTCGGCTAGCACAGGTGACATGTGTCACCTCCACCGGGGCCCCGACCTACGGGGCTCGGGGGTGCTGCTCAGCCCAGGCAGGAGCGCAGCCGGGCCTCGTCCACGCGCCAGAAGTCGTGCTGCCGACCGTCCACGAAGGTCACCGGGATCTGTTCGCCGTAGGCCTCCATCAGCTCGGGCGAGCCGGTGATGTCGACCTCCTCGAACTCGGTGCCGACCTCGGCGCAGACCCGGGTGATCACGGCGCGAGCGTCGTCACACAGGTGGCAGCCGGGCTTGGCGTAGAGACGGACACGTGGGCTCATCGCCGGGCACTCACTCCAGCAGGCCCAGGGCGCGGCGGCGCTCGGTCGCGCGCAGCCGGCCCTTCTGCACCTTGCCCGTGCCGGTCAGGGGAAGCTGCTCCACCACGTGCACGACCGAGGGCTGCTTGAACCGCGCCAGCCGCAGCTCGCAGTGGGCGCGGACCACGTCGACCAGGGCGTCGCTGGCCCCGGCGGCCGTGGGTACGACGAAGGCGACGACCGCCTCACCCGTGCGCGCGTCGTCGACGCCGATCACGGCGGCCCCGGCGACCTCGGGGAGCTCGCCGATCACCTCCTCGACCTCGCTGGGGTAGACGTTGAAGCCGGAGACGATCACCAGCTCCTTGAGCCGGTCGACGAGGTAGAGGTCACCGGTGGGGTCGAGGTAGCCCACGTCGCCGGTCGGCCACCACCCGTCCGGGTCCGGTCCGTCGGCGCCGTCGGGCCAGTAGCCGGAGAACATGTTCTCGCCGCGGACGTGGATCTCGCCCGCGTCCTCGTCAAGGGGGGTGCGGCCGTGGTCGTCGACCAGTCGCACCTCGATGCCGGGGATCGCGGCCCCGACCGATCGGGGGTTGGGCACCTTGCTGCACAGCGTCGAGGTCACGACCGGCGCGGCCTCGGTGAGGCCGTAGCCCTGGTGGATCGCGACGTTCGTACGCCGGGAGAAGGCGGCCGTGAGGTCGGGATCCAGCGGAGCTGAGCCGCTGAGGACCAGCCGGACCGGTCCGAGACGGTCCTCGAGACCTGCGACCTGCATCCAGTAGGCGAACACCGGCGGGGCCACCGGGACCACCGAGATCGCCTCGTCCTCGATCAGGTCGAGCGAGCCCTCGGCGTCGAAGCCGTTGACCAGCACCATCCGGGCCTGCTGGCGCACGACCTGGCCCAGCACGGCGTTCAGGCCGTAGACGTGGAACATCGGGAGCACCCCGAGCACGACGTCGCGACCGGTGATCATCGGGGGATCGACCTGGGCGACCTGCTCGACGTTGGCCAGCAGCGCCCGGTGCGAGAGCATCGCGGCGCGCGGGCGCCCCGACGTACCGCTCGTGTAGAGCAGCACCGCGATGCTCTCGGGGTCCCGGCGGGAGGGGGTCAGCCGGGCGCGGTTGGCCACGAGCTGGTCCCAGGAGCGCTCACCGGGCTCGAGCGTGGTCCCGACGGAGACGATGCGGGGCCGGGCGGCGGGCTCGTGCCCGGAGGCGGCCATCGCCTCGCCCAGGCCACCCACGGCGGCGCGGACCGAGGAGATCGTGATCTGGTCGGCGATCACCATCCGGGTGCCGGAGTCGGCAAGCATCCGGATCAGCTCGCCGGTGGCGCTGCGCGGGTTGACCGGCACCACCACCATCCCGGCCCGCAGGGCACCGAAGTAGGCGGCCACGAACTCGATCGAGTTGCCGGTCGCGACCATCACCCGGTAGCCGGCGACCATGCCGGCGTCCGAGAGTCCCTGCACCACCCGGTCGGCCAGCTCGTCGAGCTCGCTCCAGGTGGCGGTCCTGCCGGACGCTGCCTCGGTGAGGGCGATCCGGTCGGCCTCCTGCGCCGCGGCGCGGGTCAGCAGCCCGGCGACGTTGGAGTCCATCGGGCGAGTCTCCCACATCCGAGGCGTCCCGCTGCGGCATAGGCTGTCCGCGTGACCCCACCCCCGACTGCCAGGAAGCCGGGACGCAGGACTCCGCCGCGGGCGCCCGACCTGCGGCGGCGCTCGCAGCTGGCCGGCGAGGCCGCGGCTGCCATCGCCGAGGTGGAGAGCGCACTCGACATCGCAGCCGATCCGCACGTGGCCGCGTTCTTCGACGTCGACAACACCGTGATGCAGGGGGCGTCGATCTTCCATCTCGCCCGGGGGCTGCACAAGCGCGAGTTCTTCACCACCAAGGACATCCTCGGCGCCGCCTGGAAGCAGGCCTACTTCCGGGTCGTCGGGGTCGAGGACCCCGAGCACGTGGCCGAGGCCCGGGCCTCCGCACTCTCCTTCATCGCCGGACACACCGTCGAGGAGCTGGAGTCGCTCGGCGAGGAGATCTTCGACGAGCGGATGGCTCACCGGATCTGGCCGGGAACCCGGGCGCTGGCCCAGCTCCACCTCGACCAGGGACAGCGGGTGTGGCTGGTGACGGCGGCGCCGATCGAGATCGCCACGATCATTGCTCGCCGGCTCGGGCTGACCGGCGCCCTGGGCACGGTCTCCGAGCACGTCGACGGCGTCTACACCGGAGCACTGGTCGGCGAGATGCTGCACGGCTCGGCGAAGGCGGTGGCGGTGCGTGAGCTCGCCGAGCGCTTCGACCTCGACCTGTCCCGCTGCTCGGCGTACTCCGACTCCTACAACGACCTGCCGATGCTCAACGAGGTCGGGGACCCGTGCGCGATCAACCCCGACTCCCGGTTGCGGGAGTACGCCCGGCAGCAGGGCTGGCGCGTCCGCGACTACCGCAGCGGCCGCAAGGCCGCCCGGGCGGGCATGTTCACCGCCGCCGTGGCGGGCGCTGCGGTGGGCACCGTGGCCGCCGGAGTGGCGATCCGAAAACGGGTCGTCTGAGGTTCCCCGAGCCCCCTCCGCCAAACGTGGTCAACCTCACGATTTGGTTCACAAGGGCGCATCTCACCCCTACCATGGAAACGATCTAGGGGGAGGAGCCGACGGTCGTCGGCGCAGGCGTATGGGCGAACAGGGATGGCACAGGGGTCTGGACGCACTGCGTCATGCCTTGGTGCAGCTGATCGGACCCGAGCTCGCCCTCGCCACCGCACCCACCGGCTCAGACGCCCCCCGTACGTCGTGGTTGCTGACCCAGACCAGCGAGCGCCCCACCCGGCTCGAGTCGGATCTCTCCGGCGGCCGACCCGACGACTCGGCCTTCGCGACCTCCTCGCTCGAGGACGAGGCGGAGGGCAGCCGGCTGATCGCCCTGGTCGAGCTCGCCCGGGTCGGGGACGCCGAGGCGTTCGGCCAGCTCTACGACCACTACAACGCGAGCGTCTACCGGTTCCTCTACTACCGGGTCGGCTCGGTGCCGTTGGCCGAGGACCTGACTGCCGAGACCTTCTTCCGCGCGCTGCGCAGCATGAGCTCGTTCCGGTGGCAGGGCAAGGACTTCGGCGCCTGGCTGATGACCATCGCGCGCAACCTCACGACCGACCACTTCAAGGCCGGGCGCACCCGCCTGGAGCAGACCACCGAGGACATGACCACGCTCGACACCACCACCGAGGGTCCCGAGGGCGCGGTCCTGGCGTCGCTGACCAACGAGGCCCTCCTCGAGGCGCTCGACAGCCTCCCGGCCGAGCAGCGCGAGTGCCTGGTGATGCGCTTCCTGCAGGGTCTCTCCATCGCCGAGACCGCGGACCTGCTCGGTCGCAGCGCCGGTGCCGTCAAGCAGCTGCAGCTGCGCGGGGTGCGCAATCTGGCCAAGCTCCTGCCCGAGGGGATGGGCTCATGACCGCCTCCCGGCAATACGTGACGGACCTCTCGCAAACAGCCATAACCTTCCCGACCACCCCGTCGTTGGAGTGGGTGTCAAGGTGCTCCGCTGATCGTCCACCTCTCGTGATCTCGGTGCGCACGTCCCACCACACTTCAGGAAAACGCCGATGACTTCGCTCTTCCCCGCGATGCGGGCAGCCGAGGAGTTCGACAGCGTCCTCGCTGGCACCGCCGCGCCGGCCGTGGCCGAGCGTCATGCCGGGCTGCTGTCGACCGTCGAGGTCCTGCGCACCCGCCCCGAGGTCACGCCTCGGGTCGAGTTCGTCGACGACCTCCGGGAACGGCTGATGCTCGCCGCGCGGACCGAGCTGGTCGCCGTACCGTCCGGGCCGCACCTGGCCGCGGTGCGCACGCGCACCACTCACCTCTCGCACACCCGTCAGCGCCGCCTCGGTTCGGTGGCGGCCTCGCTGGTCATCCTCGGCGGCAGTGCCGGCATGGCCGCGGCGGCGTCCGGCGCGCTTCCCGGCGACTCGCTCTACCCGATCAAGCGCGGTGGCGAGAAGCTCAACGCCGCGCTGCGCCTCAACGAGGCCAGCAAGGGTCGCCTGCTCCTCAGCCAGGCCGAGACGCGGCTGGCCGAGGTCGGCGAGCTGGTCGCCTCCGGCGCCGACCCCGCTCTGGTGACGCGCACCGTGGACGCCTTCAACAGCGCCGCCGACTCCGGCTCGGACAAGCTCTTCGTCAGCTACCAGCGTGAGGGCGACCCCACCGACATCACCGCGGTGCGCGAGTTCGCCGCCCAGCAGATGACCGAGCTCGGCCGGATGAGTGTCGGCTCCGACGCCGCAACCGGTCCCGCCCTGGTCGAGGCCGCCGACACGCTCGCCGACATCGACCAGGCAGCCCGCGTGCTGTGCCGCACCTGCGGTCCGGCCGCACCGGTCGCTCCGCCGAGCGGGCTCACCGCCGGCGCTGCCGCCGCCGACTTCGAGAGCCTGCTCACCAGCCCGCTCGCCCGTGTGCAGGAGGTCCTGGACACCGACGAGGTCGCGGCGCTGCAGGCTGCTGCGGAGGAGGCAGCCGGTCGCACTCCGAGCGCCCCGGCACCGGACAGGGCCGGCTCCGGTCCGGAGCAGGACACCGCCCGGCCCGTGCGCGGCACCATCGACGAAGAGGGCAAGCTGCTGCCCAGCCGTGGCGCCGACGTGGCCATCAAGGACCTCCTCACCGGGGTGACCAGCAGCGTCAAGGGCCTGCCCGGATCCTCCAAGTCCGAGGACCCCGCGAAGAGCGCGCCCGAGGACGTCGTCGGCGGGACCGTCGACGACCTGGAGGACACCGTCGGCGGCCTCACCGACAAGCTGCTCCCCTGATCGAGCTCCCGATCTGACCTGCCCCGCGACTGGGCGCGGGCGACCAGGGGGCGGGCCGTTCAGCCGAAGACGGACTTGCGGCGCATCAGCAGCGTGTAGAGGGTCTGCTGGATCGACTCGCGGACCTGATCGGTCACGTTGAAGACCAGCATCGGGTCCTCGGCCGCGCCGGGCTCGTAGTCGTCGGTGCGGATCGGCTCACCGAACTCGATCAGCCACTTCGAGGGCAGCGGCACCAGGCCGAGCGGGCCCAGCAGCGGGAACAGCGGGGTGATCGGGATGTAGGGGATGCCCAGCAGGCGCGCGAGCGAGGGGATGTTGCCCACGAGCGGGTAGATCTCCTCGGCGCCGACCACCGAGGTCGGGATGATGGGTACGCCGGTGCGGATGGCCGCCGAGACGAAGCCACCGCGACCGAACCGCTGGAGCTTGTACCGCTCGCCGAACGGCTTGCCGATCCCCTTGAAGCCCTCGGGCCAGACCCCGACGAGCTCGCCGTCGCGCAGCATCCGCTCGGCGTCCTCGTTGCAGGCCAGGGTGGCACCGCCGCGGCGGGCCAGGCCGCTGACCACCGGCAGGCTGAAGACCAGGTCGGCGCCGAGCGGGCGCAGGAAGCGACCGGTGTGGTCGTGGATCGTGACCCCGGTCATCAGACCGTCCATGGGCACGGTGCCGGAGTGGTTGGAGACCACGAGCGCTCCGCCGACCACGGGGATGTTCTCCACCCCGCTGACCTCGACGCGGAACCACTTCTGCGCGAGCGGTCGCAGCGCGGTGTAGAGGAACTTCTCGGTGACCTCGCGGTCGAAGCCGTAGTCGTCCACGGCGTACTCACCGGTGAGCCGGCGGCGCAGGAAGGCGAGGATCTCGGCGAGCCTGGGCTCCCAGTTGTCCCCGAAGAGCTCCTTCGACGCGGAGGTGAACGCACCCAGCCACTCCAGCGGGGGGATGCCCGGCCCGGGGTGGCGGTGCTCGGCGGTGACCGGTGCACGGTCGGGCGCCCGATCGGGAGCCGGGACCGGTGCCTGCAGCCTGCTTGGGTCCCGGTTTCGGCCGCACGGCCTTCGTGGCCGACTGCTTCTGGGCAGGAACGCACACGTCGGGCTCCCGGGCGGCGGACGCCGCGGGTCGGGTGGAACCGGCGAGGCTGCGGCTCTTCGAGGAGGGCTTGCCCTCACCGGTCCCGCGGCCCGGCGTCCCACGGGTGCCGATCGGGATCACCTCGGCGTCACCCATCGGAGCGCCCCCCTGTGGTCAGCGCCGCGAGTACGGCGGTCTCGGCGGCCCGGACCCGTTCGGGACGCAGCATGCCCGGCGCCATCGAGGCGGCGAAGTCGGCGAACGCCTCGGCGGTGGTGAAGCGCGGCCTGAAGCCCAGCATCTCGCGCATCCGGACGGTCTCGAGCCCGCGCCCGTAGGTGAGGAACGCGATCTGCTCGCGGGAGAAGTCGACGTTGCGGGCCTGCCCGGTGGCCGACCCGAAAGCGGAGATCGCGAAGGCGGGCAGCGGCACGCTGGGCCGGCCGAGACGGCGTACGGCCTGGTCGAGGGTGACCACCCCGTCGCCGGCCACGTTGTAGGTCCCGGAGACCTCGCCGAGGGCGGCGTGCTCGAGCACGTCGAGGGCGTCGCGCTCGTGGAGGAACTGCATCCGCGGGTTGAACCCGATCACGGTGGGGATCACCGGCATCCGGAAGTACCCGGTCATCGCCGTCGTCACCTGGGGACCGATCACGTGCGCGAAGCGCAGTGTGGTCACCTCGACGTCGGGGCGACGACGGGCGAAGCCGCGCGTGTAGGCCTCCACCTCGGTGACGTCCTTGGCGAACCCGGTGCCGAGCTGCCGCTTGGGACCCATGTCCTCGGTGAACATCGCCGGGTCGCGGTGGGTGGCGCCGTAGACCGCAGCGCTCGACCTGACCACCAGCTTGCGCAGGTCGGGGGCCTGCTGGCACGCCGCGAGCAGCTGCATCGTGCCGATCACGTTGAGCTCTTTCATGGAGCTCCTCGTGCCGGCGGCAGCCGCGGTCGCGGTGACGCTGGTGTGCACCACGGTGTCCACCCGCTCGCGGACGATCACCTTGGCGATCACCGGGTTGCGGATGTCGGCACGCACGAAGTCGGCGTGTCCGAGGTCGCCACGGGGAGGTAGTACGTCGACACCGATCACGCGCTGGACGTGCGGGGACCTCGCGAGCTGCGCCGCGAAGCGACGCCCGAGGTCACCGGCGACACCGGTGACGAGTACGACCTGACCCATGGGTGCGACCGACGTGGTTACTTGCCCAGACGACGACGCTGGACGCGCGTCTTCTTCAGCAGCTTGCGGTGCTTCTTCTTCGCCATGCGCTTGCGGCGCTTCTTGATGACAGAACCCACGTCGTACCCATCGTTGAGAGCATGGGGGTCGCCAGTGGCGGGTCCCCTCCTGAAGGGCACAGCGTATCGGGGTCCCCCAGCACAGACGAATCGGGAGTGACCGCTCTCACGCGAGGTGACTACCCCGCGTCGTAGAAGCTCGCCTTGAGGTACTCGTTGACGTCTGGCTCACGCACCCGGAACGAACGGCCGACGCGCACGGCGGGCAGCTCTCCGGAGTGCACGAGGCGGTAGACGGTCATCTTGGAGACACGCATTACCGAGGCGACCTCGGCAACCGTCAGGAACTTCACCTCGGAGATGTCTCCCGGGATGTTCGTGGCCATGGGCGCACCGTTCTTTCTCTTGCACGCCCTGTGACCCCGTCACAGACCCCGCGTGCAGGCTGGGAGAAATATAGGGCCAGAAGTGACCAATGTGCCATAGATTCGCCAAAGTGGTCAGTGGGGTCTCGGCGTGTTGACTTGACTGGTCTAGAACCCAGCCTAGAGCCGCGAGTCAAAGGAGCTGGGCCTGGAGCCACTCTGGCCGACCTGCGGAGGTCGAGTCAACGGCCCGACGCCCCGCGCACGATCTGCCCCTAGAGGTGCGGATCGAGGCCGTTGAACGGGAACACCGTCTCCCGGGTCGACTGGATCGCCCGGTCGAGCCAGGTGTCGGGGTCGTAGCCCTGCGACCAGTCGCGGTAGGCCGGGTCCCGGCCGTCGGTCATCCGCGACGGCGCCCGGACGCCGAACCGCTCACCGACCTTGGCGCACCACTCCGCCGGCGTCGCGAGGGCGGGATCGAGCGGTGCGCCCGACAGCACGGCCAGCAGGTGGGTCCATGCGCGTGGCACCACGTCGATCACGGCGTACCCTCCGCCGCCGTAGGCGACCCAGCGGCCCTCGCAGAGCTCGTGCGCGAGAGCGTGCAGCGCCTGGTAGCTGGCGCGCTGGCCGTCCACGGTCATCGCCAGGTGGGCCAGGGGGTCGTCCCGGTGGCCGTCGCAGCCCTGCTGGGTGACCAGGATGTCCGGCTCGAACTCGCGCAGCAGCGGCGGCACCACGGCGTGGAAGGCGCGCAGCCACCCGGCATCGCCGGTGCCCGGAGGCAGCGCCACGTTGGCCGCGGAGCCCTGAGCCTCCTCACCACCGATGTCGTTGGCGAAGCCGGTGCCCGGGAAGAGCATCTGACCGGTCTCGTGCAGGGAGACCGTCAGCACGCGCGGGTCGTCCCAGAAGATCCGCTCGACCCCGTCACCGTGGTGGACGTCGACGTCGACGTAGGCGACCTTGCGGGCCCCGTTGGCCAGCAGCCACTTGATCGCCACCGCCACGTCGTTGTAGACGCAGAAGCCGCTGGCCCGGTCGGGCATCGCGTGGTGCAGCCCGCCGGCGATGTTGGCCGCGTGCGTCACCTCCCCGGTCCAGACCTGCCGGGCCGCCTCGATGCTGGCGCCCACCACGTGCCGCGAGGCCTCGTGCATCCTGGGGAAGGTCGGGTTGTCGTCCGTGCCCAGCCCGAGCGCGGGGTTGACCCGGCGAGGGTCGGCGCCGGCCGCCATCACGGCCTCGATCAGGGCCGGGTCGTGCACGGTGACCAGGTCGTCCTCGGTGGCGTCGGGTGCGGGGACCACGGCGATCCGGTCGAGCACGCCGATCTGTCCTGCCAGCGACATCGTCAGGTCGACCCGGATCGGGTTCATCGGGTGGTCGTGCCCGAAGGAGTAGGCGGTCAGCGTCTCGTCGTACACCACGCACGAGCGGCAGCCGGCCCCCTCGCCCACTGCCCTATCGCTCGCTGACCGGTCGCTCACTGCCCGGTCGGGGACTGCGGCTGGGTCAGTCATCACTCGCCGCTAGCGCGACCGAGCGGTCCCGGGCAGCTTCCATCGCCGTGATGAAGGCAGCACGCACCTTGTGGTCCTCCAGCTGGCGGATCGCAGCCGCAGTCGTGCCGCCCGGTGAGGTGACCCGCTCACGCAGCACGGTGGGGTGCTCGCCGGTCTCCCGGAGGAGCTTGGCGGAGCCGACCACCGTCTGCACGACCAGCTCGGTGCAGGTGGTGCGCGGCAGCCCGAGGTGTACGCCGGCCTCGATCATCGCCTCGACGACGAAGAACAGGTAGGCCGGCCCGGAGCCGGAGATCGCGGTGACGGCGTCCTGCTGCTTCTCCGGGACCCGGATCACCCGGCCGGTGACCGCGAGCATCCGCTCGGCCAGGGCGAGGTGCTCCTCGTCGCAGTGCGTTCCCGCGGAGATGGCGGCCATCCCCTCGTCGACCAGGGCCGGGGTGTTCGGCATCACCCGGACCACGGCGATGCCGTCGGGGATGTGCCGTTCGATGTAGTCGGTGGTGATGCCGGCCGCCAGGCTGATCAGCACCTGCCCGGCGCGCAGGTGCGGGGCGATCTCGGTGAGCACCTCGCCCATGTCCTGCGGCTTGACCACGAGGGCGACGGTGTCGGCCGTGGCCGCCTCGACGTTGCTGACCACCGAGACGGCGTACTTCGCGCGCAGCTCGACCGCGCGCTCGGGGCGCTTCTCCCCGACCATCAGGTCGGCGGGGTCGTGCCCACCGCGGAGGAGCCCGGAGAGCAGGGCCTCGCCCATCACTCCGGCACCGATGATGGCGACAGCCATGGGGATTCCCTTCGAGGTAGTGGCGCCCAGCTGTGTCAGCGCTGAACTTCTGGGCTACTTCTGCGAGACCAGCGACCTCAGGAAGAATGTCAGGTTGGCCGGGCGCTCGGCGAGCCTTCTCATCAGGTAGCCGTACCACTCCTGGCCGTAGGGGATGTAGACGCGCACCTTCTCCCCGCTGTCGGCCAGACGCTTCTGCTCCTCGCTGCGGATGCCGTAGAGCATCTGGAACTCATAGCTGCCGGGCATCCGGCCGTTGCGGGTGGCCAGCGCGGAGCCGATCTTGACCAGGCGCGGGTCGTGGGTCGCGATCATCGGGTAGCCGTCGCCGGCCATCAGGATCTTCAAGCAGCGGACGTAGGACTTGTCCACGTCGTGCTTGTCCTGGAAGGCGACCTCCTCGGGCTGCTTGTAGGCGCCCTTGCACAACCGCACCCGGCTCCCCTCGTGCGCCAGCGCCCGGCAGTCCTGCTCGGTGCGGTGCAGGTAGGCCTGCAGCACGGCGCCGGTCTCGGGGAAGTCCTTGCGCAGCTCGTGCAGCGTCGCCAGGGTCTGGTCGGTGGTGGTGTGGTCCTCCATGTCGAGAGTGACCGTGGTGCCGGCGTTTCGGGCCGCGCGGCAGATCCGGCGGGCGTTCTCGGTGGAGAGCTTCACCCCGGCCCCGGGCAGCGCTTGGCCGAGCGCGGAGAGCTTGACGCTGACCTCGGCGTTGCGGGCCAGCCCGGCCGCCGCCAGCGCCTCGAGCAGGTCGAGGTAGGCCAGCACGGTCGCCTCGGCCTGGCCCTCGTCGAGGGTGTCCTCGCCGAGGAAGTCCAAGGTGACGCTCAGGCCGTCGTCGACCAGCTCCCGGGTGGCCTCGACCGCCGCCTGGGTGACCTCGCCGGGCACGTAGCGGTTGACGACCCCGCTGCTCACGGGCATCCGGGTGACGAGGTCCTTGACCTTGTGGCTGCGGGCGAGCAGCAACAGGATGTGACGCAACACGTGATTCCCTCCGACGGCGATTGCGGTCACGCTACCTCGCAGGTCAGTCCGACTGGCGGCGCAGGGTGAGCGCGCCGAGGGCGAGCACCCCGACGGCGTACGCCGCCACCACGGCGACGTCGTGCCACACCTCGCCGGCCGAGGTCGTGGAGGCGACCGCCTGCATCGCGTCGACACCGTAGGAGAGCGGCAGCACGTCGGAGATCGCACCCAGGACGTCGGGCATGGCGTCGCGGGCGAGAAAGAGCCCACAGAGCAGCAGCTGCGGGATCACCAGGGCGGGCATGAACTGCACCGCCTGGAACTCCGTGCGCGCGAACGCCGAGACGAACAACCCCAGCGCCGTGCCGAGGATCGCGTCGAGGACCGCCACGACCATCAGCAACCAGGCGTTGCCCACGATCGTCAGGTCGAGCAGCCAGAGGCAGACCGCCACCGCCAGCGCGGACTGCAGCGCCGCCACCAGCCCGAAGGCGATCGCGTAGCCGAGCAGGAAGTCCAGCTTGCCCATCGGCATCGCCAGCAGCCGCTCCAGCGTGCCCGAGGTGCGCTCTCGCAGCGTCGTCACCGAGGTCACCAGGAACATCACCGTGAACGGGATCAGCGCCAGCAACGCCGGACCGAGCTTGGAGAACCCGTCGCCCGGGACGGCGTCGAACATCCACCACAGCAGCGAGAGCAGGGCGACCGGCAGCACCAGCAACATCGCCAGCGTGCGGTGGTCGCGGCGCAGCTGCGTGAGCACGCGGGTCGTCACGGCCGCCGTGGCGCGCGGGGTGATCAGGGCGCTCATGCCGCCTCCTCGCCGTGCACCAGGGAGAGGAACGCGTGCTCGATGTCAGCCGTCCCGGTGCGCTCCAGCAGGCCCTGCGGAGTGTCGTCGGCGATGATCCGCCCGGCCCGCATCAGCAGCAGCCGGTCGCAGCGAGCGGCCTCGTCCATCACGTGGCTCGACACCAGCACCGCCGCTCCCGCGTCGGCGAGGCTGTGGAAGGTCTGCCACAGCTCCTCGCGCAGAACCGGGTCGAGGCCGACGGTGGGCTCGTCGAGGACGAGCAGGCTCGGCTCCCCCAGCAGCGCCACCGCGAGCGAGACCCGCGACCTCTGTCCGCCGGAGAGCTGTCGGACGATCCGGTCACGGTGCTCCGCCAGGGACACCAGCGCGATCGTCGCCTCCACCCGGGAGTCACCAACCTTCAGCACGCGGGCGAAGAAGCGCAGGTTCTCAGCGACGGACAGGTCGTCGTACACGCTGGCCTGCTGCGTGACGTAGCCGATCCGGCTCCGCAGCGACGCGGCGCCGGCGGGTTCGTCGAGGACCCGCACCGAGCCCGAGGTGATCCGCTGCACCCCCACCAGCGCGCGCATCAGCGTGGTCTTGCCCCCGCCGGAGGGTCCGAGCAGGCCGGTCACCTCTCCGGGAGTGACGCCGAAGGTGAGGTCGTGGAGCACCTCGGTGCCACCCCGGGTGATCGAGAGCTCCTGTACGTCGACGAGGTTATTCACCATGCGTTGAATTATCCTCCGGCGGCGCGTCCCGTCAAGAGGGCAGATCGCCGGTCAGGTAGCGCTGGATGGTGGGGGCGTACGTCGCGACCAGCCGCTCAGGCTCCATCGAGGCGAGCGGCTCCATCCTGAAGACGTAGCGGGTCAGGATCAGCCCGACCAGCTGGCTGGCCACGAGCGGCATCCGCAGCTCGGGCCGGTCCACCCCCAGCTCGCGCCCGACCGGACCCAGCACCACCGGGACGAAGCCCTCGCTGAGCAACCGCTCCCCCGGGGGCTCGAGGAGGCTGCGGAACATGCCCAGGAACGCCAGCTGGGTCTCCGGGTCGTCCCACACCTCGAGGAACGTGCGCAGCAGTCGCTCACCGGCACCGTCGGGCCCCAGGGCCAGCATCGGGGCCAGCCGCTTGCGTGGGTCCACCGGAAGCTGGAGGGCCGCCATGAACAGGTCGTCCTTGGAGCCGTAGTAGTGGTGCACGAGCGCCGGGTCGACGCCGGCCTGCGCCGCGATCGCCCGGATCGTGGTGCTGGCGAAGCCCTTGCTCGCGAACAACGCCCGGGCCGCGGCGAGGATCTCCGCCCTGGTGTCCGGGGCACCCGGACGGCGGCCCCTGGAGCTCGCTGGACTCGTCACGGCACCAAGTCTGGCACCTGGACCCGCGCGGCTCAGGAGTCGACGGCCGCACCGAAGTGCAGCCTGCTGAACGCGAGCGCCTCCAGGAGGTCGGCCTCCCGCGCCTTGCGGGTCCCGGCCTTTCGGGTGTTGATCTCCACCACGATGTGCCCGTCGAAACCGGTGGAGGACAGGTGCTCGAGGAAGGGGCCGCAGGGCTGGTTGCCGCGGCCCGGCACGAGGTGCTCGTCCTTGGCCGATCCGCTGCCGTCGGTCATGTGGATGTGCCGCAGGCGCCGGCCGAGCCGGCTGGCCATGGCGATCGGGTCCGACTGGGCCGTGGCGGAGTGCGAGAGGTCGATCGTGGTGTTCGCGTAGTCCTCCTCCGAGGGGTCCCACCCGGGTTGGTAGACCTTCATCTCGCGACGCGACGTCGCCCGCCAGGGATACATGTTCTCCACCGCGAACGCGATGCCGGTGCGCGCCTCGAGGTCGGCGATCCCCTCGACGAAGCCAGCGGCGTACTCCTTCTGCCACCGGAAGGGCGGGTGCACCACGACCACGTCCGCGCCCAGCGCAGCCGCCATCTCGGCGCTGCGCTCGAGCTTGGCCCACGGCTCGGTGCCCCAGACCCGTTGGGTGATCAGCAGGCAGGGCGCGTGCACCGCACACACCGGCACCTCGTGGTAGTCGCGCAGCGCCCGGACCTGGGCGACGCTCTGGCTGGCCGCCTCGATGCTGACCATCACCTCGACGGCGTCGTAGCCCAGCCGCGAGGCGTACTCGAAGGCGTGCGCCGTCGTCTCGGGGTAGACCGACGCGGTGGACAGGGCGAACTTCGGAGGCACGCGCGCCCTCAGCCCGGGCTGCTGAGCTGGTCGAGCCGGTCGAGGATGACTCCCTCGCGCAGCGCCCAGGGGCAGATCTCGAGCTTCTCGAGGTCGAAGATGTCCATCACCGCGGAGGCCACCAGGGCCCCGCCGAGCATCTGGTGGGAGCGGTTGCTGGAGACGCCGGGAAGCGCGGCGATCTGGTCGTTGTCCATCTCGAGGAGCTTGGGCACCCAGCGTTCGAGGTCGACGGCGGGAAGGATCCGGCGTACGAACAGGCCCTCGCTGGACGGGGCGGCTCCACAGATCCGTGCCAACGAACGGAACGTCTTCGAGGTCGCCACGGCATGGTCGGGCGCACCGCCACGCAGCAGGGTGCCGGCGTCGCGCGCGACCTCCGCCCGGATCTCCTTGCGCAGCGCCCGCAGGGCGGCGGCGTCGGGACGCCCCCCGGCGAGCCGTTCGCGGGCCAGGCGCCCGGCGCCCAGCGGCAGCGACCAGGCGGTGTCCGGGACCTCGTCGGCGCCCCCCGCGATCTCCAGGGACCCGCCACCGATGTCGAAGACCGCGAGCCGGCCCGAGGACCACCCGAACCAGCGGCGTACGGCGAGGAAGGTCAGCCGGGCCTCGTCCTCGCCGGGCAGCACCTTGATCTCCACGCCGGTGCGTTCCTGCACCCGGCGCAGGACCTCGTCGCCGTTGCCGGCCTCGCGCACTGCCGAGGTGGCGAAGGAGTAGATCTCCTCGCAGCCCTTGTCCTCGGCGACCTCGAGGGCGTGACCGACGAACTCGCCGAGCACCTCCACGCCCCGCTCGGTGACGAGCCCGTCCTCGTCGAGGTGCTCGGCCAGGCGCAGCGGCTCCTTGTAGGAGGACGCCGGCATCGGCGCGGCGCCGCGATAGGCGTCCACCACCAGCAGGTGACCGGTGTTGGAGCCGATGTCGAGCACGCCCAGACGCATGCCCCGAGGCTACCGGGCTAGGGTTCCTCCGTGCCCGAGGTCGATCTCGTCTTTCCGCGTGCCTGGATCGAGTTCGCCGATCCGGCCGATGACGCGCAGGTGTTCCGCTGCGACCTGACCTGGCTCACCTCGAACTGGACCTGCATCTTCGGCAACGGCTGCCAGGGCATCTACGCCGACTCCCCGGACACCGGCTGCTGCACCCTCGGCGCGCACTTCTCCGACAAGGCCGACGAGACCCGGGTCGCGGAGTGGGTCGAGCGGCTCGACGACTCGGTGTGGCAGCACCGTGACCAAGCCCTGGGCAAGAAGGGCCAGGTCCGCCGCAAGGGCTGGGTGGAGGTCGACGACGAGGGTGACCGCAAGACCCGCGTGGTCGACGGCGCCTGCATCTTCCACAACTCACGCGACTTCGAGGGTGGCTACGGCTGCGCGCTGCACACGTTGGCGTTGAAGGAGGGCGTGCACTTCGTCGAGACCAAGCCCGACGTCTGCTGGCAGCTGCCGATGCGCCGTACGTTCCGCGACGTGGAGCGCCACGACGGCACCACCTACCTCGAGGTCAGCATCGGTGAGTACGACCGCCGCGGCTGGGGCGCGGGTGGCCACGACCTCGACTGGTACTGCTCGGGCAACACCGAGGCGCACGTGGGGGCCGAGCCGGTGTACCTCTCCAACGCGGCCGAACTCACTGCCCTGATGGGCGAAGGTGCCTACGACGCACTCGTCGCGCACTGCGAGGCGCACCTCCGGTCGCGCTCCGCGCTCGCGCTGCACCCGGCCTCTCCGACCGACCGCACCGGCCACTGAGCCGACCCCCGGTGTCGGATCGCGATCCGACTCGGGTGAGAATCGAGTATGCGTCTCGATCACATCGTCTTCGCCGCTGGCCCTGGTGGTCTCGCGGGCACGACGAGCCGGCTCTCGGAACTGCTCGACGAGGAGTTCGTGACTGGCGGCGTGCACCCGCGGTTCGGCACCCGCAACGCGATCCTGCCCCTCACCGAGGGGACCTACCTCGAGGTCGTCGAGGTGCTCGACCACCCCGCCTCGGACAAGGCGCCGTTCGGCCAGGCCGTGCGTGCCCGCTCCGCGCTCGGCGGTGGCTGGCTCGGATGGGTCGTGGCGGTCGACGACCTCGCGCCGCACGAGCAGCGCCTCGGTCGTGAGGCCGTCAAGGGCAACCGGCACCGTCCCGACGGTGCTGAGCTGCTGTGGCGCCAGCTCGGGGTCAGGGGCCTGCAGTCGGACCCGCAGCTGCCGTTCTTCATCCAGTGGGACACCCCGGCGGACATGCACCCCAGTGCGGGAGCCACCGGTCAGGTCTCGCTGGAGGCCCTCGAGATCGCCGGTGACCCCGCGCGCGTCTCGGAGTGGCTCGGCCAGTCGGTCGACCAGGCTCTCGAGGACGTGAAGGTGGAGTGGGTCGCCCCCAACGGCACCCCTGGCATCACCGCCGCGCAGTTCCAGACCCCGCGTGGACTCATCCGGATCTGACCCGGGAGTGAGCGGCCCCGAGCTGTCTCCGGGAGCGATCCCGAGCCCGAACATCTGGCACCACCCCTCGGTCTACGAGCTCGAGAACCGCGCCGTCGACCGGGCCGGTGCGATCCCTGCCCTGATCCGGACGCTGCTGCCGTGGGAGGGCCGCGACGTGCTCGACGTCGGCTGCGGCACCGGCTTCCACCTGCCGCTTTTCGCCGACGGTGCCCGCCGCGTCACCGGGGTGGAGCCGCACGGTGACCTCGTCGCGCTGGCCCGGCGCCGGGTACGCCGGCTGGCGAACGTCGAGGTCGTGCACGGGTCGGCGGCGCCGCTCGCGCTCCCCGACCGCTCCGTGGACCTCGTGCACGCTCGCTGGGCCTACTTCTTCGGGCCCGGCTGCGAGCCCGGGCTCGCCGAGCTCGACCGGGTGGTGCGCCCCGGTGGCCGTGCGTTCGTGATCGACAACGACCCGAGCCGCTCCACGTTCGGGGAGTGGTTCCGGCGGGGGTGGGGCGAGAAGCACGACCACCTCGCCGTCGAGTCGTTCTGGCGAGACCAGGGCTGGGAGCGGCACCCGCTCGAGATCGCGTGGACCTTCGAGACCCGCGAGGACCTGGAGGCGGTGGTGCGGATCGAGTTCCCCGCTGAGGTGGCCGAGGAGATCGTGGCCGGCCACCAGGGCACCGAGGTCGACTACGCCGTGAACGTGTGGAGCCGCTGCTGGTAGCTGGGCACGCCGGCCACGGGCTGCGGGAGCGGCTGGAGGACGGGCTGCAGGACGGGCTGCAGGACGGGCTACAGGACGGGGTCCCGCCGGCTGGACCGGCGTACGACCAGGCTCGGCTTGAGCATCCTGCCCGGGGCCTCCAGCGGCTTGTGGGCCAGCACCAGCTGCAGGATCCGGATCAGCGCGAAGGCGACGTCCTCGAGCGGCTGGCGCACCGAGGTGAGGCCCGGCCAGGTCACCTGCGCGGCGAGGGAGTCGTCGAAGCCGACCACGCCGATGTCCACGCCCGGTCGCAGGCCGCGCTCCGCCAGGGCGTGCAGCACCCCGATCGCCAGGGTGTCGCTGGCGCAGGCCACGGCGGTCACGGTGCGGTCCTCGAGCAGCTTGTGCGTGGCCATCCGGGCGGCGTCGACGTTGTCGGTCAGGCGTACGCCGAGACCCGCAGTGCTCAGACCGGCGGAGCTCATCGCGGTCTCCCAGCCGGCGCGGCGGTCCTGCCCGATCCGGGAGGTGCGTTCCCAGCCCAGCCAGGCCACCCGACGGTGACCCTGCTCGAGCAGGTGCTCGGTGGCGATCCGCGACCCGTGCGCACCGTCGACGTCGATCCAGGCGTGCTCGGCCTCCGGGTCGTCCCACGGGCGACCGAAGGCCACGAAGGGGGCGTCACGGTCACGCAGGAAGCTCGACTGCGGGGTCCCGGCGTAGGTGTCGGTGACCACGAACGCGTCCACCGCGGTGGAGCGGAGCAGGTCGTCGTAGCCGTCCAGCGGGTCCTCGGGATCACCCGCGAACAGCAGCAGGTGGTGCCCGGTGCGGGAGGCCGCGTCGACCAGGCTGTGCAGGAAGCGGTCCATCAGCGCGTTGCTGGTGCCCTCCTGCGCGGGTTCGAAGCGCAGCCCGATCAGGTGCGAGGACTTGGTCCGAAGCTGGCGCGCGGCCCGGTTGGGCGAGTAGCCGAGCTTGTCGATGACGTGCTGGACGCGTTCGAGGGTCTCGGGGCGCAGCAGCTCGGGGTTGTTCAGCGCGTTGGACACGGTCTGGCGCGAGACACCGGCCTCGTCGGCCACGGTCGCCAGCGTCGGCGGCGACAGGTGCCGCGCGCGTCCCGCCTCGGATCTGCCGTTCTGCTGGTCCATCCGCTTGCCCCCTGGGAGATCGGCCTGTCATCGCCGACCCGTGTTTGTGGATCGATCCAATCCTAGTCGGAGCCGGGAGGCCCCGAGGCCGGAACCCGGGTCGATCGCCCGTTCTTGCACCTGATGTACCCCAGCCGGAGCCCGGGAAGCACTGGGAACGCCCTCCTCGCGATCCGGGAGCGAGGAGGCGAGCACGAGCCCGACACCTCTTGCCCGGCACTCGACGACCTGGCCAACCTGGCGGCCGGACCTGCGGACCCGCCCGCTGGGGCTGACCTGGCTGGGCGGCGCCGTACCGTCTCGCGCTGCGGCCCGATCCCGCCCGCTGAGCGGCGCTCCCCCGTTCTGTCGGTGGGCTCGCCTAACGTGCGGTCCATGGCACAGAACACCAGGTCCGCCGCGAAGCCCGCCCGCCCCGGCTACCTCTGCAACGAGTGCGGCTGGGAGGCCCCGAAGTGGGTGGGGCGCTGCGGTGAGTGCCAGGCCTGGGGCACGGTCGTGGAGAAGTCCGCACCGAAGAGCCGGGTGCAGGCCGGGCCGGTGACGACCCCGGCGCTGCGGATCGGCGAGGTCGCCATCGAGGACTCCCACTCCCGCACCAGCGGGGTGCCCGAGCTCGACCGGGTGCTGGGCGGCGGGCTGGTCCCCGGTGCCGCGATCCTGCTCGCGGGCGAGCCCGGGGTGGGCAAGTCCACGCTGCTGCTCGAGGTGGCCGCCCAGACCGCACGGCAGGGCCGACGTGTGCTCTACGTGACCGGCGAGGAGTCGGCCGCCCAGGTGCGGATGCGTGCCGACCGCACCGGAGCGATCGAGCAGGAGCTGTTCCTCGCGGCCGAGACCGACCTCGGCGCCGTGCTCGGCCACACCGAGGCGGTCAAGCCCACGCTGCTCGTGGTCGACTCGGTGCAGACGATCAGCGCGAGCGACGTCGACGGCGTGCCGGGTGGGGTGACCCAGGTCAAGGAGGTCTCGGCGGCACTGATCCGGATGGCCAAGCTGCGCAACATCACCCTCGTCCTGATCGGTCACGTCACCAAGGACGGCACGATCGCCGGTCCGCGGGTCCTGGAGCACCTGGTGGACGTCGTGGCGCACTTCGAAGGTGAGCGCACCAGCCGCCTGCGCCTGCTGCGCGCGGTGAAGAACCGCTACGGCCCGGTCGACGAGGTCGGCTGCTTCGACCTGTCCTCCGACGGCATCGTGGCGATCACCGACCCGACCGGCCTGTTCCTCGACCCCGGCCACGGCCCGGTCCCGGGCACCTGCGTCGCGGTGACGATGGAGGGCCGACGCCCCCTGCTCAGCGAGGTCCAGGCACTGGTCACCCACACCCCCTCTGAGCGGCCGCGCCGCACCACCTCCGGGGTCGACCCCTCCCGGGTGGCGATGATCCTGGCGATCCTGCAACAGCACGCCGGGGTGCGGCTGCACGCCCACGACGTCTTCGTCTCCAGTGTCGGCGGTGCCCGGCTGACCGAGCCCAGCAACGACCTCGCGATCGCCCTGGCGATCGTCTCCGCCTGGAAGGGCATCCCGGTGGGGCGGACCGCCGTCGCGATCGGCGAGCTGGGCCTGTCCGGGGAGCTGCGCCGCGTGCGCGACGTCGGCGTGCGGCTGGCCGAGGCCGGCCGGATGGGCTTCAGGTCGGCGATGGTGCCGGCCGAGACCCGCACCAGCGCCGGGTCCAGCCGGGTGCTGGACGGCCTCCGGGTGGTCGACGTGGACAACATCCGCCGGGCCCTGGACCTGGTCGACATCAAGATCGGGGACGGCGCCTACGCAGGGCTGTCATAGACTCCGCGGGTGGCAGCCATCGAAGGTACGGACGACGCGGCGCGCTTGCGCTCGACGCTGGCCAACATCGCCCCCGGCACGTCCTTGCGGGACGGTCTGGAGCGGATCCTGCGCGGCCGCACGGGTGCGCTGATCGTGCTGGGCAAGGACGCACAGGTCGATGAGATCGTCACCGGTGGCTTCACCCTCGACGTCCCGTTCACCGCTACCGCGCTGCGTGAGCTGGCCAAGATGGACGGCGCGCTGATCCTCGACGCCGACATCAGCCGGATCCACCGGGCCAACGTGCACCTGATGCCCGACCACACCATCCCCTCAGAGGAGACCGGCACCCGGCACCGCACCGCCGACCGGGTCGCCAAGCAGACCGGCGCCCCGGTGATCTCGGTGTCGCAGTCGATGCAGATCATCGCCATCTACGTCGGCCACATCCGCTACGTCCTGGAGGACTCCGGCAGCATCCTGGCGCGCGCCAACCAGGCGCTGGCCACCCTGGAGCGCTACAAGGTGCGTCTCGACGAGGTCTCCAGCACCCTCTCGGCCCTGGAGATCGAGGACCTCGTCACCGTGCGTGACGTCGCTGTCGTCTCCCAGCGTCTGGAGATGGTGAGCCGGATCGCCCGCGAGATCGACGACTACGTCAACGAGCTCGGCAGCGACGGTCGGCTGCTCTCGCTCCAGCTCGAGGAGCTGGTCACCGGCGTCGAGATCGAGCGTGAGCTCGTGGTGCGCGACTACCAGCCCGGCGGCAGGCGTTCACGCGCCCCCGAGGACGTGCTCTCCGAGCTGGAGGGCCTCTCGCCCGCCGACCTCGTGGACATCTCCTGCGTCGCCCGGGCGCTGGGCCTGGGCCAGGGCGAGCACCTCGACGGCGCCGTCAGCCCCCGCGGCTACCGGCTGCTGGCCAAGGTCCCGCGGCTGCCCTCACTCGTGGTCGACCGGCTGGTGGAGCACTTCGAGACCCTGCAGAAGCTGCTCTCCGCCGGGGTCGAGGACCTGCAGGCCGTGGAGGGCGTGGGCGAGCTGCGTGCCCGCAGCGTGCGGGAGGGTCTCTCCCGGCTGGCGGAGTCCAGCATCCTCGAGCGCTACGTCTGAGGTCCCTTGGCCCGATGCTCGGGGCTTGACGCTCAGGGCTTCACACTCAGGGCTTGGCGGACTTCTTCGCGCTGGGCCCCGCCGAGGGGCTCGACTGAGGCTCGGCCGGAGCAGACGTGTCCGACCCGCTCGAGGCGGACCTGTTCTTCTTGGTCTTCGGCTTGATCGTCTTGGTGACCACCGGGTGGTCGGGCAGGGTGACCTCGAACTGCACGTCGGTGGGCGTGGAGCCCTGGGCCGCCGCGGTCACGTGGTACCAGCCGGGCATCGCCCAGGAGGTGCCGGTCCCGCAGCCTGGTTCGGAGCGCCGACCGTTCCAGGTCACCGGCACCGTCGCGGGAGTCCCGCTGTAGACCGTCACCGAGCCCTTGGTGATCGACTTCTGGCAGTCCTGGCTCGACCAGATCCGGTCGCGACCCGAGCTGACCTTCACCACCAGCGTGTCCGGGGCGACGGTGAAGGTGCAGGCCGGCCGGGTGCCGAACAGCTGCAGTTGGATCTCGATCTCCCCACCTGCGGCGGCTTTGGGCACCGAGGGCAGCACGGTGATCTCGTCGTCCAGGCAGACCCCGTCCGGGGCGGGCAGTGCCGGGACCTGCTTGGCCCGCTGGCGGAGCAGCTTCTTGTTCGGCGCGACCGGGCCGGCGGGCGCGGCGGCACTCGTGGTGACCTTCGTGACCGCGGCCGGAGCAGCCTTGTCGACGGCGGCCGGGGTGTCGGAGCCGGTGCCGATCAGCTTGGTGATGCCCACGACGAGCAGCAGCGCGAGCACGGCCACCAGGCCACGGCGTACCCAGTAGACGCGTGCGGGCAGCCGCCGCCGAGGAGTCCTGACAGTGCCCATGACGGCACCGTAGCCAGCATCGCCGCTCTGATCGGGGTGCAACGCCGAGGGGGTGGGGACAGGCGGAGTTGCACGCGTCACGGCGGGCAGGCAGCCTTGGCCGCGATCATGCACCCACTGCACCGGCCCGTCCTCGAGTGGTACGCCGACCACGCCCGCGAGCTGCCCTGGCGCGGCCCCGAGGCGACGCCCTGGGCGGTGATGGTCTCGGAGTTCATGCTCCAGCAGACCCCTGTGGCGCGGGTGCTGCCCGTCTTCGAGGTGTGGCTGGAGCGCTGGCCCTCGCCCGGCGCGCTGGCCGCGGCGCCCAGTGGCGAGGCGGTGCGCGCGTGGGGTCGGCTGGGCTACCCGCGCCGGGCCCTGCGGCTGCACGCTGCTGCGACGGCGATCATGGACCACCACGACGGCGAGGTGCCCGGGTCCTACGCAGACCTGATCGCGCTGCCGGGCGTCGGCGACTACACCGCGAGCGCGATCGCGTCCTTCGCCTTCGGTGCGCGCCACACCGTGCTCGACACCAACGTGCGCCGGGTCCTCGCGCGCACGGTCGGTGGCACCCAGTTCCCGGCGGCCTCGGTCACCCGCGCGGAGCGCGACGTGGCCGAGTCGTTGCTGCCCGAGGAGTCAGCGGCGACCTGGGCGGTGGCCGTGATGGAGCTCGGCGCCCTGGTCTGCACGGCGAGCTCACCGCGCTGCGACGCCTGCCCGGTCAGTGACCTGTGCGCGTGGAACACAGCCGGCCGGCCGGCGCTACGACGGGCCGCCGAGGCGGACCCAGTCCTGGGCGGGCACGGATCGTCAGGCCAGAGGCCGGCTGATGGCTGTGCTCCGCGACCAGGACGGCCCGGTCGACCGCGCCCGGCTCGACGCCGCCTGGTCCGACGTACCCCAGCGCGAGCGGGCGCTGGCCAGCCTGCTCGCCGACGGCCTCGTGATCGAGGTCCCCGCCGGACCGGACGCAGCAGCCGGATCTGACGGACCGAACGGACCGAACGGGCCGGACGGGCCGGACGGACCTGACGGGCCGGACTCGGCGATCCAGAACTGGTTCGCCCTGCCCACCTGACCCCCCGCCGAGACGTCGCAAACGAACGCCGCCACAACGCCGAGACGTCGCAAACGAACGTTCGTTTGCGACGTCTCGGCGGTTGAGGTGCGGAGGTCAGTCGTTCTTGGTGACGTCCACCGGTCCGTCGCTGTCGTCCGGTCCACCGACCGGCTCCAGCGGCGGGGCGTCGGGCAGGACGCCCTTGGGGTTGCCCTTGAAGCTGAACTGCGCCTCGGCACCCTCGCCCTCGACGCCGACCAGCACGATCTGACCCGGGCCGACCTCGCCGTAGAGCATCTTCTCGGCGAGCACGTCCTCGATCTCGCGCTGGATCGTGCGCCGCAGCGGCCGCGCACCGAGCACCGGGTCGAAGCCCCGGGTGGCGAGCAGGTCCTTGGCGTCCTGGGTGAGCTCCAGGGACATGTCCCGGTCCTTCATCCGAAGCTCCACCGAGGCGATCATGTTGTCCACCATCGAGATGATCTGGTCCTTGGTGAGCGGCGGGAACACGATGATCTCGTCGACACGGTTGAGGAACTCGGGCCGGAAGTGCTGCTTGAGCTCTTCGGTGACCTTGTTCTTCATCCGGTCGTAGGTGCCGTCCTCGCCGGACTGGTTGAAGCCCAGGCTGACGCCCTTGGAGATGTCACGGGTGCCGAGGTTGGTGGTCATGATGATCACCGTGTTCTTGAAGTCCACGACCCGGCCCTGGCTGTCGGTCAGGCGACCTTCCTCCAGGATCTGAAGGAGGCTGTTGAAGATGTCGGGGTGGGCCTTCTCGACCTCGTCGAAGAGCACCACCGAGAACGGCTTGCGGCGCACCTTCTCGGTGAGCTGGCCGCCCTCCTCGTAGCCGACGTAGCCGGGAGGCGAGCCGAAGAGCCGCGAGACGGTGTGCTTCTCGCTGAACTCCGACATGTCGAGCTGGATGAGTGCGTCCTCGTCGCCGAAGAGGAACTCCGCGAGCGTCTTGGACAGCCAGGTCTTGCCGACACCCGAGGGCCCGGCGAAGATGAACGAGCCACCGGGACGCTTGGGGTCCTTCAGGCCGGCACGGGTACGACGGATCGCCCGGCTGAGCGCCTTGACGGCCTCCTCCTGACCGATGACGCGCTTGTGCAGCTCGTCCTCCATCTTGAGCAGCCGCGTGGACTCCTCCTCGGAGAGCTTCACGATCGGGATGCCGGTCGCCACGGCGAGCACCTCGGCGATCAGCTCCTCGTCGACCTCGGCGACGACGTCCATGTCGCCGGCGCGCCACTGCTTCTCGCGCTCACCCTTGGCCAGGATCAGCTGCTTCTCCTCGTCGCGCAGACGCGCGGCGGCCTCGAAGTCCTGTCCGTCGATCGCGCCCTCCTTGCGGCGGCGTACGTCGGCGATCTTCTCGTCGAACTCGCGCAGGTCCGGCGGTGCGGTCATCCGGCGGATCCGCAACCGGGAACCGGCCTCGTCGATCAGGTCGATCGCCTTGTCGGGCAGGAACCGGTCGGAGATGTAGCGGTCGGCCAGCGTCGCGGCCGAGACCAGCGCCTCGTCGGTGATCGTCACGCGGTGGTGTGCCTCGTAGCGGTCACGCAGGCCCTTGAGCATCTCGATGGTGTGCGCGATCGAGGGCTCGTTGACCTGGATCGGCTGGAACCGACGCTCGAGCGCGGCGTCCTTCTCGAGGTGCTTGCGGTACTCGTCCAGCGTCGTGGCGCCGATGGTCTGCAGCTCCCCCCGGGCCAGCATCGGCTTGAGGATGCTGGCGGCGTCGATCGCGCCCTCGGCCGCGCCGGCCCCGACGAGGGTGTGGATCTCGTCGATGAACAGCACGATGTCGCCGCGGGTCTTGATCTCCTTGAGCACCTTCTTCAGGCGCTCCTCGAAGTCACCGCGGTAGCGCGAACCGGCTACCAGAGCACCGAGGTCGAGGGTGTAGATCTGCTTGTCCTTGAGCGTCTCGGGCACGTCGCCGCGGACGATGTCCTGGGCCAGACCCTCGACGATCGTGGTCTTGCCGACGCCGGGCTCGCCGATCAGCACCGGGTTGTTCTTCGTACGGCGCGAGAGGATCTGCATCACTCGCTCGATCTCCTGGCCGCGGCCGATGACCGGGTCGAGCTTGCCCTCCTTGGCCGCCTGGGTGAGGTTGCGGCCGAACTGGTCGAGCACCAGCGAGCTGGAGGGAGCGGCCTCCGGGGCGGTCCCCGCAGTCTGCTGCTCCTTGCCCTGGTAGCCCGACAGCAGCTGGATGACCTGCTGGCGCACCCGGTTGAGGTCGGCCCCGAGCTTGTGCAGCACCTGCGCGGCGACACCTTCGCCCTCGCGAATCAGACCGAGCAGGATGTGCTCGGTGCCGATGTAGTTGTGGCCGAGCTGCAGCGCCTCGCGCAGGGACAGCTCGAGCACCTTCTTGGCACGCGGGGTGAAGGGGATGTGCCCGCTGGGAGCCTGCTGACCCTGGCCGATGATCTCCTCGACCTGGGCGCGCACGGCCTCCAGGGAGACACCGAGGCTCTCCAGGGCCTTGGCCGCGATGCCGTCACCCTCGTGGATCAGGCCGAGCAGGATGTGCTCGGTGCCGATGTAGTTGTGGGAGAGCATGCGGGCCTCTTCCTGGGCCAGCACGACTACTCGTCGGGCACGGTCGGTGAACCGCTCGAACATGGGCTACTCCTCGAACTCTCGCGGGGTCGGCAGATGCGTCCCGCACAGCCGGTACAACCCTGATGACAGCCTACGTGTTCCGCCCAGATCGGGACTTCGCTCTCAGCGAACAGTGCCGGTGGCAACGCCCTCCTGGAACAGCCCACCGCCGGCCTGGACCCCTCAGAACAGCTCGGGCCGCCCGAACTGGGTGCGTACGCCGGGCGACCACAGCACCGAGTGGGGTGGACGCTGCGTCACGCCCGGGAATCCTGCGGCCCCGACCAGGTCGTCGTCGCAGTGCAACAGCTCGGCGGCGCGCAGCGGCCAGGGGGTGTGGGTGTTGGGCACCCACATCGGCCGGCGGCCCAGGCGGTGGTGCATCCCCCAGCGTGCGGTCAGGAAGACGCTGAGCGGGTCGTGGACCTCGACGGTGCCGGGACGTACGGCGAAGGACGTGGCCGCACCCCGACCCGGAGGCGCCAGCCGGCGACTGCGGTAGCCGAGGGCGCCGGCGGTCCGGTCCGGGACCCGGTCCACCCGGATGCGCGACCAGCGGTAGCGCACCCCGACCAGCCCGGCCAGCGCCAGGAGAGCTAGCCGCTCGGCCTCGAGAGAGGAGAACACCACTCCTCGCCGGCCGTCGTCGTCGGTGGAGTAGAGCCGCACGTTGATCTCGGCGAAGTCCCCGAAGAACGGGATCGGGTGGTCGTAGCCGAAGCCGGCATCGCGCATCACGAACCCGATCAGCCCGATCCAGCTGGTGCCGTCGTACACGTCAGGGCGGCAGCCGGGCGGCAGGAACGGCGCGACGGCCTCCGGCGCCACCCGCCAGTGCAGGAAGACGAGGTCGTCCCAGAACTGGTCCATGATCACCGGGCCACGGAACGGCGGCGGCCGGTCGTCGGTCTCGGGTGCGCTCACGCCGAAATGCTAGGCGGCGGAGCCTGATCGCGAGTGAGCCAGCGGCGTTGTCCCGGTTCAGCCTCGCGGGCGCACCAGACCGTGCTCGTAGGCCCACACGACCGCCTGGATCCGGTCGCGCAGGATCAGCTTGCGCAGCACCTCCGCCACGTGGGACTTCACCGTCTCGACCGAGACGAACAACTCGCCCGCGATCTCGGCGTTGGAGCGGCCGCGCGCCAGACCGAGGAGCACGTCGCGCTCGCGGGGGCTGAGCAGGTCGAGATCAAGGGACGGCAGCTCCGGCGGTCGGTTCGGTCCAGGTCGAAGGTGGTCAGGATCAGCACCCGCGTTTCGCACTCGGCGGTGATCACCCTGGTGGCCTCGATGCCGTCCATGACCGGCATCCGCACGTCCACGACCGCGACGTCCGGGGCCGTACGTCGGACCAGGTCCACCAGCTCGGCTCCGTCGGAGGCCGTGCCGAGGACCTCCAGGTCATTCTGGGCCTGGAGCAGAGCGGCGAATCCGGCACAGATGACCGGTTGGTCGTCGGCCACCACCACGCGAGTGGTCATCCGCCCGCACTCGGCATGGTTGCCCGGACCGAGAAGGTGTCCGCGGCGGTGTCGATCACCAGCTGACCGCCCAGTCCCTCGACGCGCTCACGCATCCCGACCAGGCCACGACCGGGCACCCCCGGGTTGGCCTCCGGGGCCGTCGGATTGGTCACCGAGACCACCAGGCCACCGCGCGTGGACTCCATTGTGACGGTGACGCGACGCCCAGGGGCATGGCGTCGCGCGTTCGTCAGCGCCTCCTGCACGACCCGGTAGGCGACGTACCCGACACCGGGAGTGACGGCCGGGTCGGCCGTGCCCAGCAAGTCCACCTCAGCGCCAGCCGCGCGGCTGCGCTCCACCAGCGCCGCCATGTCGGCGAGCCCCGGCTGGGGTGACCTGTCGGTGGTCTCGCCCTCCCCCCGGTTCAAGATCCCCAGCACTCCGCGCAGCTCATCGAGGGCCAGGCGGGCATCGTGGGCGATCTCGGAGAGCACCCCGCGAGCCTCGGTGCCCATTCCCGGCTGGGTGTAGGGCGCGGTCTCTGCCCGTACGGCGATCAGGGAGACGTGGTGCGCCACGACGTCGTGCAGGTCGTGGGCCAGACGCGACCGCTCGCTCAGGGCAGCGGAGTCGGTGACCAGCTCGCGGCGCTGAACCTCCAACGCCGCGAGGTCGCCGGCACGACGGGCCGCGAGGCGCATCCAGTGGGCGGCTGCCATCGCCAGCACCACCGCCCCGGCGTACATCAGCGAGCTCAGCGTCAGGTAGGCCGGGTCCCGGTTGTAGACGAACTCAACACGTCCTCGGTAGGGCAACATGAAGCGGCCGGCGCCCAAGATCACCCCCACCACGAGAACCAACGCGAGGCCGGCAGGCAGCCAGGCGAGGCGAGGGTGCGACCACACCAAGCTCACCGCCACGGCGACCAGCGCCGGAAACAGGACCCAGGGCCAACCGCCTCCGGCGAAAGCGGCCAGTGCTGCGGTAGGCAGGAGCAGCAGCACCCCGGCACGCGGCCAGACCAGTGCGACCACCGGTGCGAGCGCAAGGAGGAGACCGGCCAACGTCGCGAGTGCGGCGAAAAAGTAGATCACCGATTCATCCCAGTTGACCAGCGCGAGGTCGGTGGTCGCGCCGCCGAGATAGAGCAGCAGGCCCGAGACGACCGCCACCAGCCAGAATCGAACCGGGATCCGCGCGAGCTCGCGGACCTTGGAGGTGAACAGATCAGGGGTCATGGAACGAACCTGCCGGATCGGGGCTCGTTGGTGAACCCCCGCGCGGGGGATCCTCCCTCCCCCGAACGAGCCGAACCTGACCCGCTCAGAGGACGTCCTCGGGACGATCGGGACGCGTGAGCCGGAAGACCTCGGGCGGGCGGCCCCACTCGTCGCGTCCGAGTCGCGAGACCGGGCGCAGGTGCTCCATGGACGGGTGCCCGTCGAGGAGTACGTCGTTCCGCACCGTGATCGCGGTGACCGCACCGAAGACCACGTGCGCCGACCCGACCTCGACGATCCGCTCCAGGCGGCACTCGATCGAGGCGGGTGAGAGCGCGACCCGTTCGGGGGCCACGGTGTGCGAGGGCTCCATCTCGATGCCGAGGCGGTGCGCCTCGTCGTCGCCGTGCTCGAACGGCGCGCTGCTCGCGTTGATCTGCTCCAGCAGGGTCTCGGAGGAGAAGCTGATCACGAACTCCCCGGTCGCCTCGATGTTGCGCACGGTGTCCTTGCGCCCCAGTGAGCTGAACAGCACCACCGGCGGCCGACCGCTCGCGACGGTGAAGAAGGAGTGCGGGGCCAGGTTGCCCCGGCCCTCGGCGTCGAGCGTCGAGACCCAGGCGATCGGCCGGGGGACGACCAGGGCGGTCAGCAGCTGGTAGGCGTTGACGTCAGTTGAGGACGGGTCGAAGACGGTTCGGTCCTGGGGGGAGGGCATGGACTCAGGCTAGGGTCCGCCGCCTGCTGCGACCCGAGCAGCCCGCCACGGAGAGGCCGTTGACACCTGTCCGGACGGGACGGAATCTGGTCGTGAGACCGGTCCGACTGCTTCGCGAAGGGAGGTGAGGGTCATGTGGAAGCGCTGGACCATCTGCCCGGTCGCCGGGCACAAGTGGAAGAAGGTCTCCTACGGAGATCACGACGACAGCGGCTACTTCGTCCGCTGCGGACGCTGCGGTCACGAGAGTCATGACACCGGCACGACGCACTGGCTCGGCGCAGGCGGATGAGTGACGGGTCCGAGAACACCACCACCCCCGCTCGGAGCCGATCGCTCCGCGCGAGGGTGGTACTGGACCGGTGAGGAGATCAGTGAGCGGCGGCGTACGCCTCGCGGACCTCCGCGGAGACGCGCCCACGCTCGGGAACGTCGAATCCGTTTTCCCGCGCCCATGCGCGGATCTCGGAGGGAGCCGGGCCGCTGGTTGCCGACTTGCTGCTGGTGCGCCGGCTGGTGCGGCCGCTGACCGCGCGGGCGTGACCGATGTAGAGGGCGAGCGCGTCGCGCAGGGCACGCGCATTCTTCTCGTTGAGGTCGATGGCGTATTCCTTGCCGTCGAGCCCGAACGTGACCGTTTCCTCTGCATCGCTCTGGTCGATGTCGTCGACGAGCACGATGTTTACCTTTTGGGCCATGTAACTTGCCGTCCTTGGGAATGAAGATTAATCGGTCCCCCCGGTCGCAGCGACAATAGCATGGGAATTCCTAGGCGTTAAGGTCTCACTCCGGGCGCAACAAGGGGAAAAGAATCGTCTCCCTAATTCCGGCACCGGTGAGCAACATGATCAACCGGTCGACGCCCAGGCCCATCCCGCCTGCAGGCGGCATGCCGTACTCCATCGCCTTGAGGAACACCTCGTCGAGCTCCATGGCCTCCGGGTCACCCTGCGCTGCCAGCATCGACTGGGCGACAAGGCGTTCGCGTTGCACGACGGGGTCATTGAGTTCCGAATATGCGGGCGCGAGCTCGACGCCATTGATGATCAGGTCCCAGGCCTCGTTCAGGCCGGGCTTGGAGCGGTGCGCCTTGGCCAGCGGCTTGACCGCGGCGGGGTAATCCATCACGAATGTCGGAGTGATCAGGTGATCCTCCACCAGCTGCTCGTAGAGCTCCACGACAATCTCCGGCGCCTCCCATTTCGGTTGCAGCTCGACATTGTGCGCATCGGCATATCCGCGAAGCGAATCTGTCGAGGTCTCCACGTCGATCTTCTCGCCGAGAGCCTCGGAGACCAGGTCGTGGATCGCGGCCTGACGCCATGGCGCCTCGAGGTCGATCTCGGACCCGTCCCGCCCGGGTACGACGGTCCGGCCGACCGCTCGCGCGGCGTCGAGGACCAGCGCCCGGGTGAGCTCCATCATCGTGAACTGGTCGCCGTAGGCCTGATAGGCCTCGAGCATCGAGAACTCCGCCGCGTGGGTGGAGTCCAGACCCTCGTTGCGGAAGGTCCGACCGATCTCGTAGACCTTCTCCACCCCTCCGATCATCGCCCGCTTCAGGTCGAGCTCGAGGGCGATCCGCAGGAGCATCGGCTGGTCGAGTGCGTTGAGATGGGTCCGGAAGGGACGCGCGGCCGCACCTCCGTTGGTCAGCTGCAGGATCGGGGTCTCGACCTCGGTGTAGCCGCGCTCGTCGAGGGTGTTGCGCAAGCTGCGCAGCACGGCCGCCTTGGTGCGCACCATCTCGCGGGCCTCGGGGCGGATCATCATGTCGACGTACCGCAGCCGGATGCGCGCCTCGTCGGAGAGCGGCTTGTGCTCGTTGGGCAGCGGCCGCAGCGTCTTCGCGGCGAGCTCCCACTCCCGCACCTGGATGCTCAGCTCGCCACGCCGGCTGGTGATCACCTCGCCGCGCACCGCCAGCAGGTCACCGATGTCGACCAGCGCCTTGAACTCGGCCAGCGACTCCTCGCCGACCTCGGCGAGGCTCAGCATCACCTGGATCTCTGCGCCCGCACCCTCGCGCAGCCGGGCGAAGCAGAGCTTGCCGGTGTTGCGCTGGAAGATCACCCGCCCGGTCAGGGCCACCTGCTCACCGGTGCTGGTGTCGGGCTCGAGCTCCTGGGCGTCGTAGGTGCCACGGATCTCGGCGATCGTGTGGGTCCGCTCGACGGTCGTCGGGTAGGGCTGGACCCCCTGGTCCAGAAGTCGCTGCCGCTTCTCCAGCCGCACCTGCATCTGTTCGGGGAGCTCGTCGCCCTGGGTCTCCGGTCGGGCCTGGGGCTGGTCATCCATGGCGGACAGGCTACTTTGCTGACCCGGACGACTGAGCACGAGGAGCGGGCAATGAAGGCTGTGGTCTGCCAGGACGCCGAGCTCGAGGTCCGCGAGCAGCCGGACCCCGTTCCCGGTCCCGGCCAGGTGCTGCTCGAGGTCGTCCGCGGCGGCATCTGCGGCTCGGACCTGCACGCCCGCAGGCACGCCGACCAGCTGGCCGACCTCGCCGCGGGCATCGGCTACCACGACGTGATGCGCCCCCACGAGTCCGTGGTGATGGGCCACGAGTTCAGCGGCCGGGTCCTCGACTACGGCCCCTCGACCCGCAGACCCTGGGCGACGGGGACCCCGGTGGTCTCCCTGCCGATGATCCAGATGGGCGAGCAGGTGCAGATGACCGGCCTGTCGGCCAAGGCGCCTGGGGCGTACGCCGAGCGGGTGCTCGTGCAGGAGTCGCTGACCATGGGGGTCCCCAACGGGTTCAGCCCCGAGACGGCCGCCCTCACCGAGCCGATGGCGGTCGCCTGGCACGCCGTACGCCGCAGCGGGGTGCGCAAGAAGGAGACCGCGGTCGTCATCGGCTGCGGACCGATCGGCCTCGCCGTGATCTTGATGCTCAAGGCGCGGGGCGTCACGCGGGTGGTCGCCAGCGACTTCTCGCCGGGCCGCCGGGCGCTCGCCGAGCGCTGCGGCGCCGACGTCGTGATCGACCCGGGCGCGGAGTCGCCGTGGACGGCCTTCGAGCAGAGCCGCTACCTCACCGACGCCAACGACCTCTTCGACCTGGCGTTGAACACGATGGGCAAGCTGCGCAAGGTGCCGATGCTGCCGTGGGCGCAGGTGCTCCGGGCTGCCGAGGCTGCCGGCGCCACCCCCCGTGGACCGGTGGTCTTCGAGTGCGTCGGGGTGCCCGGGATCATCGACCAGATCGTCAACCAGGCGCCGTTGGCCGCACGCGTGGTCGTGGTCGGCGTCTGCATGGAGGCCGACACCTTCCAGCCCGCGATGGCGATCAACAAGGAGATCGACCTGCGCTTCGTCTTCGCCTACCAGCCGCACGAGTTCCACGAGACGCTGCAGATGATGGCCGACGGCAAGGTGGACCCCACCCCGCTCATCACCGGCACGGTCGGTCTCGACGGGGTCGCCGAGGCCTTCGAGGTCCTCGGTGACCCGGAGCGGCACGCGAAGATCCTGATCGACCCGACCAGCACGGTCAGCAGCCTCTGAGCGGCACGACGGCAGATCAGGTGTTGCGGGCGAAGACCATCTCGAGCCCGAGCAGCGTCAGCCACGGCTGGTGCACGGTGAACACCGCGCACTCCTCGACCACGATCGGGGCCAGGCCTCCGGTGGCGATCACGTGCACGTCCGCGGTGGGTACGCCGAGCTCGGCGATCATCCTGGCCACGATGCCGTCCACCTGGCTGGCGAACCCGTAGACCATCCCCGACTGCAGCGCCTCCACGGTGTTCTTCGCGATCACGCTGCGGGGCCGCAGCAGCTCGACCTGCCGCAGCTGGGCGCCACGCCGGCCGAGCGCCTCCAGCGAGATGTCGATGCCGGGTGAGATCGCTCCGCCGATGTACTCACCTCGCTGGCTGACCACGTCGAAGGTGGTCGCGGTGCCGAAGTCGACGACGATCGCCGGGCCGGCGTAGAGGGTGGCGGCGGCGAGAGCGTTCATCACCCGGTCGGCACCCACCTCGCGGGGGTTGTCCATCAGCACCGGCACCCCGGTGCGCACGCCCGGCTCGACCACCACGCTCGGCAGCCTGCCGAAGTGCCGCACCAGCATGTCGCGCCACTCGTGCAGCACGGTGGGCACCGTCGAGCAGACCGCCACCCCGGCCAGCCCGTGGGCGACGTCGCTCTCCCGGAGCAGCCCGCTGAGCAGGACCGCCCACTCGTCGGCAGTCCGGCGCTCGTCGGTGGCGACCCGCCAGTGGTCGAGCACCTCGCCGTCGTCGAGCAGCCCCATCACGGTGTGGGAGTTGCCGATGTCGGCGCAGAGCAGGGTCATCGCAGGTCCATGCCGAGGTCGAAGACGACCACCGAGTGGGTCAGCGCCCCGACGGAGATGAAGTCGACGCCGGTCTCCGCGACGTCGCGGGCGCGGTCGAGGGTGAGGCCGCCGGACGCCTCGAGGGTGGCGTGCCCGTCGGTGATCCGGACCGCCTCGGCCATCTGGTCGTCGCTCATGTTGTCGAGCAGGATCCGCTCGCAGCCGGCGTCGAGCAGCTCCCGGAGCTGGTCGAGATCGGTCACCTCCACCTCGACCGGGACCTCGGGGTAGGCCCGGCGTACGGCCTCGAAGGCGGGGACCACTCCCCCGGCGGCGACCACGTGGTTGTCCTTGACCATCGCGAGGTCGGAGAGGCTGAACCGGTGGTTGACGCCGCCGCCGCAGCGCACGGCGTACTTCTGCAGGGCGCGGTAGTTCGGCAGCGTCTTGCGGGTGTCGAGCACCCGGGCCTTGGTGCCCTCGAGCGCGGCCACCCAGCGGGAGGTCGCGGTCGCCACGCCGGAGAGGTGCGAGGCGAAGTTGAGGGCGGTGCGCTCGGCGGTGAGCAGGCCGCGCGTCGACCCGGACACCTTCATCACGGCGTCCCCGGCGGCCACGCTGGTGCCGTCGGCGAGCCGGCCGGTGACCTCGACGTCGTTTCCCATCACGGCGTGGAAGACCATCGCTGCGATCCCGAGCCCGGCCACCACGCCGGGCTCCCGGGCCGCGAAGTCGGCCACCCCGCGCTGGTCCTCCGGGATCGTCGCCGCGCTGGTGACGTCCTCGTGCCCCTCGGGCAGGTCCTCGTCGAGCGCGGTCCCGATCGCGGCGTACACCGCACGTGGGTCCAGTCCTGCGGCCTGCAGCTCCTCGAGGAGGTCGGCGGGCAGGTCGTCGTACGCCGTCCGCGCGCTCATCCGACGCCCCCGTCGGAGGGGGCGGCAGGGGTGAAGGACATCGTGAGACCGTCGGCGCCGAGGGTGACGTCGAAGTGGCCGGACATCCTCGCGTCGTCGCGCTCGGGGTGGTCCTCGCGCCAGTGGGAGCCGCGGGTCTCCTCGCGCCGGGCGGCCGCCTCGGCCAGCGCGATGCTGATCATCAGCAGGTTGGTCGCCTCCCAGGCCGGGGTGCCGACGTCGCCGGGCTTCTCTCCCAGCGCAACGAGCTCGTCGAGCGCTGCCGCGAGCCCCTCGGCGGAGCGCAGCACCCCGACCTTGTCGGTCATCACGGACTGCAGGTCGGTGCGCACGTCGGCCGAGACCAGCCCGCTGGCCCGCTCGTCGTGGCGCAGGTCGACCAGGTCGCGCAGCTCGCCCGGGAGCACCTCGGCGATCCTGCGGGAGAAGACCAGTCCCTCGAGGAGCGAGTTGGAGGCCAACCGGTTGGCGCCGTGCACGCCGGAGCAGGCCACCTCCCCGGTGGCGTAGAGGCCGGGCACGCTGGCACGTCCCCACAGGTCGGTCGCCACGCCCCCGGAGGCGTAGTGGCAGGCGGGCGCGACCGGGATCAGGTCGGTGACCGGGTCGACCCCGTGGCTGCGACAGGTCACCAGGATCGTGGGGAAGCGCGCCTCCCAGAACTCACGCCCGAGGTGGCGGGCGTCGAGCCACATGTGCGGCTGGCCGGTCTCGTGCATCCGCCGGGTGATCGCCTTCGCGACCACGTCGCGGGGCGCGAGGTCGGCCAGCTCGTGCTGCCCCTGCATGAAGCGGGCGCCCTCGAAGTCGACGAGGAATGCACCCTCGCCACGCACCGCCTCGCTGATCAGCGGCTGCTGGCCGCGGGAGTCGGGGCCGAGGTACATCACGGTCGGGTGGAACTGCACGAACTCCAGGTCGCGCAGCACGGCACCGGCACGCAGTGCCAGTGCCATGCCGTCGCCGGTGGTCACGGCGGGGTTGGTGGTCTGGGAGAAGACCTGCCCCAGCCCCCCGGAGGCCAGCACCACTGCCCGGCACCGGACCGCGCCGATGCCGTCGCGCTGCCCCTCTCCCATCACGTGCAGGGTGATTCCGGCGACGCCTCCGTCCTCGGCGAGCAGCAGGTCGACGGCCAGGGCGTGCTCGACCACCTCGATGTCAGGAGCTGCCTGGATGGCCGCGATCAGGGCACGCTGGATCTCGGCTCCGGTGGCGTCCCCGCCCGCGTGCGCGATCCGGTCCCGGTGGTGGCCCCCCTCGCGGGTCAGCGACAGCTCACCCTCGGCGGAGTGGTCGAAGATGGCGCCCAGAGCGATCAGCTCGCGTACGGCCTCGGGGCCCTCGTTGACCAAGATGCGGACCGCCTCGGGGTCGCAGGCGCCCGCGCCGGCCACCAGGGTGTCGTGCTCGTGCTGCTCGGGGGTGTCCTCGGGTCCGAGCGCCGCGGCGATGCCACCCTGCGCCCACTGCGTCGAGCCGGCCGAGAGCACGTCCTTGGTGACGACGAGGATCTTGCTGACGTGGTGCCGCAGTCGCAGCGCGGCGGTCAGGCCGGCGATGCCCGAGCCGACCACCACGACGTCGGCATCGGTGCTCCAGCCTGGTTCGCCCGAAGCCAGCCGGCCGGGAAGCCCACCGCGATGCACGCTCGACGAGTTGGTCATCCGCGCAGGCTATCGAGCGCGGCTCACCGGTGCGTCATACGAGGTGGTTCTGCGGGCGAGCAGCGACCAGGTCGGAGGGAGCGAAGCTGTGCAGGTCGCCCCGGACCAGCTCCGAGCCGGGGAGTGCCTCGGCGGGGTCCGAGCCGGTGGCGAGCACGGCGTTGTGCTGGTCGACGAAGACCACGCTGGGCCGGAAGTCGCGCGCCTCGGCGGTCTCCATCTGGGCGTAGGCGATCAGGATCACCACGTCGCCGGGGTGCACCAGGTGTGCGGCGGCGCCGTTGATGCCGAGGACCCCGGAGCCACGCTCGCCCGCGATCGTGTAGGTCTCCAGCCGAGCCCCGTTGGTGACGTCGACGATGTGCACGAGCTCACCCGGAAGCAGGTCGGCCGCGTCGAGGAGGTCCTCGTCGACGGTCACCGACCCCACGTAGTGCAGGTCGGCCTGGGTGACCGTCGCCCGGTGGATCTTGCTCTTCATCATGGTGCGCAGCATCTGCTCATCCCTTCAGGTCGAGAGCGACGTTGTCGATCAGTCGAGTGGTGCCCACGCGGGCCGCGACCAGCAGCCGCGCGGCACCGGTCTGCGGGGCGGGGCCGAGGTCGGGGTCGGTGAGCTCGAGGTAGTCCAGCTCCACCCCCGGCTCGGCCGCCAGCTGCTGCTGGGCTGCCCCCAGCACCGCCTCGACGCCCTGGGTGCCGGCGGCGCGTCCGGCGAACAGTGCCCGCGAGAGCGCGGTCGCTGCCTCCCTCTGCGTGGGGTCGAGGAAGCGGTTGCGGCTCGACAGCGCCAGGCCGTCGGGCTCGCGGACGGTGGCGGCTCCCAGCACCTCGACCCCGAGACACAGGTCGGCAGCCATCCGCCGGATCAGCGCCAGCTGCTGGTAGTCCTTCTCACCGAAGACCGCGACGTCGGGCCGGACCAGCCCGAACAGCTTGGCGACCACGGTGAGCACGCCTCGGAAGTGGGTGGGCCGCGACGCACCCTCGAGTACGCCGGCCAGCGGCCCCGGGTCGACGCTGACCAGCGTCGGGCCCCCGGGGTAGACCTCATCGGTCCCCGGGCAGAAGACCACATCGACGCCCTGCTCGGCGCAGAGCTCGAGGTCGGCCTCCAGGGTCCGGGGGTAGCGGTCCAGGTCCTCACCGGGGGCGAACTGCATCGGGTTCACGAAGATCGAGACGACCACCGGCCCGGTCGGCCCCACCTCCTCGCGGGCGCGGGTCATCAAGGAGGCGTGCCCCACGTGCAGCGCGCCCATCGTCGGCACCAGCGCCACGCGCGGGGCCTGCCGGCCGGTGGCGGTCCGGCGCAGGGCATGGCCGAGCTCCCCGCGAGTGCTCGCGAGGACGGGGGCCGGCGTCACCGGTAGTCGCTCCGGGTGGCCCGGGTGGTGTGTCGGGACGCGCGGGTGGTGGGTCGTGGCGGGCCGAGCGGGGGCTCGCCGACGGCGGCCAGTGCCCGGTCCAGGACGGCGACGATCGCGCCCGCCCGGATCGGCAGCAGCCGGCCGTTGAGCACGGCCCGGTCGGCGGTGGCCTTCGCCATCGCGACGTAGGACGGGATGGTCGCGGGGGCGGTCTCGGCGATGTCGGCGAGGTGGGCCTGCACGGTGCGCACGTCACCGCGCACGATCGGGCCGGTCAGCGCCGCGTCTCCCTCGGCGAGGGCGTTGTCGAGCGCGGCGGTCAGCAGCGGACGCAGGGTGGCGGCCGGGTCCTCCGCCCCCGAGGCGGCGAGCAGCTCCATCGCTTGGCTGACCAGGGTGACCAGGTGGTTCGCCCCGTGGGCCAGACCTGCGTGGTAGAGCGTGCGCTTGTCCTCCGGCACCCACATCGCGATCCCACCGAGATCGTCGACGAGACCCTCGGCGTACTCCCGCTCCGGCGCGCCGGCGGTGACGCCGAAGACGCAGCCCTCGAGCCGGGCGAGGTCCACCTCGGTGCCGGTGAAGGTCATCGCCGGATGCATCGCGATCGGCCGGGCGCCGATGGCGGTCGCCGACTCGAGCACGGCCAGCCCGTGACGACCCGAGGTGTGGCACACGACTTGGCCGGAGCGGATCGCGCGGGCGCCCACGAGCGTGCTGACGACGTTCTCGAGCATGTCGTCGGGCACGGTCAGCAGCAGCAGGTCGCACGAGCGCGCCACGTCGGTCGGCTTGGCGGACCGGATCCCGGGGAGCAGCGTGTCGATGCGGTGCAAGGAGGCAGCCGAGTCCCCCGCTGCGGCCACGATCTCGTGACCAGCCGCGCGGAGAGCGGCGGACAGGACGGCACCGACACGGCCGGCGCCGACAACCCCGATTCGGGCCATCGAAACTCATCGCCTTTCGTTCCAGTCCCTCTCGGGTACCGGACTACTCGTTGATTCGTGCAGTTCGAGCGTACGCCGAGGAACGAAAGCGTGGGAATGGGTCAATCGGTGTGCTTCGTCACACGGGAGGAGTGCGTCGCGGGCGGCGGTCCGCACCGCAGCCGACCGTTGGTGCGCGATAGGGTCGCGCCACTCGGGCGGCTGACCGGCAGAGGACCACCGCATCCGTTCGTAGCCTGTCCGGACGATCCAGGAGGAACCGCCTCATGAGCAGCAACGTCGCAGTGATCCTCGCTGGCGGGGTCGGTACCCGGGTGGGCCTCGATATCCCGAAGCAGCTGATCAAGATCGCCGGACGCACGATCCTCGAACACACACTGGCCACGGTGAACGCGCACCCAGACGTCGATGAGGTCGTGATCATGATGGCTCCGGGGCACCTCGACGCGGTCCGCTACATCGTGGACGTCGGCGGCTACACCAAGGTCACGCAGATCCTCGAGGGTGCCGAGACCCGCAACGGGACGACGATGCGTGCCCTCGCCACAGTGACCGATCCGACCAGCAAGGTGCTCTTCCACGACGCCGTCCGCCCACTGGTGAGTGGTCGAATCATCAGGGAGTGCTTCGAGGCGCTGGACACGTTCGACGCGGTCGACGTCGCGATCCCCTCGGCCGACACCATCATCGAGGTCGACGAGAACCACACCATTACGCAGATCCCGCCCCGATCGAGGCTTCGACGGGGCCAGACCCCACAGGCGTTCCGGTGCGAAGTGATCAAGCGTGCCTACGCCGTAGCGGCCGAGGACGCGGACTTCGTCGCCACTGATGACTGCACGGTCGTGCTGCGCTACCTGCCGGACGTGCCGATCACCGTAGTGGTGGGCGATGAGCGCAACATGAAGATCACCGACCCGATCGACGTCTACCTGGCCGACAAGCTCTTCCAGCTCACGAGCCAGAACGTCGCTCCCACGTGGACCGACCAGCAGTACCGCGAGTCACTCGAGGGCAAGACCCTCGTCGTGTTCGGTGGCAGCTACGGAATCGGCGCCGACATCGCGACGATGGCCAGGGCCTACGGCGCTCAGGTCTTCGCGTTCAGTCGCTCGGGGACGGGCACGCACGTCGAGCGACGAGAGGACATCGCCGCGGCAGCGGCATCCGTTCTGGCCGAAGTGGACCACATCGACCTGGTGGTGAACGCCGCAGGCGTGCTTCCACGAGGAGCGCTGCGCGACGCCTCGGAGGAGACGATCTACGCCTCGACCGAGGTCAACTACCTGGCGCCCGTCTTCATCGCGCAGGAGTTCCTGCCACATCTCGAGGCCACCAGCGGCAGCCTGCTGTTCTTCACCTCGAGCTCGTACACCCGAGGACGAAGCGGGTACAGCCTGTACTCCTCTGCCAAGGCGGCCGTCGTCAACCTGACCCAGGCGCTGGCTGATGAGTGGGGCGGCAGCAACGTGCGAGTCAACTGCATCAATCCCGAGCGCACCGCGACCCCGATGCGCACGAAGGCCTTCGGGGAGGAGCCGCCGGGCACGCTGCTGTCGTCGCAAGAGGTCGCCCGCGCCTCCTTGGCCACACTGGTTTCCGGCGAGACCGGGCACATCGTGGACATCCGCCGAGAGGACCCGCTGGGGTGAGACGTCGGCGAGCTGGGCGGCCTACCTGACGTCGGCGGCAGCCCGCTGCCACAGCTCTTGGAACCCCACGACATCGGCTGCCCACGGCTTCCCCGAGTCGGCCCAGTGGATCAGCTTCGGCTCCTCGACCGCCGAGCGGTCAGGAACCACGTGCCACGCTTCGGGCAGGGCAACGCGGTTCGGCCCCACCTCGAGTAGCAGGATCTCCCGGAAACTGAGTCCGAACTCCTCGATGTAGGACGTGTAGGTCTCGAGCAACCTACGGCGCCGGGCCTCTGCCAGGTCGAGCACGAGCACAGCGTCGTCGAGAGCATCGAAGTCGAACCGGTGACGTTGGTGCCCTTGCCGTCGGAGCTCGGTCGAGGCAGCGGTGCGGGGCCCCAAACGGTTGCCCGCGGCGTGCAGGACCTCGAAGCCGCTGGAGCCCTTCTGCCCGACCGACGTTGTAGCGGCCAGCAGGCCGCCTGCGAGGTCGACGTCGGCGAGTGCGGCGACGTCTCCGAGCACCAGGGCTGCTGCGGGAAGCACCACGACGCGGTCGAGCTCGGGCAGCAGGTGACTCAACGCCAACATGTCGAGGTCACGCGGAGCAGGTCGACGGCCGTCGGCGCGACGTACGTCGGACCCCAGACCGCGCGTGCTGAGGACGGTCACGGCCTCCATTCCTGGTACGGCCGTACGCAAGGCCTCCAGGTCGATCCGCCCAGGCTTGCGAGTCAGCACCCAGGCCGCCACAGGACGCGAGCTGCGCGCAACCACCGAAGCCAGCATCACCACAAGGTTCCTCTGGTCGAGGCCTCGGGCGTGCACGACCACGTGCACGACGTCAGGACCTACTTGCACAAGCTCGCGACTAGCGAGCTGACCTGCCGCCTCGGCAGCGAGGTCCACCTTGGACACCGGCATCTGCGCAGGGGCGTCATGGCGGCGCCGGGCCGCCGCGACGTCGTCGGCGTTGAGGTCGCGCCAGAGCTCGTAGACCTCCTCGGGTGGTCGACCCGCGAGGGCAACTGAGAGGACTGTCCGCAGCTTGCTGGTGATCGACTCACGCATCCGGTCAAACTCGTTGTCAGTGATGTCGATCAGACCTGCGAAACGCGGATCGGACCGGTTCCCGGGCTGGAAGTCGACCGGCACACCGATGGAGCGGCCCGGCAGGTAGCAGTGCAGACGGCTGGTCACCAAGCCGGAGTGCTCGCGCCGGTAGGTCTCGAGCAGCTCTATCGCGTCGTACATGTTCGCAGCGAAGCTGCGGAACCGGATGGCGTCGTCACTGTGACGATAGGTCGGCGCCCCGGCAGGCACTTCGTCGTCGGGCACGTCGACGTACGCGACCTGCGCGGCCGCTCCGGGCTTGTGTGGGGTGTCCGGGAACACGGTGCTGACGGTGGTGGTCATGCACCCGGAGAAGAAGGCGGGAACGTCGACCGAGAGCAGCACGTCGACCGTGGTCCAGTCACGGCAGCCGATGGGCGCGTGCTTGCGCAGGTAGTCGATCGCCTGCTCTGTCAACAGGTCCCGCTTGCTGCAGTGGAAGGAAACGAAAATCGGGCGCAGGTTGGGGTGGAACGGGAATCCGTAGCGCATGTCGAAGATCGCGTGCATGAACCAGCCGAAGGCCAGCGTCCAGGTGTCGGGAGGAATCGCCGAGAACTCCGAGGCGTCGCGGTCCACGGCCAACAGTTCGACCGAGGCGGTGACCTCAGTGAGCTGACGGTCCTCGCGTACCCGGCCACGGAGCTGGTGGATGAGGTCGAGGAGGTCCTGAGGCCCGGAGAACTCCAGCCCCTGGTGCCGCACCAAATGCCCCAGGGAGGCCAAGCTCTGGACGTGGTCACCGATGTTGGCCGAGGCACGCGCCCGCCCCGGATGCCCGTAGTCCATGATCGCGAAGGAGACCTTGTCGGGGGCCACCGCCGGAGCGGACACCGGCTCCGGGGAGCGCGAGATCCAAGGACGCAGCCAGTCGCGATTCACGGCTAGCGCCGGATCGAGGCCCCGACCGTCCCCTACGAGCTGATCCAGCTTGGCGAAAAGATGGGCCGCCAGCTCCAGGTCGCCGTGCCCGAAGAACGGGCCGATCATCGAGAACCAGGAACTGGCTGAGAGCTCGTCGGGAGCCGCCGTCAGCAGGTCACGGACTGCGGTGACAGTGGCGTCGGGGTCGACGTGGAGACCGGATCTGACGTACTCCTCGGCCGCGTGCTGCGACCAGATCACCATCGGAAGCTCGGCGAGGTGGTGCCAAGCGAGGTCGGGATAACCGCGCCGGAAAGCCACCACACCGGACACCAGGGCGCCCAGGTCGGCGGTCTCGGACCGACCACGCAACGACGCAGCCACTGCAAGAGCCACCTCGCTCCGACCACCCGCAACATCGGCGCGGATCTGTTTCGTCATGGCGGCGTGGAGCGATCCACCACGACGCAGCGTCTCGAGCAACGGGATCGGGGCGGGACCGGGCGGGACCGCCCCCTCGGAGGGGGCTGGCAGCCTGCGCTCCGTCCGGGTGTCATCGGGGTCAGCCGACGCGCCTGCCACCCGACGCGCTGCCTGCTTGAGCACGTGGGTCACACGACGACGCTGGAACCCGGGACCACGGCTCGACATCAACACTCCTGGGGTTCGGGGAGGCACCCGATGCCCGAGGCCGACCACTACAGTAGCGGCCATGCCGGAGATCGAGATGCCGCCGGGCCTCTACCTATCCCTCAGCGGCATGATGCGCGCCGGCACCGGGGGGCAGACTCGGGCGCTGCTGATGCGCAACCGCATCCTCACCGAGCGGGCAGGAGTGAGGACCACTCTTCTGACGCTCGACCCGGATCCCGTCTACGACGAGGTCAGAGCCGAACTGCAGAGACAGGGGCAACTCGTCCCGGGCATGGATCTGCTCAACATCTTCGACTGGTTCCGCCACAACGACGTCCCTGACGCTGCACCACTTGGAACGCCACTACCCGCCCTGGAGGGGTTCGTCTCACACGACGAGCTGCACCCTGACGGCACCGTCTATCGCACGGCGTACCTGCACGGGCGTTCGGGAGTCGAGGCCGCCTCGGACTACCGCCGACCCGATGGGTCGGTGTTCATGCGAACCCCCTCCGGGGTCAGCGCAGACTCGACCCCAGCGACGCCGTACGTCCTCGTCGACCCCCAGGGGCGTCCCGTCCAGTCGTGGAAGCGCAAGGGTCACTGGTACCGGATGTGGCTGCGAATCCTGGCAGGCGACGCGGAACGCGTCTTCATGATCAGCGACAGCCGCTTCGCGCTGGCCCACATCGCGCCCATGCGAGACAGGCGCTTCCACATCTTGCACCTGATGCACAACACGCACACCGTCGGCGAGCGCCGGTGGGACTCGCCATTGTCGAAGGACTACCGGCCCCTCCTGGAGGGGATTGACAAGATCGACGGACTGGTGACCCTCTCGCACCGTCAGCGCGAGGACGTGATCGAGCGTTACGGCGAGACCAACAACTTGTTCGTCGTACCCAATCCAGTCGACCTCCCCGATCTGCCCACCGTGATGCCGCCCCGTGCGCGTGCTCGCTTCGCCGTGGTCTCCCGGCTCGAGCGCCAAAAGCAGCTCGACCACGCCGTGCGTGCCTTCGCGTTGGTCCTGGAGCAGGAACCAGAGGCAGTGCTGGAGATCTACGGCGACGGCAACCTCAGAATTCCGCTGCAGGCCCTGATCGACGAGCTGGGCGTCGGTCATGCTGTGACTCTGTGCGGACACAGCCCGGAGGCTCGAGACAACCTGCTCAGCGCCACCGGGTTCTTGATGACCAGCTTGTTCGAGGGCTACCCGCTCGCCTCCCTGGAGAGCATGAGCCGCGGCTGTCCTGTGGTGAGCTACGACATCAAGTACGGGCCAAGAGAGCAGATCACCGACGGAGTCGACGGGTTCCTGACCCCGGCCCAGGATCTCCAGACCTTCGCCGACAGGGTCGTGACCTTGATTCGCGACCCGGAGCTCGTGGCCTCCATGAGCATCAAGGCTCGAAAGAAGGCTCAGGCTCACGACTACCGCGCCTTCCTCGCCGATTGGCGGCGTGCACTGCAGGCCGCCGTCGCCAACAAGAACTCTCGGGTACACCTCGACGGCGTGGACCTCGAGGTCAAGCGCCTCGGTCGAGCCCGTGCCGGACGGCTGCCGCGACGCCTGGTCCCTCCACAGGCGCAGCCACTGGCCCGCAGGTCGAAGGCCGGCGGGGCCCCCCTCGTCGAGATCGAGGCCGGCGTGCATCTGCGTGGGCGTGGGCCGGAGCGCACTCTGGACGGGGTCGCCGTCACCGTCGACGCGTGGTGCCAGTCCACCGGGGCGGTCGCCTCGGTCCCCGTCCTGTTCCGTCGAACCGGACGCCGCTTCGACGTCCGTGGCCGCGTCGACGCCGCTGATGTCTTCGCCCGCTTGGGGGCCGGCTCAACGGAGTTCCACCTGCGCCTCCGGGTGGTGTGGAGCAACACCGCCTGGCAGACGATCCTGACCCGCCCCTCGGAGCAACGAGCCACCTACGAGCTCAACTACGAGGCAACCAACGCCCTGGTCGTCAGCAGGAAATAGTCAGATCGCGAAGGAATCCGCATGCCCTTGAGTCTTCAGCACGCGCCCCCGTACCTGAACGCGTCGCGCGTGCACCTCAAGCGGGCGGTCAGAAGGTTCGCACGCAACACCTCAGCGGGCTCCTACGTCCTCGATGCTGGCGCAGGAACATCCCCCTACCGTTCGTTCTTCGATCACGCCCACTATGAGGCAGCCGATTTCGCCGCTCTAGGTACGGCCTACGCACCTCTTGACTACGTCTGCGACCTCAGCGACATTCCTGTCGAGGATGGGCGCTTCGACCGGATCTTGTTCAACCAGGTGCTGGAGCACCTCCCAGAGCCCGCTACTGCACTCACTGAGTTGCATCGCGTCCTGAAGGCGGGAGGGCGGCTGTTCTGCTCGGTACCCCTGTTCTACGAGGAGCATCAGCAGCCGTACGACTTCTACCGGTACACACAGTTCGCCCTCCGCCGGATATTCGAGGAGGCCGGCTTCGAGGTCTTGCGGATCTCGTGGTTGGAGGGTTACCTCGGCACGGTGTCGCACCAGTTCCACCAGATGTACCGATGGCTACCGCCAGATGTGGCCTCGGTGCGCGCAATGGGATTCGGTTGGCGCGTCGTCTACGTCGCACCCATGATCCTGCTGACCCGGTGGTTGGCGGGCTGGTTGCGGGCGCCCTTCGCACGGGCGGACGTGCGTCGCAAGCACACGAACACGGGGATGCCGAAGAACTATGTACTGGTGGCGCGCAAACCGTTCTCCGAGTGACTCACTGTTCAGTTGGAGGATCGAAGAACGTCGCGACCACCCGCTCCGCGGACCGACCGTCCTGCAGGTAGTTGAAGCGCTCGTTGAACGCTTCGTACGCCGCCCGGTGGTTCTCGCGCACCCGGTCGAGGTCTTGAAGGTGGACCAACAGCTCGTCTGCTGTCGCGACGAGTGGACCCGGAGCTGACTCCTCGAACGGGAACAGGAACCCCCGTGCGTCGCCCGCGTAACGCTCGATGTCCGGGACCAGGAAAAGCATCGGCCGCCCCGTCAACGCGAAGTCGAACCGGATCGAGGAGTAGTCGAGCACTGCGACGTCGGCCGCCAGGATCAAGTCGTTGATCTCCGGGTAGTGCGTCACGTCGATCAGCCGCGCTTCACCCGCCGAACGTGGTTGTCCGTCGTGGAAGCGATGCCCTCGCATCAGCAGCACGAAGTCTTCACCGAGCGCCTCTCCCAACGCCGAAAGGTCGAGGTGCCGCACCAAAGGCGAGGAACGGTAGGAGGTTGCGAGGTCGTCACGCCATGTGGGTGCGTAGAGAACGACCGTCTGGTGACGGACAATGCCGAGCAGCTCGCGTGTGCGGCGTCGCGCGCTCGCGCCGCGGTCCCCGACCAGGACATCGTCACGAGGGTAACCGTGCGAGAGAATCGGGCCGTCGTAGGCGTACTCGGTGCGGTAGTGCACGTCCATCTCAGGAGTTGGGGTCAAGATCAGGTCCCAGTGGCGCGAGGTGCGGTCGAGCTCGGCACGGATCCGTCGTGGTCCGTAGTTCTTCGACCGCCACATCCCGATGCCCATCGACTTGGCCGGGTAGCCGTGGAAAGTCTGGAGCAACCTCTGGCCTGGCTTGCGGGCGAACCACCGGTCAAAGTCGACGTTGTTCACCAGATACGTAGCCCGGGCCAGGACTTCGTACCACTCGCGCGTGTAGGTCATCACAGGGACGCCGCCCTCGGGAACCGTAGTCGAACTGTCCGCCACCCCCCAGTAGAGCGTCAGGTGGGGATGGGTCCGTCGCAGCTCGTGATGGATCGCGAGGGGGGAGTCGGTCGCGCTGACCCCGGTGTAGGACTGCAAATAGACCGCGTCGGGGTCGAGCACAGGCATGCTCGCGCGATAGGCCGAGCGGAGCGTCTGCTGGGCAAAGGGGCCCAACTCGTCCTCGGCGTAGGGCTTCTGCACGAAGATCAGCAGGCGACCCGCCGCACCACGTCCGATCCGGACCCGGAAACGGTCGTTGGACTGGTCGACAGGTAGCTCCTGCACCAGCGCCGGATGGATCATCAGAGGCAGGTCCTCGCCCTCCTCGTCTGCTCGGTCTCCGTGTGCTCTCATCACGATCCGATAGGTGCTGCGGGGCAGACCCACCTCGTCGAGGCCCCATTCGTCATACGTCAGCGGCAGGCGGACCTCGAATCGCCCGTCCTCCCCACCAGTCGCTGGTTCGCCCCGCACCGTGAGTCGATCGCTCGACAGCGCGAGCGTCCAAGCACGAACGGGAGTGCCGACCCAGGACCCGCGCACGGTCAAGGCATCACGGCTGAGCTCGACACCCTCGATCTCGGCCAGCCCTTGGGTGGTCAACACCTCCGCGTCGCCCCGGCTTGTGCGGTGGAGGGCGACGACACTCGTCGGACCCTGCCCTCGCCAGTCGGCCGCACTGGAGTCGAGCCAGGCCACCGGTTCAGGCCCTACCTCGGTGAGCAGATTCAGCGCCCAGTGACGCTCCGGAAAGGGGATGCGCGCTTCGGGCCGCTCAGGGACGCTCACCTCGAAGTGCAGCTCCCCCTTGGCGCCGGCCTCGACCCGGGTCGCCGTCACCTGGGCTCGTCCCTGGGAGATCGAGACCTGCACTTCTCCTGAACGGTGCTCGTGGTTGGGCCCCAGCAGCACGCTGCCCACGATCGTCCGACCTTCGATCGTGGCGGCGAGGAGCCGACTGCGCGGAGGGCTCACGGCAACGGTCACCGGCCCAGGTCCCGGCGGGAGCGACACCACACGAGTCCCTACCGACCGAGGTCCCGCCAGCCCAGCCGATCCGGTATGCAACCGGTGACCCACCACCCCGGAACGCGTCACGCCAGACGCGGTCAGCTCGATCTCCAAGACCCATTCCTGCACCTGGATCTCCACGAGCTTCACCGCATCGACCTCGACCGTGAAGGCCCCTGCACTGACGTCCTGCCACCGCAACGCGGCGAAGCGGTTGACCTCCAGGTCCTGTCGTTGCTGAACAGCGAGGTCTAAGCGGCGCCCCGACACGGGGTCCGCAAGACGGACCGAGACCTCGGGGGCCTCCGTCATCGTGAGATGCCTGATCACCGCGAAGACGTCCAGCTCGACGACGTCATCCGAGCGCCAACGCAGGCGGCGCAGTGATGCGGACAACGGGGTTTCGGTGGGACTCAGCTCGAACAAGTCGCTCGGCATGTCCGGATCGTGACGAAGAGGCATCTCCGCGGACACCACACCACTCTCGACGCGGGTGCAGAAGTCGTCCTTCTCCAGGCGACGGTCCGCGACGAAATCCTCCAGATCGTCGCGTCGGCCCATAGCCGCGAGCCAGACATGCAGCCGTGGCACCACCGGCACCATGGCCAGCAGACCGGGCCCGCCGAGCCCGATCATGCCGACCACTGTCGCCCGAAGTCGCTCCCACTGCACGGCGTCCGCCTGCTCGGTACCAGCCAGCAGCCTGACAAGACTCGACCTCATCAGTCCGGTCAACCACGCGTGACGCACCGCTTCATCGGACTGCGCGAGCATGGCGGTGATCTGGTCCCAGGTGTCGAGCCACTCGTCCAGGTCCGCCAGGGCATCCTTCTCCGCGCCGATGACCTGGCCGGTGCCCCGATCCATGTAGCGATACGTGGGGCCCGCCAGCACATCGAAGCTGGATGCGACAAGATGTGAGCGCGCCACGGCCAGGTCGAGGGCGGGACCATCGCTGTCGGCGAAGGCGAGCTCCGACCCGGACCAGAAGCTGCGCCGGAACGTCGTGCCTTCTACGAAGTTGCTCGCCATCACCTCCGGGGCCTGGCCGAGGGAGGCGCCGGTCACCGGGGGCAGGGCAGCGCTCCCTCTAGATCGGTCCTGGCCGGGACGGGGCCGACCGACCACGACCTCACCCCTGGCGAAGTCCGACCCTGAGGACTCCAGGCTCTCGCACATCCTGGCCAAGGCTGAGCGGGGGACGATGTCCCCAGCCGCCACGAACACCAGGTAGTTTCCGGTGGCAGCCCGGGCGCCCCGGTTGCGGGCGGCACCGACGGTTGCGGAGGCCTCGACCAAGGTCGCGCGCTTCCGCGCCTCCACCAGCTGGACGACGGGATCCGGAGAGGGACCGTACGGCGCCACGATCACATCCACGTGCGGCCAGCTCTGGGTGAACAGCGAGTCGAGACACTCGTCGAGGAACGGGGCGTGGGACATCCGTGCCGTCACCACGACGCTCACGGTGACCGGCCGTCCGGCAGTCCGATGCCGCGCACGCGAGACCAGACCTCTAGCGCGGTCCCGCAGGTGACGCACTCGCGTCGACGCCATCGCCTACCTCACCTGATAGTCGGCTGCCCCCCGGAGTTCGGCCCTCGGCGGCACGGGCGGCAAGCCTAACGATTCAGCTCGCGTCCTGGCGGTACCCCCACACCGGGTGGGGTGAGCAAGATCCACGCACGTGCGCAGCCACCGGCAAAGGCGCCGGGGAGCGTGCCCTTCGCGGCCTGCAAGCGCTGGTAGTTTGGCGCGGTGTCAACACCGGTGAGCAGCCCGCGTCAGCCTCGATCTCGCCTCGCAGCGTTGGACGGTCTCCGGTTGCTCGCCGCCGTTTCGGTGCTCGCCTTTCACTACAGCGGGATCCGCACCAAGTTCTGGGACACCCCTGCCTTCGACGTCTTCCCGACCCTGAACCAGTTCACCCGCTACGGCTATCTCGGCGTCGAGCTCTTCTTCATAATCAGCGGCTTCGTGATCCTGATGACGGCTTACAGCCGACCGATCGAGTCGTTCGCCGCTTCCCGGGTTGCACGGTTGTTCCCGGCGTACTGGGCCGCCATCGTGCTCACCTTCGGACTGCAGCAGTTCTGGTCAGGCGGTCGCCAGCCGACTTTCGTCGAGGCTCTGGTCAATCTCACCATGGTGCAGAACGCCTTGGACGTTCCACACGTGCAGGGCGCCTTCTGGACGCTGTGGATCGAGCTCAAGTTCTACCTGCTGATCAGTGCCTTCATCATGGTGGGAATCACCCGGCGAAGGATGGTTGCCTTCGCGCTGTTGTGGCCGCTGGTCGGACAGATCGCGTCGGCGACGGACACCACCTTCCTGACCTCGCTCCTGATCCCGACCTACGCGCCCTATTTCGCCGCCGGGATCTGCCTGTTCCTGCTGCACCGCGAGGGGCACGACATCGCGACGCGACTCGTCCTCGGCTTCAACACTGTGCTCTGCGTCGCCCAGGCCACGGGGTATGCGCCTCGCGCGAGCGAGCTCGTGGGCGCGCAGGTCTCTCCCCTGGTCACAGGTCTGGTGGTGGTCGCCATGATCGGCGTCGTGCTCCTCGTCACGCACGGCCCGCTCGCGCGCATCGACTGGCGGTGGCTGACCTGGGCGGGAGCGATGACCTACCCGCTCTACCTGGTGCACGGCCAGGTGGGCTTCTTCGTGATCGATGAGTTACACGCGGACCAGTCGGCCTACCTGGTGCTGGTCGTCGCTGCCACGACCAGCTTCGCCCTGGCCTGGCTGATCCATGTGCTCGTCGAGCGTCCCACTGCACTGCCCCTTCGGCGCGCCGTCCAAGGGGCGCTCGCACCTTCGCCGGCGATCAGACGCACCGACGGTCACGGTGTCGGTGCAGAGGTCCCCGGGCCCACCCCAACGCACGAAGCCTCCTGAAGCTGCCGGGTCAGCACCCAAGGAGCGGGGCGAAGAACTCCCCCACCACCCGCCGCGCCGCGTCACCGTCGGCCAGCCGGTTGTAGGAGGAGTTGTGCGCCTCGATCTGCGCCGTCCAGCGGGTGCGCAGCGCCGGCAGGTCCGAGAGCGCCTCGACCACCTCGGAGGTGGTGTCGAGGAACGGACCGGGCGCCGAGTCCGCGAAGTCGTAGAGGAAGCCGCGCGTCTGCCGCGTGTAGGAGTCGAGATCGGGGACCAAGAAGACCATGGGCCGCCCAGTGAGAGCGAAGTCGAACCGGAGCGATGAGTAGTCCAGGACCGCGGCGTCGGCGGCCAGGATCAGGTCGTTGATCTCCGGATAGGTGGTGACGTCCAGCACCTGGGCGCCGCCCGCCGAGGCGGCATGGAAGCGATGGCCTCGCAGCAGGATCACGTAGTCGGGCCCGAGCGCCGCGGCCGCCTCGTCGACGTCGAGATGCAGGAGTGCCTCGGCGCGGCGGAAGTTGGTGGCGAGGTCGTCGCGCCAGGTCGGGGCGTAGAGCACGGCCGACTGGTTCTCGCCGATACCGAGGCGACGGCGTACCGCGCGGCGCTGCTCGTCACGGGTCGGGGACACAAGGGCGTCGTCGCGGGGATAGCCCAGGGAGAGGATCCGCCCCTCGAACTCATAGTTCTCGCGGTAGTAGTGGTCCATCTCCGGGATCGGGGTGAGCAGGTTGTTCCACGTCCCCGAGGTCCGCTGCAGCATCTGGCGCTGGTGGCTGGGGGTCAGACCTCGCGATCTCCACTGGCTCAGGCCCATCGCCTTGGAGGGGTACCCGTGGTAGGTCTCGAGCACCTCCTGGCCCTCGCGTCGGGTGAACCACGGTTCCAGCTCGATGTTGGTCACCACCCACGCTGAGCGGGCCAGGGCGTCGTACCACTCCTGGCTGCGCATCAGCACGGGCTCGGCGCCCTCGGGGACGCGCACGGACGCATCCGCCACCGCCCAGAGCGTCCGTACGCCGGAGATCCCGCGCTCGCCCAGGCTCCGGTGCAGCTCTGTCTGGATGGCCGCAGGGTGGTCGGTGGGCGACTGGCCGAGGAAGGACTGGAAGTACACCAGCCTGGGATCGACCGGTCCCTCGATCGTGGCGTGCCGGCGCTGGAGCCGACGTTGAGCCCACGGCCCGGCAACCTCCTCAGCCAACGGGGGGTCCAGCCGGAGGGTCAGACCCCCCCGCGGGCCACCCCACAGCGCCTTGCGGTGCCCGTCGTCCTGGTCGACCCGCGGAAGCAGGTCGACCACGCGTCGAGCGGCGGTCACCGGGCGCTCGACACCGTCCTCGGTGACGACGAGCCGATAGCTCGCGCTCGGCGCCGGCATCATGCCGAGCGACCAGGGGTCGGTCTCGAGCTCGAAGGTCCACTCGCTCCCTTCGCGCGCGCCGGTGATCACCTGGCCCGGAGCAACCAGGCTCGCGCGCGCCGACTCGGATGCCTCGAAGCTCAGCACCAGTCGTCGCGGGCCGAAAGAGGTGTCTTGGACGACGATCGTCCCCGGGTCAGGGGGCGGAGCGGGCGGTTCGGTGACCGTCAGCTGCACGGCGTCCGACCTCCGAGTCCACCGAAGGCTGCGGTCCTCCAGTCGCAGCTCCTGCGCGGCCGAGCCGTGCGGGTCGAGCTCTGAGACCAGCCCGGTGCGTCGTACGCCGCCACAGTGCACGTCCAGGTCCAGGTGCCAGGATCCGGGCGTCAGGAGGTCCAGCGAAGTCCGGCAGGTGAGCACGCCGAAGTCGTGGTACTGGTGCGGCTCACCCATCCACCGCGTCACCGCCATGTCCGCACCGACCTCGACCGACAGCTCGAGCCGGTCGGCGCCACTGACGAGCGACGCCGTGACGTCGAGGACATCGGTGCCTTGGTCGGCCATCCGGATCCCGGCGAACACCTCGACCTCAAGGGCGCCGTCGCGGACCCGGCTCCGGCGCAGCTGTGCGCGCAGGCCGCTCTCGGCGTCGCTCAGGAGCACGATCTCGGCAGGGACGTCGTCGGGCAGCGCCTCGAACAGCGCCAGCACCTGACCCTCCACGACCCGCGTCGCGAAGTGACCTCCGGCGAACCGGCGGGCGGCCACGAACTCGACCAGCGCCTCCCGACGCCCCTCGGCGGTCAACCAGGTGGCGACACGCTCCTCGACGCCCAGCTCTCGAACCCCCGCGGCGCCCGCCTCCAGCATCAGCCGGGACGCGTGCCCCACCAGGAGCTGCCAGGTGCTCTCGTCCGCCCGCTCGGCCTCGAAGACGAAGGTCGGCAGATCGCGCACCAAGGCACCCGTGGCACGCGCCGCACGCAAGAGTCCGTCGACGCCTGCCAAGCGCTCCAGCATGGCGCAGTCCGCAGCGACCCGAGCAGTCAAAGCCGGCATAGGGTCGACCCCGCGTTCGAACAGCTTGGCCCGCGGCACATGGCGATCACCGAGCACAGCGGCGTCCACCTCGACCGCGCCCGTCGACATCAGCGAGACCGCGACGGTCTGGCCGTCGGGCTCCCCGTCATCGTGCGCGGCCGTCCAGAGCTCACGCGGCACCAAGAGCCGACCCAGCAGAGGTGTGCGCGCCCACGGGGCTGGGGCACCGTCGACACCGCCCAGCACGAGCACCGTCCCCTCGGAGGACTCGGCCAGGAGCCGCTCGACCGCGCCGGGCACCAGCACCTGGCGGGGCGAGAGAAAGATCAAGGCAGGCGTGCATGCCGCGGCCGACCCCACGCGACGCGCTGCGGCTCGGTCGTCACCCACGCTCGTCAGGCGACGGACCCTCCAGTCCTCCGCGACCGCGGAGGCGGCCAGCCCGTCGAGACGCTCGTCCATGACCACCGCGAGGATCTCGAGTGCTGCCACCGGTTGGTCACGGACCGAGTCGAGCGTTGCGCGGGCAGCGTCCTCTGGCCCGGACAACAGCACCACCGCCGTCGCCAGCGGGCGACCGCTGCGGAGGCGACGCACCACCCGTGCTGCACGCCGCTTCGCCTGGCGTGGCACCTGGCGTGCCAGAAATCTGGCTCGTCCGCGGGGAGACTCAGCCTTCATCCTTCTCCCACCCTGACGCTCGGAGTCGGCCATCGACCACTCCAGGACCCCCTACAGCCCGCTGACCAACCCGTAGCCCACCACGACCAGCACGATCCCGCCGAGCACGCGGCGGAACGGGCTGGCGCCGCGCACGAGCTCGTCCAGGGCCCAGGCGAGCAGGGCTCCGCGACCCACGAGGTGCAGCGTGTCCAGGGTGCTCGCGGCTGCGCCGGTCGCCGAGGCGATCCAGCCCGCCACGACCGTGAGCAGCCACACGGCCAGCGCCGGGTTGGGCGGCTGGGCGGCGGTCTGGTTGCCGCGCTCGTCGCGAACCCACCAGTCCAGGGAACCCTTCCGGGCAGGAGTCGAGAGGGCAGGGTCACGCACGTCGGAAGGCATGCCGACAAACCTACTGGAGACCAGAAGGGCCGGTGTCAGGCGTGCTTGAGGACCGAGGTGTCCTGCTCGGTCGCGGTCTTGAGGGCCTGCTCCTCCCAGGCGACCAGCGCAGCGACGCTGTCGCCGCCCTCGGCCTCCCAGGTGGCCAGGGCGTCGGCCTCCTCGGCCTGTCGTACGGCGACCGCGACCTCGAGCTGCTGGATCCGCTCACGGGCCTGGACTAGCGCCTTGGACTCGGTGATCAACCGCGACTCGGCACGCTGCGCGCGGGTCTCGGTGTGCACCACGACGCCCTCGAGCTCGCGCTGGGACAGGTGCGCCTCGGCGAGGCGCTCGGTCATCGCGGTGGTGAACTCCGCGTGCTCGTTGGCCCGCAGGCTGAACAGGCTGCGGTAGGCGGACGCGGCGGCGGCGCGGTCGGTGGCATTCTCGCGACGTGACTGCAGCACCTCGGTCCACATCATCCGCAGGGCGGCCCACGACAGCGCCATCGCCAGCACGGAGCCCAGGCTCAGCCACAGCACCGACCGGGTGGACAGAGCCAGGAGCACGACCGCCGACGCCACCGAGAGCAGCGCCACCGAGACGGTGACCCGGACGCTACGTTGCCGACGACGCATGGGGGTACGAGAGGCTGCCATAGCCGCAGCGTAGGTGGCTAGCCCTTGCGGGGAGGCACACGACACGCGAGCTCGAGCAGCAGTGCGGCAGCGGTCACACTCCCGGCCGCCACGGCGGCCAGCGCGGAGCGCCACAGGCGGGCGTCCGCCATCGCACCGCTCACCCCGAGCTGGGCGAGGGCATAGCCCGCGTAGCCGCCAGTGATCAGGATCCCGACCAGCGCAGCGGCCTTGCCGAGCACCAGGCGGTTCACCGCGTGGTGGTGCGGCAGGTCGTGGCGGTGGCTGCGCACCGCCCTGCGGGTGAGGTACGCCGTGGCGCCGATCCCGGCCGCCGCGAAGAGCAGCAGCGCCACCGAGATCAGGGAGACCCGCGGCTCGGCGTACCCGAAGCGCAGGGCGAACGCCCGCACGGACCAGCCCAGCACCAGGCCGGTGACCCCGAAGCCGACCAGCGGGCCGGGGCCCGTCGGCCGGATCGTGCCCGGGGGCTCCTCCGGCTCCTGCCCGTCCGGGTCGAGCCGACCCATCTGGCTCAGCCGAGCTCCAGCTCGATGTCGTCGCGCAGCGTGACGCCCTCGCGACCGGTCTTCTCCAGCAGCTCCGTCACCGCACCGTGGCCCGGGAGCTCGGCGTCGGGCTCGACGTCGAGCCACGGGACCAGCACGAACGCACGCTCGGAGGCCCGCGGGTGCGGCAGGATCAGGTCGTCGTCGTTGGCGCGGCGGTCACCGACGACCACGAGGTCGACGTCGAGGGTCCGCGGCGAGTTCTTCTCGGTGCGCTCACGGTCGTAGGCACTCTCGATGGCCAGCGCCCGCTCGAGCAGGGTCCGGGCCGACAGCGTGGTGTCGAGCATGACCACCGCGTTGAGGTAGTCGCGGGCCTCCTCGGGCGAGTCCACCGGCGTGGTCTCGTAGACCGGGGAGACGGCCGTGACCCACACCTCGGGGGTGTCGGAAAGGGAGTCGACGGCACCTTGGAGGTTGGTCCGGCGCTCACCGAGGTTGGAGCCGATGGAGATCACGGCGCGGCGGATCGGGTGCATCTCACCGGTGATGGTGTCTGCATCCACGATGTTGGGGTTGGGGGACTCAGTCACTGACGACTCCGGTTGATGGTCAGGGCAACGTCCTGGAACGCTGCCTGGATCGGGGCGTGCGGCTTGTGCACGGTCACTTCCACCTGCTCGACGCGCTGGTGGCGCAGGCACGCATCTGCGATGCGTTGCGCCAGCGTCTCGATCAGGTCGACTGGTTCACCGGCCACCACGGCGGTGACCTCGTCCACGAGGGTTCCGTAGTCGACGGTCTGCTGCAAGTCGTCGGCGGCCGCGGCGGGCTTGGTGTCCACGGCCAGGACCAGGTCGACCACGAACTCCTGACCGTCGCGGCGCTCGAAGTCGAAGACGCCGTGGTGCCCGTGGACGGCGAGGCCGCGCACGGCTAACAGGTCGGTCATGGTGCCTCGAGGGTACGCGGCGCCCTCATCCGACCGGCCCGGACCCCACATCGGAACCCGGGTCGGGCTCCAGCCACCGGGTGACCACCCGGATCGCGTCGATGCTGGCCCGTACCTCGTGGACGCGCACACCCCAGACACCCTGGATCGCTGCGATGGTGGTCAACGCCACATTGGCGTCCTCCCGGTCGGTGACGTCCCGAGGAGTCCCGTCCGCAGCGGCGAGCAGGGAGCCGAGGAACGACTTGCGGCTGGAGCCGACCAGGATCGGCACGCCGAGCTGCTCGAGCTCGGGCAAGCGTTGCAGCAGCTGCCAGTTGTGGTCGGCGGTCTTCGCGAAGCCCAGGCCCGGGTCGACGACGATGCGGGAGCGGTCGATGCCGGCGGCGGTGGCCTCGTCGAGCCGGCGCGCCAGCTCGTCGCGGACCTCGACCAGCACGTCGTCGTACGTCGCGTGCTGCTGCATCTCGGTCGAGTGCGCGCGCCAGTGCATCGCGACGTACGCCGCGCCACGTTCGGCCACCACCTGGAGGATGCGCGGGTCGGCCAGCCCCCCGGAGACGTCGTTGACCATCACCGCGCCGGCGTCCAGGGCAGCGGCAGCCACCTCCGAACGCATCGTGTCCACGGAGACCGCGGCGCCCTCGGCGGCGAGTGCGGTGATCACCGGCACCACCCGGTCGAGCTCGTCGACCGCCAGCGGCCGGGTCGCGCCCGGGCGGGTCGACTCACCACCGATGTCGAGGATGTCGGCACCCTGCGCGCGCAGGTGCACGGCGTGCTCGATCGCCTGGTCGGTGGCCGCGAAACGACCGCCGTCGGAGAAGGAGTCGGGCGTGACGTTGACGATGCCCATCACCACCGGGCGTCCCGGCTCCGGCAACGCGGTGGCCCACGCCCCGCGCTCGCTCATCGCGCCGCGAGGATGAGCGACATCGCCTCCGCACGGGTGGCGGGCCTGTGCATCGAGCCGCGCACGGCGGAGGTGATCGTGCGGGCCCCGGCCTTGCGGACGCCGCGCATCGTCATGCACAGGTGCTCGGCCTCGATCACCACGATCACGCCGCGCGCCTCCAGCAGCCGGACCAGCGCGTCCGCGATCTGGGTGGTCAGCCGCTCCTGCACCTGTGGGCGCTTGGCGAAGACGTCGACGAGACGCGCCAGCTTGGACAGGCCGGTGATCTTGCCGTTCTCGTTGGGGATGTAGCCCACGTGCGCGACGCCGGTGAACGGCACCAGGTGGTGCTCGCACATCGACCACAGCTCGATGTCGCGCACCAGCACCATCTCGTCGTGGCCGATGTCGAAGACCGTCGTGAGCACGTCCTCGGCGGTCTGGTGCAGCCCGGAGGTCAGCTCGGCGTACGCCCGCGCGACCCGGGCCGGTGTCTCTCGCAGACCCTCCCGCTCGGGGTCCTCGCCGATCGCGATCAACAGCTCCCGGACGGCCGCCTCGGCCCGCGCGTGGTCGAAGGCCGCCAGCGGGCGGGTCTCACGACCGACCGGGTCGATGCTCACGGTGTCGGGGTCCCACCGAAGGTGTCGCCGTCCTGCCCGGGCGGGGTGATGATCACGGCGCCCTCCTGCTCGTCCGGGACGGCCCCGTCGGCTGCGGCGGCGCGCACCTTGGCCGGGATCACGACGGGCGGGATCGTGGAGGGGTTGCGGTGCGGCGAGCCGGTCCACGCGGGGCGGACCGGGCGTCGACGCAGCGGCTCGAAGACGCGCGCCACTCCCTCCTTGTCCAGGGTCTCCTTCTCCATCAGCTCCAGGACCAGCGAGTCGAGGACGTCGCGGTTCTCCTCGAGGATGTCGAAGGCCTCCTGGTGGGCCTGGGTGAGCAGCTTCTTGGTCTCGTCGTCGACGATCGCGGCGACGTCCTCGGAGTAGTTGCGGGCGTGGCCCATGTCGCGGCCGAGGAACGGCTCCCCCTGGGTCTCGCCCAGCTTCATCGCCCCGAGGCGCTCGGTCATGCCGTACTGCGTGACCATCGCCCGGGCCAGCGAGGTGGCCTTCTCGATGTCGTTGCCCGCACCGGTGGTGGGGTCGTGGAAGACCATCTCCTCCGCCGCGCGGCCACCGAGCATGTAGGCGAGCTTGTCGAGCATCTCCGAGCGGGTCTGGGAGTACTTGTCCTCGTCGGGCAGCACCATCGTGTAGCCCAGCGCCCGCCCACGGGGCAGGATCGTGACCTTGTGCACGGGGTCCGTGCCGGGGAGCGCCGCGGCGACCAGGGCGTGGCCGCCCTCGTGGTAGGCGGTGATCATCCGCTCCTTCTCGCTCATCAGGCGAGTGCGCTTCTGCGGACCGGCGATGACGCGGTCGATCGCCTCCTCGAGCGCCTCGTTGTCGAGCAGCTTGGCGTTCTGGCGGGCCGTGAGCAGGGCGGCCTCGTTGAGGACGTTGGCGAGGTCGGCACCGGTGAAGCCCGGCGTACGGCGTGCCACCGAGAGCAGGTCGACGTCCGGTGACATCGGCTTGCCGCGGGCGTGCACCTTCAGGATCGCCTCGCGGCCGCGGAGGTCGGGGGCGTCGACGCTGATCTGGCGGTCGAAACGACCGGGACGCAGCAGCGCCGGGTCGAGCACGTCGGGACGGTTGGTCGCCGCGATCAGGATCACGCCGCCGCGCACGTCGAAGCCGTCCATCTCGACCAGCAGCTGGTTGAGGGTCTGCTCGCGCTCGTCGTGGCCGCCGCCCATGCCGGCTCCACGGTGACGACCGACGGCGTCGATCTCGTCGATGAAGACGATGGCGGGAGCGTTCTCCTTGGCCTGCTCGAACAGGTCGCGCACCCGGGAGGCACCGACACCGACGAACATCTCGACGAAGTCGGAGCCGGAGATGGAGTAGAACGGCACGCCGGCCTCACCGGCGACAGCGCGGGCGAGGAGGGTCTTGCCGGTGCCGGGCTGGCCGTAGAGCAGCACGCCCTTGGGGATCTTGGCGCCGACGGCCTGGAACTTGGCCGGCTCCTGGAGGAACTCCTTGATCTCGCCGAGCTCCTCGATCGCCTCCTCGCAGCCGGCGACGTCGGCGAAGGTGCTCTTGGGCATGTCCTTGCTGATCAGCTTGGCCTTGGACTTGCCGAACTGCATCACCCGGCCACCGCCGCCCTGGACCTGGTTCATCAAGAAGATGAACAGCAGCACGATCAGCGCGAACGGCAGCAGCGTGCCGAGGATCTGGCCGAGCAGGCTGGGCTTGGGGTTCTTGACGTTGAAGCTCTCGATGGTGCCGGCCGCGACCTGCTTCTGCACGTTGCGGACGATCCGCACCTGCTGACCGGCGACCCAGGTGGCCATCACCTTCTTGCCGTCGTCCAGGGTGGCCTGGATCTGCTGCTCACCGCCGTCGCGGAAGGTGATCTCCTTGACCGCACCGGAGTTGATCTCGTCGATCATCTTCGAGGTCTCGATCTCGGTGTACCCGCCGTTGGGGACGAGGTACTGCAGGGCCAGCAGGACACCGACCACGGCAACGACGATCCAGAGCCATGGGCCTCGCACGATTCGCTTCACCGCGCAATACTCTCAGGTCACTCCAGCGCTCACGAATAGACGTGGGGGGCGAGCGTCCCGATGTCGCGCAGGTTGCGGTACTTCTCGTTGAAGTCCAGGCCGTAGCCGACCACGAACTCGTTGGGGATGTCCCAGCCCACGTAGCGCACCTCGACATCCATCCGGAGCGCGTCGGGCTTGCGCAGCAACGTGCAGATCTCCACCGACGCGGGGTTGCGCGAGGCCAGGTTGGAGGTCAGCCACGACAGGGTCAGGCCGGTGTCGATGATCTCGTCGACGATCAGGACGTGCCGACCGCTGATGTCGGTGTCGAGGTCCTTGAGGATGCGCACGACGCCGGAGCTCTTGGTGCCTGAGCCGTAGGAGGAGACGGCCATCCAGTCCATCTCGATGTGGCGCTTGAACTCACGTCCGAGGTCGGCCATCACCATCACCGCGCCGCGCAGGACGCCCACGATCAGGAGGTCCTGCCCCTCGTAGTCCACCTCGATCTGCCGGGCCATCTCACCGAGCCGCGCCCGGATGTCGGCCTCGGTGAAGAGGATGTTGACCAGGTCGCCCTCGATGTCGGCAGAGTCCATGCGCGGAAGCCTGCCACACCGGCGAGCGCACCGGTGCAGGGCCCGTGCGGCGTCCCGGGAAGCCTCCGGGCCGGATCGGTGTTGGGCCCGACATGCACCTCTCCGTCCTCGACCTCGTGCCCGTCCGCAGCGACCAGACCACCGGCGACGCCCTCGGCGCCACCCGGCGGCTCGCCCGGGTGGCCGACGACGCCGGCTACCGCCGCTACTGGCTGGCCGAGCACCACAACATGCCTGCCGTGGCGGCGACGAACCCGCCGTTGCTGATCGCGATGGTCGCCGCCGTCACGAAGCGGATCCGGGTCGGCTCCGGCGGCGTGATGCTCCCCAACCACGCCCCGCTGGTGGTGGCCGAGCAGTTCGCGCTCCTCGAGGCCGCCCACCCCGGCAGGATCGACCTCGGGATCGGGCGTGCGCCCGGGACCGACCAGGTGACCAGCTTCGCGCTGCGCCACGGTGCCGGTGGCGTGGAGGAGGACGCGGTCAGCCGGTTCCCGGCGTACGTCGACAACGTCGTGGCGATGATGAGCCCCGGCGGGGTCGGTCTCGAGGTCGGCGGCCGGACGCACCCGTTGCACGCAACCCCACGGGCGAGCTCGGTCGCGCCGGTGTGGCTGCTCGGCTCCTCGGACTACTCCGCGCGGCTGGCGGCTGACCGCGGCCTGCCCTACGTCTTCGCGCACCACTTCGCCGGTCAGGGGACCGCGGAGGCCCTCGAGCTCTACCGCTCGGGCTTCAGGCCATCGGAGCAGCTCGACGCCCCCCAGACCTTCCTGACCGTGAACGTGGCGGTCTCCGAGACCCAGGAGGAGGCCGAGCGGCTGGCGCTGCCGCAGCTGCAGGCGATGGTCGCGCTGCGCACCGGTGGCCCGATGCGCCCGCAGCGGCTGGTCGAGGAGGCCGAGAAGGACCCGGTCCCCGACGCGCACGCCGGGCTGCTCGAGGCGATGCGCCGCCGCTGGGTGATCGGCACCCCCGATTCGGCGGCCACACAGATCCGGGAGCTGGCCGCGACGTACGCCGTGGACGAGGTGATGGTGCATCCCGTCGCCGGCGCCTTCGTCGGCACCGACCCGGGCGCCGCCCCCGCCCGTGAGGCCACACTGAGCCTGCTCGCCGGAGCCCTCGCCTAGCGCCTCTGGACCTCAGGTCGTACGCCGGAACCGCAGGATGCCGTCCTCCACGTGCGCGGTGACGTGGCCGGGGAGCTGGATCTGTCGCTGCCGGTGCGCCGCCACCAGCTCGCTGAGCGCGAGGACGTGCTCGTGGGTCAGGTCGGGAGCCAGCGCGCCGGCCCCCAGCGCGGCCAGGCGGACCACCCGGCGTCGGATCGCGGTCGGCTGCTCACCGAGCAGGGCCACGTCGTAGCCCTCCTCGACCCGGACCTTGCGCTCGGCCGCCTCCGCGAGGTCGTCCAGCAGGTCGACGTCGAGCCGGATGCTCTCTGCGGTGCGGGCCAGGGCCGCCGCCACCCCCGGCCCGAGCTCCTCCTCCAGCAGCGGCAGCACCCGGGTGCGGACCCGGACCCGGGTGAACCGGTCGTCGCTGTTGTGCGGGTCGGTCCAGAACTCCAGGCCCTCGGCGAGGCAGGCCGTCTCGGTGTCGGCGCGCCGCAGGTCGAGCAGCGGGCGTCGGTAGGCGTCGAAACCAGGTCGCATGCCGGCCAGCGAACGCCCACCGGATCCCCTGGCCAGGCCCAGCAGCACGGTCTCCGCCTGGTCGTCGAGGGTGTGCCCGAGCAGGACTGCCTTGGCCTCGAACCGCTCCGCGACCTGGGTGAGCACGGCGTAACGGGCCTCGCGGGCCGCCGCCTCCGGCCCCATCCCCGGCGCCTCGACGTGGACGCGGGCGGTGAGCGACTCGGCGACACCCATCGCCCGCATCTGCTCGGCGACCCGGTCGGCGTGCTCGGCCGATCCGGGCTGCAGCCCGTGGTCGACCGTCGCGCCGACCACCCGCCAGGAGTCGCGTCCGGCCTCGAAGACGGTGGCCGCCAGCAGCGCCAGTGAGTCCGCGCCGCCCGAGCAGGCCACCACCACGGTGTCGCCGGTGCCGAGGTCAGCCAGCGTCCGGCGTACGGCCAGCCGCACCGCTGCCACCGACGGGTGCAGTCCCATCGCTCAGCCGTGCACCCGGGCGACCCACAGCGACGGGTCGTGGATCTCGGTCTTGGAAGGCAGGTTGGCCGGCTCGGCCCACACGGCGTTGAAGCCCTCCATGCCGACCTTGTCGATGGCGGCGCGCACGAACACGGCACCGTCGCGGTACTGCGCCATCTTCTGGTCGAGCCCGAGCAGCCGCCGCAGCAGCTTGTCGAGGGCACCGATGCCCTGCCTGCGCTGGGTGAACTTGGCGCGGATGTCCGCGACCGAGGGGATCACCTCGGGGCCGACGCCGTCCATGACCACGTCGGCGTGACCCTCGAGCAGGCTCATCACGCCGGTGACCCGCTCGATCACCGCACGCTGCTCGGGGCCGGAGAACAGCTCCAGGAGCGAGCCCTCCGCCTTGCCGGTGAGCAGGTCGACCACCTTGCGCGCCAGGTCGCCGAGCATCTCCGAGGGGTCGGTGTTCACCGAGCCCAGGATGTTGGCCATCTCGCCGCGGAGGTGGTCGGTCATCCACGGCACGGCCGTGAACTGCACCCGGTGGGTCTCCTCGTGCAGGCACACCCACAGCCGGAAGTCGTGCGGGTCGGCGCCGATCTCGCGCTCGGTGTGCACGATGTTGGGCGCGACCAGCAGCAGTCGTCCCTGCTCGCCGGGCGCCTCGTGGAACGGGTCGAACTGCCCGAGCACCTTGGAGCCGAGGAAGCCGAGCATGGCGCCGAGCTCGACGCCGGTGATCCGCGACCCGATCGCCTCCGCGAACGGGCCGGGGGCTCCCTTGCGCTGCTGCAGCTTCTCGATCAACGGCGAGATGATCGTGGCGAAGGCATCCGCGTTGGCCTGGATCCAGCCCGGACGGTCGATCACCAGGACGGGTGCCGAGCGGTCGGTGGCCACGAGGCCGGTGAACTCCCGCACCAGGGGGGTGGACCTGTCGGCGCCGGCGCGCAGCTCCTGCACGGCGTCGTCGGCCTCGGACCGGCTCACGACCGGGCCCTCTCCGACCAGGCGCGAGCCCACCCGGACCGCGAGGTCCCAGTCGACCATCCCGGGGCGTTGCTGCGAGTTCATGGCGACGACCCTACGCCGCACCTGCACGCACCCAGCGCCGCCGCGATCTGGTCGATCAGCAGGCGCGCCTCCAGCGTCTTGGGTACGGCGACCCGGTCGGCGATCACGACGAAGGCCATCTCGCCGCCGGAGACGTCGCGTGCCAGCCCGGCGAGCCCGTGCACGCCGGTGAGGGTGCCGGTCTTGGCGCTGACCCGGCCGAGCGCGGCTGCCGGGCCGCTGTCGAACCGGGCCCGCAGCGAGCCGGTGAACCCCGCGACCGGCAAGCCGGTGATCGCGGCGCGCAGCTCCGGGTGGTCCGGCGAGGCGGCCACCCGGAGCACACCGGCCAGCGTCTCGGGCGCCAGCAGGTCCTCGCGAGAGAGCCCGCTGCCGTCGTAGAGCCGGTCACCCGCGGTGGGGATGCCCAGCCGGCGCACCACGTCGAGAACGGCGGCGGAGCCGGCCTCGAAGGAGCCGACCTGGCGCTCCGCCAGCCCGACGTGGCGGGCGAGCACCTCGGCGGCCTCGTTGTCGCTGAGCGCGAGCGTCCGCTCCACGATCTCGCCCAGCGGGGCACTGGAGACGTGGGTGAGCTCGGTGCCCATCGCAGGGCCGCTGGCCCGGCCCACCGAACCGCGCAGCTTCAGCCCGGCGGTGCGCAGCGCGTCGGCGAAGGCTTCCCCCGCGGTCTGGGCCGGGTCGGAGACGAACCCGTAGCCCCCGGCACGCCCCTCCTCCACCCACAGGGCGCTGATCGGCGGCACCACGTCCTCGGGTACGTAGGAGGCCGGCCAGCGCGGGCTGATCGCCGGCCCGGAGAAGTAGGAGTCGTCGTAGGCCAGACGCACCCGCTTCACTCCCTGGGAGGACAGCTGGCGCACGGTCTTGCGGGCGAGGGTCTCGAGGTCGGCGCGGTCGGGGTAGCTGCCGTTGCCCGCCTTCGGCGAGCTGCCCAGCAGCGGGTCTCCCCCACCGACGAGCACCAGCCGACCGCGGGTCGGGTCGTAGCGCACCGAGGTGCGGAACCGCGCCATCGGGCCGAGCGACTCCAGGACCGCGACGCTGGTCAGCAGCTTGGCGGTCGAGGCGGGCGTGACCCGCTTGGCACCGGTCCGGAAGACGGGGGCTCCGGTGGCGAGGTCGGTGACCAGCACGGAGTAGTGCCCGCCGAGGGTGGAGCGCTTCAGCATCGGACGGATCTTGTCGGCCACCGCCTGCGCGTCGATCCGGCCCGGGGTGCTGGTCACGGCGACGAGCGGGGCGGCCCGTGTGGGAGGCAGGGCCAGCCCTTCGGGGGCGGCCACGGCAGCCGGGTCGGTGCGCGGATCCGCCTGCGGGCCGAGGATTCGCTCGGC